>NZ_LZHQ01000019.1 GCF_001690655.1 Gilliamella sp. Occ3-1
TTAAGCTCAGTTCGGCAAACATCTGTTTAAGCTTACGGTTTTCAGCCTCCAGCTCCTTTAAGCGTTTGATATCCGAAGTTTCCATTCCGCCGTATTTTTCCCGCCATTTATAGAAAGTTGAATTACCCATGCCATATTTACGACAGAGTTCTTTAACCGGAATACCCGCTTCAGCTTCTTTTAAAATAGCGACGATTTGATGTTCAGTCATTTTTTTCATGTTTAAATCCTCTTTACTTTTATCATAGAGAATTTTCTACTTTTTTGCTGTATTATTTTAGGGGAGAGTTACATTTTAAAGTTCGGTTAGGTTTCAAACATTTTATCTATATGATAGAAAAATAATATCGGCTATCCAATGCTATACACCTCTATCTTCATCTTGCAAAATTTAATCATCTAGTTTACTTTACTTATACACGGAAATAACTAGAGCGTACACATGATGATATCTTTTAAAGAGCAGCAACAGCAAATTAGCTTTGTTAAGCAGTTTTTTGCTAATCAACTTGCCGAGCGTTTATCACTGATCGAAGTGCAAGCTCCGTTACTAAGTAAAGTTGGCGATGGTATTCAAGATAATTTGTCAGGAACCGAACACCCAGTGCAAGTTAAGGTAAAAGCAATACCTAATACACAATATGAAGTGGTACATTCACTAGCTAAATGGAAACGTAAAATCTTAAGCGATCACCATTTCGAAGTTGGCGAAGGAATCTACACTAATATGAAAGCATTACGCCCAGACGAAGATCAACTTTCGCCAATTCATTCAGTTTATGTTGATCAGTGGGATTGGGAAAAAGTAATTCGCCCAGAAGATCGCAATTTAACTTATCTAAAACAAACGGTCGAAAATATTTATGCTGCCATTAAAGCGACCGAAAAAATTGTTTCACAACAGTATCATCTTTCACAATTTTTACCCGAATCTATCACCTTTATCGATAGTGAGCAGTTATTAAAACGCTATCCAAATTTATCCCCAAAAGAGCGTGAAAACGCAATAACTAAAGAGCTTGGAGCCGTGTTTTTAATTGGTATTGGCGGTAAATTATCAAATAATGAAAAGCACGATGCTCGTGCACCTGATTATGATGACTGGAGCAGTGAAAACGATTTAGGATCTAATGGCTTAAATGGCGATATTTTAGTGTGGAATCCAATTTTGCATAGGGCATTTGAAATTTCATCAATGGGAATTCGGGTCGATCCTGAAACGTTAAAACGTCAATTAAAACTAACAAATGACGAAGATCGTTTAGAGTTTGCTTGGCATAAAGCATTAATCAATGGCGATTTGTTACAAACCATTGGTGGTGGAATTGGGCAATCACGTTTGGTTATGTTGCTTTTACAACAAAAACACATTGGTCAAGTACAATCAAGTGTATGGGACGATGATGTTAAAGCAAATTATAGCCATTTGCTATAATTCCAAGCATATAAATATAGGGCATTACGCCCTATATTTTCTGCAAAAATGATCTAATTAATTTTTAACAGGTAATTTACCCTCTGCTGCCGCAGATTCGGTTGGAGTGTTTATTGATTGTTTCGCTTTATCATTACTACTCTCAGTTTCATCTTTTGTTTTAGTTAGCTGAGTTTGGGTTTGCATTGCTAAATCATCCAAACGAACATAAACAATATTCTGGCGACCTCGATCGCATGATCCCACAATTTTTCCATTAATTTTTCGTTCTGAATTATCAGAAGGTTCAAGTTTTAATTGAAATCTTGATGGATCAACGCCATTATTTTTAATTTTTTCAACAATATTAGCACTAATTTCACCACAATTTGATGCTACTGCTAACATTGGTAAACTAAGTATAAATAAACCGGTTAATTTTTTCATTTCCTTTTCCTTTTGACGGTTATTTGTTTTTTGGATGCATCATAAAACTATCATTTTATCAGTAATATTAAAGCAAATCGATTAACTTGATTTATTCACTGTACAATTTGATAAGTATTTAACAAACCTGTTAATAACTTAATAACATTATAATTATTAAGTTATTTTTTTAATGGTTAAATATTAACCTGCACAATTTTCGATTTAATTTAAAAACAAAAATAGATCTTTTTTGCAATTCTTGTTGAAATTTATTATTAACTCTAACAATAACTTCCCCAAAAAAGCGATAATTTAAGAACAACTGATTACCTGTTACATAATGGCTTAATGTAAATTACAGAGCAGTAAAAAAGGCAATTAACCCAAAAAGCACTCCTGGCGAATTAGCAATTGCTAGTGGCCAATCTTTCTTTTCTTGTAGCAGCCCATAGCAGACCCATAGCGAGCAGTTAATGGAAGCGGCTAATGGTTGAATTGGATTTGTTTTCAATCCATGCAAATTATCGATGATTTGTGGAATATAAGAAACATACATCCCTAATGACGCCACTGTAGCGATAATACCTAAAATACGAAAAGCCTTAGATGAAAGATGCAAAATAGTCTCCTAATATCGTTTATGGTTTTCACCTGATGCTTGTAATTATAACGAGTTAGAATAGTGACAGTAAACTAACATATTTGTCTTAATAGTAAAGTAGAGTTAAAAAAGGTAAGTAATTAGCTAAATTTGGTTTAAGAACTATTGTTGTCTATAAGTGATTTTATATTTAATCATAATGTTATAAATTGTGGCAATTATTAGTATTGAGTTACAAAAGCAAATAACAAGAAGAAACTAATTTCAATAATTGGTTAAATGGTGTTATTTTGCGGATAATTCAAAAAGGGATTTAAGATACTTATGCACTGTATGACTTGATAATTACTGAATAAGCCTGTTGATAACTTTTTAATAAAATGATTATTATGGAGTTTTTTAAAAGATTACATATTGAACGACAATAAAATCAATTTTATTGTAACTAAAAAAGGAAGTATTTTTATAATTTTTCTGAAATTATTTCTTGATCAAAATGACCATAACTTAATCTGAGTGCCCCTAAGTTATCGCCAAAATCAACACCTTGCGATACCGTTACACCTTTTGATAACAGTTGGTTAAGTAAGGCTAATTCCTGCGCTACCGTTTTTACAGGTAAATGCGCATATAAATGAAAGCCACCTAGTGGGGGGTGATAAGTAATCTCACCACCGAAATAGCAATCCAACCAATGCATTAACTGCTCTGCTTTGATTTGTAATGTTTGCCGTAAGTGTTGTTGATGGACAGTGTGATGATGTTGTAGATATTCTTGAGCTAATAATTGTGGCAATATACTTAACCCCGAATCAATGTGTTGCCGAATATTGGCCAGATTTGTAATAATATCGCGCGGCGCCACCATCCACCCAATACGAATATTTGCCCCTATATATTTTGATAGCGATCCTAAATAGATAACTTGATTATGCTGATCCCATTTTTTAATGGGCAATACCGGCGAATTAGGTTTAAACGCTAAACTGCTATAGGCGTCATCCTCAACAATACCAATACATTGCGAGCGACAAAATGCAACAATTGCCTGTTTTCGTCTATTACTCATAACAAAGCCCATTGGGTTTTGAAATATAGGATTCAAAAACAACCATTTTATTTGATGTTGTTGTACGCAATTTGCTAGGCTTTCAATAGTAATACCTTCATTATCACATTCAATACCATATAAACGTAATCCAGCAGCCTGAAACAAAGGTAAAGAGTAAAAATAGGATGGAGATTCAATTCCAACTGTATCACCTGGCTTAAGTAAACCCTGTGTAATAAGAAATAACGACTGCTGCGTGCCCGATGTAATTAAAATTTCGTTAATATCAACTTGCATAGAAAACTGCGTTTGCATGTAAATTGCAATTTGAGCTTTAAGCGATGGTAAACCTAATTGTAATGTATCGCTGTTTTTTTCATGCATAATCAATTCATTTAACGAGGTATTGGGTAGCTGAAGTTTGGGAATTAAATTAGTTGGCAAATCACCATTAGCCAGATCACAAATTTGCACTTGTTGCGCACGCACTTGTGCCACTTTTTGTTGATAAAATGATTTTTTATCTCGATAAAAATGGGCTGGTAAACACCAATTGATCGATGAATACGTTTGCACGCCCCATTTTTTATTATTGACATAAGTGCCACTACCTCGACGTCGAAGTAATATGCTTCGTTCAGTCAACAGCTCCAGTGCATGTACAACAGTTGAGCGGTTAATCTGTAACATTTTAGCTAGCTCCCTTTCTGAAGGTAACCTTTCGCCTGCAATCAAAATTCCTTGCTCAATATAATGTTCAATTAAGTGAGTCAGTTGTTGAAAAAGCGATCCTTCAAATTGGGTTAGTTTTTGTTTTTGCCACATATTTTAGACACTTGTTTTTTTAGAAACACATTAAAAATAAAATAAAATCAATATTCTATCTGAACATTTTTATAGTAACACCAATAAACCTAAAATTGGATGGTTTTATTATAGTCCAATTGGCTGTTTCGTCTAACTGTTTCTTTTTGAATAATACTTTTCAAACAAGACCAATTTTCAACTAGGAGTAAAAAATGAATCAAATTACAGGAACACAGACCGTTAAACGTGGTATGGCACAAATGCAAAAAGGTGGCGTAATCATGGATGTTGTTAATGCTGAACAAGCTAAAATTGCCGAACAAGCTGGTGCAGTTGCGGTAATGGCTTTAGAGAGAGTACCGTCAGATATTCGAGCTGCTGGTGGTGTCGCTCGAATGGCAGATCCTACTATTGTTGAACAAGTCATGAATGCAGTTAGTATACCTGTCATGGCTAAGGCACGTATTGGCCACATTGTTGAAGCACGTATTTTAGAATCAATGGGGGTTGATTATATTGACGAAAGCGAAGTACTAACCCCAGCCGATGAACAGTACCATCTTCTAAAAGATGAATTTACCGTGCCTTTTGTTTGTGGCTGTCGTGATTTAGGTGAAGCACTACGTCGAATTGGTGAAGGAACATCAATGTTACGTACCAAAGGCGAACCAGGAACAGGGAATATTGTTGAAGCTGTTCGCCATATGCGTAAAGTAAATGAGCAAATCCGTTTGGTCACAGGAAAATCAAAAGATGAGCTAATGACTTTTGCTAAAGAAATTGGCGCACCTTATGAGCTTGTATTACAAGTAAAACAACTAGGTAAGTTACCAGTTGTAAATTTTGCCGCTGGCGGCGTTGCTACCCCTGCCGATGCGGCACTTATGATGCAACTGGGTGCCGACGGTGTTTTTGTTGGATCGGGCATTTTTAAATCTCAAAATCCAGAAAAGTTTGCCAAAGCCATTGTGCAAGCTACTACTTATTTTGATGATTATCCACGATTAGCCGAATTATCAAAAGGATTAGGCGAAGCCATGAAAGGGATTGAAATCAGCACACTTGCTCAATCAGAAAGAATGCAAGATCGAGGTTGGTAATGGCAAAATCATCCAAAATAAGCAATGTTAAGTACATTGGTGTGCTCAACTTACAAGGAGCAGTTAGTGAGCATATTTCGATGCTAAATAGTATCGATAATGTACAAGCTACACTAGTTCAGAAACCCGAACAATTAGCTAATTTAGATGGTTTAATCATTCCCGGCGGAGAGTCGACCACAATTAGTCGATTAGTTAAACAAAATGGGCTTTTAACGCCCATTCAACAATTTGCCAAACAAGGAAAAGGAATCTTAGGTACTTGTGCTGGACTAGTGCTCTGTGGCAAAACGGCAACTCATAACGAGGTCGAATTATTAGATTTGATGGATATTTGCGTTGAACGCAATGGTTTTGGTCGGCAAATTAACAGCTTTGAAACAATGTTAGAGATACCAAATATTGGTGAGCAAATTCCAGCAGTATTTATTCGTGCGCCTTATATTGCCAAAGCCGGTGAGCAAGTCAATCAGCTAGCTTTTATTGATAATCATTGTGTGATGGCACAGCAAGATAATATTTTGGTTTGCTCATTTCACCCCGAACTAACCGCCAATAATCGAATTATGCGTTACTTTGTTGATAAATGTTTTAATTAATTGATTAATATTTATTTTATGTTATTGATAATGGATTGTTAATGACTAGCTTAAGTGTTCTATAAAATTTTTGAACACAGCTAATAACCATAGCCAGCTATTCTGTCAGTAGATACCTATTGCTCTCGTCTGAGGGCTTTTTTAATTTATATGGCACCTACTCAGCGGTAAGCCTAGCTAGGCGAGAGACATTCAGAAACATATTTTTCTAAACCGCCTACTCGGCGGTAAACTGCTAAGTGTGGAGTAACAGCTCCCTGTTTTATTTCTAAACCGCCTACTCGGCGGTAAACGGATACAATCGGCAGAATATAGAGATTGTGAATTTCTAAACCGCCTACTCGGCGGTAAACTAGAATCCGATATACTATAAATCTTGTTTCGCAAAAGACAAATAGGATTTTTGCTTTTAAAAACCCTTTTTTTTAGAGCTTTTTTAGTGTGTTGTTTTTATTATATTTTATTTATTATTAAAAAAAGGGTTAGCACAAGTTTGATCTTTTCAAAATGAGTGAAATTATCTGTTCAAAAATTCATTTCTTAACTCACCATCCAAATTATTTAAAATTTTCAAACTTTCACTAATAACCATTTGGCTTTAACAACTAAGTTTAAATATGAGTATTAATATGAATTAATACAAATAAATCCCTTTAGTTTGCCGCTTCAGGCCGATAACTGTTATAATCTTTGCTATTATTTTCAATGTTGGATCACCTAATATGTATATCATCTACGGTATCAAAAACTGCAATACGATGAAAAAAGCTTTTACTTGGCTTGATGATCATCATGTAAGCTATCAATTTCATAATTATAAAACCGATGGGCTTTCAGAGGAGCTATTGGATGCTTTTTTACAATTGATTGATTGGCAAAGCTTGCTCAATACACGGGGCACTACTTGGCGTAATTTAGATGAATCTGTTCGTGCTGAAGTTAATAATACTCAAACAGCTAAAAAGATTATGTTAGCCAATCCATCTATTTTAAAACGCCCTTTACTTATCGATGGGAAGCGTGCATTGTTGGGCTTTTCAGAGGAACTTTATTCACAATTTATTTTGCAATCTAAATAAAAAATCGAGACCACTATGACTGAACCTGTTATTGCTCTGACTCAAGCACTCATCGCCGAAAAATCAATAAGTCCTGACGATAAAAATTGTCAAAAAATGATTATTGAACGGCTAAAACCGCTCGGTTTTACTATTGAAGAAGTTAATATTGGAAAGACCAAAAATTTATGGGCTTATCATGGCGAGGCTAACAGCAAAACCTTAATGTTTGCTGGACATACCGATGTCGTACCAGCTGGTGATGAAAGCAAATGGCTTTATCCTCCTTTTTCGCCAACCATTGATGAACAAGGCGTGCTTTATGGACGTGGTGCATCTGACATGAAAAGTGGCGTTGCTGCCATGGTTTGTGCGGCTGAAGATTTTGTTAAGCAACATCCAAATCACGCTGGGCGAGTAGCTTTTTTAATTACATCAGACGAAGAGGCCGATGCAACCGATGGCACTGTTAAGGTTGTCGATTTGCTAATGAAGCGTCAAGAACGTATTGATTATTGTATTGTGGGCGAACCGTCAAGCGATGCTGTACTTGGCGATCAAATTAAAAACGGTCGCCGTGGTTCACTAACAGCTAATTTAGTTGTGCATGGTATTCAAGGTCATGTGGCTTATCCTCACCTTGCCGATAACCCTGTCCATCGTTTTGCACCTGCATTAAATGAATTGGTTAGCACAGTTTGGGATAAAGGCAATCAGTATTTTCCTCAAACAACTATGCAAATTGCCAATATTAATAGCGGTACAGGTGCTGAAAACATTGTGCCAGGTGATCTAAGTGTGCAATTTAACTTTCGCTATAGTAGTGAATTAACTGATACGATAATTAAAGCGCACGTTGAGCAGATTTTACAAAAACATAATTTGAACTATACGTTATCTTGGCGATTATCAGGACATCCTTTTTTAACACCACAAGGCGATTTAACTAACGCTGCTGCAAGTGCTATTAAGGAATTTACCAACATTGATACCAAGCTATCGACCAGCGGCGGTACTTCAGATGGACGCTTTATTGCTAAGATGGGCTGTCAAGTGATCGAACTAGGTGTATTAAATAAGACTATTCACAAAGTCAACGAAAACGCCAACTGCAAAGATATAATTACCTTAACGGCAATTTATAACCGCATATTAGAAAAATTATTGTTGGCATAATTGTGGAAACAATTGTTGTTGACCTAGCAACTATAACTTGGCGATTACGATTTTAACCTAAGAGGAAGTACGATGGAATGGCTTAAAGATTACTGGTGGATAATTGTGGTGATTTTAATTGGGATTTTTATTAATACTATTAAGGCACTGAATCGACTAAGTTATAAAGCGTATCTTGAAAAAAAGAAAGGGATAAAACCTATCCCTTATCAAGATGACAACGATGATTGGCCATCAACAAATTCGACGAAGAAAAAATAACTCCCTGCTTAACGAAAGTCTTGGCTGCTACTATTAAATAAGGCTTGATGACGGTAACGATCAACCCACATTGCCGTTGCGCCACATACCGCAATAGGCATAACAATTAAATTAAGCAATGGCACCATGGTAAAGAAGCTAACTATAATACCAAAAGTTAAATTATCTACCCGATCTTGCTTGAGTAATTCACGCATACGCTGAAAAGTAATTTTGTGGTTATCAAAGGAGTAATCAGCATATTGAATATTAATTTGCCAAGCGGTAAATAAAAACCAAACCACTGGCGTTACTGATTGCCCAATAACAGGAATAAAGTAAGTTAGCAGTATCGGAATTGCCCATAATAAATAGTTAAGTAGTTTTTGTAGTTCACGTTTAAAAATACGAGGAAGATCCTTAATAAGACTTATCCACGACATATCTGCTGCGGGGATCCCCGTTAACTGTGCTTCAACCTGTTCAGCTAACAAGCCATTAAACGGAGCTGCTATGATATTGGTTACCGTACTAAAGAAATAACAAAATAAAATAACCAATGCTAAAATAACAATAAAAACAATAATATATCCAAGCCAATGTAACCAACTTGGCATATACGACACTCCCCAATCAACCATGCCCGAGATAGCCGTAAAGAACCAATAAAATAATGCTGACATAATCACAACATTGGCAATTAATGGTAAAAAAACAAATCGCTTAATACCTGGACTAAACGCCAATGACCAACCTTTAAAAAAATACTCAATACCTGTCGTGGGTTGATTTTTTGGATTTTGAGTTTGTTTTTTTGAATGGCGATGTTGTGCTTGGTTTTCTAATTTATTTTGCGTCACATTCGATTCCTTTTTAATTAAAACGAATTATGTTAAAACTAGTTCAGTTAAAACTAGTTAGGTAAAAATTAAGTTGAACTTAAACATGATAACTATTGTAAACATAGCCCTTGGTAACCTGCAATGATAATCAGCTATCTTTATTATTGGTTTTTTCGTCAAAAAGCACATTATTGCCATTATTTACTAACTATGAATCTCTAACTATGAATCTCTAACTATGAATCTCTAACTATGAATTACTAACTTGAATTGCTAACCATGTTTTGATCTCTTGCTTGATGGTTTGCATTAATGCATTTTTTCCTGCAAGTTGATATGAACTAATGAGCAAAGTTTGATTGTTTTTGCTTTTTATCAGTGCTGATAACACAGGCAATGTTAGTTGTTGCTGTGGTTGCGATTGTTGATGCGTTTGATTATAGCGAACTAATCGACACAGTGTGGCATAAGTGGCTTCAAACGGTCGATGATAGTAAGCAAACCCATTTAGTTCATCAAAATCGTAGGCGTCTAAATCTTGTGTTAATTGTGACTTATCTTTACTTTCAATCATCTCAGTAAATGGTAAATCAATAATATCTTTGAGCCAATAAACATTACGCTGTAATTTTTGTTTTAATTTAATGATTAGATTTCGTCCCGAATCGGTTAATGGCTTTAGCGCCATAACTGAATAACTACCACTATTTGCCTGTTTATGACTACTGACATGCACCAAAACAAATCCACAAGCAATCCAAAATTGGTAATTAGACGGGGTATAAGCAAAGCTAACCGATAAAAAGTCGATATTCTGTGCTTTGGCATCTTCAAAGATAGTTTGTACAAGTTGCCTTGCTATATTCCGTCGCCGATAGGCACTAATGACCGCAATACGATTAATCCGAACTGAGCGCAATTTAGCCGCCTGTTGCTCACCTGCGTGGGCGACTAACGACTGTGCTACTAAATTACCTTTTGGTCGACGCGTACCTTGCCACACTTCGGTTATTAAACTATCAGGTAAGTTACCTTCAACAACCGTGAGTGCAGCAGCTATTTGGTTATTGTTAGCTGTTGTTTGCCAAATTGTCAAATTTTGCGCATCAAACAGACGTCTTAAATCAACTAACGTAGTTTGGTAATGAGCTACTTTCAATAAATAAAATATCGATCTTAATATATCAACATTATTACGTTCAACTTTTGAATTTTGGATTGATGATGAGCTTACATCAAAATAATCGCCCTTTGTTAATAAACCATTAAGTAACAATCGATCGCTAAATTGCTCTAGCATATCGCCTGCCTGCCAGCGGATGGGGCTAAATAGCTCAAAATATTGATATGCTTTATTTGATAACAATTTCAACAAAAAGCCCTGTCCTGTGCCCTCATACCCATCAGCCGTCGTTATTAATAATACTCGAGTGTTATTTGTTTTAGCTAATTTTAACAATTTTTCCAGCATGGGAAGTGGGATCATGGCAGCTTCATCAATAATTAAATAATCGGCAACAGTAATACATGATTGAGCAATTAATTCATCTGGGGCAAAAAATGGGGTATCGGGCTTAGCAAAATCAAAAAAGGTGTTCAGTGCTGATTTATTTGGTGCTGTCACAATACAACGTTGGTAATGGCTAAATAACCCAGCTAGTGCCGATTTACCGCGTCCACGTTTAGCGACTAATACGTTAATAGGCTTAGTGCTATTTAATAATTGTTTTAAAGTTGCTTGTTGCTCGGCTAAATCACAAACGTTATCAATAATAACTTCAGGCAGGGATATCTTGGAGGATATAACCTGTTTTGATGAAATTTTAGGATAAATTGATAAACCAAATTCAGTTAAAGTCCGTATTAAATGTGCAACGAAATTAGGCACATTAATGGGCATTTGGCTTTCGTTCCAGCGTAAGCTATCTTGATCATGCCAAGTAGACAGATTTTTAGGCAATAATAAAACCAATATACTACCTTTAACTAACGTGCCAACAAGCATAGCAAAGGCATCAAGATTAAATCCTACCGTTGCATCAAAAATAGCATGTCGATACTGTTGCCCCAACAACTGTTTAGTTTGATTGGGCGGTATTACATCAGAAATTAATGTATTGGGTAAATAACTAGAAAGTTCGGAGTGAGATGTAACCGTTAACCAATCACCTGAGTAATGACAAATAGTTTGACTAAGTTGCTTGAATGACTGTGTTGCTTCACCCTGTAACACCCATAGCATCCTTGTGCTGTTGGGATAATTGTGCATAGGTTAACTTTTTCCAATTAACAACGACAAAATACCTGCAGCAATCAGAGGACCAACAGGAATACCTTTGAAAAAAGCCACACCAATTAGCGTACCAATAATTAAACCATTAATAATAGTAGGGTGCGCACCAATGAGGGATATACCTCGCGTACCAAGCCAAGATACTAAAATTCCAACAAAAATAGCTAATATAGATTGCCACGTGGTAAATGATTTAGCAATATCGCCTATTTTTAACGAGCCATCAGCTAAAGGCACCATCATTGCGGCAGTTAAAATAACAACACCAATTGTTAAGCCATATTGATTTAAAAATGGAAAATAAGTGGCAAGCGGCGTTAATTTAAACAGTAACAATAACAGCACTGCAAATGTCACGGTGTTATTGTGTGTTAAATAACACAGAGCCGCTAACCCCAAAAGTAAAAAGAAAGAGATATCAAACTGTGCAAACATTACAAAGGAACACCAATTCGTTTTGCTACTTCTTCATAGGCTTCAATCACACCGCCCAAACCTTGACGAAAGCGATCTTTGTCCATTTTTTTCATTGTCTCTTTTTCCCACAAACGGCAACCATCAGGAGAAAACTCATCACCCAAAGTGATTTCGCCTTTAAATAATCCAAATTCGAGTTTGTAATCAACCAATATTAGTCCTGCTTTATCAAACAAATCGGTCAAAATGGTGTTAATTTTAAAGCTAAGTTCTTTCATTCTAGCGAGTTGATCATCACTAGCCCAATCAAAAGCCTTGCAGTGTGATTCATTAACCATTGGATCATGCAATACATCGTTTTTTAGGAATAATTCAAACGTAGGAGGATTTAGAACTTTACCTTCTTCAATTCCTAAACGTTTAACTAAAGAGCCCGCTGCTCGATTACGTACCACACATTCAACAGGTACCATTTGCAATTTTTTGACAAGCACTTCATTGTCAGATAATAAGGCCTCAACTTGAGTTGGAATGCCAGCCTCGCGTAATTTGCTCATAATAAAATAGTTAAATTTATTATTAACCATGCCTTTACGATCTAGCTGTTCGATACGCAATCCGTCAAATGCCGATGTATCATTACGAAACTCAAGAATTAATAAATCAGAATTTTCGGTGGCATATACCGTTTTAGCTTTACCACGATAAAGCTCAGCCAACTTTTTCATGTTTATAACCTTATATCAATTGCCAATAAATAATTAAGGAGCTATTCGCTCCTTAAATTCGAAACTTATTCTTGATTTGCACTGTTCACGGCTGTTGCTGGTTTCTTACTTTTAGCATTTTCCTTTTCAATCTCTTCATTTTGTGCTTTTCGTGGCACAACGCGAACCGAATCAGGTGCAACATTATCCATTATATCATTAAACAAACCAACAACATAGCGCTGAACCTCAATGGGTTGCGAAATTAAATCGTCGAAACCTCGGGTTAACGAAATGATTGAAATAGTGATTGTTTCGGTATCGCCTAATAATTGTCTTGAAATTGAATAAGTGGCTTCAACCGCTTGATCTTCGTCTGCACGCGCCATAAAGGCTTTATTGGTTTTAATAGTATTATTGTCATGGCTAGCAATAGGGATATTTTTCCTACTTAAGCTATCAGGAATGCGATTCCATACATTATTGCTTAATGGCACATTAAAAGTAACTGAACCATTATTATAAACCGCAAGCACATCTTGAATAGTTGGGATTGGTAAAATTGGTGGTCTAATGTCAAGTTTTTTTCCTAAATTACCTTTAAACTCAGTTTTAACAACATAAAATTCACCACTTTCTGCAGGCACCGAAATACTTTCAGGAATAATTAACGGTTTTAACGTAGGTGATTTAAGGTAATCTTCATTACCTTCAACTTCCCGCTTAAAATTTTGATCACTGCTACAACTGACAAGAAATAGAGAAGTTACAGCGGTTAAAACCACTGTTTTTTTAATGACATTACCTTTAAATAGGGCTATGTTTGAAATTTTGTTTAATGTGCTATTTAACATAAATATCTGCTTTTTAAATTGAAAGTTATACTACAGTAAATTCGCCTCTTTTAATGCTTGTTCAACCATAGGAATTGACGATGTGCTTAACGATATCATTGGTAACCGAATTGTTGCACTTTGCATTAAACCTAATCTTGCGCAAGCCCACTTAGCTGGCGTTGGGTTAGGTTCAATGAATAAATTGTGATGTAAAGCCATTAACGTGTCATTTAAACTACGGGCTTCTTGAATTTGATTATTAGCCACAAGCTGACACACAGTAGCAACGACCTTAGCTGCAACATTAGCTGTAACAGAAATAACACCATCACCACCTAAAATCATAAAATCTAAAAAGGTTGAATCATCGCCACTCAGTAACTTAAAATCAGAGCCAACTAATTTTCGTGTAGGATAAACTCTTGAAAGATCGCCCGTTGCATCTTTTAATGCAACAATATTTTTGATTTTAGCTAACCGTCCAACAGTTTCAGGCTTAATATCACTGCTAGTGCGCCCTGGTACATTATATAGAATCTGTGGCAACTCCGTACTTTCAGCAATAGATTTAAAGTGCTGATACATGCCTTCTTGAGTCGGTTTGTTATAATAAGGTGCAACCGTTAAACAGCCTATGACACCAATATTCTCGATCTTACGGGTTAATTCTACAGCCTCCTTCGTTGCGTTTGCGCCAGTGCCAGCAATAATAGCAATGCGCCCATCTGCATAGTCAATTGTTCTTTTAATCACATCAATATGCTCATAGTGATCAAGTGTTGCTGATTCGCCTGTTGTACCAACCGAAACAATACCCGATGTTCCATTTGTAATATGATATTCGACCAATTTTTTTAAGCTTACGTGGTCCACGTTTCCTTTTGTATCCATGGGAGTAACAAGTGCGACCAGACTTCCTGTAAACATAAAATGACCTCTCATATAATTGGTTTATAACACAACGTAAAGAATAAAAATCTGTAAATAAGTATGCGATATTTCTAGACTAAATTCAACTTTTGTTATACAGGATTATCTATATCAACAAAAATAACCTCAACACCGTAACAACTGGCTAACCATTCACCCAATTTTTTAATACCATAACGCTCGGTAGCATGGTGTCCAGCGGCATAAAAATTAATGCCATATTCACGCGCAATGTGGATAGTGCGTTCAGACACTTCGCCAGTAAAAAAAGCATCCACTCCCATTAATGCTGCTTGTTCAATATAATCTTGCCCTCCACCACTACACCATGCAATTCGATTAATAACTTGCGGAGCATTATCACCACAAAATAGTACTTGTTGCTGGTTATTGTGTAATACTTGCTCAAGTTGGTATTTAAATTGTAAAGCAGTAAGTGGCGTGTTTAATGTACCAGTAAAAAGCAGATCGGTAATGTCATTGCGTTTATCGACTGAAATACCCAATAAATTAGCCAGTTCAATATTATTGCCCAAAACAGGATGGCCATCTAATGGCAAGTGATAACTATATAAATTAATATCGTTAGTTAATAGAGTTTTAATTCTTTGATATTTAATGCCTGTAATGATTTGCGGCTCACTCTTCCAAAAATAACCATGATGTACCAGAACCGCATCAGCCTTTAATTCAACCGCCTTATCTAACAATAACTGACTGGCGGTAACTCCTGTAACAATTTTATTCACTTGCTTACGCCCCTGGACTTGCATTCCATTTGGCGCATAGTCACGATAACGACTAATTTGCAGTTCATTATTAATAATTTGTTCTAATTCAAATTGGTGCATTATTTGCTCGGTTTTAATATTATGTCACAATGATTGATAATTATAATCACTTTAACCGATAATGACACCTATTCATTGGTTTTAATGTAATTTGTATAAAATTTACCGTAATATCTTTAACAAAGATTAATAAATTGAATATAAACTATTAAAGCCAATGCTAGGCGAACAGGTTAAAAGCTGGCATAATAGCGCTTTTTTGATAGATAAGAAAAATTAACGTGCCAAACGCCAAATTATGTGAACGCTTTCGAGGGTTTTATCCTGTTGTAATTGATATTGAAACATCTGGATTCGATCCAAAAATCAACGCTATTTTAGAAATCGCCGCTATCACCTTAAAAATGACCCCAGATGGCTGGCTAGAGCCAGATCAATCCTTACAATTTAATGTCAATCCATTTAGTGGTGCAATTTTAGAACCAGCAGCCCTTGCTTTTAATGGCATCGATCCTGATAATCCACTTCGTGGCGGTGTTGACGAAAAGCACACCTTAGACGAAATTTTTAAAATGGTTAGATCAGGCATAAAAGCTAGTGAATGTACTCGGGCGGTGATTGTTGCGCATAACGCACACTTTGATCATAGCTTTTTAATGGCAGCAGCTGAACGTACAGGAATGAAACGCAATCCATTTCACCCATTTGCTACTTTTGACACAGCGTCACTCAGTGGTTTGGTTTTTGGTCAAACAGTACTAGCCAAAGCCTGCCAAGTAGCACAAATCACATTCGATCATAAACAAGCTCACAGTGCGCTATACGATACACAAAAAACGGCAATGCTTTTTTGTAAAATCGTTAACCAATTTAAAGCACTAGGTGGATGGCCTTTGGCAGTTACAGATTCGGATGTAGATGCAAAAATCAAAAAGGATTTAGATAATAGACAACAAAAACAAGAGTAAACAGTATTAATTCACTAATTGATAAAAATAAAAAAGCGCGCCTATTTTGCGCGCTTAATTTACCATACTGCATTAAATTAGGATTTATACTTTTCCGCAGTTTGCTTAATAAGCGTTTGCAGTTCGCCTGTTTGAAACATCTCTAACATAATATCACAGCCACCTACTAATTCACCTTCAACCCATAATTGTGGAAACGTTGGCCAATTAGCGAATTTAGGTAATTCGGCACGAATATCAGGGTTTTGTAAAATATCAACGTAAGCAAACGCTTCACCACATTGCGACAAAACCTGCACCGCCTGAGCCGAAAAGCCACAGCTTGGCAATTTTGGCGAACCTTTCATATATAAAATAATCGGGTTATCGGCAATTTGTTTTTTGATTTTGTCGAGTGTTGTCATTTCAGTCGTCATGCATTTTCCTTGGAAATTTATTGTAATAATGCGAGCTATTTTACCGTACAATTGGGCTTGTTCCTACTGCTATCTTATAACAACGTTGTTTAATGAGGATTTTTGAAGCAAATAAATATATTAGATGTTTAAATTTTTCCAAAATTTATGTTCCTAATAATGTCCTAACTCACCAAACATCTCTGTTTAGCGTGCTAACTTCGCTTAATTGTTGGCATACATAGCGGAATTAAAAGGCAAGCATATTACCTTTGCGGTACTATAGGAGTTTGTTTCCATTATAAAACAGATGATATATCTTATTGATTTATATTGGTTTTTAATTCATTTTTTAGTAAAATAAACTAATTACTGGCTAATTTCTTTTTTTGTTCTAGTAGTTTTAGAGATTTTTGGCAAGCAGTACGAGGAATTCGTACAAAATTCCTAAGTTGAACATTTTATCCATTATTATTTGAACTGACTCGTAAATAATCTTTTAGAAAAATCTAAAAATCTTTTTCTTTTTTCCAATAAATTTTACGCCCAAATCCCAGTAAATTATTCGTCATTTTCACATAATGTAACTGTAATGCCCAGATTGGCGCTTTGAGTACTCTTGCAAAGGGAAATGCCCGATAATATAACGCATAGGCATGCTCAGCTTGTTGTGTTTGTAATCGTGTTGCTTGAGCTTGAAATTGGATCCCTTGGATCTGTGCAACCGTCTTAGGCGTAATACTGATGGTGCCCGCTATTAGTGGGTTTGTTAACATGGCTTTAGCGTGTTCGGTTTTTAATTCGGAAAGAAGATACAAACACATTACCGATTCATCAAAAACATAAAAGGTGTTACATGCCCATGGTTTGTTGTCAGGTAAGATTACGTTTAGCGATAATACATGATTATTTTTAATAAATTTTATGATTTTAGAGTCGGCTTGCATATTTTTTATTTATTGGTGTTATTCAGTTTTAGTGTTTAGGTGCAGATCTTCGCCCCATCGTGGTAGCGATGGGATGTTAATATCAAATAGGTCAAGTGCTCTTGCTACGCTATGGGTGATGATATCATCCAAACATTCAATATGCTGATATAAAGCTGGTACTGGCGGGCATATTACACCCCCCATAAGTGTCACGGTTTCCATGTTTTTTAGGTGAGTTAAATTTAAGGGTGATTCACGAACCATTAATACCAAGCGACGACGCTCTTTTAATGCAACATCAGCAGCACGAGTAAGTAAGTTATCTGATAAGCCATGTGCTATGGCAGCCAGAGTCCTCATTGAGCAAGGTGCAATTAGCATACCCATAGTTTTAAACGATCCGCTTGCAATGGCCGCACCAATATTATTGACAGAATATACTTTATCAGCTAGTGATTCTATTTGTGCTATGCTGGTGTTAGGAAATTCGTAAGTGCGCGTTATTTGTGCTGCTTTTGATATTACTAAATGAGTCTGAATATCAAGTGATTTTAAAAGCTCTAACGCTTTTATTCCATAAGCAAACCCTGTTGCACCACTAATGCCAATCACTATCCGCTGGAGAGTCATGTTTATCCTATATTAATAAAATTGTTAATCATTATTTTATTTAGCCTACAAATTATATTGTACATTCAAAAATAAGTGATATTAAAGCTAGTTATTAATTTAGTGACTATACCTATCTATTGATAGCGAATCAAGTAGCTAAGGCTACTATCATGAATATTAAAATAAGGGAAAAGTGTTGAGATTATTAAGTTGTTTTATGGCTACCATATAAGGTTGGTAGCCATTTTTAATAATTTACTCTTTAGCTATTGGTTCATTTACAATTTTTGTTTCTTGCTTACCTTGAATAGCTTTTATTTTTTGTTCATATTTTGTTACAGCATCTTTGCTAGATAATAAACTATAAGTTAAAGTAAATTCAGTGCTTTGTCCTGGTTTAAGTTGACGTACACGTTTTTGCTCACGTTCGATAGTCACTGGATAAGCGAAACTGGTGCCTGGCTCTAAGCCTGTAACATAGCCTTGCTTGAGGGTATCGGTGTTTTTCCATAATGATAGTACGGGTAACTGTTTAGTATTAAAACTAATACCTGCTGCTTTATCGCCAGTTTTATTGGTCACCATAACTTGTGTTTCGCCATTCTCCTCAGAAAAAGGATAAACATTAAATACCATTTCATCAAAATCTTTAGTTGGACCTAGATAAGTTTGCCACGTATTAAGGCCACCTTTTGCATAATCGTTAAATGGAGATATTTCTTTAACTGGTGCAACAAATTTAGCACCATCTTCAAGAATAGGTGTACCAAAATTACTATGGTAGATGATTTGATAATCACGGATATAATCACTCTTATTGGTGAGAACGTCGTGGACCGTAAATTCTCTACTTCCTGGCACATAGATCAGCGATACCCAAGTTTCTAAATTGCTTTTTTTGAAAGTATTTTCTTTAATTAACCCTTTAACTGTAATGGTGTACGGTGCTTTGTCCGATACATCAACAATTAATTTAGAAACAGGTGTATTTTGCGCACGACCATGAAGCGTATACATGATGCCACTATCTTGCACAACATGGCCTGTCCATTCAAAACCACAACGAACCATCATTTCGTTAAAACCGTCTAGCCAACCAAGCCCTGCCCGACTTTCTAAGTTAATATATTTAGGATGAACGACTTCATCTACTGGTGAATCCCATCCCATGCGAACACCATCACCAACAACAGACAAAATACCCAATCCACGAGTTGGAATTAATTTAATAGTGAAATTATCACTAGAAATTGTTAGTAGTTCAGTTCCGTCTTGTTTACCACCTTTAAGGATCGTATTTTGAATAGCGAATTTTGAACCTTTTATTCCTAAATCTTGATTTGAAACTGACCAATTACCTTTGGCAATACCTTTTTCGTTATCAGTTAATACAAATTCTTTAGCATTGGCATTATAACTAACTAAACTAATCACAACAGCTAGTGAAATAATTTTGATTTTCATGGTGATTCCTCATAGTTAACAAGATAATACTGAATCGTGTCAGTTAATATGACATAAAATAAAAAGAATCAACAAAAAGAAAATCGCAAAAATGAGAGTTTATTCACACTTTTCCAAAAGCATATTGCATATGTACAAGCAACTTGTTGAAAGAAATAAGTGTGAAATCTTAAGAGGATCAGTTTTTAGGCCTTATTTTCCCTGCTTTCCAGTGTTTTCGGCATACTGAGTGGTATTCGCTATCACCTAGATGAATAGAATTTCCAAATTTAACGATTTTACCGTCTTGTCCTTCCAATAAGATCATGGTTGCCTTTTTGCCACACCAGCATACAGTTTTGAGCTCTCTAAAATTGTCGGCTATTTCAAGTAGTGTTTTAGAGCCTTCAAACAGGTGTCCCATATAATCGGTTTTGATACCAAAAAACATGATTGGTACGCCATATTCGTCACATACATCAGATAACTTCCAAATAGTATTACGCGATAAAAACTGGCTTTCATCGATTAGTATACAGGCATAATTGCTTTGTTTGATATGCTCAATAATTTCATCAACCGTTGTGTCATCAAGCTGCAACGCTTTTTTACGTAATCCTAAGCGAGAGACAATTTCAACTGCCGAGTCACGAGTATCGACTGATGATTTAAGTAATAAAGTCTGCATATTATTACTTAAATAATTATGGTCAATTTGTAAAAGCTCTGTAGATTTTCCGGCATTCATTACGCCATATATATAATAGATTTTAGACAAAATTAAATTCTCAAAATTAGATTAAATCAATAAAAGTGGTTAAATAAAATGATAATTTGGATAATAAAAAAGGTAAGTTAAATAACCTACCTCTTTAATAGTTTATTGAATAATTATTTTGCTTTACCTTGGTTGGCAACAGCAGCTTGTTTTGCAGCGATTTCGTCAGCATTGCCTAGGTAGTAGTGTTTGATAACTTTCATATTGTCATCAAATTCATACACTAATGGCACACCAGTTGGGATGTTTAGTTCGATAATATCATCATCGCTGATGTTGTCTAAATGTTTTACCAATGCACGAAGTGAGTTACCATGAGCGGCAATGATAACACGTTCACCTTTAGCTACACGTGGAGCAATTGTTGATTCCCAGTAAGGTAGTACACGTTTAATAGTTAATGCTAGGCTTTCGGTTAATGGTAATTCTGATTCAGGTAGTTTGCTATAACGTGAATCGTGACCAGGGAAACGTTCATCTGATTTTTCAAGTGCAGGAGGTGTAATTGCAAAGCCACGACGCCATAATTTTACTTGTTCATCACCATATTTTGCTGCTGTTTCAGCTTTATTCAAACCTTGTAATGCACCATAATGACGTTCGTTTAGCTTCCAGCTTTTTTCAACAGGTAACCATGCTTGATCTACTTCGTCTAAAACGTGCCATAATGTGTGAATTGCACGTTTTAGTACTGAAGTATAAGCATAATCAAATGTGAAACCTTCTGTTTTTAGTAATTTACCTGCTTCAGCCGCTTCTTTGTTACCTTTATCAGATAAATCAACATCAGTCCAACCACAAAAACGGTTTTCTTGGTTCCAAACACTTTCTCCATGTCGAATTAGCACTAATTTTTTTACAGCCATGAGTATAACTCCTTTATTACGTAAATTAAATTTTTGGTATATTCCGTCTGTAGACACGCTAAGCCGTTGCCGAACATGCCATTTGTTTTGAGCCAATAGGATTGACTCAAAACACTTATTATTTAGGTAAATATTTTAACGGGTCAACCGATTGCGCTTTGTAACGGATTTCAAAGTGTAATCTCACTGACGAAGTACCCGTTGCTCCCATTGTGGCAATTTGTTCACCTGCACGTACTGTTTGCTGTTCTTTTACTAATATTGATTGGTTGTGCGCATATGCCGTTAAATAGTCATCATTATGTTTAATAATAATCAAATTACCATAACCTGGCAACGCATTGCCCGAATACACAACACGTCCATCAGCCGCAGCCATAATTTTATCGCCCATTGAACCTGAGATATCAATACCTTTACTTGCTTTCGTAAATTTTTCAATAATCTTACCTCGTGCAGGCCATCGCCACGAAATATTAGCAACGTTTGAGTTTATTGTATTTGCAGTTGATCTTCTGTTGGAATCGTCTAGCGGTTCGATTATAGTTTCAGTGGTTTCAGTTGTTGTTGGTTGTTTATATTTATCAGTCGTGGTAATTGAAGTTGTTGTTGTCTTGGTTATTGTTGGTTTGTTTTTGGCTTGTCCAATCACTACAGATGAGCTATCACTATTTGATTTAATTGCTGTTGTATTGTTCGTTGTAGTTTTTTGTGTGACCACTACGGCGCCACCACTAACGTCTAATACTTGTCCAACATTCAAAGCAAAAGGTTCTTTGATATTATTTTTAGCTGCTAGCGAACGGTAATCATTACCAGTAACCCATGCAATATAAAATAAGGTATCACCTCTCTTAACCGTATAAGTATCACCTTGGTATCCCCCTTTTGGAATATCGTCGTAATTACGGTTATAAACAATACGTTCATTACTAATCACCGTACTATTATTGCTGGTATTATTTGCCTCATTATTATTTGAAACCGTCTCCTGTCTTGATATCGGTGGATTGTAAGTAGCAGGAGTGGAAGATATTCTCCCACCTGTTGAAATATTAGCTGGTGGTTTGGTATAGACAGAAGAGGTTGATAACCCACCTCCGCCAGAAATATCTTCAATTTCGGCCTGCTCAGTTTGCGTACACGCAACAATTAACAAACTTAAGCAACTTAATGTAAGTATTTTTTTCAAAGCAACACCTTTTCATTCGTAAATTTCGTTTTTAACTATTTTGTATTCAAAGCATTTTTACGCATCTTGTTTTATTAGCACATTTTAGCGTTTTTATGGCAAAAAGCTATTATATTGATTAGTTATTGGTTAAATCAATAAATTCATTTAGAATTGTATGAGTTTTACCTATAGATTTGTTATTTGATTATTTTAGCAATACATAACTGCTAAACTGCTAAAAATTCAAATTAAATTAGTATAATTCCATTATTAGACAAAATATAAATTCCGTTATCACATGCCTAATTTTGCTATAAACAAGCTATTTTTTCTACTTTTAATTAACTATTTATTTTGGTTTTGTCGGATTTATTTTGAATGTAATGAGTATATACAATAAAATAGGTTTTCGTACAGTACCTTTGCCGTATTTCTATAAAAATTTAATGTGATTTAAAATAATGACTTTATATATTGTTGCCACCCCCATCGGAAACTTAGATGATATTACACTCAGAGCCATCAATATACTGAAAAGTGTCGATCTTATTGCGGCTGAAGATACTCGCCATAGTGGTTTACTTTTACAACATCTTGGAATAAAAGCAAAATTGTTTGCTTTACATGATCATAATGAACAAGAAAAGTCCAATATTTTGATTGAAAAACTTAAATCTGGGTTATCAATTGCTTTGATTTCTGATGCTGGCACTCCGTTAATTAATGATCCCGGATATCATTTAGTTAAGGCTTGTCGCGAAAATAACATAAAAGTAGTTCCCGTTCCTGGTGCTTGTGCTGCGATTGCTGCTTTATGTGCATCAGGGTTGCCGTCAGATAAGTTTATTTATGAAGGTTTTTTACCAGCTAAAACTAAAGCTCGCCAAGATTGTCTTATAAAATTGTTGGACGAACCACGAACAATGATTTTTTATGAATCAACACATCGTTTATTAGACACGCTTAACGATATGCAAACTATTTGGGGACCAAATAAGCAGATCATTTTAGCTAAGGAACTAACCAAAACATGGGAGACCATTGTCAGTTTTAAGGTTAATGAGTTGATTTATTGGCTAAACGAGGATACTTCTCGCCAAAAAGGTGAATTTGTATTGATTGTTCAAGGTCATATCAAATGTGATGATGATGTCGATCCTCAGGCAATTAGTACTCTTAAACTATTGCAAAAAGAATTACCGCTAAAAAAAGCAGCAGCCATTACTGCTGAAATATATGGACTTAAAAAAAATCAACTTTATCAAATTGGTTTAGATTCCGAACAATAATTGGGTCGTTAAGTTACATTACTTGGTATGGCTTATAAAAATAGTTTTTAGCAAACATTGGCTGGATAATAAACTAAATGATTATTACCAATTTGCTTAATTATTGGTTGATTTATTGATAAGAAGATTAGCACAAATAGCGCAATTTAGTATATAATCGCCCCTTATTTTTAAGATATTTTAAAACAAAAAAGGTAACAAACAGTATGGGATTTAAATGTGGGATTGTCGGATTACCGAATGTAGGTAAGTCAACGCTTTTTAACGCACTAACTAAAGCTAACATTGAAGCGGCTAATTTTCCGTTTTGTACTATCGAGCCAAATACTGGGGTTGTACCAATGCCCGATCCCCGTTTAGATGAGTTAGCTAAAATCGTTAAACCACAACGCACGTTACCTACTACCATGGAATTTGTTGATATTGCTGGGCTTGTTAAAGGCGCATCAAAAGGCGAAGGTTTAGGAAATCAATTTTTAGCTAATATCCGCGAAACAGAAGCTATTGGTCATGTAGTGCGTTGCTTTGAAAACGACAACATCATTCATGTAGCAGGAAAAATTGACCCAGCTGAAGATATCGAGATTATTAATACTGAACTCGCTTTATCCGATCTTGAAGCTTGTGAACGGGCAATGACTCGTTTACAAAAACGCGCTAAAGGTGGCGATAAAGACGCAAAATTTGAGCTTGAGATCCTCGAAAAATGTTTACCTCATCTAGAGCAGGGTAAAAAATTACTACTATTAGACTTTAGCAAAGAAGAACTTGAAGCAATTAAATATTTAAGTTTTTTAACATTAAAACCAACAATGTATATCGCTAATGTGAATGAAGATGGTTTTGAAAATAATCCTTATTTAGATAAAGTAAAAGCAATAGCAGAACAAGAAAAAGCTGTTGTCGTACCTGTTTGTGCTGCAATTGAAGCAGAACTAGCCGAACTTGATGATGCCGATCGTGATGAGTTTATGCAAGATTTAGGTTTAACCGAACCTGGCTTAAATCGTGTGATTCGTGCTGGCTATAGTTTACTTAATCTTCAAACTTATTTTACCGCAGGTGTTAAAGAAGTTCGTGCATGGACAATTTCGGTTGGCGATACCGCTCCACAAGCAGCAGGCAAAATTCATACCGATTTTGAAAAAGGCTTTATTCGTGCGCAAACCATTGCTTTTGATGATTTTATTAAATACGGTGGTGAACAAGGAGCTAAAGAGGCAGGCAAAATGCGTGCTGAAGGTAAAGATTATATCGTGCAAGATGGCGATATTATGAACTTCTTATTTAATGTATAGTTGATTATTTTACGTCGCCTTTTGGCGACGTTGTTATATTGATGTTCATAATAACTAATTAATATTGATATAAAATTTATTTTTTACTTAAACGTAGTGTTACCTGAAACTTTTTGTCAACTGAACCAATAATAGATTGGTAAATATAAGGACAGTCCACTTTTATGTTACTCACTTTTCAACAAGCCAAGCAACAAATACATCAAAGCGCCTCAACCATAAAATCTTTGCATAGTGAGAAAGTTACGTTATTTGATGCATTAGAAAGGATTACCGCTGAACCTGTAATTTCCCCTATTAATGTACCTAGTTTTGATAATTCAGCTATGGATGGTTATGTAGTTCGGTTAGCAGATCTTAAACAATCAAAATTGTTGCCGCTGGCTGGCGCTATTTTTGCTGGTGACGATATAAACAATCTTAATTGGCCAAAAGGTACTTGTTTGCGTATTATGACAGGTGCGCCTGTGCCAAATGATGCCGATGCCGTTGTTATGCAGGAGCAGACCGAAAAATCTGATTTGGGGATTGCCTTTTTAGGTAATATAAAAGCTGGCGATAATATTCGTCGTATAGGTGAAGATGTTAAAAAAGGTGCGATCACAGTCAACAAAGGGACTAAATTAACGATACCAACATTATCGACACTTGCAACATTAGGCATTAGTGATCTTGTTGTCTTTAAAAAATTAAAAGTCGCTATCTTATCAACGGGTGATGAATTAACCCCCATTGGTCAGCCATTATCTGGTAATTGTGCTATTTATGACAGCAATCGTTTTACCCTAAAATTATTATTAACCAAACTGAACTGTGAGGTTATTGATCTCGGCATTATTGCTGATGATCTTACCGAAATAAAAAAAGCGTTAATAACTGCATCAAGTCAAGCTGACTTGGTGATAACAAGTGGTGGCGTATCTGTCGGTGACGCTGATTATACAAAAATTGCTTTAGAAGAATTGGGTAAAATCAATTTTTGGAAAATTGCAATGAAGCCTGGTAAGCCTTTCGCTTTTGGCAAAATTGGGGACGCACTATTTTGTGGCTTGCCCGGTAATCCTGTTTCGGCTTTGATAACCTTTTATCAATTAGTTCAACCATTGATCTTAACACTTTCAGGACAACAATTGATTCCTACCAATTTATCTTTTAAAGCCAAAACCACTAACAATCTAAAGAAAAGTATTGGTCGATTAGATTTTCAAAGAGGAATATTACAAATTAATGAACAAGGTGAGTTAGAAGTAACAACAACTGGTCAACAAGGTTCTCATATTACGCAGTCATTTAACCAAGCTAACTGTTTTATTGTGCTTGAACAAGATCGTGGTAATGTTAGTGAAGGCGAAATGGTGAATGTTGAACTGTTTAATACATTACTTAAGTGATATTATATCAAGCCATGGTTTATGAATTCTGCCTCCTATAAAGCCACGCATATCAATAAACCAAGGCAATAGTGTTGGTGCACAATTAAAATAGTGCCACTAATATCGCACCAACTGCAATCATAGCGACACCAACGCCAGCTAACAACGAGATCTTTTCACCAAATAAAACAACGGCAAACACAACAGCAAAAACTACGCTTAATTTGTCAATTGGCGCAACTTGCGACACCTTGCCTTCTTTGATCGCCATAAAGTAAAATAGCCAAGATAACGCACCTGCAATACCGCTTAGCGCAATAATAAGTAATGCCTTTTTATCATTAAAAAAAGTGTTGATAAGATTTAATTTACCTTGAACAACAACCACACCGACTAAAAAAATGGCCATTACAACGGCACGAATTGCAGTTGCGGTGTTAGCATCAAGATGCTGTAAACCTATTTTCCCTAAAATAGCTACACTTGCCGCAGTAATAGCAGAAAGTAATGCGTAAATAAGCCATGCACTCATATTAGTATTTATCGACTTTAAATAGATATTGTTGATTATTGGAATTAGTATTACATTGTTGCGATTTATTCATTACACCACGACAATCTTCTAAAACACCGTGAACTTTTGACCAATGATAGGTCTTGCCTTCGTCGTTTTTCCCACCACATCCAACTAATGCTAGGCTAAACATTAAACAAGATAGCCCAATAACTGCTACTTTCATTTCTTTCTCCTTTTTGGCAAATACATTAAATAATTATAGGTATTATATTTGTTTCTATTGAAGTTATTTTAATTCATAATTGATACGTTTAATAGCTAAAGTACCACCTATTTTTAATAGATGAAAAGCGCGCTCGGCTTTGTATTCAATTAATAATTGAGGTGGTTCATCTAATGGTTCATCGGCTAATTCAAATGCCCCCCAATGAATGGCTATTGCGCAATGACAATTGAATTCATCATATAACTGCACAGCTTGTTTAGGATAGATATGCTGTGATTACATATACCAACGTGGTGCATAAGCCCCAATTGGTATTAATGCCAAGTCTATTGAAGGAAAACGCTTAGCGATCTCTTTTAATTCGACGGAGTAGCATGTATCCCCCATAAAATAGACCGTTTTTAATTGATCTTGATTATCAATATTAGATTGAATCATCCAACCACACCATAATGCTTTGTTTACATCAAATAACCCACGATTGCTCCAGTGTATAGACGATGTTGCCAAAAAAGTAAGCTCATCAACAGTTACACTATCCCTCCAATCTAATTCAATAATTTGTTTTACTTCCAATTTTAATAATACTTTTTTTAAACCAAAAGGAGCCATTATTACAATATTAGGAAAACGCACAATTAATTTCCGAATACTATGATAATCAAGATGATCATAGTGGTTATGTGAAATTACGATAAAATCAATCTGCGGTAGTTGTTCAATTTTTAAAGCTTGAGGTGTACGACGTTTCGGTCCGAACAATTGTAACGGCCAAGAACGTTTAGAAAAGATAGGATCTGTCAAAATCATTTTACCGCCTAAACGGATCAATGTTGTTGAGTGACCAATCCACCAAGCTCTATCATCGGGCAAGTAA
Organism: Gilliamella sp. Occ3-1; assembly: GCF_001690655.1. Lineage (GTDB taxonomy): Bacteria > Pseudomonadota > Gammaproteobacteria > Enterobacterales > Orbaceae > Gilliamella > Gilliamella apicola_P. Next base: position 28,037 of record NZ_LZHQ01000019.1, read on the forward strand.
GGTTTATTTTCTCAAACCGTGTCTGATTAAAGTTACCCTCTTTAGAAGGTAAAACGTTACGTTCAAAATGCTGCGTAAAAACTCACTTATTTTTATTTTAAAAGATTCGTCGTGCCTAAATCATTGAGCTGTATGATGCTTTTTGTTAGTAATTAAATCTTGCTTTTTATTATCTATCATTGTTACATTATCTTTACTACTAGTTAGTTTATTTATTTGCCATACGTTCAATTATTACAGCAACATTTCGAGCATTAGCTATTGCATTTGGTTTGGATACTTTAACTTTAAGCCAATTAACCGAGAATTGTTGAATAATACGCTCAGCAATACGCTCAGCAACACATTCAATCAATTCAAAATTCGAACATTCAACCAATTGTGTTATAGTTTGACTAACCACAAAATAATCTAAACAAAGTGATACGTTATCACTTTCTCCAGCAGGTTTATTATCCCACGCCATTTCAAGATCAATAATTAATTTTTGTTTAATAGTCTTTTCCCACTCATACACGCCGATGGTGGTTAAAACAGTTAATCCTTCGATTAATACCCTATCTTTGCTATATGTATTCATACCTGATTCCAAAACATAAGTTACATTAAATAGAGATTACCGAATCTTGATAAATTACGCTATAATTTATTGCAAATAATATAAGATATACAAAATTATGACTCGAATTTTTCAACCATTTACCATTGAGCCAAATAGTCTTGTTACCCTAGATGATAATGCATTTAACCATCTTATTCGTGTGTTACGCATGAAAGTAGGTGAAAATATTATCTTATTTGATGGTTCAAACCATATTACTCCCGCAGTTATATATGAAATCAATAAAAAAACAGTTATAGTAAAAACCTCTTTGCCCATTTTAGATAATCGTGAATCAACATTAGATATTCACTTAGGGCAAGTGATTTCACGCGGTGAAAAAATGGAGTTTACAATTCAAAAATCAGTCGAATTAGGCGTAGCGAGTATTACCCCACTCCTTTCTGAACGTTGTGGCGTCAAACTCCATGAAGAAAGGCTCGAAAAGAAAATTCAGCAATGGCAAAAAATTGTTATTTCTGCTTGTGAACAGTGCGGTCGAAACATGATTCCAGTTATTCATCCAGTAATGAAGTTAGAAAGTTGGTGTGCTAGTTTGACCGAAGGCTTAAAACTCAATCTACACCCCAAAGCTAAATATGGTATTAAACAGTTAACTAATACACATAAACAAATTTACTTACTAATTGGACCTGAGGGTGGTTTATCTGATAATGAAATTAGCATGACACATAACTATCATTTTTCAGACATTTTACTCGGCCCTAGAGTGTTGCGAACAGAAACTGCAGCATTAACTGCTCTCACCGCCTTACAAGTACATTTAGGCGATCTTGGATAAATATATCTTATACAAATGATAAGTAATGATTGCTTTGCAACTGAACTTGTAACGAGTATGATAACAGTAAATATTAAATTTTAATTTGGGTATTATGATTAAAAAACCTGTTAAGTTAAAAAGTTTCAGGTATACCCATGTTTCAGTATAAAACAATTTTATAAAGACAAAATAGGTAAGGAGTCATCATGATAAAGCTGGGCATTGTAATGGATCCAATTAGTCATATCAAAATAAAAAAAGACACCAGTTTTGCCATGTTACTTGAGGCACAAAAAAGGGGTTATGAACTTTTTTATATTGAAATGAATGACCTTTTTCTGGACACTGGTGAAGCTTATGCCACAACTCGATCTTTAACAGTTTATAACGATAAAGATCATTGGTTTGAACTTGGGCAAGAACAGACGATTCCACTTAGTAAGCTTGACACAATTTTAATGCGCAAAGATCCACCTTTTGATACTGAATATATCTATGCTACATATATTCTAGAGCGTGCCGAAGCTAACGGTGTGTTAGTCGTAAATAAACCACAAAGTCTACGCGATTGTAACGAAAAGCTTTTTACCGCTTGGTTTGCCGAGTTTACACCAAAAACCTTAGTTACACGTCAAACACAGCATATCAAAGCTTTTCACGAGCAACACCATGATATCATTTTAAAACCACTTGATGGCATGGGGGGGGCATCTATTTTTCGTATCAAACAAGACGATCCCAATGTTTCAGTGATTATTGAAACGTTAACCGAACATAACACACGTTATTGTATGGCTCAAAACTTTATTCCTGCGATTAAAGACGGTGATAAACGTGTATTAGTGGTTGATGGTGAACCTGTACCTTATTGTTTAGCACGAATCCCTCAAAAAGGTGAAACTCGTGGCAACCTTGCGGCTGGAGGACATGGCGAAGTTAGAGCCTTAAGCGAAAGCGATTGGCACATAGCTAAAAGCATCGCCCCAGTTTTAAAAGAAAAAGGTCTACTATTTGTAGGACTTGATATCATTGGTGATAAGTTGACCGAAATTAACGTTACCAGCCCAACTTGCGTTCGAGAAATTGAAGCTGCCAACCCTGACCTTTCAATCACCGGTATGTTAATGGACGCTATCGAATACCGATTAAATAAAAAGAGTTAAACAATGATTAGACAATATAAATCTGAAGATTTAAATAGCGTAATGACAATATGGTTGCAAGGTAATTTGCAAGCTCATAACTTTATCAATCCTGAGTTTTTTAAACAAAATTGTGATTTAGTAAAAATGTTAATTCCAATGTCTACTTTATACGTTCAAGACCTTGATGGAGTTAAAGGGTTTATCGGTATAACTGGAAATTATATTTCAGGTCTATTTGTAGATGAAGCTTTTCGCCGACAAGGAACAGGTAAAGCTCTTGTTGAAAAAGCAAAACAACGCCATACAGAACTCTTTGTACATGTTTATAAAAAAAATACTAATGCGATTAACTTTTATCTTTCTCAAAATTTTGAAATTGTTTCAGAATCGATCAATGAAGAAACAAATGAACCAGAATTATTAATGCACTGTAATGTTGAACACAGCGTTAAAATTGGCAAATGTGCATTATAAAATTAACTTGAATGTGAAACTATGAATTTAAAAAACCATTTTATTATCGCAATGCCAACACTTGATGATTCTTTGTTTAGTCATTCAGTTATTTATATTTGTGAACATAATCGTGATGGTGCCATGGGAATTATGATTAATAAACCAATTATTGATCTTAATGTTGCGACAGTTCTTACACGCCTAGAAATTACTTCACCAACAAGTTGTGCTGAATTAGAACAACCTGTATTTTGTGGAGGTCCCATTGCTGATGAACAAGGGTTTATTTTACATACGCCTCAACAAGGATTTGCTTCTAGTATTCAGATCTCAGATGACGTGATGATTAGCACCTCACTTGATGTGCTTAAATCAATAGGCTCACCTGAACAGCCCCAAAATATCTTTTTGGCTTTAGGTTATTCAAGCTGGCAATCTTTACAACTTGAGAACGAAATTGCCCGCAATGATTGGTTGGTCGTCGATGTTGATCCCAAAATTATTTATGAAGTTGCTATTGATGAACGTTGGCAAAAAGCCGCCCAATCACTTGGGGTTAATATGAATACTATTTCACACCAAATGGGAAATGCATGACCCATGGCAACCATTATCGCATTTGATTTTGGCACAGCCAGTATTGGAGCGGCTATTGGCCAAGATATAACTAAAACAGCCAATCCTTTATGCTCGTTTAAAGCCCGAGATGGTATTCCTAACTGGCAAACTATCGAAAAGGTCTTAAATGAGTGGAAACCCGACTTTTTAATAGTTGGGTTACCCTTAAATATGGATGGTACAGAACAACCTCTTACGGCTAGAGCACGCAAATTTGCTAACCGATTACACGGTATGTTTGGCTATCAAGTCCATCTACAAGATGAGCGCTTATCAACTGTTGAAGCTAAATCTCATATTTTTGCATCTCGTGGTTTTCGTGCACTGAAAAAAGGTCATGTAGATGCTACATCGGCAATCATTATTTTAGAAAGTTGGTTTGAAAATAATTAGTAATTTTATTTAATTGGTTATTTTGTAAATAATTAATCGCCATTAAATTTCATCCTTGCTAAAATAACAACAACTTTTTATTGTAAGGGCTACTTGTCGTGTCAAATAACAATTCTCTTAGTTATAAAAATGCTGGTGTCGATATCGATGCCGGTAATGAACTAGTTAATCGCATTAAATCTGTAGTAAAAGAAACCAAGCGTCCTGAGGTAATGGGAGGACTGGGAGGCTTTGGTGCACTATGTGCTATTCCGCAAAAATATAAAGAACCGATTTTAGTATCAGGCACTGATGGTGTGGGTACTAAATTACGCCTTGCAATGGATTTAAACCGTCATGAATCAATTGGCATTGATTTAGTGGCAATGTGTGTTAACGATCTGATTGTACAAGGTGCTGAACCTTTATTCTTCCTTGATTATTATGCTACCGGCAAACTTAATGTTGATGTTGCAGCCACTGTGGTAACTGGTATTGCTGAGGGTTGTAAACAAGCAGGTTGTGCTTTAGTTGGCGGTGAAACAGCTGAAATGCCGGGTATGTATCATGCTAATGACTATGATTTAGCTGGATTTTGTGTTGGCGTTGTTGAAAAGTCAGCCATGATCGATGGTAGCAAAGTACAAGATGGTGATGCATTAATTGCATTAGCATCAAGCGGTGCTCATTCTAATGGCTATTCATTAATGCGTAAAATAATTGAAGTCAGCGGTGTAAATCCTGCCACTGAACAGTTAAATGGCAAAACTCTTGCCGATCACCTACTTGTACCAACTAAGATCTACGTTAAGTCCGTTCTTGACCTTATTACTCAAGTTGATGTGCACGCCATTGCCCATATAACTGGCGGTGGGTTCTGGGAAAATATTCCTCGTGTTTTGCCTGAAAATACTCAAGCAGTCATTAATGAAGCTAGTTGGCAATGGCCAGCAATATTTAATTGGTTACAACAAGCGGGAAATGTTAGCCGTCACGAAATGTATCGAACTTTTAATTGTGGTGTTGGCTTAATTATTGCTTTACCAAAACAGTTAGCCGATAAAGCAATTACTTTACTAAATAATCATGGTGAAAAGGCTTGGCTATTAGGTGAAATTAAAAATTCAACGTCAAATGACCGTGTTATTATTAAGTAGTAAGTATTCTATTTTAGATATTATGCAACTTTAGATAAGTTGGATAATATCTTTTTTAGCCTACTACAAAGTTTATTGATTCAAAAAATCACCAATAGCATAACTAACTAGATACCATTGCTCTGTTTTTTCAATCATCATCTTTCGTCTATCCTGTAACCCAAAAATTCAACGCTTTTACTCAAAAATTAATATAAAAATAGCTCAAAGTAACCTGACTTTTTGATACAATAGTAAATAAAATTATTATAACAAAGTAATGTCGTAATACTTTAAAATAAAAGGTTTTTTAATGATCATATCAGACGCTAATAGTGCGGTATCATCCGTCGCTTATCGTGCAAACGAAGTCATCGCTATTTATCCAATTACACCAAGCTCAGCTATGGCAGAGCAGGCAGGTACATGGGCAGAATTTAACAAGCCAAACATATTTGGTGATACACCAAGAGTGATTGAAATGCAGTCCGAAGCAGGTGCAATTGCAACTGTTCATGGTTCATTAATGACAGGTGCACTTGCAACTTCGTTTACTTCATCACAAGGTTTGCTTTTAATGATCCCATCGCTGTACAAAATAGCCGGCGAACTGACTCCTTTTGTTTTGCATGTTGCAGCACGTACTGTTGCAACGCATGCTCTTTCAATTTTTGGCGATCATTCTGACGTGATGGCAATTAGGCAAACTGGTTTTGCGATGCTTTGTTCTAGCTCAGTGCAAGAAGCACAGGATTTTGCCTTAATTTCGCAAATGGCCAGCTTTAATAGCCTTGTTCCTTTTGTTCATTTTTTTGATGGATTTAGAACCTCACATGAAGTTAATAAAATCCATCCAATAAGTGATGACCAAATTCGTAATTTATTACCACACGAAGCTATTAAAGCCTATCGCTCACGAGCATTAACGCCTGATAAACCGGTAACTAGAGGTACATCAGCTAATCCTGATACATACTTCCAGTGCCGAGAAGCGATAAATACTTATTATGATAATGTTTATCAACATGTTGTTGATGCTATGGATGCTTTTGCAGCAGAAACAGGCCGAAAGTATCAACCTTTTGAATATTATGGTGCTAGTGATGCTGAGCATATTATTATAGTTATGGGATCTGGTGCTAGTACCGCCAAAGAAGTAGTGGATGTTTTACTTAAACAAAACGAAAAAGTTGGGGTTGTGATCGTTAGGCTATTCCGCCCATTTTCAGCCAATCATCTGCTCGAAGTTATTCCAAGTACTGTTAATAAAATTGCTGTGCTTGATAGAACTAAAGAGCCGGGGGCCCAAGCCGAACCGCTTTATTTAGATATTATGACCGCATTTGCTGAAAGCCTGTCGCGCAAAGAACGCGCAACTATGCCTCTTATTATAGGTGGACGCTATGGGTTATCATCTAAAGAATTTGATCCTCGTTGTGTACTTGCTATTTTTAATGAACTTGGATTAGATAAACCCAAACCACGTTTTACCGTTGGTATTTATGATGATATAACAGGGCTTTCTTTACCTTTACCTCACCAATCGATACCACAAAAATCTGCTCTTGAAGCGTTATTTTATGGGCTTGGCAGTGATGGCACGGTATCTGCAACCAAAAATAATATTAAAATTATTGGTGATAATTCTCCTTTTTATGTACAAGGATATTTTGTATATGACTCTAAAAAAGCAGGAGGTTTGACGACTTCACACTTACGAGTCAGCTTAGATCCAATTGATTCACCCTATTTAATTACCAGCGCACACTTTATTGGCTGCCACCAAGATCAGTTTATCGATAAATATCAAATTGTTGATAAGTTAAAGGACGATGGTATCTTTTTACTTAACACTCCATATAGCAAAGATAAAGTTTGGCATCGTCTACCTAAAGAAGTGCAAGCACAATTAATACAAAAACGAGCACACTTTTACATTGTAAATGCAGCAAAAATAGCTCGTGAATGTAATTTAGGCGCAAGAATTAATACCGTTATGCAGGCGGCATTTTTTCATCTAGCTGGAATTTTTAAAAACGATTTTAATATCGCCCAATTAAAAGAAGTCATTGCCAAAAGTTACAGCAGTAAAGGACAAGATTTAGTTGAAAATAACTGGAAAGCGCTCGACTTAGCTATAGCTTCGCTTGAACAAATACCACTTAGCTGTGTTGATCAAAGCAGTTCAACAATGCCATCTATTGTACCTGCTAACGCGCCTGATTTTGTTAAAACAGTCACTGCTGCAATGTTAGCTGGTTTAGGCGATAACTTGCCTGTATCAGCATTTCCGCCCGATGGAACTTGGCCTATAGGTACAACTAAGTGGGAAAAACGTAACATTGCTGAAGAGATCCCTATTTGGCAACCCGAACTGTGTACCCAATGTAATCATTGTGCGGTTGCTTGTCCTCATGCGGCTATTCGAGCTAAGGTTGTTGATCCTGATGAAATGATCAATGCGCCTGATTCATTAAGCTCACTTGAAGTAAAAGCCCGTGATATGAAAGGTCAACGCTACGTCCTACAAGTAGCGCCAGAAGATTGTACTGGATGCAACTTATGTGTCGAAGTTTGCCCAGCTCGTGATCGTAATAATTTTGAAATTAAAGCCATTAACATGCAATCACGTATCGATAATCTTGAGACTCAACGAGCTAACTTTGAGTACTTTACTGCATTGCCTGATCGTGATATCAGCACGCTTGAACGCATTGATGTGCGTACATCGCAATTACTTACACCGTTATTTGAATATTCGGGTGCTTGCGCAGGTTGTGGGGAAACACCATACATCAAATTGTTGACCCAACTTTATGGCGACCATTTAGCAATTGCTAATGCTACGGGATGTTCCTCAATTTATGGTGGCAACCTCCCATCATCGCCTTATACTACTGATCAAAATGGTCGTGGTCCAGCTTGGGCAAACTCATTATTTGAAGATAATGCAGAGTTTGCATTAGGGTATCGTATTACTTATAACCAACATAAAAAACGGGCGTTACGTTTGCTTGATTATGTTGCTGGCAACATTTCGCCCGAAATAGTCATCGCCTTAAAATCGCCAGAAACCTCTATAGCTGAAAAACGTCAACAAGTCAAGTTATTACGTAAACAGCTTGCACACTTAGATTCTTCGCAAGCACAAGAGTTGATGATAGATGCAAATTATTTGGTAGATAAGTCAGTTTGGGCTATTGGTGGCGATGGTTGGGCTTATGATATTGGATTCGGCGGGCTTGATCATGTTATGAGCTTAACTGATAACATAAATATATTGGTATTAGACACTCAGTGTTATTCCAACACTGGAGGTCAACAATCAAAAGCCACTCCAATGGGTGCTGTATCAAAATTTGCTGATTTGGGTAAGCATAAAGCACGCAAAGATCTTGGTGTTAGTGTAATGATGTACGGTCATGTATATGTAGCACAAATTGCGTTAGGTTCGCAACTAAATCAAACACTTAAAGCATTACAAGAAGCAGAAGCATATGATGGACCATCTTTAGTCATTGCTTATAGTCCTTGTGAAGAACATGGCTATGATCTAGCTAAATCGCATGAACAAATGAAAGATTTAGTTAAATCAGGATTCTGGCCATTGTATCGTTACGATCCACGCCGTATGGCAGAAGGCAAACCAGGATTAGTGCTAGATTCCAAAGTACCAAATAGTGAGTTGTTAACTGGTATCTTACTAAAAGAACAGCGTTTCCGTCGTTTAGAAATACTTGAACCTGTAATTGCAAATACCTTGCATGAACGTTCAACAAAAATGGCAGAGTCTAAATATAAATTCTTACAGATGCTAGCAACCTATTCGGATATTGAAACACCAGCAGATAGCTAACAATAGCTATACAAGGTAATTACAGGGCTGTTATTAATAACAGCCCTGTAATTACCGCTTTTGAGCAATAAAGCACCAGAATTGTGCATATTCAGATCACAATAGCTCACATAACAATCAAATGTCACTAACTTTATGTTATTGAGTACTATATAAATCAATTATCTAATGATCATTAAAAACTTGGTATTATTTTTGCATGGTTAATAATTGACCATATAAAGATTAATTAAGGGAGAGGTGAATCATGATATCCAATTTAAATGTCAGTAGAAGAAAATTAATCACATTTTCCAGTGCAGCAATTGCAGGGCTATCTATTAATCAATTATTATCTAAAGCTCATGCAATAGAATCGCAGAACTCGGTTTCATTCTCTCTACCTATGCTTGAAAATGTAGCAATACCAGATGCTAACAATCCAGTAAGGCTCAACTTTAACGAAAATGCGCTTGGTATGTCACCACGAGCAAAACAAGCTGCAATTGACGCTGTACCAAAAGCTAATCGCTATGCCAAAGCCGAAATACCATTGCTTAACAAACGATTAGCTAAACATCATAAAGTCGATGATACTCAAATTTTATTAACTGCAGGATCTTCAGAAGGCATTCGTAGTGCTATTGCTGCATTTGTTAAGCCAAATACTCAATTAGTCATTCCAGAGCTTACTTATGGTGATGGAGAACATTTTGCACAGATCTTTAATTTAAAAATTACTAAAGTACCCAGTTTGCCAGATTGGCAGATCGATATAAAAGGCATACAAAAAGCTGCTGAAGATTATAATGGTTTTTCAATTGTTTATTTGGTTAATCCAAACAATCCTACTTCGACAGTTTTTGCAACAAGTGAAATTGAATCTTGGATAAAAAGTAAGCCTAAAAATGCTATTTTTATTGTTGACGAAGCCTATGCTGAATTTGTTAATGATCCTGCATTTGAATCAGTTGATAAATTAATTACACAAGGTTGTGACAATGTTATATTGCTTAAAACATTCTCAAAAATCCATGCTATGGCAGGATTACGAGTGGGTTATGTGGTCAGTTCAATTGAAAACGTTAAGAATATAGCCCAATATGTTGCTGGTGAAAAACTTAATTATTGTGGGGTTTGCGCAGCTCTCGCATCAATAGATGATCAACCATTTTTAACATACTCTAAAAAAGCGGTTGATGTTTCAAGGCAAATTATGGAAAAAGCATTGTCTGACTTAGGATTGCATTATTTAAAATCTCAAACTAATTTTATGTTTCACAAAAGTCCAATTGATTTAAAAGATTATCGAGAACTAATGAAAAATAATTTTGTATTAATTGGTAGAGATTTCGCACCAGCAACAAATTGGTGTCGAATATCGCTAGGTTCGCCGAGTGAGATGCTTTATGTGGCAAAGGCGATGCGTGAATTAAAAGAAAAAGGAAAAATTTAGCAATCACTACTTCTGTTGTAAATAACATGTTATAAATAAAAATAAAATTCTTCAAATTAGCTAATATTTAAAGAATTTTATTTTTATTATGATTCATGAAATTAACTTATTCATTAAAATAAAAGTGAAAAGGAATAATCTAGCTACCCATAACACGGCGCGTCATCCAATAATGTTTCTTCCAATAATTTTCATTTAAATTTGAATAAGTTACACCTTTTGACGTTGAAGCATGTAAAAATTTACCGTCAGCATAATAAATACCAACATGTAGACCACTACGGCTGCGACCTGTTTTAAAGAATACTAAGTCGCCTGCTTTAGGGGTGTTTACCTTAATACCTAATCTAGCTTGCTCAGCAGCACTTCTTGGAAAGTTTTTCGAAAGTTTATTCTTAAAAAAGTTCATCACAAAACCAGAACAATCACTACCCGCTAAAGTCGTACCACCATAACGGTATGGCGTGTTTTGCCATTTTTTATAGTGAGATTCTATTTTAGATAACATAATAGGATCTGATTTAATAATTTTAGTAGAAACTTGACCTTGGCTAGTACTACAACCAAACAATATAAAAATAGAAAAGACCAATATTGTTATAAAAAAACTTTTTTTTAAACTAATGCAGTTGTTGAGCAACGTTCCTAATAGTCGATTGCCTTTTTTTGTCATTTCTTTTTGTTCCTTTATTTAACGTCGACCAATGCGAATAACGTCTTGCTAGCTTTAAGCTTTTAGGCAACACACCTTTTTCCCATTCGGTTTTATCTATTTTAAATAACCTAACAGGGCTAGTGTCCGCATGGCTACGATGATTTAAACTTTCTTTAAGGCGAATTAATCGCAAAGAAAGAAAACAAATAATAACATCATCAACACTTAATTTTCTATATCCAGAAAGCTGATACCGTATTCTCGAACCATAATGTTTTGCAGTTTGCATTAAACTACCAACTGCTGCACCAATTAACACAGCTGAACCTAGTGAGATTCCACCAGTCGCTAAATCGATACTCGCTCCAATTGTCGCACCCTGAACAAAGCCTTTAGTCAAATGAACACCCATCATTTTTAGAGCATCCACATTAAAAAGGTCAGCATTATAGCGCCCCTTTATTAAAGGCAAACTTTCTTCACTCTCTTGAGTTGAATCAAATTGATACAATTTTAATAATTCATTGATCGCTGTTTGTTCCCGCTTTCTAACTTTGTTTTGCATATCAGTTATTGCTTGATTATCTTCTGATTTAGCCATTTCATAAAATGCTGTAACATCGACAAGCGTTTCGGCAATAATCCGATTAGCGGTTTGATTACGAGAATCACGAATTTGTGCGATTTTATCTAGCCAGTTATCTAATATCTCTTTAGCAGGCTCAACTAGTAAAGCAAGGCTATGGTACAAGCGCTCCTCACCATCCAACGGAGGGAATATAGCGTCGAAACGGAGAATAGCATGAATTCCAATGCGTGACAGCAATCTTTTCCATTCTTTTTCATTTTGATTGCTATCAGCAATAAAGTTTAAAACGGCTAATATGGGTTTATCGCTATTAGTTAAAACAGCTAATTCATCGTGATATTTTGCCAATACAGGTTCTCGAACATCTATCACATAAATGGCAGCATCACTGTTTAACAGTTGTCTTATAACTTTAGCCTCTTGATCAAATAAATTTTCGGACTCAGGGCTTTGTAAAAAAAGTAATAATTTATCTACTCCATCAAGTTTTGCATTAGTAGGAACAAGTTGGTTAATATAATCATAAAGCGCTAAACTGTCTTCTAATCCAGGAGTGTCATAAAAGATTATCGATTTATTATGCTCAAGTGGCAATGTTATTGATTCAACATGTCTTGTGGTACCAGGGCTATCAGACACATGACCAAAATGACTGTTACGAATTAAAGTACGTAACAAAGATGTTTTGCCAACATTGGCATGACCAACCACTGATAATTTTAACTTTGATAACATTTTAGAGATCCTCGCTTAACCAATCAGGTTGAGCTAGCTTCAAAGATAGCGATTGCCAATTATGATACTGTTTACCTTGATTGATAAACCAAATACGAGTTTGTTGAGATTTATTAATCAGTTGATTGATAAAATTCAGTACTCCCCTATCAGGTGTTCTATCGGTATCAATAGCAATTAACAACTTTTTTGCCGGCGTTAATTGAAGGTAATCTAGAGTCTTACTGCGCTGTTCACGAGTATTCAAAAAACCTAAAAATGAAACAGTTTTAGGATAATGCCAACTTTCTTGCACATCGATGGCAACCAAAAAATTACCTTCACCAGCTTCAATTGAATGTGTTAAAAAATGCCATTGGTGACTGCTACTGCTTAATTTATCAGCATCCTCAATATTAACAAATAATGGCTGCAACTGATTAGCTAATATTTGATAATCAGGATGAGAGATATTTAGCTGAATTCGACGACTACTGATAAGCCAATTAACACCACAAAACACCATACATAAAAACCGCAGTATTAATCCATAAACAATAAATACACCTAGCAGCCAAATAGCCCACGATGATCGAATTTCACCAGCACTTAACGCATGTTCGCTTAGCTTTATAACTTCGTCCTTTGGAATTTCAAAGCCAAGTAATGACGGTAAATAGCCTAAATAATGAGTTAAACCAATAATCGTATCAGAACTGAGCAAAGTGGTTTGCCATTCAAAACTATAATGCTTAGTTGAAAATAGCACAACTAAAATTAATAATGCACAACTTAAAATCACAGTCCAAAACAGGTTAAGTACAAACCCAATAAGCCAACGAATGCGCGAGCCAAACAGTTCAACAAATGCAGGGATCAGTTGTTGCACTGTTTTTTTTTGAGAAAGCTTTTTAGCCAACCATAACCAACAATGAATCAACAAACTGCCACCAAAATTGGAAAAGAGGAAAAACGAACCCAGCCAAATAGTTAGTGTAATTAAATGAACACCTAATAAACTAAAAAGTGCCCAATATAAATTGATAGGATTTTGACTTAACACTCCCAATGCTAAAGAAACACCTAAAAAAACTGATAATAACAGCAATAATACAAAAGAGATCTTTACCGATCGCAACAATATTTTTTGCGCCAAATCTAACCCATTTTGTTTAGATAACCTGATAGCTCGCATCACAATTCGATCTGGAAGTGATAGGTGCTCGGTTCTTACTTGTCGATTGATGTCTTGATCAGCAGAACGTCCATACTCTTTTTCAATTAAATGTATGGTTTCGGTCAACCAGAGTGATCTTAGCTTTTGTCGCATTAAACTTAATCTTCACCATTAAAACAAATAAAGTATAAAAGAAACGCGACATAAGTCGCGTTTATAAAGTAAAATAAATTATTGTGTTATTTCACCAATTTTACTTAATAAATTTTGAATACGTTGTTGCCATACTTGTTGATCTTGTTTTAGTTTTTCGTTTTCGTCTCGTAATACTTTCATTTCATCTGAAGTATCATTAATTAATTGTTCCAACTCTTGATTACCTTTCTTTAAGGTTGCAATCTCTTGTTGTAACGTATTGATAGTATTGATAGTGTGTTGGATTCGACTTTCTAATTGATTTAGTATTTCTAATGACATATTTTTCCTCAAGCTAAAATTATTTGGTGTATAATGCTAATCATTATACCGAATTCATTCTAAAATCAACACCTTTTTAAATCTTAAGTTGGAGAAAATTATGCGAAAACCTCTTGTTATGGGTAATTGGAAATTAAATGGTAGTTTGGATATGGCTAAAAACTTAGTCGTAGGAATAAAAGATGAGCTATCAAACGACACTGCATGTGATATTGCAATTGCGCCACCTGTTATATACCTTGATTTTGTAAAACACCAATTAGGTAAATCTAATATTATTTTAGGAGCACAAGATGTAGGTATTAATTTATCCGGTGCTTTTACTGGTGAAGTATCAGTAAATATGTTAAAAGAAATTGGCGTGACTCATATTATTATTGGACATTCTGAACGCCGCACTTATCATAAAGAATCCGATGAATTTATTGCTAAAAAATTTGGTGTAATTAAAGAGGCTGGTCTCGTGCCTGTATTATGTATTGGTGAAACCGAAGCAGAAAATGAAGCCGGTCAAACACAATCTGTTTGTGCACAGCAAATTGATGCAGTAATAAAAATGCTCGGTGTTCAAGCTTTTAATGGCTCAGTTATTGCTTATGAACCAGTTTGGGCTATTGGAACTGGTAAATCAGCAACTCCTGAGCAAGCTCAAGCTGTTCATAAATTTATTCGTGACCATATTGCTAAACAAGATGTAAAAGTAGCACAACAATTGATCATTCAATATGGTGGCTCAGTTAACGAGAAAAATGCGGCAGATCTATTTACTCAACCCGATATTGATGGCGCATTAGTTGGTGGTGCATCGTTAAAAGCTGATGCTTTTGCAGCAATTGTTAAAGCGGCTGAACAGACAAGAAAATAATTCACAAAGATAGATAATAAAAAATATAAGACGCTTATTAGCGTCTCAGATTGATGACAAACCTCGATATAATTCGGGGTTTATTTTTTTATTTAAACCATAAATAGGATTTTTAATTTGGATTTTATTAAATAAATTAAAAAATAGCTTAAAAAAATGTAACAAAAATAGCTTTATCGCTATTTTCTTGATATTTTGAGTCGTTGCGGCCAATAAACACTGCATTTGAACCTGCGCTCTATGGTCTCTTTTCGTCGAGCATAGACTTTTTTTCCCACTGACTTAAACAAGTCTCGTTGGCTTTCTCTTTATCTGCTTCCCAGATATAGCGTGTGATGACTTTCTGTGTATTTTTACTCTGTGTACACTGTGACAATAACGGACAGACTTTGCAGGTTGTTGCATCAGAATGATAATGACGATAACCCAACACCGGATATATCTGCTCTGCCTGAAGTAAATGGCAAATGGGAGCCGTAAAATAACCCGCATCAAGACCGACACCAACCGGATTAAAGCCAAACCGCTCTAACTGGCGTTTTAATCGAGCCATGTAAGGCTGGGAATCATGAATATTTCCAGCTGTGACATAGGTATCGGTAATTAAATTATGTTTGCCATCAACCGTTCGGTGATCTACGTAGAAAAATCCTTTAGGCTTGCCTTCCCAATGCATAAAGCCACTGTCCAGATCTGTTGTACTGACTTTAATCTCCTTGTATTTCTCTACCGTCGATGGCTTTAAAGCTTTTTTCCGTTTAATTCTCTTTCTGCGTTGATGGCTTGATTAAGTGCATCAATATAATGACTGGGATCAACAATACGTTGCTCATTACGTGCCTTGCCTTTATTGGCATTTGCTTTTAGGTAAGTACTGTCCGTATATAAAACCCGACCACCTATCAACCCTTTGGCAATGGCCTGCTCAACAATATTATCAAAAATCTGTTGATAAATTTCACTGTCATTAAACCGACGGCGACGATTTTAGCTGAGTGTTGAGGCGTCAATCACTTTTTCGGTTAATCCCATTCCCAGAAACCAGCGGTAAGCTAAATTGACCTGAATTTCCTGAATCAGACGACGTTCACTGGGGATACCGAAAAGATACCCCAATAACATGATTTTAAACAGTCTGACCG
>NZ_LZHQ01000020.1 GCF_001690655.1 Gilliamella sp. Occ3-1
CTTACGGTTTTCAGCCTCCAGCTCCTTTAAGCGTTTGATATCCGAAGTTTCCATTCCGCCGTATTTTTCCCGCCATTTATAGAAAGTTGAATTACCCATGCCATATTTACGACAGAGTTCTTTAACCGGAATACCCGCTTCAGCTTCTTTTAAAATAGCGACGATTTGATGTTCAGTCATTTTTTTCATGTTTAAATCCTCTTTACTTTTATCATAGAGAATTTTCTACTTTTTTGCTGTATTATTTTAGGGGAGAGTTACATTCCAAATCCACCAAGTACACGAACATCACCCACTGCACCATCAACAAAACGTTTAGAAATAGCATCCCATGCACCATTAGGTTGACGGGTGCCATTGCTGTTTGAGCCAAAAAGGAATTCATATGCTTGGCTAGGTAACTCACCCCATTTATCTGCACCAAATATCTGCTTTAATTTGCGATTTAAAGGTGAGTTCTTTGTCAAAGCTTCTGATAAAAATTTAGATGCCTCGGTATTATCGATAAGGCGAAGTGTAGAGTTATTTTTTAATTGGTCGATAATTTCTGATGTATGCACGCCAGAATCTAACATCCCAGAATAGAGAATGGTGTGTTGCCATGGGTATTTATATCTAATTGCTGTATTAAATCACGTAATCCATCGGCATCCTTGACCTTAAATAATCGTTTTTCCGCTTCCTCTTTAGTCAATCCCACCATATTGGTCTATTCCTCCAGTATAATAATTGATTATAGTGTTAGCTTACAAAATACTAAAAATTAAATTTAAAAAATGCTTTCTTATTGGCTTCTACGTCTCTAAGTCCGCTACATTTATAGACAGTTAACGCCTCTTTTAAAATGGTTAGTAAATCCGCCTTCGACAAAGTAGGTAAACTACTGGGGTTCATTGACACTATTTCCCAAGCAAATTGTATCGGATATAGGTCATTAGATACTGACTCACTAGGATCCAAATCACTAGAGTCCAAAATAAATTCAATATTCTGGCCATCAACATGCAGGATAAATACCTCCTTACTCGTTGGTTCAGGGATACCGGAAGGACTATCATAATTATGCACATAACCGCAACTAAATAACCAATACCCTCGTTCCTTATCCACACACCAAGCGTGTTGATGAACATCAAAACTGTTTAATAGGTTTGGCATTTTATGATTAGGCCAGATATTGTACTTATTCCATAAATTATCTAAATCATATTTTTGGGCATCTTCGTTCGAGACATAGGCATTGACAAATGGCATAAGTCACTCCTTAATTAAATTGTGTTAAATAAATTTGGGCTCTGTTATATAAAATATAAATGCAGATAAACGGAATTATAAATAAGATAGTTGGTTTGTAAATAACCCAAAATAGATTATAAGCTATGCCATCACTATTGCTATTTATTCGACTGTTCATTTTTAGGTTATATTTTGTAAAAAATATTCAGGAGTCTATACCGTTTGGTGATAAAAAACATGAAAAAACAATTAGATAAAAAAGCAAGTTTTTAAGTTATGTATTAAGACATCAACCAGAAGCCATTGGTATAACCTTAAACATTGAGGGATGGGTCGATATTAATAAACTGATCTTACAAGCTAATCAACATGGCCAATCTATGACTAGGGAATTGATAGAAGAAGTTGTCAAAACAAGTGATAAAAAGCGTTTTACTATTTCAGATGATGGTTTAAAAATACGAGCCGCGCAAGGTCACTCAACACAACAAGTAAAAATTAATCATATAGAACAAGTTCCCCCCAAATTTCTATATCACGGCGCCGCAACACGTTTTATTGATTCAATTAAAGAAAAAGGATTAATTGCCAGCGATCGCCATTATGTTCATTTATCGATTGATGAACAAACCGCAAATACCGTAGGAAAACGACACGGTAAACCAATTGTATTAAAAGTAAAATCATTACTAATGTATCAACAAGGCTTCAAATTTTATTTAGCCGATAACGGTGTTTGGCTAACTGGTACTGTCCCAAATACTTTTTTAATCTTTGACTAAATATGATTTAATCCAGACTGAGCTTGTTAATATTTAACGAATTAAAGCAAACCTGCAAATAAATAAAAGATAACATTCAGTTTACTCATTGAACACTCATTTACTAAAATGAGCATCAATGAGTAAGTCGTTTTTATTCAATTAAGTTTGAGTTATGGCATTTATAGCAATTATAAATATGAAAGATCTCGAACCATATCTTCTAGATATACTTTTAACTCTGTTAATTGCTGTTCTTTTGCCGCTTGAAGTAAGCTATCTTTACTTTGTAATGTTCCTTCGCTGTAATTACGCAAATTTGCTGGTACATTGCCAGAATAGATATAATCATGCTTTGCAGATGTTTTAACAATATTAAATGATTTACTGTAACTATAGATGCCATGAGCTTCAATTTCAGTCGTTAAGGTAAGTTTATTGCTGTGAGTCACCGTTTGTAAATTAAATGGTTGATCTTTATAGGTCTTGATTTGATTTTTATTGCCGTTTTCGTCAGTAATTTCAACATATTTATCAAATACTTTTTCGGTTTTAGTTTCATTGTTAACCGATTGCCCCAGATCAGAAAATTCAACATTTGTTTTGACACGGATTGTGACATCCGCTTGACTAGGTTCATAAATAATAAATTCTATAAAGTCTTTACTTAATATATCTAGTACATAAGATTTTAATTCTGAAGAATTATAATAAATTTTTATTTTGCCTTTTTTCTTGTACTTTTCTGCTTGTGAAGTTGCATCACGAAAATATCCATATTGTCGATAAGCTGAAACTGCTGATGCATAGTATTGAGCTACTTCTCGGAATTGATAACGATGAATTGCTGTTTTTGCTAGTTGTTGAGCTTGATCGTAAGCGATTTCGGCTTGTTGTTGAGAATATTTTCTATCATTATCAATAGAAAGTTTGTCGCTATCTTTGTACTTGCCAAGCGGTTTATATACAGCCGAGGCATTATTAAATGCGTCTGATGCTGCTTTATAGTCACCTTGCTTTTCTAATATTTTTCCTTATTCATAATACTCTTTAGCAGCAAGGTGCATATATTTGGTGTTAGCATTTTTGTATAACGCTTCAATATTTTTGTAATTATATAGTTCTAAACCTTTTTGGTATAATTCTGCTTTTTGTTGATAGCTTTGGCTATCTTTGCCTGCTATAGAGTTACCATAATCATAATATTGTTTAGCAATGGTTTGTTCTAGCTTTGTGATATCGTATTTATCATTGAAAAAACTGACCGTTTGGCTATAAAAACGATCTCTTAACATCATTTTCATTTTAAGTAGGCATTGATAAATATCAATACGATTTTTGTAATCGTTGCTTGGTGTGTTAGCTAAATTAGTTTCGTAATGAGCCATAATATTACTGACCATCGTGATTAATTTTTCAGCTTTATCTTTATCAAATTTTGCTTCACCTTTTTCTTCAATACTACGTGTTAATAAACTTATACTTTCTAAATATTTTCCTTCTTTATAAGCCTGTTCAGCGGTACGAACATGGCAAGCTGTTAAAAGAAAAATAAATAACATTGTTATGGCTATCCTCATAATATTTCCTTTCTAGTAGGTTTTAACTAAATTACCAATTCATTGCAAATAAAACTATTTTATTAATTGTAACTAATTAAATTAGTCCGTATTTGTTGCTGATTAGCTTATAAAAATTTTTAAATAATGTATTAACTTTTTTTGCTAAACAACAATTAAATCGAAATTAATAGATTAAAATCAATAGATGATAATGACAATAATAGAGAGTTAGATAATATTTTGAAAACTCTCAATAAAGCTTATTGAGAGTATAAAAAACTATTTTCTGGTTGTTTTTTTTGCTGTTGCTTGACGCGGTGAACGTTGGGCTTTTGATAAATTGACTAGTTTAGCTCGTTTAGGGCGCTGCAACCGTTTGTCGGATGAGGTTTTGACAAAGCTTTTTTCTTGCTGTTGCATACCTACGATTTGGCGCAGGTAATTGACTGATTCAATATCTAACTCAAGCCATGTACCGCGTGATAATCCTTTGGGTAAAGTGATATTGCCATAGCGAATGCGTAGCAATCGACTAACTTGCACATCAATAGCTTCCCACATTCTACGAACTTCCCGATTACGGCCTTCTGTTATAACTACATTAAACCATTGGTTAATTCCATCACCACCTTGTGCTTTAATTGATTGAAATGAGGCTGGGCCATCTTCTAGTTGCACCCCTTTACGAAGTTGGTTAATTTGTTGATCAGTCACATTACCAAATACTCGCACTGCATATTCACGCTCAATCTCGTGCCGTGGATGCATTAATCGATTAGCTAATTCACCATCAGTTGTGAATAATAATAAGCCCGATGTATTGATATCAAGTCTGCCAATGTTCACCCAACGAGCATTTTTTAATCTAGGTAAACGCTCAAAAACCGTCGCACGTCCTTGAGGATCATTCCGTGAACAAATTTCACCTTCTGGTTTATAATAAGCTAGTACTCGGCAAACTTCTTTTTCTTTACTTCTTAGCTGAACTAAATGACCATTGATACGAATTTTCGGATTGGCATTAACATCAACCCGATCGCCTAATGTGGCAATTTTTCCATCTACACTGATTTTACCTGCCACAATCATGGCTTCAATCTCTCGGCGTGATCCATTACCTAAATTAGCTAATACTTTTTGGAGTTTTTCAGTATTATCATGTACCGATGTTTTGCGTGTAATAGCTGGTACTCTTGAGGTTTTTGGTTTTTTGTAGAGTTGCTTTTCCTTTGCTTTAACGCTATTTGTCTTTTTGCCAAGTTGTGGGAATGCTGATTTGCTATTTTTCATAAAATCCTCGCTGTTACCTTCTCAGGTATCAATTTTCTATTAGCTATATTGTCGATATATTGACAATAAAAAATGGACATTTATTCGAATGGCTTAGTGTCTCCACTTCCTTTGCGAATAACTGTTGGATAGTCATTAGTCAAGTCAATTACGCTGGTAGGTTGTTGACCTATATAACCACCATGCACAATCGCATCAAGCTGATAACCTATTTTATCTTCTATTTCGTCGGGATCGGATTGCGCTTGGTCATCATTAGGTAAAATTAATGTCGCAGTCATTAATGGCTGCCCTAATAATTCGAGCAACGCTAAATCAATTTTATTATCAGGAATTCTTAGTCCAATTGTTTTGCGTTTTTCATTCATCAATCGACGGGGTACTTCTTTACTTGCCTGTAAAATAAAAACATATTTACCCGGGGTATTATTTTTTAGTAACCGAAAAGTTGTGTTATCTACAAAAGCATAACTAGATAGTTCAGAAAGATCACGGCACATCAAGGTAAAATTGTGATTTTTATCGAGTTGACGAATTTGACAAATTCGATCAACACCCGATTTATTGTCTAGTAAACAACCCAGTGAATATCCTGAATCGGTCGGAAAAGCTATAACACCACCATCATTTAATATGTTGACAACTTGATTTAATAATCGAGTTTGCGGATTATCTGGATGAATATAAAAAGTTTGACTCATAATTTTCTTCTATATCAATATTATTGTTAATCTGATTTGCATTATTAAATTTTATATCGTTAACCTTATAGTGAAGCACGAATATAAATCGATTTTAATCCAGATTTATTTAGAGTTTCCAATTATGCCAAATTGGTGTAACACTACCGGGTAGTGGGGTTGTTTTCCCTAAATCTAAATAGGTGTCAACACCATGAAAATCCGATCCTTGTGATGCCAATAGTTCAAATTCATTGGCTAATTTAGCTAATTTTTGTAAATCATCTTGCGTTTGCCTACTTTGTGAAACTTCAATTGCATCACCACCACTAGATTTAAACTCACTTATTAATAATTTCAATTTAGTTAAAGTTAGATCATAGCGACTTGGATGCGCAAGTACTGCTTGCCCTCTTGCCGCATGAATGGCATTAACTGCATCTGAAATACTACACCATGTTGCAGGTACATAAGCATAACCACCTTTGCCTAAGTACCTTTTAAAGGCGCGTTTAATGTCTTTAACATAGCCGTTAGCAACTAAAAATCTTGCAAAATGAGCACGCGAAACAATGTCTCCTTTTGCAAATTGTTGTGCTTGTTGATAAGCGTTTGCAATACTAACTTTAGCTAATTTATGGCTTATAGCCAACGCTCGATCGATTCTTCCTTGTTCTTGTGATGATAGCAGTGTCGTTAACTCAGGATGTGCAATATCAATATTTAACCCAACAATATGGATTTCGTTGTTTTTCCAAGAAGTTGATATTTCAACACCACAAGCTAATTTAATAGGTAAATTTTCGTTAGCAATCGTTTTTTGAGCTTCAGGTAAACCTTTAACGGTGTCATGATCGGTAATAGCCAAAATAGCAATTTGGTTATCTACAGCTCTTTTGACAAGTTCGCTAGGTGTTAAGAGACCATCCGATGCCGTAGTATGTGAATGTAAATCAACGATCATTTTTTTCTCGAAAATTATTTTGAAACGTGTAATATACCACACAATTTGCATGACCACTAAAAGGTATATTATGAAAGATCAAATTCGCCTTGCTCAACAAGATACTAGCACAATTATTGAGGAACTATTAGAAGATGGTAGCGATCCTCATGCACTTTATATCATTGAGCATCACATTTCATCACAAAATTTTGATAAATTAGAAAAAGTGGCAGTAGAAGCCTATAAATTAGGCTATGAAGCAACCGATCCCGATGAAGATATTGACGATGCAGGCAATGTTGTTATCGCTTTTGATATTGTTACTGAAAGCCCACTCAATGCCGAACTAATAAATGCACAAATTGCAGAAATCATCGCACTTACTACCCAATTTGGCGTCACATATGATGGTTGGGGTACTTATTTTGAAGATGGGAATGATAACGATTTTGATGAAGCTGAGCTTATGGAGACACTTCATTAAATATCATCAACTCCCTTTCTTAGGCTTTATTCTTATCCGATAAACGGATAAGAATATTAGTGCTTTAAAGCTTAATTTAGCTTTTCTATACGACTTGTTCTTTTTTGATCTGATGAAATACTACGAATAGAGATAGTGTCATCTTTATTAATTGCCACTGGAGCAGTATAAAGTTTCCAATTTTTTCCATTATTCGTTGAATATTCAATGTTTAATCCCGGAAATACAATATTGGCGTTTAATTTACCATTTACAATTTTTGCACCAGGAATAGGTAATCTATAATTTATACCCGCAAGATCAAGTTTAGCTAACTCTCTTTGTCCAAGTAAATTAGCAAAGCGATTCCAATCATCATGTAACGCTTTGCTATCTACATAATGTGTTTCACCTTGCTGATATTGGCGATCTTTTTGATAAGCCATTTCCCAATCAGCTTGATGCCAAGCCCTTTCAGCAACCGCTAGTAAACGAGGAAAAGCCATATATTGCATTTTGTTATTACTACGGATATCTTCAGTCCAAATTTGTGCTGATAGCCCATAAGCACCTGACCAGTTCATAGTACCTTTAGCTGTAAATGGATTACCATCTCGGTCAACCGAAGTTTCAGCATTTTGTGGTAAATTATTGGGCGCAAAACTAAATATTTTACGTTCATCACTAAAACGTGTTGCCCAATAGTAACCACTTTCTTTTGGATTCACTTCATATGGCATATCTAAATAAACATAGTCTGGATTAGAGATAATCACTTGATAACCTTTATTTGTCCATTCATTAACTGAATCAAATCCCCCCCAATATAATGTGTCCCAAAAGTTAACTGTAACTTTATCGACTGCAAATGATTTGGCATTTTCGGCATGTTTCATGCCATCTTGCCACGCTTGCATATGATTGATACCATGCTCTTTAATAATGGTACTGACTTGTTGTGCAAAATAACTTGGTAGATGCTCAATATCTTTCACTTCGCCTTTTCTCACAAAAGTTTGACAAGCTTGTGATTTAGCCCATGGATGATCTTCAATACTTTGATCAATAGTACCTTTAATATTAGTTTTTTCTTTTGCTTGCAGATCTTGATAACCTGCACCTAAACGGATATTTTTAGCTTCATCACCACCAAAATGCCAAGTATTAAGCGGTTGCCCTGCTTCAATATGCATTTTTGCGATTTCATCGATAACTTTATTAACAAAGCGTTTAGATGAATCAAGACAAGGATTCAAATAGCTTAAGCGATTATAAAATTGTACCGTTGTGGTATTGGATGTATCGGTTGGATCAACTAAACGATACTCATTAGCTTGTTGCTCTTTTCCTTCATTCATTAGGCGTTTATAACGTGCTTCCATTGATACTATTGCGGCTCTGGCATGTGCAGGCATATCGATTTCAGGAATAACCTCGATAAAGCGTGCTTTTGCATATTTGACAATTTCAATGTAATCATTACGACTTAAAAATCCTGATCCACTTGTATTACTATCAGGTCCCGAACCTAATTGTGGTAATAAACAATTTTGCTCCGTGAGGTCGTGACAGCGTTTACTACCGATATCAGTTAGCTCAGGTAATCCAGGAATTTGAATTCGCCAACCTTCATCGTCACTTAAGTGAAAATGGAATTTATTCATTTTATATTTTGCCATTTGATCTAATAAACTTAATATGGCTTGTTTAGATTTAAAATTACGCCCAATATCAAGCATAATCCCTCGATATGTAAAACGTGGCGAATCGACTGCATTTAGCATTGGTATTGAATTTGAATGATTTACGGGAATGATAGATAAAACGGATTGAATGGCATAAAAAATCCCTGCTTCATCATAAGCGGTGATTAATGTCTTATCCTTTTTGATATCTAATTGATAAGCGCCAAATTTTTCTTGCTTAAATTGTTTAGGATCAACGGTTGCTTTTATTTGATAACCTTTTCCTGTTACTGCAATGTTTAATGCTTTAAATTGTGCTTTTAAAATAGCTAAACTTTCTTGATTTAAACCATTAAGGATCAAATTAACTCCTTGCTGATCAATTATAACATCCTCTTTACCTATTGTAAGTTTGCTTGGTGTCGGTAAAATTTGCCCTCGTAACGATGATTCAGATAATTTATTAATATCGGCGTTATATTCAAAACGGTTAGCAGGCGTCATTAAAATATTGTGATCATCAGCCGTTCTTTTCCATTGTTGTTTTATTGGTGCAACAAATGCCGATAAATTGTCAGAATCAGTGTTAGTGTTAGCAATAATTTTGGGTTTAGCATCACTGGAAGTTACATACCAACGTGGCATAACATCACTTTCACTAAGCATCCAATATTCCCCAATAATTGGAATATTCACCGTTGTATTGGCAGGAAAACCAGTGAACTTTTCTGTTGGCTCGAGCTTATGTAAATCACCTGTAATATGGGTGATTTTAAACTGATCATTGTCTACAGCTAGAATCATTCTGATATTATCAAAATAGATAGCCCAATCTTTATTATTAATGGCTGTTCCAGTATTTTTAAGTGAAATCATGACGTTATTACAAGAAGCCCAATCAGCACCTAAAGTTGAACAGTTAACGCCATTTGCGTTTGCTTGATTGTCGACAACTTCATATTTAACATTAAGTTGAGAACTAATCAAATTAGCAATTTGTTGAGAAGCATGCACTGATTGAATCGCACATATATTTAACAAAGAAAGGATTGAAGTTGCTAATATCGTTGCCTTAATCTTTTTCATCTTTTTTACCTATTTTTGTTTAGCACTAAAAACAGTGAATGGAATTGTAACAATAAATTTAATGTCCCGTTCATCTTGGAAGATATTACCGTATCCACCACCCCAGCTCGGTATATTTGAATGGTTATTATATTTGGTATAGTGCAATTGGAAGGTTGTATCTTTTGCCCAACTTTCTTGCACGGTATAACCTAAATCAAAGTTATATGCAGATTCAATCAAACGCTGTTTTTGATTGTATTGACGATTAGTGCTAGGTTTTGCATCCCAACCATAGGCATAAGACGCACCTGTTTTCCAACCCGCTAAATAATGAGATAGGTAACTTAAATCATAAGTCACTTCAGCAAACACTGCTTTTTCACCATTGGCATTGAAGTCTGAGCGAGAATTCCACCATATATCTAAACGACCATTTGATGAAGCATAATCAGGTGTCATACGCTGTAAAAAGAATCCCTGTTCTCCATCAGCTTTAACCGAAACGCTTTCAAATCGTAGACCGATAGCACCAACTTGATAGCCTAATGTTGCTGCTTGCAACCACGCCAAGCCATCATATACATCTGTACCTTTATGCGATTGATCTTTAGCGCCATAAAATTGGTAGCTCATAATCATAGGATTATCAAACACTTCCATTTTATAAGATACTTTACCAAAAAATTGGTTCATATAATTTTGTGCTTGTCCAAATGCACTTTCTAATACTAAGTCATTTTTAAAGTCATACTTCAAACCGGCAGAATGTAAATAATTAATTTTTTTACCTTTTACCCACTGTTTAAATTCATAAAGCCGTTTATACCAAGGTGCTTTATATTTATCACTCCACATATATGACATCGACAATGCTCCAGCGCTATCAAAATCAAGAGTTGACCCTACCTCAAAACCTCGATAAGTACCTGGTAATAAACTCCAGTGTGGTGCAAGTAACGTTTGACCTGAGGGTTGAATATAACCTGCTTTTACCCAAAATAATTCGTCAATTTTAAAATTTGCTTGTGCTTTATAAAAACTAAGTCCACTAACATCTTTCTTCCAATCCTCATCCCAGCGGGTATGTGCACCACTAAATCCTATTTCATTTGGGTGTCCATTACCGCCATTACTGACTTCCCAAGCGCCATAACCACCAAGTTCAATAGCAAATCTATCTGCAATATAGCCAGAACGATAATCCAAATTACTATTAAATGTTGATTGTCTAATATTGCTTTTATATTTATTGGTTTCTATATCTTTACGGTCACGATCACGATTCCAGAAAAAGATGTTACCAGTTAATGAAGCATCATCGAAAAAATGATTTTCATAGACGGCATCAACTGGAGTTACCCCCATTAAAACAGAAAAAGAAAAAATAAGTTTAGTTAAAAGATTTAATCGGTTAGGTATCATTTTTGCATTATAAATATTCATATTTATTTTCCTAAAATAATGAAATTATGCTATTTAACTTACAGTAAAACTTATTAACATATGATTATTATTAATAAATTGAACTTCAAAGTAACTTTTATTTTAAATATTTGAAAACTAAGCTTTATTTAGGAACATATTTAAATTCAGATATGAGGTAAATATGTATTTTTATAATGCATAAACATATTTTATCTAGCAAATTAAACACTCTAAATCGTGATCATAATCACTAAAAAGATCGATTTTTATGCTAATTTTTAGATAAAAGTCACAACTTTTTTTATTAAAAAAAATAATATAACGGACTTTTTTAGAATTTTTTAAACTTATGACGGTATAGAATCCTGAATATTTTTTACAAAAATATAACTTAAAATAAAAACCTTTGTATAAATATCCCATTGTAAATGGACAACCCACGTACAAAATTACGTTAGTATTAATCATTAAAGTCACATTATTTAATGTGTTATGACGATTTTAGAAGATGTTAATGAATATGTTCTAGATGAACGTTTGGTGTCAATATTTAGTCTATCACCAATTTTATTTATAATATCAACACGCTACCTATGATTTAGGGTATGGCATTTTTTATGTATATTTATTACCGTGGTTGAAAAATTGAAGATTAAAAAGTAAGTAATTTCTAAAGATTAATGACGTAAAATGACCACATAACCAAATAAAAAAGAGAAATCATATTTGGTTTCTCTTTTTTATTAATATGCTAAAAATACCGTTTACTTTATAATAAATAACGTTTTTTTAATTGTAGCTAAATAATTAAACTCTTAGTGTTCAGTATCAATTTCATCAAAACTTTTTACTAGTTCATCAATGGCTTTCATCTGTTTTAAGAAAGGTTCCAATTTTGCTAGTGGTAATGCTGACGGTCCATCACATTTTGCATGACTTGGATCTGGGTGGGATTCTAAAAATAACCCAGCAATACCAACAGCCATGCCCGAGCGTGCAAGTTCAGTTACTTGGCCACGACGTCCACCTGATGCTGCTCCCATAGGATCACGGCATTGAAGAGCGTGAGTAACATCAAAAATAACTGGTGACCCTTTGCTTGCTTTTTTCATAATGTTAAAACCAAGCATATCAACCACTAAGTTGTCATAACCAAAACAGCTACCACGATCACAAAGGATGATTTGATTGTTACCAGCCTCTTCAAATTTTTCAACAATATTGCCCATCTGCCCTGGACTAACGAATTGTGGTTTTTTGACATTAATTACTGCGCCTGTTTTAGCCATTGCAACAACTAAATCAGTTTGTCTTGCTAAAAAGGCAGGTAATTGAATTACATCAACCACATCAGCAACGGGTTGACATTGTGCTTCAGTATGTACATCAGTAATAATTTTAACGCCAAATTGTTGTTTAAGCTCTTGGAATATTTTTAGCCCTTCTTCTAATCCTGGTCCACGATAGGAATGAATTGATGAGCGATTTGCTTTATCAAAAGAAGCTTTAAAAATATAAGGAATATTTAGTTTATTGGTAACGGTGACATAATGTTCACAGATTTTCATCGCTAAATCACGAGATTCAAGCACATTCATACCACCAAATAGTACAAAGGGTAGATCATTAGCGACAGTAATGTCACCAATGTTTACTTTTTTTTGCTGCATCATAAAATTTTCCTAGTTAAGGTTTAAACCAGCGACCAAGGGTGACCCTATCATTACCACTGTAGTCGGTGAAGGTTTCTACTAATTGAAATCCTTGTTGTTTAAAAACAGTTTGCACTGCCTCGCCTTGTTTCCAACCATGTTCTATTAGTAACCACCCATATTGGTTTAAGTGCTTAGTTGCACCTTGTACAATTAGTTTAATATCAGCTAAACCATCATCTTCAGAAACTAATGCGCTTCTTGGTTCGTAGCGTACATCGCCTTGGGATAAGTGGATGTCTGTTGGCTCAACATAAGGAGGATTACTGACAATCATTGAAAACTTTCTATTCTTTATTGGCTTGTACCAATCACCTTGTAAAAAATAAACATTGTTGACCCCAATTTGGGCAGCATTTTTTTGAGCTAAGATTAGGGCATCTTTATTTTTTTCAATTGCGGTAAATAAACAGTCTTGACGTTCGGTTGCCATTGCAATAACTATCGCGCCTGTTCCCGTGCCAAGATCCAATACTTCACAAGGAACTCTAGGAAGATACTCTAAACCTAATTCAACTAATTTTTCGGTATCCGGTCTAGGTATTAAAGTGGCGTTAGAAACATTAAACTTTAAAGACCAAAACTCTTTTTCGCCAGTTATATAAGCGATAGGCTCACCATTTTTCCTGCGTTCTAAACATTCAGATAAAGCAATCAATTCATCATCAGTTAGCAATGTTTCACTGAACGCCATTAAAAATGTCCGCGTTTTTTGCGTAACAAAACTCAGTAAAATTTCAGCATCTCGCTTTGGGCTTTCACTATCTGTTAAGGTTTGAGAGGCACTTTTAAGCCATTGTAAGTATGTCATTCATCTTGTTCCGATAAAGCTGCTAGTTGATCAGCCTGATATTCCTGCACAATCGGATCGATTAGCATCTCTAATTTTCCTTCCATGACTTCATCTAAACGGTAAAGCGTTAAATTAATTCGATGATCGGTTACTCGACCTTGTGGATAATTATATGTTCTGATTCTATCTGAACGATCGCCTGAACCTAATAGATTTCGACGTGTTGAAGCCTCTTCTTGTTGGCGCTTACGTAGTTCCGCATCTTGAATTCTTGCAGCTAAAACTGACATTGCTTTGGCTCTGTTTTTATGTTGCGATCGCTCATCTTGACATTCAACAACGATGCCTGTAGGAATATGGGTAATACGAATAGCAGAATCTGTTGTATTAACATGCTGACCACCTGCGCCAGATGAACGATAGGTATCAATTTTTAAATCAGCTGGGTTGATTTCAGGCATTTCTGCTTCAGGGACTTCCGGTAAAACAGCAACGGTACAAGCAGATGTATGAATACGACCTTGAGATTCTGTTTCCGGTACACGTTGGACTCGGTGTCCACCTGATTCAAATTTTAAATTACCATAAACACCATCCCCACTAACTAACATAATAACTTCTTTATAGCCACCATGTTCACCATCATTTGCACTCATAATCTCAACACGCCAATTTTGTGATTCGGCAAATCTTGTATACATTCGAGCTAAGTCGCCAGCAAAAATAGCCGCTTCATCACCACCAGTTCCTGCTCTAACTTCGACAAAACAATTATAATCATCATTAGGATCTTTAGGTAATAGTAAAACTTGTAGTTGCTTTTCTTGTTCTTCAACTCGACTTAATGCTTCGTTTAACTCCTCTTGTGCCATTTCACTCATTTCAGGATCAGATAGCATCATTTTAGCTGTCTCAATATCCTCTTGTGTTTGCTTCCAATCAGAAAAGCACTTAACCACCCCTGTTAATTGCGAATATTCTTTAGACAAAGTGCGAAAGCGATTTTGATCCGCAATAACCGAAGCATCAGACAATAATGCTTGAACTTCTTCATAACGCTCTTGTAGCATTTCTAATTTGTTGATAATTGAAGATTTCATAGAAATATATTTTAGATGATATAAATTAATTAAATTTGTGGGGCATTATATACTTAATCACTTTTAAAATACAGTTTGAGCTAGTTATCGGGCTTATATCGCATCATTACATCAACAATATATAGCAAATCGATTGAATAAATGAAATATTATATGTAAATAGCCAATATATTAGAAACTTAATATTAGGTTATTTGTTGCACTATCGTTTTTTCATATTTAAATTCTATTTTGATCATAAAAAATTTTCTACTTGTGAATGTATTTTTTAGAAAGAGTTAAAAGATAATTAATTATTATTTAAACTTAACACTAACTTTTTTTGACCATGAGATATTCGCTTATGATTTTTATTTATATCAGTAAATTTTTTCCAATTTTTAGCCACTATCAACAACCATACTTTTTAGCAAAAAATAGATAAAAACATTTCTAGACAATAATTTACATTTTTACAATAATAAAAATATCACAATAAATTGCGCTGTAGTTAATCACCAATGACAATACTTTTTTGTAGAAGCTAATTTAAAATAAGGGAAGTTAGCATTAGTACAGATAATATCGCAGAGAAAATAAAACAATGGGAATCATAGATAACATAACGAAAACGCTCCAAGAAGATCTATCAGGCGAAATAAAGCAAGGGAGTAAATTAGCAATCGTTGCCGCATGCTTTTCATTTTTTGCTTTTGAAAAACTCAAAAAAGAGTTGAAAAATATAGATGAACTCCGTTTCATCTTTACTTCGCCAACATTTATAACCGAGCAAACCCCAAAAGCACAAAGAGAATTCTACATACCACGCCTTAATCGAGAACGTAGCCTTTATGGTACCGAATTTGAAATTAAACTTCGCAATGAATTAACACAAAAAGCGATTGCTAAAGAGTGCGCTGATTGGATTAGACAAAAGGTTACATTTAAATCCAACATCACTAATGAAAATATGGCTGGATTTATACAGTTAGATGATAATGCTTATATACCAATCAATGGATTTACAACTATTGATCTAGGTTGTGAACGAGGAAACAATGCTTACAATATAGTACAAAAAATTTCTTCCCCTGATTCAATTAAATTTCTTTCCATTTTTAATGAACTTTGGCAAGATAAAAATAAACTTCAGGATGTAACAAATGTTGTTATCGACAATATTGCTGTAACTCTCCCCTAAAATAATACAGCAAAAAAGTAGAAAATTCTCTATGATAAAAGTAAAGAGGATTTAAACATGAAAAAAATGACTGAACATCAAATCGTCGCTATTTTAAAAGAAGCTGAAGCGGGTATTCCGGTTAAAGAACTCTGTCGTAAATATGGCATGGGTAATTCAACTTTCTATAAATGGCGGGAAAAATACGGCGGAATGGAAACTTCGGATATCAAACGCTTAAAGGAGCTGGAGGCTGAAAACCGTAAGCTTAAACAGATGTTTGCCGAACTGAGCTTAAAATCCCAGCTTCAGGAAGAAATCAT
>NZ_LZHQ01000021.1 GCF_001690655.1 Gilliamella sp. Occ3-1
CAGCTTCAGGAAGAAATCATAAAAAAGCTTTAGTGCTCACAAAAAGGCACGTAAAACGTGGGCACAGCAACTACAACAAAATCATTCGGTTAGTATTGCTATGAATTGTGCCATTGTTGGCTTAAGCCGTTGTGCTTACTATTATCAACCTAAGTTACAGGATGATTCAGTGATTATTTCGGTGTTGAATGCTATCACAGACCGGCATTTACGCTGGGGCTTTCCTAAATGCTTTAATCGTATTAAAAAGCTCGGCTATAAATGGAATCATAAACGGGTGTATCGGGTGTATTGCCAATTAAAGCTTAATCTCAGGGTAAAGCGTAAAAAACGTATTCCTCCACGATGCCTGGAAAGGTTATTAGTCCCCAATAAACAAGGTGAGTGCTGGTCAATGGATTTTATGAGTGACAGTAGTCGTAATCAGCGTCACTTTAGGACATTCAATGTCATCGATGACTTTAATCGTGAGGCGTTAGGCATTGATATTGCAGTAAGCTTACCAGCAGGGAGAGTTACCCGTTACTTAGATAAATTGGCTGAATATCATGGGTATCCATTAAAAATACGCGTCGATAATGGGCCAGAATTTACAGGAAAAACCTTTATAAACTGGGCTAAATCACATAATATAACCATTGATTATATCCAGCCCGGTAGCCCTTATCAAAATGGCTATATTGAACGATTTAATCGTACCTATCGTACTGAAGTACTCGATTTATATCTTTTTAACAACTTAGCACAAGCAAAGAGAATAACCGAAGAATGGCTAACGATTTATAACACCGAAAGACCGCATGAGGCATTAAATAACATGACACCGATTGAGTATAAAACACTAAAACAGGCAGCTTAATTTTCTACGTAAGTTGTGTACTAAGTTTGGGATAACATTCAATTTATAAAGCTCATGGAGCTTTATTTGCTATGATATTATTTTTTGCGATAAAAATGGCTCGCATTGGGGCTGGATAGCCTTCAATTGTTTTGGTTGAATCATCTGGATCTAAAAAGTCGGCAAGAGAATCTGATGTCATCCATTCTGTTTTGCGTTGTTCATCAAAATTAGTTAATGATATATCAACCATTTTTACATCTGAAAACCCGCATTTTTCCAGCCAATTAATCATTGTAGGAGTAGAAGGTATAAAATAGACATTACCCATTTGTGCATAACGATCACCTGGCATTAACGCTTGATGTAATTCTCCATCAATAACCAAAGTTTCAAGTACTAGTTGTCCACCTTCAACCAATTGATCCTTCAATTGGAATAAATGATCAAGTGGCGATCGACGATGATATAAAACCCCCATTGAAAATACGGTATCAAAAGCATTAAGTTTAGGGAGATGTTCAATTCCAAGTGGTAATAAATGTGCTCGCTGATCGTTACCTAGTAGTTTACGAATAGCCTCAAATTGGCATAGATAAAGCGCCATAGGATCAATTCCGACAGCGAGTTTTGCTCCAGCGCCAATCATTCGCCATAAATGATAACCACTGTTACAACCCACATCTAAAACAATTTTATCTTCTAAACAATCAATATGTTTAATTAAGCGTTCCCATTTCCAATCTGAACGCCATTCTGTATCAATATCAATTCCATACAAGTGGAAAGGGCCTTTGCGCCATGGCATCATATTTTTTAATAATTGCATTATCCTTTGCTGTTCACCCGTAGAAAGAGACTCTTTTGATTTCGCTGTAACACTATGTAATAAATCAATTTGATAAGGTGAGATGGATGGTAAATGTTTAATACTGTTGAGCCATTGATTAAAGCGACTATCTATGTTTTGTTTTTGCCAATTTGCGAGTTGTGCAGGTAATACTTCAAGCCAGCTACTAAGTCTATTTTTTGCGATAATCTGGTAAAAATCACCAAAATCAATCATTCTGTTATCCTTTATCAATTACGCTTAAATTAATCTGTTATTTTATGGCAATAATAGAGCCAAAATTAAAACATTGGAACCAAGTGTCAATGTGTTTAAAACCAGCTTCAGATAGTCGCTGTTTATGTGTTTCGATAGTATCAGTTAGCATGACGTTTTCTAGCATGTTACGTTTTTGGCTGATTTCAAGCTCACTATAGCCGTTAGCACGTTTAAAATCATGATGCATATTAAATAGTAATTCATCAATGCAGGTATCACCAAAGCTAAATTTTTCAGATAGGACTAAAATACCATTTGGTTTTAACGCATTATAGATATTATTTAAAACACGTTGACGATTTTCAGGGGTTAAAAATTGTAAGGTGAAGTTAAGTACAACCATTGATGCATTTTGCATGTTAATATGGCAAATATCATCACAAATTACATCTACAGGTGTGCTTGATTTGTAGGATTCAATATGCCGCTTACAACGTTCAACCATTGGCTGAGAATTATCAACCGCAATAATATGGCAATTTTCTTGATTGACATTGCGTCGGATAGATAATGTTGCCGCGCCTAAAGAACAACCTAAATCATAAATCATTGAATTGGGTTGTACAAACCTTTCAGCTAGTATGCCGATCATTGAGATGATATTAGAATAGCCAGGAACAGAGCGCTGCACCATATCAGGAAAAACTTCAGCAACTTTTTCATCAAAAGTCCAATCTCCCAATTTTTCAATAGGTGTGATGAATAATTGGTCTTTTTTAATATCCATAAAAAGTTATTGGTACGAAAAAATAATTTTATTATGATATCATTATTTATATTTAATTGTTCAAATAATTATGAGTTTTGTTAATTTTTTCTATTTTGTTTATGGTTATTGTGATTAGTTCGCTTAATGACTCGTTCTGAAATTGTGGTGATTGATATCGTATTAAAAAAGTACACAATAAATAGATTTATCTAAATAGGAATTTTACTTTGTCTTATCAACTTATTGTTAATAATGATCAGCTAGCTGAGTTTTGTTCAAAAATCGAAAAAAGTTCAGCGATTGCATTAGATACAGAATTTGTACGTACGTGTACATTTTATCCACATTTAGGTCTATTGCAGGTCTTTGATGGAAAACATGCTGCATTAATTGATCCAATCACTATTAGCGATTGGCAAGATTTTTTAACGATCTTAAAAAATCCTAAAATTGAAAAGTATTTCCACTCGTGTAGTGAAGATATTGAGGTTTTTCTTCATTACTTTGGAATGGTGCCGACTCCTATTATTGATAGCCAAATATTGGCTTCTTTTTTAGATAATCCGTTAAGTTCTGGTTATGCCTGTTTAGTAAAAAAATATTTAGAAGTAGAGCTAGATAAAAGTGAAACTCGAACAGACTGGTTAAAACGACCATTAACCGAAAAACAGTGTGAGTACGCTATTAATGATGTGTTATATCTTTTTCCATTAGTAAACATTCTAAAATCACAATTAACCGAAAATGATTATTTGCAAGCCGCTTATCAAGAGTGCCAAATGGCGGTGGTTCGTAAATGTACAGTGATAGATCCAAACAACGCTTATCTAAATATTAAAAATAGTTGGCAATTGAAAGGGAAAAGTCTAGGTCAATTGTATAAATTAGCAAGTTGGCGATATAATTTGTCCAAAGAGCAAGATATCGCTTTAAATTTTGTTATACGCGAAGAAGTTTTGTGGAAAATAGCACGTTATTTACCGTCTTCATTAGCTGAACTTGATAAATTAGGGATGAAAGGTAAAGAAATTCGTTTATATGGGCAAAAAATTCTCGATATTTTATCTGAACCGATACCCGAGGTACCACTTATTCGTAGAATTAATACTTATCCCGATTTCAAGAAGATCTCGGATGAATTAAAAAAAGCGGCTCAAATCATTTCATCAAAAACAGGGCTTAATCAAGATTTATTACTTTCGCGCCGATTAATTAATCAATATATTAAATGGAAAATTGATAAAAAAGGTGACGTACCAGAAATATTAACTGGTTGGCGTCAACCCTTGTTTAGTAAATATTGTTTGTGACATCAGTATGCTATTTTTGAAAAGAGTTTAGGCTAGCTCGCTTAACATTGATTCAACAATTAAGGACGATTGTGTGGCTGCAAGTTTTAAAAATGACTGAAAATCCATTGCTGATTCATTATCACCATTATCTGAGATTGCTCTTACCACTACAAACGGTACCTTAAATAGCCAGCAGACATGCCCAATTGCTGCGGCTTCCATTTCTACCGCTATGGCATTTGGAAAGGTTTGTTTGATCCGTTCTAATGTATCTTTACCATTAATAAATGCATCACCACTACCAATTGATCCTTCAACTGCATTAACACCTTGTTTTTTTATACATGATTTGGCTAATGATTGATATTGTTGGCTTGCTTCAAATACAACAGGGCAACCGGACATTTGCCCTGGTTTATAACCAAAAGCGGTTAAATCGACATCATGATAAAATACGTCTTTTGATACGATAATGTCACCAATATTGAGTTCGGTTGAAAGTCCTCCAGCTGAACCCGTATTAATAACGGCATCAACCTTGTAATTATTTAATAATAATGTTGTGCCTGAAGCTGCGGCTACTTTACCAATGCCTGATTGAAGTAGAACTATTTCACAACCAGCAATTTGACCAAGGTGAAAATCACAACCTAAATGGCGTTCAACTTGATAATGGGTAATTTTACTTTTTAATATGGCAACTTCTTCTTCCATTGCAGCAATAATAGCGATTTTCATACGATCCTCTGGCTTAGTTTGGGTAACTTCTATTTAAGTGTGATATCATAATTGCAGAAGATTAGCTTGACAATATATGAATAAAACGGAGATAAAAATTGAAAACAATTTTTATTACAGGCTGTTCAAGTGGAATAGGACTTATTTCAGCCATTGCATTAAAAAAACGTGGTTATCGTGTTATTGCGTCTTGTCGCAAAAAGTCTGACCAGCAAAAATTAATTGAACAAGGATTTGAAACTGTATTACTTGATTTAGATAATCCTGATTCTGTTCATTTAGCCGCTAAAGAAGTGTTAACTATGACAGGCGGGCAATTATATGCATTATTTAATAATGCCGGCTTTGGAGTATATGGGCGATTAGCAACAATTAGCCGAGAGCAGTTAGAGTCTCAATTCTCAACCAATTTCTTTGGTGTACATCAGTTAACTCAGTTACTACTTCCTGCAATGCTTGCAGAAAATGAAGGACGTATTATTCAAACCAGCTCAATTGTTGGCATTGTTGCCACTCCTGGTAGAGGAGCTTATTCAGCAAGTAAATATGCTTTAGAAGCATGGTCTGATGTACTAAGATTAGAATTAGCTAATACCAATATCAAAGTTAGTTTAATTGAACCGGGGCCATTAAAAACGCATTTTTCAGATAATGTTAATCAAATAGAAAAAGAAAATATTGTAAAAAATCCACCTATTGCCAAACGATTTACGTTACCGCCAGAAGCTTTGTTACCTTACTTATTTCATGCGCTTGAACATAGAACTCCAAAAATACGTTACAGGGTAACAAAAATAACAAAAATAGCGGCTATTACTAAACGTTTGCTTCCTGATAGATTAATGGATAGAATTTTAAAAAATAAATAATGAATCAAAGTATTCTTAGGACATAATATGCAAAATCAATTTATTTTTGATGTTAATGAACAAAATATTCAAGAGATTATAAAAAGATCTTCTCAATCCCCTGTGTTGTTTTATTTTTGGTCATCAAGAAGTCCCAATTATGAAGCAATGACTCAAACTTTAACTAAATTAGCTAATGAACATCATGGTCAATTTATTTTGGCAAGTGTTAATTGCGATGAAGAGCAAATGCTGGCTGCTCAATTTGGTTTGCGGGCCATTCCAACTGTTTATTTATTTCAAAATGGTCAACCTGTAGATGGCTTTCAAGGTCCTCAATCCGAAGAAACCATTAAAACTTTTTTAGAAAAAGTGCTACCAAATGAAGATGAGCTTAAATTAATTGAAGCACAAAATTTATTTCATGAAGCTAAATATGAAGAAGCATTACCACTGTTACGGCAAACCTGGAAATCATTAACCGATCATTTGGGTAAACCGAGAACCGATATTGCATTAATGCTAATAAAATCACAAATTGAACTTAAACAGCTAAGTGAAGCAAAAGAAGTGCTGGCAACTATTCCGCTACAAGATCAAGATTCAAGCTATCATGGATTACAAGCCGAAATTGAATTACTTGAACAAGCTGCTAATTCTCCAGAATTACAACAATTACAGGCAGAATTTGCTCAACATCCTGATAACGTTGAACTAATGATTCAATTGTCTTCCCAATTAATGCATGTAGGGCGTCATGAGGAAGCATTAGAGTTGTTATTCAAACCATTGACAAAAGATATTAATGCTGGTGACGGGCAAGTGAAGAAAACATTACTCGATTTATTGGCGGCATTAGGAACAAGTAATCCGTTAGCTAGTAGTTATCGACGTAAATTGTATACTTTATTATATTAAGATTTATGAAATTTAATAAAGCGAAAGGATTCAACAATAAACTATTGTTGAATCCACTTTATTTAGTGTTCAATAATGCGGGGAAAATCTTCGTTACTGCGTAATGTTAAGACTTCAACACCATTTTCAGTAACCAAGATAGTGTGTTCATACTGAGCCGAAAGTCCATGATCTTTGGTTTTAACCGTCCAGCCATCTTTCATGGTACGAGTACGCCAGTCACCAGTATTTACCATTGGTTCAATGGTAAAGGTCATTCCTGGTTTTAAAATTACACCGCCGTCATCAGCGTCATAATGTAAAACTTGAGGTTCGTCATGATAGACTTCACCAATACCATGACCACAATATTCACGAACTGAAGAAAAACCAAACTTATCGACATATTTTTGTATCGTTTTACCAATTTCCTTTAAACGAATGCCAGGTTTGATAATTTTAATCGCCTCGTAAAGGCTCTCTTGTGTAACTTGGCATAATTTTTCACCTGTGATAGTTGGCTTACCAACAATGTACATTTTAGATGTATCGCCATGAAAACCATCTTTAATAACTGTCACATCAATATTTAGAATATCGCCATCTTTTAACTTTTTGTCAAAACTTGGAATACCATGACAAACCACATCATTAATTGAAATACAACTAGTATGTTGATAACCATGATAACCAATATTAGCCGGAATAGCTTTTTGGACATTGACGATATGTTCATAACAGATCTTGTCTAGTTCACCTGTAGTAATACCGGGTTTAACATAAGGCTCTATCATTTCTAAAACTTCAGCAGCGAGTTTGCCTGCTATACGCATTTTTTCTATTTCAGCAGGGGTTTTTAACTTTATAGACATTAATTTTTTCCTTTAATATTAATGGCAATATCCTATCATACAGCACTATTTCGTCAAATTATACCAGAGAATTAATTATACCTTTTTCTTATATTCCTTATTCCTATAATTTTTTGTAAAAAAGTTTCAGGAAAATATATGTTTTAGTATAAAATTCAAAACTATTCTTATATTCGTTCGATATTCTGTATATAATTATACCCATTATAAAAAAGGCTTTAATCGCAATGCAATGTCACTTTTACCAACAAAAAAAGTGTTTATCTTGCCAATGGATAGAACATCCTTATCATGTACAACTGGCAGAAAAACAAAATAAGTTATTACAACAATTAACTCATTTTAAACCAAACGAGGTTAAAGAACCTTTTGCTAGTCATGAAACCGCTTTTCGTAATAAAGCAAAGATGGCAGTGTTAGGCAGTGTTGAAAAGCCCGTTTTAGGAATACAAACGGAGAATGAGGCAGTCGATTTATGTGATTGTCCTCTTTACTCAAACAGTATGCAAAATATCCTAAAACTTATTCGAACTTTCATTCGTAAACAAGGGCTTATTCCTTATAATATTAATAAGCGTAAAGGGGAGTTGAAATTTGTTATAATTACTGAAAGTAAAATTGAGAGTACGAGCAACTTTATGTTGCGATTTGTTTTAAAATCATACAAGTTTGTTGCTAAAATAAATGATTCTATTAAACAATTACAAGACAAAATTCAAAACTTAGACGTAATCTCGATAAATATTCAACCAAATCATGCGGCTATTTTAGAAGGTGAAGAAGAAATAGTCTTAACTGATAATTCATTTCTTCCGATAACTTTAAATAACACTCCTCTTTTTATTAAACCTAAAAGCTTTTTTCAAACAAATCCATATGTTGCCAGCAGCCTTTATAAAACAGCAAGTGACTGGGTCACAGATTTACCTATTCAGTCTATTTGGGATATGTTTTGTGGGGTAGGTGGTTTTGGGTTAAGTTGTGCTAACCTTGTTGCTGAGAAAAATATTAGCCTTACAGGTATTGAAATTAATTCAGACGCAATAGAGTGTGCAACTAAATCAGCAAAAAAATTAGGTTTTAAACAATTAAACTTCAAAGCATTTGACGCAACACAATACGCTACAGCTCAAAAAAATGTACCGGATTTAGTTTTACTAAATCCCCCAAGACGAGGGGCAGGTAAAGTACTTATGCAGTATTTGAAACAAATGGCACCTAATTATATTATGTATTCAAGTTGTAACTTATTTTCATTAGTTGATGATTTAATGTTACTGCCAAATTATCAAATCCAAAAAGTAAAATTATTTGACATGTTTCCGCATACTTCACATATGGAAGTATTAATTTTATTGCAACGATTATAAATAAAATAGATTTATGATAAATATTATATGTGCTATTTCCTATCCATGAAATAGCTGTTATTTTTTAAAAGTTGTCATGCTTTTAAGATCAAATTATTTGTAATAAAAATAGTAAATTATAGTTTTTAGGATTGCTATATTACGACGTATAATGCTTTTTATTCCAAATGTTGTCATAAATTAG
This sequence comes from Gilliamella sp. Occ3-1, assembly GCF_001690655.1. Lineage (GTDB taxonomy): Bacteria > Pseudomonadota > Gammaproteobacteria > Enterobacterales > Orbaceae > Gilliamella > Gilliamella apicola_P. Next base: position 8,857 of record NZ_LZHQ01000021.1, read on the forward strand.
CCCATCGCATAATTTTAAATTATGCTAATATAAATATCAAATAACTAAATTTTAAGGAAGCGCAAAATATGATTCCTGATGTTTCAAAAGCACTTAGTTGGTTAGAAAAACACTACACCATTTTACAAGGTATTCAACGTGGTATTGAACGAGAAACTTTACGTATTTTGCCTGATGGATCATTGTCAAAAACGCCATTTCCTTCAAAAATTGGTGCTGCGTTAACCCACCCTTGGATAACAACTGATTTTGCCGAATCAATGTTAGAATTTATCACGCCAGTTAATACTAATATAGATTATATGTTGACGTTTTTGCGCGATTTGCATCGTTATGCTAGCGTAAATATTGGTGATGAAATGATGTGGCCTTTAAGTATGCCTTGTTTTGTTGCAAACAAAAAAGATATTATTCTTGCTCAATATGGTACTTCTAATGAAGGTCGCTTTAAAACGATTTATCGTGAAGGATTGAAAAACCGCTATGGTGCAATGATGCAGACCATTTCAGGTGTTCACTATAATTTTTCACTACCAACTGCATTTTGGCAAGCAAGAGAAGGGGTTAAAAATACCGAAGAAGGTAAAGCTATAATTTCTGAAGGTTATTTTACCTTAATACGAAATTATTATCGTTTTGGTTGGGTTATTCCTTATTTATTTGGTGCATCGCCATCAATGTGTTCTTCATTTATTCAAGATCCAGTTAAAGCACAAGCCTTTATTGAACAAACAAATGGCAACTGCTATTTGCCTTATGCAACTTCTTTAAGATTAAGTGATATTGGATACACCAATAATGCTCAAAAACAGCTTGGTATTACTTTTAACCATTTGGAGACATATGTAGAGGGACTAAAACGTGCAACGCGCACAGAGTCTGCAGATTTTGCTAAGTTAGGAATTAAAGTGGATGGGCATTATCGCCAATTAAATGATAATGTATTACAGATTGAAAATGAGTTTTACGCACCTATTCGACCTAAACGAGTGCCAATGGCAGGGGAATCTCCATCGGATGCACTTTTGCGTGGTGGTATTGAGTATATTGAAGTAAGAGCATTAGATGTTAATCCATTTTCGCCAATAGGAATTACTGAAGATCAAATACGTTTTATAGATCTATTTTTAATTTGGTGTGCACTAGCACCAGCCCCAGAGATGAGTAGTAAAGAACTTGAATGTGCTAAATTGAATTGGAATAGAGTCATAATAGAAGGGCGAAAACCAGGACTTGAGATTGGTATTGGCTGTGAAAGTAATCGAGAGCCATTATCTAAAGTTGGTCACGAATTATTTAAAGATTTGTTACGTGTTGCTGATGTTTTAGATCATCAAGATGATATGCAGCGTTATCGTAATGTTTGTGAACGTCTAGATTTAATGTTTGATCAACCTGAATTAACTTTATCAGCAAGAACATTGCAAGCAATAAGTGATTTAGGTACAGCAGAATTTGGTTTAGCTTTAGCAAATCAATATAAAAAACAGCTTATGGTAGAACCTTTAGCATTATTAACCGAAGGTGATTTTGTACAACAACGCAATTTATCTATTGAGAAACAGGTAAAGAAAGAGCAGAATGATACTCTATCTTTTGATCAATATTTAAAAAATTTGAACGACAAAAATGTTTAAAAAGCGCTGTTATACTTTACGATATCAGGCAAACAACAAAGTTGAGTTGATTTTTCCTTATCAACAAATAGCAGTAAATAGACCGTTAATTGATCAAACATCGTTTTCTATTTTAGTTTGGAATATTTTTAAACTAAGAAGGGCTGATTGTCTTGATATGCTTAAACACTATGTTGATAAAACTAAACTTATTATATTACAAGAAGCACAAACAACATCGCCGTTAATTAATTTTATTTCACAGCATAATAAAATTGCGGATCATGTTCCAGCATATTGTTTTAATGACATTTATGCTGGAGTCATGACAATTTCTGATTCATTACCAACCTCACTTTTTTCTTTTAGAGAAAAAGAACCACTAATCCGTGTTTCTAAATCTGCTTTAGTCACTATTTATCCTATTAGCAATTCCAAGCAGCAGTTATTAGTTGCTAATATTCATGCTGTAAATTTTAGTATTGGCGTAAAAGTTTATCGTCAGCAAATACATTTGCTATTAAATCATATAAAAGAGCATACTGGTCCAGTTATTTTAGCGGGTGATTTTAATGCATGGAGTCGGCAACGATTAAATTTGTTGTATCATTTTGTTCGTTCAATTGAACTTAAGCCGGTTAATTTTTTAGTGGATTCTCGAAAAAGATTTATGGGCAGACCGCTTGATTTTGTGTTTTACCGAGGATTACAACTTAATGCGGCTGAAATTATTAGTACAACCGCATCAGATCATAATCCTTTATTAGTGAATTTTAGATTGGATTTGCATTGACAAGATTAATTGTCAATATATCACCTTCTTGAACTCTTGAATTCTTCAGATTATTCCATTGTAATATATCGGTAATTTTCACACGATAGTTTTGAGCTATAGAGTAAAGACTATCTCCTGCTTTGACAAGATAAGCAATCTTTTTCACATTTTTAGAGAAACTTTCTTTACTCACAATACTGCTGTTTTTAATGAAACCTGATCTAAATTCAAATGGCATATTAGCACGAGGGAGATCTTGTAAAAGTTCTGTAATTTCATTCGCAACTAGGTTTTCTGCTTGTAGTTTCTTGAATAAATCTTTAGCATGAACATAAGGAACTAGCAAATGGAAAGGACCGTTTACTGTTTGTTTCACATATCCAGCATTATATGTCATTAACTCGTCAAGTGATAGTTCTGAGTATTTAGCAATTTTAGCTAATGAAATATTTTTAGATATATCAATTCTAACGAGGGAATTTTCATAATTACAATCAGGTAACTTGATGCCATATCGTTTGCTATTCTTAACAATATCAATAATTGCTAAAATTTTAGGAACATAGTGCATAGTTTCTGTTGGTAAGTCTAGTGACCAATAATTAATTGGTAAACCTTTAGTTCGATTTTTCTCAATAGCTTTTCTAACTCGTCCTTCGCCTGCATTGTAAGCGGCTAAAGTTAATAGCCAATCGCCATCAAAACGCTTATTTAAATCTTGTAAAAGTGAAATGGCTGAGTTAGTAGATGCAATTAGATCTCTACGTGCATCAAATGAACTACTTCGTTGTAGTCCATATTCTTTAGCTGTAATAGGAACAAATTGCCACAATCCTGCTGCGTGAGCAGATGATGTAGCAAGTGGATCATAAGCGCTCTCAATAAGAGGAATTAAAGCTAGTTCAGTAGGTAGATTATTTCTACGAAGTTGATTGATAATATAATAAACATAAGGCTCTGAACGTAAAGCAATCGTTTCAAACCCTTTAGGATTACGTAGTAATCGTTCCCTTTCTGCATTAACTCGGCTATTTTCGGGAACATTTGTATCAATCTGATTAAGCATATATTGCCATGGATTCTGAGTGATAGATACATAATTACTGGAACTATTAGTATTATTAGCACTGTTTTTTGAATACTTTATTCTAACAACAGGATTATATCTTGACCCATGATGCTGACATGCGATTAAAAACAAACATAATATTGTAAAAATTAATAATTTTTTCATTAGTCCGTAAGTTTTGCCTAAATTAAGCTCAATAGTATACCTAAAAAATGTCTTTTTGGCTTCTAAAAAAAACAAACAAATCTAATTTGTTTTTAAATTTAAACTTCTTTTGCAATTCTTTTTCATGACATCGCATGAATAAGTTAATGTTTTTTTCGTCAGACAACTTAGACGGTAACGTCATTGATTTATTAGAAATGGAATCTAAATAGTTTTTGATGTTTTTGTCATCGGGCAGCATTTGGGACGCAAATGCTAAATTTGATAAAGTATATTCATGACCTGCACAGATTAAAGTATCATTAGGCAATTGTTTTAAATGCTTTAAAGAATTTAACATTTGTTCATGAGTACCTTCAAAAATCCTTCCACAACCGGCTGAAAATAAAGTATCTCCAGAAAATAAATAGGGCCTGCAATAATATGCCAAATGACCAAGAGTGTGCCCTGGTACTTCTATAACTTCAAAACTAAAATCACCAATACAGACTTTATCTTGTTTAATAAGATAATTAATTGGTAAATTGATTTCACTTGGACCGTAAACATCAATATCTTGGTATTGAGCTTTTAATTGGTTTACTCCTCCAGTGTGATCAATATGGTGATGAGTAAGTAAAATTCCAAGGGGTATTAATTTATGCTTATTAATATAATTAATAACAGGTTCTGCTTCCCCAGAATCGATAATTATGGCTTGGTTACTGGCATTGGTTAGAATCCAAATATAATTATCCTTTAAGGATGCAATGCTATGTAGTTTATACATTTTAATTTTTTACCATTAATTATAAATTATGTCGTTAAAAGCAAATAAACTTTTTAAAATTGAATAAAAATATTTAATTAATACATTAACCATTTATGCATTGTTCAAATATAGTATCTTGTAGTGTAGGGGATTGAGCTTGTGTTTTAGCTATAATGTCACAACGCTCGTTTTCAATATGCCCAGCATGACCTTTGACCCAAATCCATTCAATTTTGTGAGTTTGTACTACTTGATCAAGTCTTTTCCATAAATCAACATTTTTTACTGGTTTTTTGTTGGCGGTCTTCCAACCATTTTTTTTCCAACCATGTATCCAATTAATAATTCCATTTCGCAAATATTGACTATCAGAATATAATTCAATTTGACAAGGCTGCTTTAATTGCTCTAAAGCAACAATTGCAGCTAATAATTCCATACGATTATTCGTAGTTTTAAAAAAACCTTCTGATAATATTTTTTCGTTTGTTTTATATTTTAAAATTGCAGCATAACCACCAGAACCGGGGTTACCTAGGCAAGAGCCATCAGTATATATTTCAATTTTTTTTAACATCTTTTTAATTTCATTTATGACTATTTAAATTTTTTATTAATTTATTTACTGTAATTCTGTGACTTAAGTAAATTAAGAACTATATTAATTTTTGAATGTATCAACTTTAAGGAATTTTGGTGCTAGACTATACCACTAAATAAAAGTTTTTCCCAACGATTGATATAAAAGAGAAGAAAGTGATCCATAATTCTACACGACAAATTGTATTAGATACTGAAACGACAGGTATGAACCAAGAAGGTAATAATCATTATGAAGGACATAAGATTATTGAAATTGGCGCTGTTGAAATTATTAATCGACGTTTAACTGGTAACCATTTTCATGTTTACATAAACCCCGAACGCTTAATTGATGAAGATGCATTTAAAGTGCATGGAATCAGTGATGATTTTGTTAAAGATAAACCTATATTTAAAAATGTTGCTCACGATTTTATTAAATTTATAGATGGTGCCGAGTTAATTATCCATAATGCATCATTTGACGTAGGTTTTATGGATTATGAATTTCGTCTTTGTGGTCTGGATTTTAAAACAGCTGATCATTGTATTATTACTGATACCTTGGCTATGGCAAGGCGTTTGTTTCCAGGTAAACGTAATAATTTAGATGTGTTATGTGAACGTTATCAGATAGATAATTCCCACCGAACATTGCATGGTGCATTATTAGATGCTGAGATTTTAGCTGAAGTCTATTTAGCTATGACAGGTGGGCAAACGACATTGTCTTTTAGTTCTGAAGATAATAACTCATCTTTATTAGAATCTAATTCAATTAAAAGAGTAGAACGTAATGGTGTGCCTTTGAAAGTAATCAGAGCCACAGGACATGAACTTTCTGAACATGAGATTATTTTAAAAAAAATTGACAAAAAAAGTGGGGGAGCATTGTGGAATATAAATTAATGATTGTTTTGTATTCAATTGATCGTATATTTTAAAAATTTTATTGACGAGAATAAAAATAATCTTTAATATCACGCCTACTTTAACGTTTCGACGTTAAAGCTATCAAATAAAGCGGAGCGGTAGTTCAGTTGGTTAGAATACCTGCCTGTCACGCAGGGGGTCGCGGGTTCGAGCCCCGTCCGTTCCGCCAATTCAAATTTTCTAATTGCACTTTTATAATATAATCAACATCGCCATAATTGAATTGAATACTGAAACCTTTCTAAGTCACATTTAATAATGTTTAAAAAATGGTTTTTTATAATTATGGGTAGTGCTTCATTTTTATTGGGACAGTTAGTATTTTCGTGCAGCTCCTACCAAAAGTGCTTTTTTATTTATTAACGACCTATTTTTTGAACAATATCTCAGATCGTCTTTATAGCTATTTTACTGATAATCATTACTATCAAACTTATATATAAAAAAAGAAAGCAACAAAAATAAATTTGTTTGAAATGTTAGCAATGGCCTTAATTGTATTGTAAATACCTTTTATTTTATTATTTTAGGAAAAATTAAGAATGCAGTAGGGTATATGGGCAGTAAAAAATTACAGGGTAAGTTACCCTGTAACAAATGTGAGCCTAACTGTAAATAATTTTATTTAAGATTTTTCTTAATTTCTATAGCAAGCATTGGGTTCCACATGGCACCTGTAGCACTCATGATAGCATCGGCTCCATTATCAATAAACTGACGATAATGTTCACTAGAACTAACACCACCAACACCAACAATAACAAATTTTAGATCCATTTCTTTTCGATATTTAGCTAATCTACTTACCATATCTAAACCAGCCCAACGAATTGCATCTCCACAGACACCGCCTTCTTTTCTATTTTCACCTAAGGCAGGATTACCTTTAGCATCAACTGGTTTAGCTGACAGTGTGTTAATTGCACTTAAGCCGTCGATAATAGAACCGACACGAGTCAATAAAGAAACGATCCTTTCATCATCAGGGAAATAGGCTAGTTTTAAAATAAGTGGGCGATCAGGAACAGCTGTTTTAATAGCGTTAACAATGCGTTCGACTTTATCTATATCAAAGCAAAGTAGTTTACTTGCTCCTTCGTTTGGGCAACTTAAATTTGCTTCAAGAATAGGCGCATTGGTTTCTCTAACTAATTTTGCAGCTAAAGCATAATCGTTTTCTATTGCTTCATTGCTTTGCGTCCCCTGAAAACTACCAATTACATATTGCCCATGACCTGCAGATTTTACTGCATCAGCCATATCTGGTTGCCAAATATCTGGAGAAAAAGAAGGAACCCCAAAAGAGTTGGTAATTGATAGAGGTTGATTGTAAGCAGTATCAGCTAATACTGTATCTAAATTACACGATAATTTACCTTTAGGATGAACTGATAACACATTCGGTAATGGATGACATTTATGTAGTTTTGTTCGAACTGTTTTATATACGCATAAATCAAATCCATAGGCAAATGCAGCTTTTATGTAGTTTGCATTTAATAAAGGACCTGCCGGTATACCAAATGGTAAATTAACGTCATGGTTTAAAAATTTTGAAGATTTTGTTGGGATTTGCTCAGCTTTATCTAATTGTGTAAAAAGCCCAAATGGTCCTTGAGCATAATTATCTTCGTAGCTTATAGAAGGATTATAAAAAGGTGTTAAAGATTCCATACTATCTCCTGATCATGCATGTTCTTAAAGTGAAGTTGGGTATTAAGTTGTAATAAAAATAAAATGAATAAGGTTTTAGAGTCCAAAAAAAATCCTCCATAAGGAGGATTAAGAAATAGGAACAATAGAGAGTAGAAAGATGGGGTTGATTCAGAACTGCCAATTGGAATTAAAGACATTAAGTTATTCTCTATTGTGTAAATTTGTACACATTTTATCTGAATAAAATTAAAGTTCAATATAAAAATCATAAAAATATTTAACCAAATGAAAAGGTTATAGTATTTTTTTCTAGATTTTAAATCATAAATCCGACAATATAATCTCTCTAAAATACCCAAAATAAGCATGACCTTATCCTATTTATCGTGATAATTTTATAATTGCTTAATAACACTAAAAAAATTTCTGTCTAAAAAATGATACTTGTTGTTATTAATGTAGATAATCCATGTGGAGAGTAACTATTGTTAATGTTATCATAATTAAAAAGTTTAAATACTAGTGAGTAGGTATATAAAAATGAAAAATGAACATATTTTTAGTCCGATAACTCTACCTAATGGAGTTGAACTAAAAAATCGTATAATGATGGCCCCAATGACAACTTGTTCTGGTTTTTATGATGGTTCAGTTACTCAAGATCTAATTGAATATTATCGTGTACGATCTGGTGAAATAGGGACAATTATTGTTGAATGTGGATTTGTTGATAATAAAGGATTAGCTTTTCCTGGTGCAATTGGTTTAGATAGTGATGACAAAATTGAAGGATTAGCAAAGATTGCGAAGGCAATCAAAGAAAAAGGCTCCAAAGCAGTAATTCAAGTTTACCATGGAGGGCGAATGGTTGAGCCAAAATTAATTGGTGGACAATCGCCTGTGGGGCCAAGTGCAATATCAGCACCACGCCCTGGTGCAGCAACACCAGTAGCATTAAGCGCTGATGAAGTCGATGAAATGATCGAAAAATTTGGCCAAGCAGTGCGACGTGCTATCCAAGCTGGATTTGATGGTGTTGAAATTCATGGTGCCAATACTTATCTTATTCAGCAATTCTATTCACCAAATTCAAATCAACGAGATGATAAGTGGGGGGGAAATCGTGATAATCGTACTCAATTCCCTTTAGCAGTCTTAGATATCACTCATAGTATGGTAAAACAATATGCATCTCCAGAGTTTATCGTTGGTTATCGCTTTTCTCCAGAAGAATTAGAAATCCCAGGCATTCGTTTTGATGACACAATGTATTTGCTTGAAAAATTGGCCCTAAAAGGGCTTGATTATGTCCATTTCTCAATGGGAACAACGCTTAGATCATCGATTGTTGATACTCAAGATCCAACTCCATTAATTAAAAAATTTGTTGCGATGCGTTCACCAATTTTATCAAAAATTCCTGTTGTAGGTGTCGGTAATGTTGTTCATCAAAGTGATTTGGATAGTGCCATCGACAATGGCTATGATTTAGTTGCGGTTGGTCGAGCTTGCATTGCTTATCCTGATTGGGTTAGTCGCATAAAGAAAGGTGAAAAACTAGAGCTATTTATCAATAGTGATAAACGTGAAGATCTGAATATCCCTGAACCTCTATGGCATTTTTCGCTTGTTGAAAGTTTGATTCGGGATGTGAACCTTAATGTTAAAAAATTCAAACCTGGTAATTATCAAGAAAAAGTTAATGATGAATCTTATGAGTTTTTGATTAATGTTGAATTAGGAAATGATTTTATCAAAGATATACAACTCGTTAATGCTAACAACTTTGATAGCGAAGTATTAAATAATTTTACTGAAATTAAGCATCGAATTATTGACTCTAACAGTCCACATGTTGATGCTATTTCTGGCGCAACGACACAATGTGAGGTATTTAAAAAAGCTGTAACTAAAGCGATGGCAAAATCTAATAAAGAAGCAATTATTGCGGAAGGTGGTGATCCAAATGACCAATCCTTTGATGTTGTGGTTGTTGGTAGTGGTGGAGCAGGGCTTACTGCTGCGATCCAAGCTCATGATCTTGGTGCAAATGTGGTTATTGTTGAACAAATGTCTGTAATTGGCGGTAATACCAATAAAGCTTCAGCCGGTATGAATGCGGCAGAAACCAAATTCCAAAAACTCAAAGGTATTACAGATAGTAAAGAACTCTTTTATAACGAAACGATGACAGGCGGAAAAAATAAAAATAACCCTGATTTATTACATTATTTTGTTGAAAATGCACCAAATGCCATTGATTGGTTAGATGAAAATGGTATTGAATTAAGTGGTATTACAACAACTGGTGGAATGAGTATTGATCGAACTCACCGCCCTGAAAGTGGTGCTGCAGTAGGTGGTTTTTTAATTAGTGGCCTAGTTAAAAACATCAATAAGCGTGGTATTGATGTTATGCTTGATACTGTAGTTACTGAAATTATGACAGAAAATAATAAAGTGGTTGGTGTTAAAGTTTCAGAAGAAGATGGCTCAAATCACGTAATAAAAACAAAAGTAGTTATTATTGCAACTGGTGGGTTTAGTGCCAATACCACAATGGTTGAAAAATATCGACCCGATCTTAAAGGTTTTGTCACCACTAATCACAAAGGTGCTACTGGTTCAGGCATTATGTTATTGGAAAAACTTGGTGCAGGAACCGTTGATATGGAAGAGATTCAAATCCACCCAACGGTTGAACAAACAACATCTTATTTAATATCTGAATCGATTCGAGGTGGAGGCGCAATACTTGTATCACAAAATGGTCAACGATTCGTTAATGAACTTGATACAAGGGATAAAGTTTCAGCTGAGATTATAAAATTACCTGAGCACTATGCTTATATCTTATTTGATCAACAAGTCCGTAATGAAAACAAAGCAGTGGAAGAATATGTTTCAAATGAACTTGTATCACAAGCAAATACCATTGAAGAATTAGCACAAAAATTATCAATTGATACTAATAAATTAACTAAAACAGTAAAGCGTTATAATCAGTTTGCTATTACCAAACAAGACGAGGATTTTGGCCGAACAACAGGTATACGTCATCCAATAGAAAAAGGTCCTTTCTATGCAATAAAGATCGCACCGGGCGTTCACCATACCATGGGGGGAGTGACAATCAACACCCAAACACAAGTCCTAGATGCTAATAAAAATATCATCCAAGGGGTCTTTGCCGCAGGCGAAGTTGTTGGCGGTGTACATGGTGCTAACCGTATTGGTGGCAATGCTGTTGCTGATATCATTATTTTTGGTAGACAAGCGGGTAAAAAAGCTGCTGATTATATTAAAAATTAAATTATTACAACTAGCTGAGCTTGTTTAATATGGTGTATTCGAGATATGAATATTCTCAAACTTTAATGGGAACAACGGTGTCATTAACGCTTTTAGAGCCAAATGAAGCCGTTGCACACACTGTTTTTCAAATTATTAAAATGCTTGAGGATAAATTGACTGTTAACCGGCTATTTTCAGAAGTTATGTCAATTAATTTAGCTGCGGGTAAACACCCAGTGACAGTGAGTCAACCTATTTTTTCCCTAATTGAACAAGCTCAAAAAGTCAGTCTTTATTTCAATAGTTGCTTTAATTTTGCTATTGGCCCATTAGTTAAGCTTTGGAAGATTGGTTTCCAAGGTTATCAAGTACCATCTGCTGAATTAATAAAACAACAACTATTGTTAATTGATCCTAAAAATGTCGAACTTGATACAAACACACATTCCGTTTTTTTAAAAAAAACTGGAATGGAAATTGATTTAGGTGCAATTGCTAAAGGGTATATTGCTGATATCGTCAAATTGGTTTTACTCGAAAATCAAGTGTATCAAGGTATTATTAACTTAGGTGGAAATGTATTAACTTTAGGTGAGTGTTTAACAGAACAAAGTGGTTATTGGAATATAGGATTAAGAAAACCGTTTTCAATTAGTGATGAGCTGTCTGGCGTTATTAAAGTTAAAAATAAATCAGTTGTCACATCGGGAATTTATGAGCGCTTTTTTATGCAAAAAAATAAACTTTATCATCACATATTTAATCCCAAAACAGGCTATCCGTTGGACAACGAACTTGAAAGTGTGACAATAATTTCAGATTCTTCATTAGAAGGCGATATTTATTCGACTGTTTTTTATGGATGGGGGATTGAGAAAAGTAAGGCGTATTTGCGAAAGAATCAAAATTTATCAGCCATATTTTTGCTAAAAAATAAAACTATAGCATTAATAAATCCTGATAACTTTAGTTTTCAAAAAACCGATACTCAATACACTATAAAAATAGATTAATTATTCAATTTGCAATAAATGCGATTTTAGTTAACGATATAATTTTATTATTTTTTATCAATTTTGTTTTTGTGTAAATGACTTAATATATAGGTCTTTTCACAAAAAACATTCAGGTGGATTATTGATTTTATTGAATTTTTTTTGATTATGCAAACATGAGCAATTATAAATAATAGCCAAACAAAGAATAGTATTATTGTAACTGAATTAAATCTTATAAATTAAATAATATTTAAGTTAAAAAGGAAAATATTATGAGCGTAGTAAAGAAACCACCAGTAAAATGGTTGCCACTTATCATTATTGTGGTAATTTCAGCGATATTTTGGTTGTTTGTATCTCCACCTGAAGGTATTAGTCAAGAGGGTTGGCAAACCAGCATCATTTTTGTTGCAACAATTGCCAGTATTGTTGCCGAAATAATGCCAATTGGCGCAATTGGTCTATTAGCAATTACTGTTTTTGCTGTATTGAGACCATCTGGTGCAACAACAGCGACTGAGTCAATAAAAATCTCGTTAAGCGAATTAAATAGTAGTCTTATTTGGTTAATTGTTATTGCCTTTATGATCGCTCGTGGTTTTATCAAAACAGGTTTAAGTAAACGAATAGCCTATTATCTTGTTAAAATTTTGGGTAAAAATACCTTAGGACTTGCTTATGGTTTATCCGTTACTGATATTGCATTGGCACCAGCTATTCCAAGTACAACAGCACGTGCTGGCGGAGTTATTTATCCAATAGCGGAAGCGCTAGCAATTAATTTTAAATCCAATCCTAAAGATGAATCAAGAAACCGTATAGGTACTTTTTTAATGCTAACTATTAGCCATGTAAATGATATCACCTCGGCAATGTTTCTAACGGCATTTACAGGAAATTTATTAGCCGCTAAATTAGTTACAACATCACTAGGTATTACATTAGGGTGGGGGGAATGGTTTGTTGCAGCAATTGGGCCATGTTTAGTTTCATTCGTTGTGATACCTTTGGTGATTTACTTTCTGACTAATCCAGAATTAAAAAGAACACCGGAAGCGCCAAAATTAGCGGCTGAAGAATTAAAGAAAATGGGGGTAATTACTGTTAAAGAAATCATTATGGGTGTTACTGTTGTACTTTTGTTAGCGCTTTGGATTTTTGGTAAAAACTTCGGTATTGATTCAACAACTACTGCGTTTATTGGCTTAACTATTTTGATCTTATCTGGTGTATTAAGCTGGGATGATATTAAAGGAGAAAAAGCTGCCTGGGACACATTAATTTGGTTTGCGGCATTACTTATGATGGCGGGGCAAGTTAATAAACTTGGTGTAACAAAATGGTTAGGGGACACAATAGGTGTAGCTGTACAAGGTCATTTAGATGAAAGTAGTTGGGTATTAGTTTTAGTTATTTTATGTGTTGCCTATGTTTATTTACATTATTTCTTTGCAAGTGGAAATGCTCATATTGCTGCATTATTTCCCGTTTTCTTATCGATCGCTATTGCCTTAGGCGTACCAACTCTAACTGCAATTTTTGCGTTGGTTATTTGTACTAACTACTTTGGATCAATTACACAGTTTGCAAATGCTCGAAATCCACTATTATTTGCCGAAGGTTTTGTGCCAGTAAAAACTTGGTGGAAAATTGGGTTTATTTGTAGTGTTGTAAATCTAATTATCGTATTTACTGTTGGAATTTTATGGTGGAAGATTATTGGTTTGGGTTAATATTAGTAAATAGTTAACTTATTTCTTGTTTCGATACCGCCAATTGATATGGCGGTATTTTATATATAACTTAATTTTTATAATTAACAAACTGCAATTGAAAGTTTCAAATCCTCAATGCCTTTCCAATATTTTTGTTTTTGTTCTAAATCAAGTAATATCAATTTATTATTTTCAACAAACTTCTAGTTAACTTCTAGTCACTTAGGGCTATCAATTAAATCATAAAGCACTCCTTCACGTAATGCGCATGGACTAAATTGTAAAGCTTTTAACCCAAACGCATTAAAAACCCCACTAAGTATAGCTAGCCCGCTAACAAATACATTTTTCCTTTCATTAGAAATTGATGGATAATCAATTTCTTGAAAAGAGTTAAATTTTAAAACATAACTAATTAAATCATCGAGCCTTTTGGGAGTAATAATTCCATCACAAACACCAATATCTAACAAGATACGATAAATAGACTTAGTAGTTCCAGATGTGCCAAATGCAATAGTAATATTTTGTTTTTTTATAATATTAATCAAGCTTTCAATTTGTTGTTCGGCGGCAAGCTTTGCTTGTTCAAATGAAATAGCGTTAATTTTATTTTCATGAAAAAACTGTTTAGCATAAGTTATGCATCCCATAGGGCGACTAGCAACAATCAAAGGTTTTAGATCATTTCCTCTACCTACTGCAATTTCTGTAGAGCCTCCACCGATATCTATTACAAATTTAGTATCATTTGACGATGCTGGTTCAGATGTCATGGTTCCTAAATAAATAAGACGAGCTTCTTCTTGTCCCGATATGATTTCTATCGGAAATGGAAATACTTTAGCCGCAGCCATTAAAAATTTATATCTATTTTTTGCAACCCGTAGTGTATGAGTTGCTACAACGCGAATATGTTCAGGTGGAAAGCCTTTCAACCTTTCAGCAAATAGTGTAAGACATTCGACACTTTGCATAATGCATGATTTACTTAGTTGGTTATTAGCATTAAGCCCTGTAGCGAGATAAATATTTTTTTTATTTTTATAAATAATCTGTATAGCACCATCTATAATACGAGCAATAACCATGTGAAAACTATTTGAACCAAGATCAACTACGGCATATTCATTGAATTTATTCACTTTAAATTCCTTATTCAACTGATTCTAACTGATTCAAATAATCATAAATGGCATATTGTGCTCTAATTTTTTTCTTATTACCTCTTTGCACATAATTATTAGTTGCATCTTTATCAATAATACGAGCTTTTACATTATCATTGCACTGAATATTAAAAATATTATGAATAGTTGATTTTATTATTGGGTCAAAGATTTTTACACCCACTTCAATACGATTATCTAGGTTACGAGGCATCCAATCAGCAGAAGAAATATAAGTATCTTTTTTCCCATCATTTTCGAAAATATACACACGAGCATGTTCTAAAAACTGATCAACAATACTTGTGACAGTAATATTTTCGCTTAAATTAGGAATTTTTGGTATCAAGACACAAGTTCCTCTTACTACAATTCTAATTTTTACACCTGCACAAGATGCACGGTATAATTGGTCGATCATATCTTTATCGGTTATTGCATTGAGTTTTAAATAGATACCAGCTACTTTACCTGCTTTAGCATTATTTATTTCTTGTTGAATAAATTCATAAAATCTCAATCGGGTATTTTGTGGAGACACAAGTAAATGATGGAACGAAACTGGTTTAAATGGGTTTTCAATGAAATTAAATACATTTTTAACTTCATCTGTAATTACAGGATCTGCAGTTAATAACGAAAAATCGGTATAAATTCTTGCAGTCCTTTCATTAAAATTACCTGAACCAATATGGGCATAACGAACAATTTCGCCATTTTCTTTACGATCAATCAAAAATAATTTGGCGTGGATCTTTAGTTTTGGTTGTGAATAGATAACTTTAATTCCACTACTAATTAATCGTTTTGCCCATTTTATATTTGCCTCTTCATCAAACCTTGCTTGTAATTCAACAACTACAGTGACCTTTTTACCATTATTGGCAGCATTAATGGCCGCATGAATAAAGCGGGAATCTTTTGCAACTCGGTAAATATTCATGCGAATATGTGTAACAGATGGATCAAACGAAGCTTGGCGCATAATTTCTAATACGTGTCCAAAAGAGTAGTAGGGATAATAAAGCAACACATCTCGATCTTTAATCGCATCAAACGAATTACGGAATTGTTTAAATCGATTATAACTTAAACTAGGAATTTTTTTATTTAATAGCTTTTTTTGTCCAAAGTCTGGAAATTTCACAAGATCTTTAAAATTAGGATAGCGCCCACTTGGCATTGCGTCTTGTTCAGTTAATAACAATTTATTAATTAATAACTCAAATAATGCTTTTGGCATATCTTTTTGATAAGTAAAACGAACAGGCTGTGCAGTCAAACGTTGTTTTAGACCTTGTGACATAAGTTCAAGCAAACTGTCTAACTCCGTGTTTAATTCGTATTCAGCATCTCTATTAATATTAATTGAATAGGCATTTAATTCTTTGGCATCAAAAAAAACCTTAAAAATATCGGGTAAACAGTAACGTAATATGTTATCCAAAAAAATGATTGATTTATTTTTAGTTGAAATTTCTGACGGTAATAACACAAAACGAGAAATATTATCTGTCGGTAATTCAAGTAACGCATAATTGGTTTTATCTTCACAAATAATTTCTACAGCTAAATAGGCATGATCATCTTTCAAAAATTGAATAAGTTCGGTATGACTATCGAGTAAGATAGGGGTAATGTATTGCCTAAGATTTTGTTTATAATAATTTTTTATCCAAGTTTCTTGGTAAGTTGAAAGTTGTCTTTCATTAATCAAAAAGATTTGATTTCTTGCCATTTCTAATAATAGTTCATTATAAAGTTGGTCAAACTGCAATTCTAGTTGAATAACTTTTTGGTTTACTTGGCGTAATAGGTTTTTAGAGTTAGAAGATGAGTTGGCTTGTTCTTGTTCAATAAGTACATATTTTTTTAAATTGGCAAACTGTACTTTATAAAACTCATCAAGATTACTTGAGTATATACCTAAAAAATGTATCCTCTCTATAAGTGGATTACTTTTATCAGCAGCTTCTTGTAAGACTCGCTGATTGAAAGATAACCAACTGAGTTCCTTAGGTAAATATACTTTTTCTTCAATCATTTTAATCTTTCAAACTCTATTAATAGTATTTTATACAGGATATCTTATGTAAAAAAAAAAGCTAGCATGTAGCTAGCTTTTTTATTGCAGGACAAATAATAAGTATACCGTTTTAAATACGGTGAACAGATGTTGTGTTAGTAGTTCCACTTGGTACTAAAGCACCAGATACCATCACAATAATATCTCCTTGTTGTAAACCGCATACTTTCACAGCCATCTCTTTACCTAAACGATAAAAATCGTCAGTTGAGTTAATTGAATCAATTAAAATAGGCTCTACACCTTTTGTCACAGCTAATTGATTAACAGTTTTTTGACTTGATGAAAGCGCTAAAATACGAGCTCTGGGGAAATAATGACGAACTTCCCTAGCTGATTTACCGCTACGAGTTGCAACAACAATTAATGGTACATTTAGACGCTCGGCAATTTCTACAGCTCCACAACAAACAGCCGAGGTTATACTCAACTTTTCTTCTTTTGATGTCAATACTAATGATGCTGGAATAGTGTTGTCAGTACGTTTACAGATAGTTGCCATGACATTCACTGTTTCAAGTGGATATTTCCCTTTGGCACTTTCACCTGAAAGCATAACTGCATCTGTGCCGTCAATAATTGCATTAGCTACATCACCAGCTTCTGCACGAGTTGGGCGTGGGTTTTTAATCATTGAATCAAGCATTTGTGTTGCTGTAATAACTGGTTTAGATGCTTTATTACATTTCTTGATCATCATTTTTTGAGCAAAAATAACTTCTTCAACAGCGATCTCAACTCCTAAATCACCACGTGCAACCATAATGCCGTCAGAAGCATCAAGAATTTCATCAAAATTATCTAAACCTTCTTGGTTTTCAATTTTAGATATAATTTTAATGTTTTCACCACCATGAACTTTTAAGTGAGCACGAATATCTTCTACATCAGAACGTTTACGAATAAATGATGCAGCAATAAAGTCAACACCTTGTTCACAACCAAAAATGAGGTCATTTTTATCTTTTTCTGCTAGTGCTGGCAATTTAATTGAAACACCAGGTAAATTAATACCTTTATTTTCACCAAGTTCACCATTATTTAAAACAGTACAGATAACCTCATTACTTTTAATTTCTTTAACGTCCATAGCAATTAAGCCGTCATCAACTAAAACACGATTACCAGGTTTAAGGTCATGCGCAAAACCATCGTAAGTTACAGCTACACGGTCTTTATTTCCGATAACATTTTTGTCTGTGGTAAACGTGAATGTTTGACCAGCAACTAGGGATACATCATTACCCCCTTCTAATTTGATAGTGCGAATTTCAGGGCCTTTGGTGTCTAGCATAATAGCGGCTTTTAAACCGGTTTCTTGCATTACTTCACGTAAATTTTTGATACGGTTGCCATGTTCTTCGTAATCACCATGCGAAAAATTTAAACGCATAACATTCATGCCAGCATTTAATAATTTTGCTAACATTTCTTTTGATTCAGATTTTGGTCCGATCGTACAAACAATTTTTGTCTTTTTCATAATAGTATCTACTTAGTAATTTATTTAATGTTAAGGTTAATGTTTTAATTCAATTTAAAAAATTCGATAAATCAACTTTTTGCAAAAAAAAACCAATGGCAAAGCATTGGTAGTTTTATTGGTTAAAAAAGGTGTTTGTAGCTCAATATGGCCACTAAGATCACACAAAATATTTGAAGAATATGATAATTTCATCAATAAGTTAAATCTTTTAAAAATTGTTATTATTATATTCTTAACAGTATTTTAAATAAAGTTTTTTATCTTAAATATACTTTATTGTTTATAAAATATATTTAATTATAATAATTAATTGTTTAAATTACATTAGGTCTTTAAGTTGATAAACTAGTGTGTTAGTGTCATTTTTCAAAGTTAGTTGATTGTTTTTTAATTCAATCTTAGTGCCATCAGTAATTAATTTTTCAATTACATAATCTAATTGATTTAATTGGTCATCATTACAAAGCATTTTAGTCATCACTATACCACTACCTTTTATGCTACCGTTGTCTAAAGTAACTTTACCAGAAAAATGGTTACACATTTTACCTGTAATTGTCATGTTTTCACCAAATATAATTTCAGCTTGATCATCTAATGAAATATCTTGACCGTTTGCTTTAATGAGCACAAAACGATGATGCATAAGATCGACTTCTTGTAGAGTTTTTGGTCCCTCACATCCAGAGAGAACCAATGAGGCTGTAAATAGAGCAGTTAACAAGGACGTTTTTTTCATTTGAACTCCTAATAATAGGTTAATTTTGTTATAATTAGGCATTAATGAGACTTTAATTAAAATATTTGACACGCTATGCTATCTCAACAGCAATTAAAAAATCTTGACTCAATGACTTTCCTAAACAAGCATAAAATAATAAAATTAGCTAAGAAAAGTCAAACTATAGCTGATATAGATTCTGCCATACAAGATGCTAACTTACATTATCAAAGCAGAATAGAATCGTTACCGAAAAATATTGTTTTTCCCAAAAATTTGCCTGTAATTGAAAAAAAACAAGAAATTTATTATGCTATTAAACATAATCAAGTGGTTATAATTGCTGGTGAAACTGGCTCGGGAAAAACAACACAAATTCCCAAAATCTGTTTAGAATTAGGCTTAGGCGTGAAAGGCTATATTGGTCATACTCAACCAAGACGATTAGCGGCACGTTCAGTAGCTAATCGTATCGCTGAAGAGCTAAAAACAGAAATAGGGCAGTTAGTTGGTTTTAAAGTAAGATTTTCCGATCATGTCAGTGACACAACCCTGATTAAATTAATGACCGACGGTATATTGCTTGCTGAAATTCAGAAAGATAAACTCTTACTACAATATGATACTATTATTATTGACGAAGCTCATGAACGCAGTTTGAATATTGATTTTATTTTAGGCTATCTTAAGCAATTATTATCTAAACGCCCAGACTTAAAAGTCATAATAACATCAGCGACTATTGATGTGGAACGTTTTTCTAAACACTTCAATGATGCTCCGATTATTGAAGTATCGGGTCGTACCTATCCTGTCGAGGTTAGATATCGTCCCCCAATCCTGAAAGAAGATGATAATAATGATAAAAGTTGTGATTTTCAACCGATTATAGATGCCATTGATGAATTATCAACTGAAAGTCTTGGGGATATATTAATCTTTTTAACAGGAGAACGAGAAATTCGAGATCTTGCTGATATACTAAATAAATTAGATCTTCGTCATACAGATATTTTACCTTTATATGCAAGATTATCAGTATCAGAACAAAATCGAATTTTTCAATCGCATACTAAACGTCGAATTGTCCTTGCTACTAATTTGGCAGAAACGTCATTAACCGTTCCAGGCATTAAATATGTGATCGATTCGGGTTTAGCCAGAATTAGTCGTTATAGCTATCGAACTAAAGTTCAGCGTTTACCGATTGAACCAATATCACAGGCCTCTGCCAATCAGCGTAAAGGACGTTGTGGGCGAACATCTAATGGTATCTGCATACGTTTATATGATGAACAAGATTTTTTATCTCGCCCCAAATTTACCGAACCCGAAATATTGCGAACCAATTTGGCTTCAGTAATATTACAAATGACATCATTAGGCTTAGGCGATATTGCCGCTTTTCCTTTTGTTGAAAAACCTGATTCAAAATTTATTCGTGATGGACTTCGCTTATTAGAGGAACTTGGGGCAATTTATACCATACAGAATAGATATCATTTAACTGAAATAGGTAAAATTTTAGCACAACTGCCAATTGATCCAAGATTAGCTAGGATGTTGGTTGAAGCAAGGCGCCTAGGGTGCATTAAAGAAATAATGATAATTACTGCTGCTTTATCGATTCAAGATCCAAGAGAAAGACCTTTTGATAAACAGCAAGCTTCGGATGAGAAACATCGTCGTTTTGTTGATAAGGAGTCAGATTTTATTTCTTTAATTAATTTATGGAACTACATTAAAGAACAACAGAACGTATTATCAGGGAATCAATTTAGACGATTATGCCAAAAAGAGTTTTTAAATTATCTTCGAATCCGTGAATGGCAAGATGTCTATACGCAAATTAGACAAACAATTAAGCAATTAGCGTTTCCGATTAATAGTAAAAAAGCTGATTATAATTCATTACATATTTCGTTACTAAGCGGTTTACTATCTCATATTGGAATAAAAGAGCTTGAAAAGCGTGAGTATATAGGTGCACGTAATATAAAATTTGCAATTTTTCCTAATTCAGCACTTTTCAAAAACCAACCCAAATGGTGTATTGCTAGTGAACTTGTTGAAACAAATAGATTATGGGGAAGAACAGCAGCAAAAATTGAAGCTGAATGGATTGAACCTATAGCTAAACATTTAGTGAAATATAACTATAACGAACCTAGGTGGTCTAAAAAGCAGGGCACAACAATAGCAAACGAAAAAGTAACTTTATTTGGGTTACCAATTGTTACTAATAGAATAGTAAATTACAGTAAAATTGATCCTATTTTAAGTCGCACCCTGTTTATTCGACATGCATTAGTTGAAGGTGATTGGTTCACAAGTCATAAATTTTACAAGCAAAATCAAAAATTGATTAATGAAGTTGAAGATTTAGAACATAAATCACGTCGTCAGGATATTTTAATTGATGATGATGAATTATTTGATTTCTATGATAAACGTATAGATAAATCCGTTATTTCATCTAGACATTTTGATAAATGGTGGATGCAGAAACAAAAATCTGATCCTGATTATCTTAATGTACAAAAAGAGATGCTGATCAAGCAATCAGCACAATTAATTAACTTAAATGATTTTCCTGATTTCTGGTATCAAGATCATTTTAAGCTAGCACTTAGTTATCACTTTGATATTGGTCATAACCGTGACGGCGTCACTATAAAAATTCCACTTGATATCTTAAACCAAATTAAAAACAAGGGATTCGATTGGCAAGTGCCAGGTTTTAGAAAAGATTTAATAATTGCATTAATCAAATCATTGCCTAAATCTTTACGACGAAACCTTGTCCCTGCACCAAATTATGCAGATGCATTTTTAGATAGGGTAGATACTACAGAAAAACCGCTTCTTGAATGCTTAGGAAATGAATTTCATAAAATGACTGGTGTGAAAATTACATCAGAAAATTGGCAATTAGAACAAGTCCCTGAACATTTAAAAATGAATTTTAGTATTATTGATAGTAATAATAACGAAATTGCTTCAAGTAAAGATTTTGATATGCTAAAACAGCAACTCAAAACTCAACTTCAACAAGCTTTATCATCTATTACTATTAATAAAAAAGATAACTCAATTGAGCAAAATAATTTGACAGATTGGATATTTGGAAAACTTCCTGATGTTTATGAAGAAAAGCAAAAAAACTATACTATTAAGGCTTATCCAGCAATTATTGATAATCAAAATTCCGTAAGTATAAAGTTAGTTGATAATCAATCAGAGCAACAAAGATTAACTAAATTAGGTTTAAGACGCTTATTAATGCTTAATATTCCCTCTCCAATCAAGTATTTACATGAAAAATTACCCAATAAATCGAAATTAAGTTTATATTTTAATTCGTTTGGTAACGTGTTAATGCTTATTGATGATTGTATCGCTTGTGGTGTTGATTATTTAATTGAAACAAATAATAAAGCAATACATTCAACTGATGATTATCAGCAATTACTTGATTATACTAAAACTCATATTAATGAAATAGTTGTTGGTATTGCTAAGCAAGTCGAATCAATACTAACTTTGCATTTTATCATTAATAAAAAGTTAAAAGGGCGCGTTGATTTATCTTTAGCATTTGCCTTGTCAGATATCAAACAGCAACTTAATAAATTAGTTTATAAAGGATTTGTTGCTCAATCAAGTTATAGAAGATTGAATGATATCTCTCGATATTTATCGGCAATTGAGAAAAGAATTGAAAAATTATTTCAAAATATGGCAAGAGATAGACAATCAATGAGCATTATAGAAGATGTTCAGAATCAGTATGATAATTGGGTTAATAGTCTACAAAAGAATCAACGATTAGATACAAAAGTGACTGATATCCGTTGGATGATTGAAGAATTAAGAGTCAATTTATTTGCTCAGCAACTTGGCACGTCATATCCAATTTCGGCAAAACGCATTAAGCAACAAATTAATGTATTAAAATCAAAATTATAGTCATTACTAAAAAATAGGGCGCTTATGCGCCCGATCATCTATTAAACTATCGATACAGGTCTACAAAAACAGTTATATTTGGACCATTTGAGTCATGGGCAATTCTAGCAATATGATAATACTTGGCCCCTGCATCAATAGCTCGTTTACCTGCTTGATAAGAAATTTCCTGATCAGTTACATAGTAACCTCTAAATTTAATTGTATCAAACGCAACCATTTTTGCCGCAGTTGCATCATTCAATTCTTGAATTTTTCGTCCATCCGGTAGAGTTACAGTGTAACGTGTAACACGCTGTGGCTCCGCTGCAGCCGTTGTAACTTGGGATTCAGAAGTATTAGTTGCTGTAGACGTTGTTGCTTTATGAGTGGCTTGATTAATGACTTTTACTTTATTATTAAATTTATCAGCATAAAATTTTTCATTAAAAGCTGAAGGAGAATAATAGCCAGGTTTCTCTACCTGCATAGCAGCATCACCACCTTGCGCTAGAGCTTGTTGGCCAGCTTCAGAGTCATATGGGATAGCATCCTCGGGTTGAAGTTTACGTTCAGGTGCATCTTTTTTAAACAAATAAGCAGCAACTTGAATATTACTACCTAATTCACTACGTGAATCAATATAATAAGCATAAGCACCTTTTTCTGATGCTTCCTTAGCAATTGCTTGGTTAATATCATATTCACTAGGAAAATAACCGCGAATACGCACAATGTTAAAAGGTTCTAAACGTATGGCTTTGGATTTTGGATATTCATAAATACCTTCAAATTTGCGAAAGCTTTCAGCTTGTTCTTCTGCTTTTGGAGCATCTGCCTTATATAATTTTGCATACACAATCCTTAAAGTATCATTAGAAGGACTGATATTAGTTGTGGTTATATAAAAGGAAGCTGCTCCTTCTTTATCCGCAGCTCTCGACATTGCCATAATATAATCACTATCAGTATAAAAAGCTCCGCGGATAGTTATACTTTTAAATGACTGTAAACCTTTAGCTTGTTGCTCCGTTAATTGTTGAGCAGCAAACGAAGAAAAAGAGGTTAGGGACATAGCAACTACAATAAGCGTGTTCTTTAAACTTGTCATATATTAAGACCTTCCAATAAATAATTTTGGTTAATTTAACATAAATAACTCTAATTACATAAATCTATTAAAGCATTTAAGTTTTTTATGAATAGGTATTTTCCTTTAGCTGTCAAAATATTAAGTTCTTGTAATTTTGATATATTTCTACTCACAGTTTCGATTGTCAAACCTAAATAGTTAGCAATATCCGCTCGACTCATCACGAGCTTAATATTTAATGAAGAATGGCCGCTTTTTTCATAGCGTTGATAAAGCGAATATATAAAAGTTGCTAACCGTTCATCCGCTTTTTTCTGCGAATAGCATAATACTAATTTTTGGTAATCATAAATATTAGAACTTAACAAATTACAAATTAAGTCCCTGACATTTTTCTGAGTATCAACCAACGACATTAGTTCATTATAATAAAGTTCGCAAACAAGGGTATTGCTAAGAGCTTGAATATTATTGTTATACACTTTGGTCGAAATTGAATCTAAACCAACAATATCACCAGGTAAATAAAAACCATTAATTTGTTGTTGATTATCGGAAGTGGTAACAAAAGTTTTTAATGCACCTGAATGAATAACATAGAATTTAGTAAAAGGTGTCTTAGCTTTAACTAATATTTCATTTTTTAGATAAGAAATTTTTCGCTGTAATATAGTATCCAACTTATTATTTAGTAACATAGGAATACAGAGAGCCCCTGCGCTACATAATTCACATGGGACAGAATAGCTTTTTGAGCGCAATGTCTTAAAAATATCTTGCATATTAACGAAAAATAATCACAGTTAGTAAAAACGATTAGAGTATCATATATCTATAATAAAACAACAATTGCTGACATAATTAATGTTTTTATTTATTGTTTAAAAGCACATGACGTTAAAGAAGATGCGCCCTTAATGATAACCAAACATTGTTTACGGTTTGCGTTTAATTTATGTCCAAAACAAGCAAAAGGAATTCAAGGAGTTAAAACTAAAGTTACGCCAATGAAATTAATTCAAAATAATGAAGAATTATTGCTAAAGTTCAATTGTAAAGCTTGTGAAATGCAAGTATGGGGTAAAATAAAAAAACACATTTTAAAAATGCCACTCGCAGGAAGTGAGATTATATTTATGGCAAAGAAATAAAGTTACTGAACAGTTATATAAGTTTCGTTATATTGATACAGAATCAATATTTGATTTTAATGTTGATGGTGTAACATTTGATAAAATGTTAATTTCTAATCCCTCTAATTATGAAATTTATCACCCTGATATTGTCGGTTTACCTTATTATCAGGACGTTTTTGTAAAGGTGCTTGAACATAAAAAAAGCATTAATTTTGATTTTCAACCTTGCAAAACCACAACTGATAAATACGGTTCAACGACAACTATTTGTATGCCTCCCAATGATAGTGATTACATTAACACCGATAGTGATTTTACATATCGATTGCGTGTTCATACTAACACTGATTTTAAATTAGCTCGAATTGATGCGATAGCGGGCAAATTATCGGATGTTCAAGATGTAGCTAAATTACCCTTGCAAAAGCAAGCTATTGATTATGCTGTTTTAGCAAAAATATTTAATGAGCTAATACGTGAAGCTTCTACACAAACAGATTACGAGGGTGTTCCGTTTAGTCCGTCAAAACCGATTACAGCAAATGAAATTAAGGCGGTAGCTCAGCAAAAGGGGTTAAATTTAACGCAGTATGATTTAATGTATTCAACCATTCCCGACAATGATTTTTTGCCAAATATAGAAAAGCATTACACTTCAATTATTAATAACACGACGAATAACATTAATAATAACAATAACGGAAACAATGAACATGATGAAGATGAAATTGATGAAGAGTTTATCCCGCCTGAGCTTGAGGAAATCCCAACAGGTACAGAAATATTATCATTTTTAGATGAATTGTTTCCGTTCTTACGTGATTTTGAGTTGAAAGAAAAATCGGCTGATTGTCCAACGGTTGATATTACGGTTTTTGATAAAAAATATACAATCGATAGTCAATGTCCGTTACTACAGCAAAATAAATCACTATTTCAAACGATTATGTTAATCGTCTGGGCGTTTGTTTCATTACGAATTATTTTAAAAGCATAAATAAAATAGGAGTTAATTCATGCCTGCTTTTTTGATGTCAATTGTTGCGTGGTTTGTGCGGTCAGTGCTTGTTAAGTTTTTAATTATGTTTGCCTTGTTTTTTGTGATGTCTGAGTTTATCCCTGTGTTAGTTAAATTATTGCCGAGTAGCACAAATTTAAAGGATTTATTCGTTTTATTGCCTGATTCTGTTTGGTATTTTCTTAATTATTTTAAAGTGCCGACGGGTATTACTATGGTGATTTCTGCACTGTTAACTCGTTTTTTAATTCGTCGTATTCCGATTATTGGTTAACGAATAAGAATAGAGGGAGATAAATTATGGCAATATCGGCTTATGTAGGCGTGCCAGGCTCAGGTAAAAGTTATGAGGTAGTAAAAAGCGTGCTGTTACCTGCTTATATGGCAGGTAGACGCATTGTAACTAATATAGAGGGCATTAAAGAAGAAGCCTTTAAAAGAGTATGCATTAACCACTAAAAAGACACAGGAAAGCGATTTAGGAGCAATTATTCATGTTACGGATAATGAGGTAATGCAAGATAACTTTTTTCCGTTTAAGACTGATGATAAGACAGTTCAAACAGTATGCCAAGCGGGGGATTTAATTGCAATCGATGAGTTATGGCGGATTTGGGGGAGTGATAGCAAAATACCGAATAATCATCGTTCATTTATTGCAGAGCATCGGCATTTTACAGATGAAAAAACGGGGTTATGTTGTGATTTAGTTGTCATTAATCAATCGGTGGCAAATTTACCGAGGTTTTTAAAAGACCGCATTGAAACAACGTATCGAATGTCTAAGCATGTGTCTTTGGGGCTAAAAAATCGGTATCGAGTAGATGTGTTTACTGGTACGAAGTTATTTAAAAATAATCGAGTAACGTATTACCAAGAAAAATATGACAAAGACATCTTTAAGCTTTATAAAAGTTATGATGGTGTTAATGGTGCTGAATCAACAACGGATAAACGTCAAAATGTATTTTCTAATAAACGCATTATATTCTTATTAATATTTATGTTGTTAATGTTTGTTGTTAGTGCATTTTTTATTTATAAATTTTTCACTTCTCGGCAAACTACAGCTAAAGCTACGACAGAAAATAAAACAGTATCAATACCGATTAATCAGAATTTATCGGTGATTAAACCTGAATTAACCTTACCAGAGCCTCAACTTTCTAATTCATGGCGGATAGCTGGAGAAATAAGACAAAATGGGGTATCACAAGTTATCTTAATTTCGAATACGGGAGCGATTAAATTAGAGCCTGCGAGTCAATTTATGTTTAACGGGTTGATTATGCAGGGAACGATTAACAATGAGATAGTGACTCGTTATTCAGGGCAGGGAGGAACGGGGCAATGATTAAATCTTTATTATTACGTTTTACGTTATTTTTTTACGTAATACTGTTATTTTTATCACGTAATGCATTGGCAAGCGGTGTAGAGTTTGAGCTAAACAGGGTTAAATTGCCTGATGCTATTAGTATTATATATAGTGAAATTTTTAAACGTCCATATATGTTGTCACCAGATTTAGCGAATGATGAACGATTATTGACATTGAGAATCACTAAAGAGATTGATGAACAGCAGTTTATAGAGCGTTATTTTTCAAATATGAATATCAAAATCTGGGATAAAAATGGGGTGGATTATATAGCGGTTTACACACCTAAACCAACAGCTCAGCCAACAGAAACTTTTATTTATACTCCAAAATATCGAAGTGTTAGTTATTTATCTGACATTTTAAGCAGTCAGGTACAAGGGGTATTTAATTCACAAGGGACGATATCGAATACCTCCCAGACAAGTTACAGCAGTGGGGACGTCAATCCCAATAGTGCTAGTGGTCAGTTTTCCCGTTCGGGTGATGTGTTGGTTTATCGTGGCACAAAAGCGGATATAAAATTAGTTAAACAGTTGTTGCCTAAAATTGATACGGTAACTGATGAGATATTGGTTACTGGTTATGTGGTTGAGGTGTCAACGACGAAGCAGGAAGGGAATGGCTTATCATTTATAGCTAATTTGCTGGATAGCAAATTAGGGGTACAAGTGAATTCAAATTATAATCCGTTAACTGGTAATTTGATAACCTTTTCTAGTGGCTCTTTTAGTGCTTTAGTGGAATTATTTAATAAAGATAATCACTTTAAAGTAATTAGCTCCCCGCAATTACGGGTTAAAAATGGCTCTAATGCGTCATTTAGTGTTGGCTCAGATGTGCCTGTTTTAGGCTCAACAACGTATCAGGACGGCAAACCGATTCAGTCAATAGAGTATCGTTCGTCGGGGGTATTATTTGATATTCGTTCTGAAATTAGACTAAACACGATTGATTTAACAATACAACAGCAGTTATCAAACTTTGTTAAAACGGAGACAGGGATTAACAATAGTCCAACGTTGATTAAACGTGATGTTAATACACAGGTATCAATAAAAAGCGGTGAAATTATAGTACTGGGTGGTTTAGCGGAAACTAAAAACGGTAATCATTCGACAGGTTTTACATTGCTACCGTTTTTAAAGTCATCAGGAAAAGAAAACAACAGAACGGATATCGTTGTTATTTTGCATGTTGAGAAGATAGAAAAATAATAAAATATTAAATTAATAAATAATAGGATAGCCTGTATTCGTTGTACCGCAGCTTTGCGAGGAACAACGAATATAGGCTATTTTTTATCCGTTTCAATAACTTCTTGGTTAGATTAATAATTTATCGTTTATACACAGTTTTTATCATGTATAATAGTCTTTTTTTGTTGATAATTGTACGGTGTTGAAATTGTCAATAGCAAGGCGGAAGTCGCAGTCACGAAGTGAACCGAGTGAGCACTTGACGAAGTGAACTATTGACAACTCTCCCAATTTTACCCTTTAGGCCAGGTGGAAAGGAACGCATAGCGAGCCTTTCCGCTTGGATGACCCCCAAAATTTAGTTATAATTCAGCCTAAATATCACAATAATAATTTATCAATAAACCAATATTAAATAGGAGTGGATCATGGCGACGTTTGATGAAAAAGAGTTTTTATTGGAAGAAGTTTATAATAGTGTCCGAATTTGTATATCCAAAGCAAAAGGTTATAGCAACGAATATACAGCAGATATGTTAGAAGATATTGCAAAATTAAGGGAGTTTAGACAAAAAATTGCTGACACTACCTATGAGGAAATTAATTATGAAACTGCATTAAAATTTTTCCAATTAATTGAAAATAAATATAAGTAATTAATATGAATAAGAATGAAATTTTATCTCAGATATGTATTCAAGAAAAAAGTAAAATAATTAATGATGTATGGAATGATATTCATATAGATCAACCCGAATTAATTTCACAGCAATCGAATCCCAAAGCTTATGTTATGGGAGGTCAACCTGGTGCAGGAAAGTCGACATCTACAAATAAACTTGAAACTAAATATAAAAATAATATTTTAACTATTGACTTAGATGCCTATCGAGAACGTCATCCAAACTTCAAAGCGTTATATGAAAAATATGGCAAAGATTCAGCCGTATATACCCACGAATTTGCGAGTGAAATTAAGGAGGAAATTCTAAAACGTGCGATTGAAGCTAAATACAACATCATTGTAGATGGCACATTAAAAAATACAAATAAAGCTAAAAAGCTTATAGAGACTTTAAAAAATAAAGGGTATCAAGTCGACGTTCTTATTCACACTTGCCCTAAAGAAGTAAGTTGGGATAGCGTAAATAACCGTTATGAAAATGCGTTAAAAGCTGGTCGAATTCCTCGTTATGTTCCTAAACATATACATGATAAAGTGGTTGCTGTACTGCCTAATAACGCAGATGAGTTAAGTAAATCTAGCCAAATCGAAAAGTTATCTGTTTA
>NZ_LZHQ01000022.1 GCF_001690655.1 Gilliamella sp. Occ3-1
GTATCCATTAAAAATACGAGTCGATAATGGACCAGAATTCACCGGAAACACGTTTACTAATTGGGCAAAAACACATGGTATAACTATAGATTACATCAAACCCGGTAGCCCTTATCAAAATGGTTACATTGAACGATTTAATCGGACTTATCGAACTGAAGTGTTAGATTTATATCTTTTTAACAACCTAGCGCAAGCAAGGAGAATAACCGAAGAATGGTTAACGATTTATAACACCGAAAGGCCTCATGAAGCACTAAATAATATGACGCCGATCGAGTATAAAACATTAAAACAGGCAGCTTAATTT
Source organism: Gilliamella sp. Occ3-1 (assembly GCF_001690655.1). GTDB lineage: Bacteria > Pseudomonadota > Gammaproteobacteria > Enterobacterales > Orbaceae > Gilliamella > Gilliamella apicola_P. Next base: position 311 of record NZ_LZHQ01000022.1, read on the forward strand.
TCTACGTGAGTTGTGTATTAAGTTTGGGGTATTTACATCTTTACTTTTATCATAGAGAATTTTCTACTTTTTTGCTGTATTATTTTAGGGGAGAGTTACAAAATAAATCTATGTTGGAACTTATACAAACTGTCGGTTTTGGTTTAATTTTATTTATTCCTTTAACAAATCCTTTAAACACTGTGGTACTGTTATTGGGTCTATCTGGGGATATGACCAATGAAGAACGAAATTACCAATCAAAATTGACCTGTATTTATGTGTTTATGATTATGGTTGTATCGTTTTATTGTGGGCAAATAGTGATGAGCACATTTGGCATATCGATTCCCGGATTACGTATTGCTGGGGGCATGATTGTTGGCATTATTGGCTTTAGAATGTTATTTCCACAGCAACCATCACACAAAACTCTTGAAGCAGATGCAAAAAAGAAAGAGATCTCAAATAATATTGCTTTTGTTCCTCTCGCTATGCCTAGTACAGCGGGACCTGGAACTATAGCAATGATAATAAGTATGTCATCAACAGTAAAAAGTGGTGGCTATAACGTTTCAACTTGGGTTGTTTATACTGCTTCGATATTAGTACCTTTATTATTATGTATTATACTTTGGTTTTGTATGCGCAGTGCAGGTAGCATAATGCGTTTTATGGGAAAAAGAGGCATTGAAGCCACCTCAAGAATTATGGGTTTTTTATTAGTTTGTGTTGGAACTCAATTCATAATTAATGGTATTAAAGAAATTGTATTGAATTTTCCTAATATTTAATATTAAACACCGACTCAACAAAGCTAAAGAGTCGGTATATTTTTAATCATTTCTACCCGCATTAAATAATCATAAAGTGGAACTAACTGTTTAAAACCTTTAACTAGTTTATCGGGTAAATCGCTATTTAACACATCCTCAATATGATTACTTGTCATCATAACCGCAATATTTTTTCGGTTATACCAGTTTGCAATTTTTTCGTCCTGCTCTTTAATTAATGGGCGTTTATAACTTTCGCCAACAAGCTCAAATGTTTTTTTGAGGCAACGTGTCATTGCTAAAAATTTTTTAGTATCATTAAGAATCTCGTCGCGAAAGATATCCATCGTTTGTTTTGATGAACAATAATAGCCAAGTCCATATTGATAACTACTTGGGCTAATTTCAAAAAAATAAGCAGGTGCTTCTTTCCAATCTTTATTTGGTCGTTTAAATGTCAACCATAATCGGCTACGATAAAGTGATTTATCATTTGAAAAACGAGTATCTCGATGTATTCGTGAAATCGTTTTACCAATAGCAGGGCGAGTTTCAAACCACGCATCAATTTTGAGCATCTCTGGTGTTAATTGTTCAACCAAAAGCCTAAACGGTTTAACTAAATCGTTATTATAAATAGCACGATGTTCTTCAAACCACGGTTTGCTGTTTTTAATCCAAGCGTCTTGTAAAAAATTAAGTCCAGCTTGGGTAAAGCCAGTAAAGTTTGCCATTGCCTACTCCTTAAATAACGCTCTTACTTTTTCTAAATCTTCCAAAGTATCGACACCAATTGCAGGAGTTTGTTTTGCCACAGCGACATGAATTTTTTCACCGTACCAAAGTACTCTTAATTGCTCTAACATCTCAATTTGTTCAAGCGTTGATGGCGCCCATTTAATGTATTGACGAATAAAGCCAGCACGGTAAGCATAAATACCAATATGACGGAGATAAAAATCACCGATACTCGATGGTTTTAACTGTTCAGCTGATTTCGCAAAACGATCGCGTTCCCAAGGAATGGTTGCACGAGAAAAATAAAGCGCATAACCATCTTTATCAGTCACAACTTTAACAGCACCCGTATTAAATGCTTCTTCAATAGAATCAATTGGTACTGCTAATGTTGCCATTCCCGTTTTATATTGCACTAAATTTTCAGCCACTTGGTGAATAATAACAGGCGGAATTAAGGGTTCATCGCCCTGTACATTCACAATAATTTCATCATCAGCAAATTGATAGGCATTAATGACCTCTGCTAACCTTTCAGTGCCTGAATTATGCTTATCACTTGTCAGAATGACTTCACCACCATACTCCTTGACTACCTCATAAACTTGTTGATGATCTGTGGCAATAATCACTCGATTGGCTGATGATTTTTTTGCTTGCTCCATCACACGAACAATCATTGGTTTACCATGAATATCCGCTAGTGGCTTACCAGGTAAACGGCTCGAAGCATACCTAGCGGGAATAATAACCGAAAAGTTCATAATTAAGACCTTATTATTTATTCTTGAATACATTCAGATTGGTTAAGTGGTTTAGCTTCACATTCTAACAACACCGGAATATTATCTTTAACTGTATAAACTAAATTATCTGTATGACAAATTAACTGCTGATTAGTAGCATTATATTGCAATTGACCATGGCATTTAGGACAAGCAAGTGCGTTTAATAGGATATCTTTCATTTTTTCTTCTCTTTGGATTTTGTCTCAGATAGTAATAAACAGATTTGATCAATAACTTGCACAGGTATTACCGCATCGATGGGCAGATACCACCAATTTTGTTGAGCAAATTGTCTACATTTAACTGCATCTTTTTCAGTCATTAAAAGTGTTTGTTTATTACGTGCTACATTGTTTAACAACGGTAAAGTAAATTTTTGATGATCGGCAAAAGAAACGGTTTCAACCACATCCGCTTGCAATTTACTTAACATATCAAAAAAACGTTTTGGATTACTAATACCAGCAATAGCACATATATTTGACAACGAAGATAACGCTCTTTTTTCTTGAGTAAGTAAATTCACTGCATACAGGGGCATTAATTGCATAGTAAAGGTTTTATTAGGATACTGCTGCGCTAAATTATTTACACTATCACCATTGATGACAATAAGATCAACCGATTTTAACCGACTTTCACGCTCTCGCATTGGCCCTGCCGGCATCCACCATCCATTACCAAATAGGCGCTTTCCATCAATCACCACCACTTCAATATCACGCGCTAAAGCATAATGTTGTAAACCATCATCAGTCAAAATAACATCTAACTGGTACTGCTTTAATAACGCTTGAACAGCCTCAGAGCGATAAGGTGAGACAGCAATAGGTACACTAGTACGTTGATAAATAAGCACAGGTTCATCACCTGCTTGTTCGGTTGTGGTTGTATTATCTAAAATAAGCGGATAGCTATCAGCCTTGCCTCCATATCCTCGTGAAACGACTCCAACCTGTAATCCTTTTTGTTTTAACGATTCAATTAAACTAATAACTAGTGGCGTTTTACCGTTACCGCCAACAGATAAGTTGCCAATAACAATAACAGGTACAGGAGATCGCCAAGATTTTAAAATACCAACTTGATATAAAAAGCGACGGAAAATAGCAATTAAACCATATAATAAGGAAAATGGTATGAATAACCAAAATAAACGATTTTTACCATACCACAGTTTTTCAATCATAACTTTAACATCACTCAATTACATTTAGTAAAATTGTTTTATATCTCAATATAACAATTATTATAGTTGCCTATAGCAAACGATAGCCTATTTTACTCATAATTTGGTAAACTACCAAACCAATCATGATACCATCTAGGTTTAATTTCACCTCGCATAGTTTTTAGCTTCCATGTTTGTTTATCAAAAAAAAGACTTATTTGACCTGTTCTAGCAGTAACATAATAGTCTAATTGTAAATCTTTATACTTTGCCATTACCTTATTGGAGGGGAGTTTCCAAGGGTTATAACGAGATGTAGACGCCAAAGACTTTACTGGTTTAACATGATTTAAAAATGTATAACTTGACGATGTACTACTACCATGATGGGGGATTTGTAAAATAGTAGACGTTAGCTGATTTCGATATTTAGTAACTAACTGATATTCCTGATTACGTTCTAGATCTCCAGTTAACAATACAGAAAAACGTCCATCGGTAACCTGTACCACACAGGAATCCTTATTTTGAGTATCGCTAACTAGCTGATTAGGCCACAGCACATTAAACGTCAGATCATTCCAAATAACACTATTACCGGCTAAGCATTGATAATCATTATTAAAGTCAGAAGACGAACTCATTAACCATGCCTCAGGATAAATAAGTTGAATTAATTTCAAACCGCCAACATGATCATTATGTTGATGACTAATAATAATACCTTGTACATTCAAATTATGCCATTGTAGAAAAGGAATAATAACCCTTTCCATAGCGGAACTTTTTTCCCACTTAGCTCCTGTGTCATACAAAATTGCAGACTTACCATCATGGATAACGATAGCTAATCCATGACCTACATCTAACATGTCTAACCGCCAACGATAGTGTTGCTGTTTAAAAAAAGGGGTAACTAGTATCATCAAAATTACGAGCAAAGTAATGCTAAAGCGTTGCCAAGCTCCTGTACGGATTATCACTACAGTTAACCAACCTAAAAGACCTAATAAATAAAAATCTGAAGGGATGTTAATCCATAATTGATTAAGCCAATTTAAACTCAAAAATAGCCATTCTAGAGATTTATCAGCAATTAGCCAAAACCATAAAGCAATAGAAAAACAATCAAAAATACTAGATATTAACGCCAATAAAATGGTAGGAAATGTAACTAATGAAATAACAGGAATTGCAATTAGATTTGCTAAAATCGAAACTCCACTAACACCTTGAAAAACAAAAAACTGAATTGGAAGCAGCAATAAGGTTAACCCACACTGCAAATATAATATCCTAATTATATACCAACGTTTTTTATGCCTTACTGCTTTGGAAAGCGGCGCCCAATCATGCAAAAAAATTAAAGTTATTACTGCATAGCAAGATAACCAAAAACTTTCAGATAAAATCATCAATGGATCAAATAATAATAACAACGCAATGATCCGATTGATTTTTTGCCATGAACTTATTTTATATTTTTTATAACGAAAATAGATCCAAATTGACAAAGCAACCATAGCTCGCAAAGTAGGCGGATTAAAACCTGTTAACCATGCATAAAAAAATGCACATAACCACCCTATTATAATTGGTACAAAAAAATAGATAAAACGCTTTGGAATAAAAAACAGTATAGCTTTAGCCAAAAAGCAACTAAGTCCATAAACAACTAAAATATGCATACCAGATATAGCCATTAAATGAGCAATACCTGTTTGCATCATTACCATACGATGCTCGTCATCTAATTGAGAACGATCACCAAAAACAAGGGCTAGCAAAATACCTTTATAACTAAATAAATCGATATAAGGTAGAGCCAAATCAGTAATATATTGTCTTAAGTCAGATTTATTATTTAATAACTTGGCATCAACCAATTTAGCCGATAATAAGCTACGGTTTGCTATCGAAAAACGTTGGCTATTAAATCCTCCATCATTTAAGTATCCATGTACAACTTTTGTTTTTAGTGTCAATTGCCAAATTTCCCCAGATTTAGGGTGATCTAACCTATCCCAGTAAACCGAAGTCGGAACATCCTTTGCAAGCGTAATATCTGAAATGGAAAAAATAGAAAATGGCATGTAATAAGGTCCGTTGACCATTGCTGCCTGATGAGTATTGATATTAACCACTTTGGCGTGAACAACTAGCGTTTTATCAATATAAGGGGAAATATTGGATAAATATTGCTTAGAATAAGCAGTTGACCATAAAAAACCTAAACTAAATACAACAAAAACTGATAAATACCAACGAAAGTTAACAGGAACGATTAACACAATTAAAAACAAGATAAAAGCAAGTAAATACCAATTAAAATCAGACAATAAATGTGGCAAAAAGAGTAATGGCAAACAACCTAATGAAAACATGATAGCCATTAAATCCAAAGAACAAATTTTTTGCACTAGCACCTTACCATCTTTAAATTGAACAATATAAGCTTATCACTTGATATTATAAAAAAATAATTGATGTAGAATTTTTCGATCTTTGTTCCATTTTAATCATTAATTTTAATGAAATTTACTAAATTTATTCGGAATATTGCATATTTTAAATAAGGGAGTTCATGATTTAAATCAATATAAGGTTGACAAGTTTTTCTTAATGATAAATAGTAATGATTGATTAAATCAGCGAATACGACTAAATGATAGAAATTAAACTAACTAAAACAAAAAAGCCTTTGATTTAACTCAAAGGCTTCTATCTAGGTGTAGAATTTAAAGATTATGCGTTTGCAGCATTATTTACTCTTTCACGTAATTCTTTACCTGGTTTGAAGTGAGGTATATATTTATGTTTTACTTCAACATTACCTCCAGTTCTTGGGTTCCTTGCTTTACGTGGAGCCCGATAGTTCAAACTAAAACTACCAAAACCTCGAATTTCTACACGATCGTTACTTTCCATAGCTAAAGCGATCTGTTCAATGATATCTCTAACTGAATCATCAACTAGTTGAACAGGGAGATGTGTCCGCCAGTTAACAATTCGTTCTACTAAATCTGATCTGTTCATGATCACTCCTAATTTATTTATGTGGCACGTAACTATTTCATTCTATCCCATAAAAGAAAAAGAGGGCAAGCCCTCTTTACTCTTTACGTGAATATTTTTTACTCAGTTTTTGATGCAGCTTTGAATGCTTCTGCCATTGCGTTAGTAAATGATGCATCTTCTTGAGTTGCAGTATTGTTTACTGCTGCAAGAGCTTCTTTCTCATCAGCTTCATCTTTCGCTCGTACTGATAACGAAATTGCACGAGTTTTACGATCGATATTAACAATTTTAGCTTCAACTTCATCACCAACTTTTAATACAGTTGTTGCATCTTCAACACGCTCACGAGCGATATCTTGTGCTTTTAAGTAGCCTTCAATTCCTTCAGCGATTTCGATAGTTGCGCCTTTAGCATCAACTGCACTTACAGTACCTTTAACTATTGTGCCTTTTTTATAGTTAGAAGCAAAACTACTGAATGGATCATCTTCTAATTGTTTAATACCTAAAGAGATACGTTCACGTTCTGCATCAACTTGTAAAACAACAGCTTCGATATCATCACCTTTTTTATAAGCTTTAACTGCTTCTTCACCAGGCATATTCCAAGAAATGTCTGAAAGATGAACTAAACCGTCGATACCACCATCTAAACCGATAAAGATACCAAAATCAGTGATTGATTTAATCTTACCACTAACTTTATCACCTTTATTGTGTGTTTCAGCAAATTGTAACCATGGGTTTGGTTTACATTGTTTAAGGCCAAGAGAAATACGACGACGTTCTTCATCAATTTCAAGCACAACCACTTCAACAACATCACCTAAGCTAACAACTTTAGAAGGGTGAATGTTTTTGTTTGTCCAATCCATCTCAGAAACATGAACTAAACCTTCAACACCGGTTTCAATTTCAACAAAACAACCGTAGTCAGTTAAGTTAGTTACCTTACCAGTTACTTTAGTACCTTCTGGATAACGTTTAGCGATTGAAACCCATGGGTCTTCGCCTAATTGTTTTAAGCCAAGTGATACACGTGAACGATCTTTATCAAATTTAAGTACTTTAACAAGTAATTCTTGACCAACTTCAACCACTTCACTTGGGTGTTTAACACGTTTCCAAGCCATGTCAGTAATGTGAAGTAAACCATCAACCCCACCAAGATCAACGAATGCACCGTAATCAGTAAGATTTTTGATGATACCTTTAACTTCAGAACCTTCTTGTAGATTTTCTAGAAGTTGTTCTCTTTCTGCACTATTTTCAGATTCAATAACTGCACGACGTGAAACAACAACGTTGTTGCGTTTTTGATCTAATTTAATAACTTTTAATTCGATTTCTCTATTTTCAATATGAGAAGTATCGCGTAATGGACGAACGTCAACAAGTGAACCTGGAAGGAACGCACGAACGCCATTAAGATCAACCGTAAAGCCACCTTTAACTTTACCATTGATAACACCTAAAACTGTTGCAGCATCTTCAACTGCTTTTTCTAGTGTAAGCCATGCTTCATGACGCTTAGCTTTTTCACGAGATAAGATAGTTTCACCAAAACCATCTTCAATTGAGTCAAGCACAACGTCAACAACGTCGCCGACTTGAACTTCTAATTCGCCTTGGGCATTTTTAAACTGCTCTACTGGAATCGCTGATTCAGATTTTAAACCAGCGTCAACTAAAACAACATCTTTGTCGATTGCAACGACAGTACCACGGATCATATTACCAGAACGAGTGTCTAGTTGATTAATAGACTCTTCAAAGAGTTGAGCAAAAGATTCGGTCATATTTATATACTTAAGTTAATTTTAACGTCCACATTACATCCTGTCTTGTGGGGTTGTTTATAATACTCCATACATCCTTATAATGGAGCTAAGTTCACGCTATAATTTAAGTTACAACGCAATTTTTTTGTTTATATACTCAATAGATTGATTAAAAACATCTTGAATAGACAGTGATGTAGTATCAATTTTTAGAGCATCAATTGCAGGTTTAAGTGGCGCAACGGCGCGATGACGATCGAGTTCATCACGCGCAGTTATTTCCTGCAAAATTTCGGCGAATTTAACATTATTTTGCTTATCTTGCAACTGTTTCATTCGTCTTTCTGCACGAGATTGGGCACTAGCATCAAGAAATATCTTAACAGGGGCATCACTAAATACTACACTGCCCATATCACGACCATCTGCAACCAATCCAGGTGCTTGCTTAAAGTCACGTTGACGTTGTAATAAAGCTGCTCTAACCGAATTAATTGCCGCCACTTTTGATGCAGCTCCCCCCGTCTGTTCTGTACGAATTTCTTTAGTCACATCAATCTGATCTAATAATACTTTAACATTATAACCTTGCGTATCAAACGTTAGTGGCAAATTCAGGGCTAGTTGTTCAAGTTTATTGGCATCATCTAGCGCAATACCTTGCTTAAGCGCGCTAAGAGCTAGCACACGATAGATAGCACCAGAATCTAAAAGATGCCATTTAAAATGATTGGCTAATGCTTGACATAACGTGCCTTTACCGACACCGCTTGGCCCATCAACAGCAATAACGGGAACAGATTTATTCATTTTATTCTTCGCTTAATCGTTTAAATTGTTCGAAATAATCAGGAAAAGTCTTCATTGTGCATTTAGGATCTAATATTGTCACAGGTGTATCTGAAAGCGCCACTAATGAAAAACACATAGCAATACGATGATCATTATAGGTTTCGATTTCGGCATGGTTTAATTTAACTGGAGGAATAATAGTAATATAATCGTGACCTTCATCAACAGTTGCGCCAACCTTTCTTAATTCAGTTGCCATCGCATATAAGCGATCAGTTTCTTTAACTCGCCAATTGTAAATATTACGAATTGTTGTTGGACCTTTAGCAAACAGCGCTGTTGTGGCGATAGTCATTGCTGCATCTGGGATATGATTCATATCCATATCAACACCGTGTAATTCACCACGAGAGCATTGAATATAATCATCAGCCCAAATAACTTTAGCCCCCATTTTTTCAAGTACATGAGCAAATTGGGTATCGCCTTGTAAGCTATTTTTTCCAATGCCAGTTACTTTAACAGTACCGCCTTTAATTGCAGCCGCTGCTAAAAAATAAGAAGCAGAAGACGCATCGCCTTCAACTAAATAATCGCCTGGCGATTGATAACACTGATTAGCTTTAACAGTAAATTTTTGATAATTGTGATTGGTAACTAAAACACCAAACATAGCCATCATTTTGACTGTAATATCAATATAAGGTTTAGAAACAAGATCACCAATAATAGTAATTTCTGTGTATTGTTTTGCTAATGGCGCAGCCATTAATAGTGCAGTTAAAAATTGGCTAGATACCGAACCATCAACTTTGATATCACCACCTGTAAAACCGCCTTGAATATGTAGTGGTGGATAGCCTTCATTTTCAAGATAATCAATTTTAGCTCCACCTTGTCGCAAAGCATCGACCAAATGACCAATTGGGCGTTCTTTCATGCGAGGTTCGCCCGTTAACACAATATTATTATTTCCAAGACATAACGTAGCAGCTAAAGGACGCATTGCTGTGCCAGCATTACCCAAAAAAAGCTCTAATGCATGGTCGGATTGCAAAATACCGCCCACACCTTGCACATCACAAATCGTGCGATCGTGTGATAGTTGATACTTCACACCTAACGCTGCAAGCGCATCAAGCATATAACGCACATCATCACTATCAAGTAAATTCGTTAACCGTGTATTACCTTTACTCAATGCTGATAGTAATAACGCACGATTAGAAACACTTTTTGAACCAGGCAAATTGATAGTACCATTAAATCTTTTTATCGGTTGTAATGTTAAGGATAACATAAGGACTCTCTTTAATATTCTTTAAAATTTCTCTAACGTCGCTTTCAATAAATCAATTGCTTGCTTATCTTTAGCACTATTTTCCCATAACTTATCAAATAAATGGCGATACCGTTTAATTGCCTCATAAGATGACGTAATCGATGCAATACCGGTAGTAACATTAGGTAACTCACCTAATCGAAATGGGCTCATTGCTAATGAAATAGGATTCCCATCTTGATAAAAAATCTGAAAAGCAATTGACGGAATAGCTTCTTGTGTAATAGCAATTGTTGGCGCAAGAGATTGTTGTTCAATTAACTGAATTAAGTGATAAACTTCTTTGCGTGCTAGTAGCATTCTTTCCGATTTTTTACCCGGCGAAATAGTTAAATTACCAACCAAACCAATATGTAAAAAACGTTCTACATTACGTAAACTGATTAAATTAATAACTTTTGGAATTGATTGACAGAACTGAGTTTTACGATCTTTTAAAATGGATAAGGTAGTGGCATATTTTTGAGGATCAGCGGGTTTACTCGATTCATTTAACATCATCGCTAAATGAGACAAATAATCAGAAGAAGTTAATAAAAAGGAAAAAGGATCGAAATGAGAATAGATATGAGTTGATTGCTCTTCTAATTGACGCATACGTTCAAAAAAGCCTTCACCACTCGAATAGTATTCAGTATCAATGCCAAGTAAACTAGCAAAAGACGTATCAAGTAAGGAAGCCAATCGCTCTAGAGTTTCAATTTTAACGATCTCACCTTTTTCTAACCGATATACTGCTGCTCTTGAAATTTTAAGACTTTCTGCAACATCTTCAGCCCTCAAAGAGGCAGCAATCCGATACGCACGCAGACGCTGACCTATAGCACAATAATCAATCGATCCAGTAATCATAATACACTCAAACTATTAGGATTTTGGCAGTGTATCACAAGGTGATAGCAATGCCAATTTTTGGCAAAATGTTTTATTCCTATCTAAGTTTTTTCTCCTATTGAATTAACTTTTCTATTATTTATAACAATTTATTTAGTTTGTGACTGTAGTAATATAGCCTGCAAAGCTGATGCATTCTTATATTCGGTATACTCAGTTATTGCTTGTGGCTGCTTTAATATATCAGTTGTATTGCCAAGTACTTGTGATGCCATTACAAATCCGTTAGGTTGCATTACTGAACGTTTATAAAAATCAATCAAATCTTGCTTAGTGATTTTTTGCAATTGCTCGATTTTTTTATCCTTTGAATCAAACGCAAAACGTGAATTACGGTAGTCAGGCATATAACGACCAAACTCCTCATCCAATGTTTGCGGAGGCATTTTCAATTCATCAAGTACCGCTTTTTTATATTGTTCAATATCTTTTTTCGATAATGCTTGCAATTTATTCAGCATAACTGGATAAAATTCTTGGTAGCGTTTAATTAAATAAGCCGGATCATATTGATTACTTTGGATGATAAAACTCATTCCCGACGAATCACCAACCGTAATAGGCTCTGCAAATACAGCATAACCAAGTTGCTCATTGGTGCGTAACTGATCATAAAACCAAGGTGAAATAATTTTAGAAAGAGTATAACTTATCATGCTACTACTAATTCGATCATAACCCATTGGAATATAGCTCATCATTAAAGCATTATCAGTGCTTTTTGCATGTTGAGTTATTTTAGCCTCTAACGAGTTTTTAATCTGAATATTATTAACAGGAGTAAATTCAACATCACGCACTAATGTTTTCTGGATGGCATGATAAAGATCTAAAGAGTCCTCGTTAGACAAATTACCCAAGCTAAGCATATAAGGTACTGAGTGAGTTAATAAGTTATCACGGTAAGCTAACACATCATTAATGGTCATATTTGCTGTAATTTGTCGTTTTTCATCTCGTTCAAAATAATGCGGTAATACCGACAATGCATTAATAGGATTAACCGCTAACCGATAACTCTTAGCATGATCGGCTTTATCCAATTCTTGCAAATACCAAGATTTAGCTAATGCTAAACTTTGCTCATCAATAGTGGCCTTGCGATAGTTATCAAGTATGGCCGTAACCATTTTTGGTAAATGCTGACTAAAACCGCTGGCTGAAATCATTAAGCCATTATCATTACCAGTTGATAATGAAATACCAGCAACTCCAGCCTGAAATCGTAATTGTTCTAAATTACGACTAACAATATAATCAAGCAGATTAAAAGCAACCACAGCTTTTACGTCGCTAGTAGCCTGATTATTGCGTAATGAAACAACAATAGCAGCTTTAGGTTCATTTTTAAAATACTGGCTAGCAAAATGAATATGATTACCGCGCTTACTAAATTTTTCAGGTTGCGCTTGATTACGATTTTGTTTTAAAATCGTAAAATTATCAGGTATATAAGGATTGAGCTCAGGCAAACTAAATGTAAAATTTTTGCCTAGTGCTAACCAACTTGCTTTTTGCTCGCTAGTGATATTATCAATTTTATAAGGCGCATCGACAAAATAAGCAGTTTTATTGGTAGTTTGGTTTGGCGAAATCACCCAAATTCTAGCATTATTGGCAGTCAAACTTTTTAAACGTGCTGTAATAGCTGATTTATCAAAATGAGTAGCAACATAATCTGAATTTAACACATTTTGAACTGGATACAACAACATTTGATCTGATAGCCATTCTACATATGACATATCACGCTCGACATCTTGATATTTAAACTCTAACGCTAATACCTTTTGAATCTCTTGATAATAAGCGTCAGAAATGCCCTCTTTTTGAATCAACTGTAAATAATTAAAAATAGCGCCAATAACTTTATCTTTTTGAGCAAGTCCATCGTCGGTTAAACTCACATTAATACTCAATATACCACTATTACCATAACGGATAGGATTGATAGATGAACTAATTCCTTCAATTAAACCTTGTTTTTGTAACTGATCAGACAACGTATTATGACTACTGTTACAGATTAAATAAGTAATATACTCATCGGTTTTATCAGCAAATTTAGCCAAGTTATTTTCAATCGGAAACTGTAAAAACAATAGCTTTTTGGGTTGTGCTGGTACCATAGAAATTTGTTTATTTAACACATTTGGTGTTATAGCGGGTTTATCAACTATTGGGGCATTAATATTTTTATTAGGGATTTTACCAAAACTATTTTCAGCTAATTTTGTCAATTTATTGATCGACTGATTGCTATACATCACTCCAACCATAATATTGGCTGAATAATAATCTTTATGAAAATTCACTAAAGCATCTTGTAATTTACTATTTTCTTTATCACTTAACGTTTCTAAATTACCGCCTGAAAATTGAGAAGCTGGATGGTTTTGATTAATTGTTTCAGAATCAACTTGCCCGATCCTAAAACCATCATTTGATCTGGCCATTGTCAATTCAGCGTTAACTGCATTACGTTCTTTATCGGCATATTTAGGATCTAAATTGGGCTCAGCAATAGCATCAGCTAAATAATCCAGTGCTTTATCAAATGCGCTATTTTCAACTTCAAAATAAAAAGCCGTTCTATGTGCCGCAGTGCTAGCATTATAACTTCCCGAATGACGACTTAAAAATTGAGAAAAGCTTGCTGGTTCTGGATAATTTTTCGATCCCATTAATACCATATGTTCAGCATAATGAGCCAACCCTTGCTGCTCTTTGGGATCTTGCAACGAGCCGACAGGCAGTGCTAATGATGCCAGTGATTTTACAGCATTAGGATCTGAAACAAGTAACACTCGCATTTTATTTGCTAGCTCAACCACTTCATATTGACGCTTATCGCGCTCGCTTTGCTGAACTTTTTCTAACAAAACTGGGCTCACAAGCTTATTTTCAATAGCAAACAATATCGGTGAAGTAGTCATAGTTAATAATCCAATAACACTACTAATTATTAAATTGACTATTTTTTTATTTTTCAAATCCATAATATTCACTCGCTTGACTTTATCATCAAAAAAATACGGTTAAAAAGAAAGAAGCGGATGTATCAAAATGCTTAAACATAATGATAGATTCCGCTATTTTGTGATGAATACAATTAATGTTCTCGAGTTTTTCTAAACTCAATATCAGGATATCTTTCTTGAGTTAAATTTAAATTAACCATGCTTGGCGCAATATAAGAAAGGTTATCACCACCATCTAATGCCAAATTCTGTTCGCATTTACGTTTAAACTCTTCCAGTTTTTTCACATCTGAGCACTCAACCCAACGCGCTGTTGTCACATTAACTGGCTCATAAATGGCTTCAACGTTATACTCTGATTTTAATCGAGCAACCACCACATCAAACTGTAAAACCCCTACAGCACCCACAATTAAGTCATTATTGGTTAATGGGCGAAACACTTGTACAGCACCCTCTTCGGACAATTGAACTAACCCCTTTAATAACTGCTTTTGTTTAAGTGGATCTTTAAGACGAATTCGACGAAACAGTTCTGGTGCAAAGTTAGGAATGCCTGTAAATTTTAGATCTTCACCTTGTGTAAAGGTATCACCAATTTGAATGGTGCCATGATTATGTAAACCAATGATATCACCAGCATAGGCTTCTTCAACCTGTTCACGATCACCTGCCATAAACGTTAAGGCGTCAGAAATATTGATATCTTTAGCAATACGTACATGTCGTAACTTCATGCCCTTTTCATATTTACCCGATACAATGCGCATAAATGCAACGCGGTCACGATGTTTAGGATCCATATTGGCTTGAATTTTAAAAACAAAGCCACTGAATTTTTCTTCTGATGATTCAACTTCACGCTTATCAGTTTGACGAGGTTGAGGAGTTGGTGCCCAAGCAGTTAAACCATCAAGCATATGATCAACGCCAAAATTACCCAATGCCGTACCAAAAAAGACTGGTGTTAAATCGCCTGACAAGAAAGCATCTAAATCAAATTCGTTTGATGCTCCTTGCACTAATTCAAGTTCTTCACGCAGTTGCTGTGCTAAATCATCACCCACCGCTAAATCCAAATCAGGGTTAGTTAACCCTTTAATAATTCGGACATCTTGTATTGTATGACCTTGCCCTGATTGGTAAAGGTAAGTTTCGTCTTTAGCTAAATGGTAAACACCTTTAAATAACTTGCCACAACCAATCGGCCAAGTAATAGGGGCGCACATAATATTTAACTCGTTTTCAACCTCATCAAGCAGTTCCATAGGATCGCGAATATCACGGTCTAACTTATTCATAAAGGTTAAAATTGGTGTATTGCGTAATCGTGTCACTTCCATCAATTTACGTGTACGATCTTCAACCCCTTTTGCTGCATCAATCACCATCAAACAACTATCAACCGCTGTTAACGTACGGTAAGTATCTTCAGAAAAATCCTCGTGCCCAGGAGTGTCTAATAAATTAACTAAGCAATCATTATAAGGAAACTGCATCACAGATGTAGTAATTGAAATACCACGCTGCTTTTCCATTTCCATCCAGTCTGACTTAGCATGCTGGGCATTAGCGCCACGGCCTTTAACTGTACCAGCTGTTTGAATTGCATGACCAAATAACAATACTTTTTCGGTAATGGTTGTTTTACCAGCATCGGGGTGAGAAATAATTGCAAAAGTGCGACGTGCATTAACTTCGTCTAAATAAGCTTGTTCTGTCATAAAACTGTTTTAACTCACACAAAAATAATCACATATTTTAGCAGATATCTGTCTGCTTTGCTATTGATGTTATATGCAACGTTAGTTGCCTTATTTATTTATCTATGCATAATATCTATTGTAATAAGCAATGCACAATTTGCTGCTTCTTGTAAAAAAGTTTCAGGAAAGTATGTGTTTAAGTATAAAACCGGAATTTACTATGAACATTCGTGATTTAAAATTATACTTACATTTATGCAAAACCTGTCACTTTGGTATAACGGCAAATGCTATGCATGTTAGTCCATCAACCTTATCAAGACAGATCCAACGACTTGAAGAACATTTTGGTCATCCGCTATTTATTCGCGACAACAGGCAAGTGAAAATCACTTCGGAAGGTGAAAAAGTTAAACGTTTTGCTCAACAAATAATAAATATGTACCAACAGCTAAAACATGATTTAGATCAATCAAACCAACTGGTTGTTGGTGAACTTGCTCTCTTTTGTTCAGTCACCGCTGCATATAGCCATTTACCAGAAATACTTGATCGCTTTAGAATGCACTATCCACTGATTGAAATCAAACTATCAACGGGTGATGCAGCTGACGCCGTAAAAAAAATACAAGCAAATGAAGCCGATTTAGCTATAGCAGGCAAACCAAAGCAGCTCCCTACAGGTATTGAGTTTTTAAAATTTGGCGAAATTGAAATGGTCTTGCTGATTCCTAAACTTAATAGCACATTTAGCGATAAATTACATCAAAAACAGCCTGACTGGCACAATATTCCCTTTATATTGCCTAAACATGGCCCTAGTCGCCACCGTATTGATTTATGGTTTAAGCAAAGAAAAATCTTTAATCCCAAAATTTATGCTACAGTCGCAGGACATGAAGCCATTGTATCAATGGTAGCTTTAGGTTGTGGAGTAGCCTTATTACCTAAAGTTGTAATGGATAATAGCCCAGAACGAATAAGAGAGCGCATAACCGAATGGTCAACAACCTTAATGGAGCCTTTTGATGTTGGCATCTGTGTACAAAAAAGAAGATTATCTGAAAAAATCATTGCCGCTTTTTGGACAATTTGCAATCTCAATTTACCTAATAACCAATAACAAAAATATAGTGTATAATCATATAGCAAAAAATTAAAGCAGTATAACGTATTAATTAACATATAAAATACTGTGTTTTTATAAATTTTTATGTAACAGAATATCATTGCAATGGAATTGAAAATGGAAAAGATAAAATTAAGAACTTTAGTCTCATTGATATTTTTTTCGGCTATTACCATGCCATTAGCGGCACAGTCCAATACCACAAAAAAAAACACATCTAAAATAAACACTGGTACCATCGAAAATAATATAGAAGCCAACATCAAAACGGCAACCGCGATAGCGACAACAAATAATACTAATATTGTGACTAGCAATAATACACCTTCCATGATTGATAAAACAATAAAAAAACCACAGTGGCTAGTCCGAAGTACATTGACCTATTATGATGGCGATAGCAACGATCTTGTTACCGCTGGACTCGGTTTTACGCCATTATCAACTACCATTATCACGCCTAAGGTTGAAATTCTAGCTAAACCGAACTTTCAAGAACGTCGTCAAGCCAAACTAAATCGCTATATTGATACAAAAATTGGCGAAGGAACACTATTTGGTTTTAGAAAACAAGAACTAACTCCCTTATTTGACGGTAAAATCGCAGGAACTGAAATATTTGCCATACAAAAACAAGACAGTGTTGGCATGTTACTACAAATTCCGCTTGATTTTAACAAAAATAAACCCTGTATTATTGCCATACCTAGCAGTGATTCGGATGGAATATTAAATGCCAAAGATATACAAATTCGTGGATTATGGGGTCTTCGTCACAACTGTGCAGTAGTTTATAACGACAAAGGACTAGGTAACGGCATTTATGATATTGAACGCAAACTTGGGTTCACCGTTTGGGGAGAAGTACAAAGCGGTAACATCTTATTCTCTCCTTCGATTAAGAACAAAGAAAAATATATTAAAAAATATCCCCATCGCTATGCTACAAAACAACTGCACTCACAACTCAATGCCGAAGCTCGCTGGGGGGAACATGTATTAAAATCCATAGAATTTGCCTTTTATGAACTTAATAGTATGTTTTCCTCTAATGACCAAGCTATATTCAACAAAGACAACACTCTCGTTTTGGTCTATGGCGCAAGCGATGGTGGTGGAGCAGCATTAAAAGCTGGAGAATTAGACGACCAAAATATAATTAACGGCATTGTTGCAGTTAATCCACAAATTCAACCAAATCTTGACAAAGCCTCAATTAAACTCAAAATCGGCAACAACAACTCGCAAAAGTTAGAAGCCAAATCTATTGCTAATTACAGTGCTTATGGTGCGTTATATATACCATGTGCCATACCAGCCATAACAGCTTATAAAGAAGATGCTTATGTACCTTATGCGGATTATTTTCTTTATTCACAAGAGCGCTGTAACGCCCTTAAAAAAGCAAAGTTACTGACTACAGGAACACCAAAAGAAGCGCTAGAAAAACTACATAAAAAAGGTTGGACACCAGAAATGGACATCCAACTACCTTATTTTTACTACACTGAATCCATTGGTCTACCTTATCAATATATTAGTGCTTATGGCAAATATAGTGTCACCGAAAATATGTGCAATTTTTCGGTAGCAAGCACCCAGCAAAACCCAATTAACAACACAGGAAAAGTTGCACCATTAAAAGAAATTTCGTTTGAACAAATATGGGGAATGGCTAACGGTCATTTACCGCTTTGGAATGGCCGTAATGCAACGGTTTTGGATCTAGTTGAAAACGAAGATCTTAACACTCCAAGACGTGAATTTTATTCTAGCTCGCAAACAAAAAATACTATTGATTATGGCACCAAAGGGTCGATCTGTGTTTATGAAAAATCACAAGAACCACGAGTTAACGAAGGCATAAAACAAGTTATGGCATCGGGTAACTTACATGGTATAAAAACCTTTATTGTCCATGGTCGGAACAATGTTAAACAATTACCAAACTATACATCGCGCGCTTATGTCGCATTAAACAGCTTGGTAGAAGGTAAACAATCACAACTGCGATACATTGAAGTAGAAAATGCCAGCTACTTAGATGGCAGAGCCCCATTTGACAACACATTACTACCAATTGATTATTATGGCGAAGATGCCATCGAGTGGTTATGGGCTAACTTAACCAACAACGCTACGCTACCAGTAAGCCAAGTTGTACATACTAAAACTCGTGGAGGTAAAAGTGGTTATGCGCCACAAATAACCAACAACAACCTAAAACCGATAGCCCAAACGCCAAATAGCAACAGCATTATCCAAAAAGAGGATGGCAAACTGATATTGCCTAATTAACAGCAAATATTCAAAATGCTACTGGTTTAAGCACAGCGGCTTGAACTGGTAGCACCAAAACTCAGCTTAGCTAGAGCTAAGCTTTTACTATTAAACAGATTTTGGGATATAACAAAAAAAATAACGACTCTAATTGAGCATAATGCTGCTTAACATCAACAATTGTTTCTTTTAACAAATATAATTTTGGTCGTCTATTTGCCATGCCACTAAGGACATTACCAACAAAGTCAATAGAAGCATAATTTTCGAGCCACTCCCCTTGCCACATTGAATTCATAAAATGCTGATAATCTGCCGGATAAACGTCAATATAAGGTTGGATATGAGCTTTTGTTACTTGATTAAATTGAGACACACTCGATAACAAACCATAATTAGCCCAATGCTTTGACAAAAAATGATCCCACACAATATCTAATGTAATGGGTGCAACTCGCTGATGCGATTTTCTAAACAGCAGCTTAGCTTTCTTAACTTCAAGCAGGCTATCGGTCAATCTATCAATTTTACGGTGCAGCATAATGCCATCGGCAATATTAGAGTTATAAATTAAATAAGGATCACCTTTAACAAAATCAGCAACTGTATTACCAATCAACGAACTACGTGCTAACGTAGCCAAATGCAAATGAGCAAGAATATTCATAAAAGTAACCGTTAATTATTCACGATGTTTAAATTCGCCTTCAGCGAAACCTTCTCGCCAGTAACTAGTAATATGAAAAGCATCAGGCGACAAATGTATATATTTATCTTTAATAGCATGACGAACAGATTGTGCCAACGAACGCTCCATCCCGCCCCAAAACAACAGCTTATTTTGCTCTGATAAATCAGCATTAATTACCGCATCAACTAATTGAAAGGGATTATTCCTATTTTGTATAAACCAATTCACCTTAATATTTTTATTATCTGGCAACGGCACTATATCACTTTTATGATTAACCTGTATAAAGGCAAAAGCCTTCTGATTTTGGGGAAGATGTTCAAGCGTATAACATATGGCGGGCACAGCCGAAATATCCCCCATTAACACCAAACAATTATCAGTAAATCGCAACTTGCTGGCTGCCGCAATCAAACCGATTTGGTCACCAATCTTAGCTTTTTGCGACCACACTGAAGCCAAACCTGTATCATGAACAGCAAAATCAACAAAAAATTGATTAGAGGCACGCTCAAATTCGCGCACACTATAACTACGGACTAGCTGACGTTGCTTATCATCAACAGCGATTTTATTATTATCATCAAGTTTAGGGAAAGTAATTACATTGGTTGAAAGATCAGGAAAAAGCAATTTTAAATACGGACAAACCCATAATGGATCGATATTCACTGATTTATCGCTACTAAACTGTATGCGAATAAAACTGGGAGATATTTTTTCAATATTCAATACTGTTAATAACGCATTGACGATGACTTTCTTATTGAATTTGATTTTTCCTATTTTTTCATCCATCAGCAGATCCTTATATTTATTGCTAAATGGCATCATCATACAACAAAATATATTAGAATAATGCTATTTTTATAATTGAAAAAATAGATAAACTTGTTTAACCCAAAAGCGATGAAACAAGTTTAGAAAAAATCAAATAAAAAAATAAATTTAAAACGATAACTTACCAAAAGCATTACACCAGTCTTGATCAAACTTAGTAATCGCCGCATCAACAGCTGGATCAGAAATAAATAGCTCAGCCACATCTACTGGCAACGTAATAGACTTACAACCAGCAAGTATACAGTCTAACGCTTGCCTTGGTGTTCTAAAGCTTGCGGCTAATACCAGCGATTGTGGACAGTGCAAATCTAACAATTTTTGTAATTCCAGTACTGTATCTTTACTATTTCCGCCTTGAGCATCAATGCGATTAACATAAGGTGCAATATATTTAGCCCCTGCTAATGCAGCTAAAAATCCCTGCCCTGCACCATAGACAGCCGTTCCCAAAGTTGGAATTCCTTGCTGGGTTAATTCTTTAATTGCAATCAATCCTTGAGCATTAACAGGAATTTTAGTCACAATCGATGATACTGCTTTTCTAAGCTGATAAGCTTCTTTTATCATTTCATCAGCATTACTTGAAAGTACCTGAGCAAATAGTAATTTATCTGAACCCAATACTCCCTGTAATTCATCTAATAATGAAAAAATTGGCTTGCCCGATTTTGCTACAATGCTTGGATTAGTGGTAACCCCACTAATAGGTAACACCCTGGCTAAACGTTTAATGGCGACAAGATCGGCGGTATCTAAATATAATTCCATAGTTAACTCCTAGCTAAAACCAACAAATATCTATTAACGTATACATATAACGCTCTTTGTATTACAAATTTTGCGTTACAGCTATAGTAAAAAAAACTGATCCAACCGCCTAGAAGACAATTTTGTCATTTACTGGATTTTTGTACGCTAAATAAGAAATTGAGACTTAGATCACACAATGAAAAATTAACATTAACTTATTAAATAAAAGAAAAATTTATACTTATTTTCATCTTTTCCATATGCGTATATAATCTAAACGATAGTACACACTTGATTTATCATTAACTTAATTTATGACAAAAATCATTAATGAAAAACTAGCTAAACTAGTCAATAACCCAGAGTCAATCAATCATATCTATTTTGCCAATAGTAATACTTGTCCTTCTTTACTTGCCTACCAAGTCAACTTTCCTAGAATTGAAATTATATTAGAAGGAAAGCAACAGATGCTATGGGCAGATAGTAATGGCAAAGTTATTGAAAAAATATTATCAACTAATGATCTTTTATATATTTCCGCTCAAAGCTGGAACAAACCCATTTGGACAAGCCCTGTTACTTCATTAAACATATTGTTTGGTAAACAACAAATTGGTATAAGCCTATTGCATTGGGATGGCACACAACTAATTCCGCTTGGGCAAATTAACACACCAAGACGAGGCCCGCGGGTTGGTACATTTATTATTCAAGCTCTGACCGAACTTATCTGGCAAAACCAATCATGTAAACAAAATAAAACTGCTTACTATCTTATTCACAGTTTACTTAGCAACACGCTCGATTTGTTAAATATCAATATCAAAACATCATCCAAAACTACTTGCCTATATGAAATTATTCGCCAATATATTGATACTCACTTTCGTGAAGATATTACACGCGACTTTTTAGCTAATATGTTTTACATTTCACCCAATTACTTATCACATCTATTTCAAAGCGAGGGAAAAAGAGGGTTAAATGAATATCTAAATCATATTCGCTTAGAATATGCAAAATCGCTACTAAAGGATTATGATCTAAATATAAAAGAAATTGCTCTAGCATCGGGGTTTAAAGATAGTAATTATTTTTGTCGGATTTTAAAAAAAAAGACAGAGCGAACACCCACTGAATATCGACGTCAGTACCACAGTAAATTATTACAAAAATAATATGATTATTATCGGGATTAAACCGAAGAATGTTGATAAAAATAAAATTGAATAAAGTCACGATTATTATTGATCGTTTTGAATTTATCTTTTATTAAAAAGATTGGCAAAAGTGCTATACCTTGCCCTTTTTCAACAAGATTTAATAATTGACTTAACGAGTCCACCGTAATCATTTTTTCAGGTGGATAACCGCAAGCTAACGTTTTAGTTCGCAGTGGACAATGCTCATCATTATTAATCAATATTGGTAGATGATCATTCTCTAAAACTGATTGACTTTGCAAAAAAGCAACAGGTAACTGCTGATTCACTATTAAACAATAATCTTGATGATTTAATTGATTAAAAGTAATGACTTCATCATAGCAATGCTGATTAATTTCATTAAATATGTCATCCGTTCGTTTAATAACTATTTCTGTTGATTCAATGTGATATTTTGCATTTTCTATAACAATTAATTGAAATAATAGTTCCGAGATTAATAAGGTTTTACGTTTAGATTTAAAGGAGTGCTTAAGTTGAGAAAATTGCTCCAAAGTTTGCAAAGTAAAATGATAAAACTGTTGCCCTTTTGGGGTTGGTTTAACACCATCAAAACCTCGAATAAATAACGGTGCTTGCAACTCATGCTCTATCTTTTTTAAGTGAGCCGTTAAATTTGATTGCGTATAGCCCAAAATCTTAGCTGCTTTATTAAGGCTGTTAAGTTCATAAATCGTTTTAAAAATTTGTAATCCCTTAAAATTCATATTGCACGGCGACCTATCACTTTTTTTGATACCCCAATCATAAATTAGAATTATTCAAACCTCAATTAAGTTTTTAAACTAAGCAAAACCTTCAAAGGAAATAAAACATGCAAGCTATGCAATATAAAATTAATTTACCCACCGACTATGATATGAATATCATCAAAAATCGAATTAAAGATAATGGATATAAAACTGATCATTTTACTGATCTTTTATTCAAGGCTTACCTAATTTCTGAAAAAGATAATAGCAATATAGGCAATAGCTATTGTCCACTTTATATTTGGAAACAGACAGAAGGTATGAATATGTTCATTTTTGACGGTTACTTTGACAATATCATTGGGTCATTCGGTTGGCAAAATATCAATATTGGTATGACGACTAAAATTAAATTAAGTGATAATTTTGCTCAAAGCAGATACATGTTAGAAGAAAATTTCATTATTCCTGCTCAAGCACAGTTAAAAAATTTTGATTTTAGAATTCCTAAATATCAATATTATACTGGTCAAGTAGTAATTTATAATCCTGACAGATGGGCTTATGCTATATTTACTTTTTTCAAAGATAAACCAACTAAAACCAATCAAAATTTATATCAAGTTTTACATCTTTCATTAGATAACTAATTTTCAAAATAGACGTTGAGTAACGATAAAAAAGGGAGGGTGATCCCCCCTCCTTACTTGGACATAATATCAATGATCATAAAATCCTACATTTTAAAAATGTCCGTAATCAATCGATATCAAAAAAATCAATCTAACTTAGGATGCTGATCGACTAAATTCTGACGCTGTTGTTGCAATGTTTCGATCTGCTGTTCTATATCTTCGACTCTTTGTTCTATTGAGTCAAAGTGATCTGATAATATTTCTTTTGCCTCTGACCTGTCTGATGCTGCAGGCGTTGCGCCGCGGAGTGGACGGTTTGCGGTTTCTTTCATTTTTATGCCTGTAAGTAAACCCACTAATGCCACAACCATTAAATAATAAGCTGGCATGTATAAATTATTACTTTCTTCAACCAACCAAGCCGCCACTGTTGGAGTAGCACCAGCAACTAATACCGAGATATTAAATGATATAGCTAGAGCACTGTAACGAATACTAGTCGGAAAGATAGCCGGTAAAATTGAGGCCATAACACCAGTAAAACAGTTAAGTAATACAGCTAAAATCAATAATCCTAAAAAGATAAGACCTATAATATCACTATTGATCATAACAAATGACGGATAAGCAAGAATTAATAAACCTAAGCTTCCCCCAATAATGAACGGTCTGCGACCTATTTTATCGCTAATAAAACCAATTAATGGTTGAACAAATAACATACCTATCATGATAGCAATAATAATTAGTACGCCATGATCTGTATCGTAATTTAAGTTATGAGATAAATAACTAGGCATATAGGTAAGCAACATATAATAAGTCACATTAGTAACAATCACTAACCCTACACAGACTAATAGGCTTTTCCAATATTTGATAATAATCTGTTTGAAAGTCATTTTAGGTTGATTAGTAATATGATCGCGAACATTTTGATCCATCAAATCGGTATGCTGTTGAAATGCAGGTGTTTCATCTAGTGCATGACGTAAGTAAAGCCCAATTAGTCCTAGCGGTAAAGCGAATAAAAATGGAATTCTCCAGCCCCAATCATGAAATGCAACTTTGCCAAGAATACTAGATAAAAGCACGACTAAACCTGCTCCAACTAAAAAACCAGCAATCGAACCAAAATCTAACCAACTCCCCATAAAACCACGTTTGCGATCTGGCGAATATTCGGCAACAAATATAGCCGCACCAGAATATTCACCCCCTATTGAAAATCCTTGCGCAAATTTAGCTAGCAATAATAATATTGGTGCAGCAATACCAATCGAGGCATAAGAAGGAATTAAACCAATACAAAAAGTGCTTAACGACATAATAATGATGGTTATTGATAATACTTTTTGGCGTCCAAATTTATCACCAAGGATCCCAAACACTAAACCGCCTAACGGCCGAACTAAAAATGGTACGGAAAACGTGGCGAGTGCAGCAACCATTTGCACACTAGGGGATGCATCAGGGAAAAATACTTGCCCTAAAACATAGGCTAAAAAGCCATATACACCAAAATCAAACCACTCCATCGCATTACCAAGTGCTGCTGCGGTAATGGCTTTTTTTAACTTGCTATCATCAATTATAGTAATATCGTTGATGTTTAATGGTTTATTTTGGGACTGTCTTATTTTTTTCATAAAATACCGCCTGTTTACATACAAATAATAAAAAGGAATGATGCAACAAGGTAAACGGTTACCTTTTAATACACAAAGAACAATACTTTTTAGATTACACTTTGAAAAAGTGTTTATCAGTTAATTAAAATTGAAGCAAAATACAGCAAAGATAAAAAAGAGGATAATAAAAAAGCAAAAACTAATGTTTTATTGTTTGTTTTAATTTCTACTAAATAACAACAAAACAATTCCTTTTTGTGAAAATTGAGTGCTAATTATAGCAAAATAACCTCATTTTGTAAAATTTTCTTGATTTTTAAGTTAAAACTAAAGCTATTTTAAAAACGATTGTTTGCATTATTAACTATTTCCGTGAACAAAAATAGATCCCAATAACTATTAGTACTATCGACACAATATGAAAATACGCAACTGGCGTATGTAAAAATAGAATACTAAAAATTCCTGCTGACAAAGGGATAATATGAGTATAGATTTGCCCACGTGTTGCGCCAATATCCATAATACCTTTATTCCAAAATAAATAAGATAACCAAGACGCAAAAATAGCAATATATAATAAGCCAAGCAAAAAACTTGTTGAGGTATAATGTGCTAGGTTGGAAACTGGGTAAAAATAAAAATACACTAACGCAACAGGAAGTAACATGACCGAACCTAACACGGCACTAACAGTCACAAAAGCATTGCCAGATATAGATTTATCTTTTAACCGTATAAATGCGCTATAACAAGCCCAGCTCATTGCTGATGCCATTGCCCATAAATCCCCTTTATTAATATTACTCAACTCACTTAAATTGGTTAGATTTCCTTGTAAAATCAAATAAATCACGCCAATTGTACTAAATAGCACGCCTAAAATATTATTTTTTGAAATCGTATCATTAAATAACAATTTATTCATAACCAACACCATACATGGTGTTGCAGAAAGGTAAATTGATGCATTAAGCGATGAAGTATATTGCAATCCAACATAAAGTGTTAATGGAAACAAAATCTGCCCAAAAATGGCTAACAAACAAATGGGACCAATTGATTTTCTAATTTTGGATAAGTCATTACGAACTTGACGTTGATATAAACACAATAATAACAGCGCAGTAATAACCCAACGACCTTCGGATATTACCATAGGATCGGCTTGAGTAACTAAAACACGCCCAACAACGTAATTACCCCCCCAAAAACAAGCCGCCAAAGTAAGCAATAAATATGGCATAACAATACCCAAATATTAGTATGAAGATATAATGGTATGAATTCTATTATATACCTAAAAAAAGCAAGAAATAACCAAATTTACAAACAAATACTTTACCTATTTTTATATGGTTAATTTGTTCAATTTATAATAACGCTAATAACTTAATCTAGAATACTTATTTGTTATCCATTAAAATAATTAAACTAAAACTGACAAGGTAATTCCTATGCGCTGGAGAGACCAACGAGAGAGCGATAACATTGAAGATCGTCGCTCACAATCAGGAAGTGAAATAGGAACAAGACTTCCAATTGGTGGTAAAGGTAAGGTTGTTTTATTTATTGTAGTGTTAATTGCTGGCTATTATGGTGTTGATTTAACTGGCTTGCTAGATTCAACACTAATTGATACGAACAGTACCGAACAAAATACTAATCAATATTCAATTGATGATGAAGATGCCGTCAAATTTACGTCTATCATTTTAGCAAGTACTGAAGATTATTGGCATCAAGAATTTCAACGTTTAGGTAAAACCTATACTCCCCCTAAGCTAGTACTTTATAACGGCTCTACAAGAACATCTTGTGGCACTGGTCAAACCTTTATGGGACCATTTTATTGTAGTATTGACAAAACTGTCTATCTAGATATGTCTTTCTATCAAGAGATGAAACAGCGACTCGGTGGTGGTGGCGACTTTGCTCAAGGTTATGTAATTGCGCATGAAGTTGGTCATCATGTCCAAAATTTGCTAGGCACATTTAGCCACGTTGAACAATTAAAAAAAGGTCAGTCCACAATCACAAATAACCAACTGTCGGTTAAATTAGAACTCCAAGCCGATTGTTTTGCTGGCATGTGGGGCAATGCAATGCAACAGCAAAATCGGCTGGATGAAGGTGATATTGAACAAGCTTTAAACACCGCAAAAGCCATTGGTGATGATCGCTTGCAACAACAAAGTGAAGGTTATGTTGTACCTGATAGTTTTACCCATGGTACATCTAAACAACGTTATACTTGGTTTAAACGTGGGTTTGATAACGGTGCAATAAACGAATGTAATACATTTGCTCAATAAGGAAATAATATGTTAAAAAAGTTAGTTAATCGCGTTTTACTAGTCAATGATGATGGCTTTGATGCACCAGGTATTAAACTATTGCAAGAAGTTGCAAAAAAGATAGCTCACGAGGTTTGGGTAGTTGCACCAGCCATAGATCAAAGTGGAGTATCTTGTTCAGTGAGCTTAAAAACGCCATTTAGAGTTGTTCAACGTGGAAAACAAGAATTTGCCGTTTATGGCACACCTGCCGATTGCTCACTATTTGCAATTAAATATTTGATGGCTAACAACCTACCCGATCTAGTACTATCTGGAATTAATAATGGTTCAAATGTGGGATTTGAAACAGTGTTATCTGGCACGGTTGGTGCGGCAATGATGGCTATGACTTTGGGCATTCCTGCAATTGCATTGAGTCAATTAACCAGTGAAGATAACCAGCCAACTGACTGGAGTTGTGCTAAACATCACGCTCAAACAGTTATTGCTAAATTACTTTCGTTACCATCTGCGCAAAATATTTGTTTTAACGTTAATTTTCCTGCATGTACAGCACAACAAATTAAAGGTTTGAAAATAACAAAACAAGGCGATAGCGATGTAAGTCGTTTTATGGTGATACCAACACAAGATCCCGAAGGCAATGATTACTTTTGGTTTAGAGCAAAACGCAATTTACAAATACTTGATGACAATAAAGAACTTGATGCCGCTAATGCCAACTTTATTGCCATTACGCCATTGGGTTATGAAAGGACCGATTATGCCTTTTATGAAAAACTGTTAAACACATCTAATCTTTAATTGTTTCAGTAATTTGTCTTCCTAACTATTAAGAAGAAAAGTTACACTTAATTATTTATTTACTATTGATTTTGTTATTAATTATCTAACTATTCATCTACTTTCAGCCCACGTTAGTTTTTACATCTTTCACCAACGTACAGAATAACAATGATATCGCAACCATTACTAACGCAATCCAATAGATAACCTCATGTCCATAGGCTTCTGATACAAATCCTTGCAACATTCCAGCTATAATTATGCTGAAAATAATACCATTATTAAATAAAGTAGAAGCCACTCCCATTCGGGTAGGCAATAAATCCTGAAAATAGATAATACCAATGTTAGCTACAATACCAATAAATAGAGCATTAAAGAGCTGTAATGCTAATAAGGCATATTTACCAGTACAAAAAATCATACCAAGATAAAAAATCAAACCACAAACGATTGCAATAAAAAATAGATTTCGTTTACCTAAATGGGGTACTAAATATCCAGCAATAAGCATAACTGGAATTTCGATACCAGCAGCAAGCCCCATCAATACACCCGGCAATGAATCTGAAAAATGTAATACAACATCAACATAAATTGGCATATCAATAATATACATCATATTTGCTGTCCACATAAATACCGTAGATAGCAATAAACAAAGCACATTTCTATTCTTCCAAAGTGGTTGATTTGCTGCTTGTAACTCTGCTTCGTTATTTAGTTGTGAGGTGGGATTTTTTTCAACCGAAGGTAAAAAAATAGCAACAAACAGCATCGCGACCATAAACATGCACATGCCCGTTAAATACATTGCCGTAAAACCAAAATTAATAGCTAAGCCAAAAGAAATTGGTGGGCCAAATACCCAAGCAAGCGAAAGTTGAGCTCGAATAAGTGAATTAAATGCCACAACATTACGTCCAGTTTTAACGGCATATTCGCGTGCTAAAGCAAAAATTTGTGGCATAGCAGCAGACGATAACGCAGCAAACAAAACACCCAGCGTGATTAACAGCAAATAGTGACGTGTAAACGCAAAAGTAATGCTATTAGCAATGCCCATTAAACAGCAAAATATAACAATATAACGCCTATCGCCCTTTTTATCGGAATATTTAGCTAATAGAAAGCTACCCACAATACTGGCTAAAGCATTAACAGAAAAAAAAAGTCCAACTAGCCGTGAATTAACATTAACTTCAAAAGTTAAAAATCGACTTAAAGTAGGAGATTGTAAAGCACCAGCAATACCAACAATAAAAGTTGTGACTAGAAATGCGACAAAAATAGTGCTTTGCTTTTGGCGAAACGAAGATACTTTAGTCATAACAATACATAGTAGAGGAATTTATACCAATTATATACTTAAAATTGGCATAAACGTAACAAAATTCGACTCTGTAAATAAATTTGTGTATCTGCTCATTTTTAAACTGGTGTGTTCACACTTTTTAGTACCAAAAATATAAGGTCATCGACTTCTTTTGTATTCAATCGGTGACTGATAATTTAATGTTGAATAAAATCGATTATAATTAAACTAATTTACATAATAATTAAATTCTAATCTAAGCTGTGCCAATGAATCAAAAACAGTAAAAAAAGGTAAGAACAAAGGAAAAGGAGAATGAGAGAAACTATTTGTATAATTACACAAACAAGTAAAAAAAATTGCTTGTACTACAATCATTGACCAATAGATTAGGAAAAAAAGCGAAATACCTTTGATAATTTAATG
Organism: Gilliamella sp. Occ3-1; assembly: GCF_001690655.1. Classification (GTDB taxonomy): domain Bacteria; phylum Pseudomonadota; class Gammaproteobacteria; order Enterobacterales; family Orbaceae; genus Gilliamella; species Gilliamella apicola_P. Next base: position 30,984 of record NZ_LZHQ01000022.1, read on the forward strand.
AATAAAATGGATAATAACGATCCATTGATTACTTTTGCCCATTTTATTAATTTAAAAATCTTAACTAATCATAAAAAAGAATTGAATTGTAAATATCTGGTTATTAGTACAAAAATGATATAAAAAATCATGTGGCAATATGAAGATAACAATTTTTTTATATTCAATATTGTTAAATAACCAAACCACATAAAAAAGTACATAATTTAGAATAATGGGCTCGTAATGAGTCCAATTCTTTAATTAAATGCAAGCATATCCATTTTACATTAAGCCCCAAATAGCCCTCTGTAATAAACCAATAATCAGTTATAATAAAATTATTATATAAATGATTACATTATACAACTTACATTTATCATAATTTATGATTAAACTAAAAATAAGAACCAGTACGAATTTATGCATTTTAATGGTTCTTTGTTAGACTAATGAATTTACTTATTACGTTGAAGGATAAAAAAAAGAAAAACCAACATGACTAATAAAGACAATTTTGCCAGCCACACACCAATGATGCAGCAGTATTTAAAACTTAAAGCTGAAAACCCTGATATTTTATTGTTTTATCGCATGGGTGATTTTTATGAAATGTTTTATGATGATGCCAAGCGTGCCTCGCAACTTTTAGATATTTCGCTCACAAAGCGTGGTTCGTCAAATGGTGAACCGATTCCTATGGCTGGCGTGCCTTATCATGCGGTTGAAAGTTATTTAGCAAAATTAATCGCACTAGGTGAATCAGTTGCTATTTGTGAACAGATTGGCGATCCAGCTACTAGTAAAGGACCAGTAGAACGAAAAATTGTCCGTATTGTAACTCCTGGTACAGTAAGTGATGAGCTATTATTAGAAGATCGCAAAGATAATTTACTGGCATCAATTTGGCAATATAGAAATTATTACGGCTATGCCACACTCGATATCAGTTCAGGACGATTTTATATTTTTGAATGTGACAATTTCGAGGAAATGCAAGCCGAATTACAACGTACAAGTCCTGTCGAATTGCTATATCCAGAAGAATTTCAATCCATGCCATTAATTGAAAATAACTCTGGATTGCGCCGTCGTCCACAATGGGACTTTGATCTTGAAACAGCAAAACAACAGCTTAATCTACAATTTGGCACTAATGATTTAATTGGATTTGGTGTGGAAGAGTGTAATTATGCACTTTGTGCAGCTGGCTGTTTGTTACAATATGTTAAAGATAGCCAACGCACAACTCTACCTCATATACGTTCAATTATCAAACAGTCGGCTTATGATTTTGTCGTGTTAGATGCCGCAACACGTCGTAATCTTGAAATCACCGAAAACCTATCTGGTGGAACTCAAAATACTGTAGCTGAAATACTTGATAAAACTCAAACACCAATGGGTAGCCGTATGCTTAAACGTTGGTTGCATTCACCAATTCGTAATTTAACTATATTACAAAATCGACAACAAGCTATTGGCGAATTACAAAATTATATTGATGAAGTTAATCTATTATTAAAACAAATTGGTGATTTGGAACGTATTTTGGCAAGACTTGCATTACATACGGCTCGACCTCGTGATTTTGCTCGTTTACGTGATGCTTATAATTTATTACCACAATTACAAACACTACTAAGTGGTCTTACTTCACCAGCGTTAATTAACTTGCGTAAAAAAATAAACCAATTTGACCGTATAGCCGAAATATTAAATCAGGCTATTGTTGAAACACCGCCGGTAATTATTCGTGATGGTGGGGTTATTGCTACTGGATATAATGCAGAACTAGACGAACTACGAAGTTTAGCGGATGGTGCAACCAATTATTTAGAACAGTTAGAAATCCGAGAACGTGAAACACTTGGCATTGATACATTAAAAGTTGGATTTAATGCTGTGCATGGCTACTATATCCAAATCAGCCGTGGGCAAAGCCATTTGGCACCAATTCATTATACTCGTCGTCAAACACTGAAAAATGTTGAGCGATATATCATCCCCGAACTTAAAGAGTACGAAGATAAAGTGCTAACTTCCAAAGGACGAGCATTAGCACTCGAAAAGCAACTTTACGAACAGCTATTTGATCTATTAATGCCAGATCTAGCCACTATGCAAATCAGTGCTGAAGCCATTGCCGAACTTGATGTGCTTACCAACTTGGCGGAACGAGCACTAACCCTTAACTATCAAAAACCAACACTATCAACCGACTCAGGAATAGAAATTAAAGATGGCCGACATGTGGTGATTGAGCAAGTTTTACAAACACCATTTATTGCAAACTCGCTCTCATTATTACCAAGCAGACGTATGTTAATTATTACGGGCCCAAACATGGGCGGTAAAAGTACTTATATGCGTCAAACTGCTTTAATTGTATTACTGTCTTATATTGGTAGCTTTGTCCCTGCATCAAAAGCAGTCATTGGACCTGTTGATCGCATTTTTACACGTATTGGCGCTTCTGATGATTTGGCATCTGGTCGCTCCACTTTTATGGTCGAAATGACCGAAACGGCTAACATTATGCACAATGCAACTCAACAAAGTTTAGTATTAATGGATGAAATTGGTCGAGGAACTTCAACATATGATGGGCTTTCATTAGCTTGGGCTTGTGCCGAAAATTTAGCAAATGAAATCAAATCAATGACGCTTTTTGCCACTCATTACTTTGAATTAACCCAATTACCCGAACATATGCAAGGTGTTTATAATATCCACTTTGATGCCATTGAACACGATAACACCGTTGCTTTTATCCACGAAGTATCTGAAGGCGCAGCGAGTAAAAGTTTTGGTATTGCTGTTGCTGGACTTGCCGGTGTGCCTAAGGTAGTATTAAAGCGAGCTAAACAAAAATTGAAAGAGCTCGAGATTATTTCAAAACAAACGGCTAACAGCGGCGTTGCTCAATCTCAACTTTCTTTTATCAACGAACCTGAACCTTCGGAAGTTGAAGAAGCGTTAAAACAGATTGATCCTGATGCTCTAACACCAAAACAAGCATTAGAAATTTTATATCAATTAAAAAAGTTGGTGTGATTTAAATAACCACTAATTGTTCTATTGTGATATTATTCTGAAAAACCGCTAGATGTGATTTCTAGCGGTTGGTTTTAATTATTAATAGCATCTAGAATTTAAAAAATTAAGCCCAATTTTTCTTCTTAGATGTTTTACCTATGCCCGGATTAAGACTGTTTGTAGGATCAAGCTCTTGATAGAATTTTTTCAAATCCTCATTGGCATGATACAAATGCCCCACATTGTGCTCGGCTGGATATTGCGCACCACGCTGATCAAGCAATGCTAAAATCTTTTCCTTAACTTTATCACAATCCACCCCTTTTTTAGCTATATAATCTTGATGAAATACATAACAGAAAAAATGCCCATAATACATTTTATAAATAAAGTTTTGATCAATGTTTTCTGGCAGCGTTTCAAACCAATCGGTATCATTACGTCGTAGTGCGATATCTAATGCAACAATGTTTTCCACTGTTTTGCTATGTACATTACGATAAGCCGTTGCAGCACCCGCAGCTGCAAAACGGTGTAACATTGCGGCTTCGGCTTCTTTTTCGTTACATAAAAAATAATTACCATTTTTATTTTGAAAATAGTCTTTTAAAAAAGCCTCGGCTTCTGCAATCCCATCATCTGCCATTTTTAAAATAAGGTGATGTTCATAACGATCACGATAATCACGCATTAATTTTGGTAAATGATTTGGCAAAAATTTGCAAGCAAAGATAGAAAACCGATCCGAAAAATTCTTTGGAAAAAATGGAATTTTAGCGGTAACACGATCAACAAAGTTCTTAAACACAAACATGCGTGGCATCATATCTGTACCTAACTTTTTAATGGCTAAAAAGGTCGGTTTCCCATAAACCGCGGCAATATCAAAAGCCACACGGTGTATATACTCGCCCGATACAGGCAAGGTTTTAAATTGGCTTAAAATGTGGCGACGAATACCATTTAATTCATTAATATCATTTGTACCAATATAAAATACGGCTGATTTTTTCTCTAACGGAAATGTATCAAGGCGCACAGCAAATACCATTAATCTACCAGCACTACCTGATGCTTCATAATGACGAGCAGGATCAGCATTAAATCTAGCAGGCGTATTGGCATCTACTTCACGAACATGCTCACAATAATGATGATCATGACCTAAACCAGCATCAGGTTTAATATCCTTATCAGTATAAGTATGATTTTGAAGATTCTGTAAAATTGTTTCTGGTTCATCACCCAATTCTATACCTAAATGATTAACTAAACGCAATTGCCCTTGCGCATCTAATTGAGCAAACACCGCCATTTGAGTATAAGCAGGCCCACGCTGAATCAGTGCTCCACCCGAATTATTACATACCCCACCCATCACAGAAGCGCCAATGCAAGATGAACCTATAACCGAATGTGGACCTCGATGATATTTTTTTAATTCCTTTTCTAGACGAAAAAGTGTACTACCCGGTAAGCAGACAACTTGTTCACCATTTTCTATCACTTTGATTCCATCCAAGCGACGAGTGCTAACAATAACAACAGGACGATCATAGTCATTACCATCAGGCGTTGAACCACCAGTTAAACCAGTATTTGCGGATTGTGTGATAACAATCACATCCGCTTCAACACACGCCTTTAACACCTGCCACTGTTCAACTAACGTTCCCGGCAAAACAACTGCTAATGCATCACCTTCACCAAAGCGAATACCTTGACGATAAGGTAATGTGCGTGCTGGATTGGTTAAAGTATATTTATGTCCAACAATACCTTGTAGCTGCTCAATGAGCTTAGCTGTTTGATTACTTTTCATATCGGTATTTCCTATGGTTATTGAAAATTGAGATGGGTTAATAGCGGCGATTAAATAATCACCATCTTAACCAAAAGCAAAACAATAAGCTATCGGAATTTTTATTGCAGATGAACAAAACACACTTAAACGACCTTTTACAACAAAAAGGTCTATAAAGGTAATTTATTTATAATGTTTAACAATTTGTTTTTTGTTATTTTTTGACAAAAGTTGTTACGTTCAGTTTGATTAAAAAAAGTCCATGCTATAAACCTGCTCGCTTTTTGCCCTTGCGCCATGGGAATAATACGGCTTTCAACAACAGCAGCTTGCTTTAATTTTTTGTTAATTACCGACAAGGTCTCTTTTTTTGAAACTAATGAAGTAAACCACAGGCATTGAGTTTTATATTGAGTACTTTCATTAATCATATTACTAATAAAAGTACTTTCACCTCCTTGACACCAAAGCTCGGCATGTTGTCCACCAAAATTAAGCACAGTTTTTTGAGTGGAATTTATTAATTTACCTAACTTCTTCAATTTGGTTTGCGTACTTGCCAACGCATCTGCTGCTGAAGCATGAAAAGGCGGATTGCACAGGGTTAAAGCATAAAATTCATTGGGCTTAATAATATGCTTAAAAATCGATCCACTGTCTTTTTGTAATCGACACTGCAAAGTATTTTTTAATAACGTATTGGCTTGTGTAATTAGCAAAGCAACTTTGATCGCAACTGGATTAATATCACTCCCTACAAATGACCAACCATATTCGGCACAACCAATAATAGGGTAAATCACATTAGCCCCAACGCCGATATCTAAAACCCGAATTTGTTTACCTGTTGGAATGCTATTTTGGTTGTCTTGAGCTAATAAATCAGCCAAATAGTGAATATAATCAGCTCGACCAGGAATGGGCGGACATAAATAACCATCTGGAATATCCCAATAATTTATTTGATAATCATTAAATAACAAGGCTTTATTTAACTGTTTAACAGCCATAGGATCGGCAAAATCGATCGATAAATTGCCATAGCAATTCTGATTTACATATCGAGACAGCTCAGGAAGTATTTTAATGAGCGTTGCAAAATTATAACCATTCTGGTGTTTGTTTCTGCAATGTAATTGAGGCTTTTTTAATGGCTTTTGCACAATTGTCCTATTTTATCCAAAATCAAATAACCGCTATTATAACGACTTAACAGCAATATGCGAAAACCGAACAAATCAATTAATCAAAATGACTACGGTGGAATGTTGTTTTTTACTCTACCTGAACCTGACGTTTTTTAGTTTTATACAACTAAATTTCCAGCATAACCGCATAACCATTGTTGCATAGTGTCACCTCCCTCAAAAATTCTAAAATTCGATATATTAAAAACACTTTGTTATAATCCTTCATCACTTTAAAAACAAAAACAAATGCGAAATGAAAGCCCTTGTACCCATTATCCCCTTAACCATAATGCCTTTTGATCTTTTTGCTATGGATTTTAGTGGTCATAATCTATCACTCTTTTGGGGTATTCCGTTTGTGGGAATTTTACTTTCTATTGCATTAATGCCGCTATTTCTGTCGCGGCTTTGGCACTATCATTATGGCAAAATTATTACTTTTTGGACAATGCTGTTTGTACTGTTTGCCTTATATTCTTTTGGTCTACAAACCACCATCAATCTTACTGCTCATGCAATTATAGCTGAATATATTCCTTTCATTTTGTTATTGCTTGCACTATTTACCGTTTCAGGAGGGATTTTAATTAAGAGCGATGTGCTTAGCACCCCCAAACTAAACGTTGGTTTGCTTGCAATAGGTACACTGTTAGCGTCACTCATGGGCACTACTGGCGCAGCTATGTTAATGATTCGACCTGTAATTAGAGCTAATCGCAATCGTAAATATGCCGTACATACCATTGTCTTTTTTATCTTTTTAGTAGCAAACATTGGCGGAGGCTTGACACCACTGGGCGATCCACCTTTATTTATTGGTTTTTTAAAAGGTGTTAATTTTGGATGGACAATTAAACATATGTTGTTGCCAGTTTTGTTTAGTTCAATTTTGTTATTAGCAATTTATTATAAGATTGATTGCTACTACTTTCGTACGCAATATGGTGATTCGCTTACGTTAACTTCGGCTAAAAAAGCTAGCGCTATTAAGGTTTATGGTGTAAGCAATATCTTTTTATTGGCAATCATTATTGCCTGCGTGTTAATGTCTGGTATTTGGCATTCATCGGTTAATTTTACGGTTTTAGGAACACATATTGCTTTACAAAATTTAATTCGTGATATTATTTTTATCATGATTACCCTATTTTCTATATTAATTACCCCTAAACAAGTACGTGCCGGTAACGAATTTAATTGGGAGCCTATCATTGAAGTTGCTAAGCTGTTTATCGGGATTTTTATTACTATCGTCCCTGTACTTGCTATTTTACGAGCAGGTAGCCATGGTGCATTAGCCCCAATTGTATCACTAGTAACAAATGAACATGGACAACCGATTAATAGCATGTATTTTTGGCTATCAGGTCTACTATCAGGATTCTTAGATAATGCCCCCACTTATTTGGTCTTCTTTAATCTAGCTTCGGGCGATGCCACTATTTTAATGAATATACTAGAAAAAACCTTACTCGCTATTTCAATGGGTTCGGTTTTTATGGGAGCTCTTAGCTACATAGGTAATGCACCTAACCTTATGGTCAAAAGCATTGCAATTCAAAATAAAATTAACATGCCAAGCTTTTTTAGTTATATGAAGTGGTCTGTGTGTATTTTAATACCAGTGTTTATTATTGATAATTTGGTGTTTTTTGTGTTCTTTTAATTTAGACTGTTAACAAGCATAAATTAAAGTGATTCTGATACTGTAAAAACTCTGTTATGTTGTTTTTTACTTTAAGATAAAATATAACTAAATAGCAGCATTCTTCATTTCATATAAACTGTAAATTAATATTTATAAATTTTTAAAACTCTAGTAGTTAATGTGCACATCATGTATTACTGTTTTTAGTCATTTTACACTTTGTGTACAAATCTTGGTATAATGAAATATTCCTAACATAATTTTGAGAGATATATATGTTAAATCAATTAAAAGCAATTATTCAGTACCTTCTTCCTAAACAGTTATTAACTGTTTTTTTGGGTTGGCTGGCAAAAAAACAATTGGGGAAAATTACTACATGGATGATTATGGTTTTTTGTAAATTATATAAAGTGGATTTGAGTGAAGCAAAAATTAACGATTTAAAAGAGTTTAAAACCTTTAATGACTTTTTTGCTCGTGAATTAAACGAAGATGCACGCCCAATTGATACTACTGATAGTACAGTTGTTATGCCTGCTGATGGTGTAATTAGTCAGTTCGGTACTATTCAAGATACACAACTGCTACAGGCTAAAGGGCATTTTTATTCTTTAGAATCATTGCTTGCATGTCATTCAGATATGATCAAATATTTTAAAAATGGTTTATATGCAACCATTTATTTATCACCTAAAGACTATCACCGTTTTCATATGCCTTGCGATGGTATTTTGCGTGAGATGATTTATGTACCTGGCTCACTGTTTTCAGTTAATAAGGCTACAACCGAAAGTATTCCTAATATTTTTGCTCGTAATGAACGTGTAATTTGTATGTTTGAAACCGAATTAGGTCCAATGGCACAAATTTTAGTTGGTGCAACCATTGTAGGTAGCATAGAAGTGCAATGGGAAGGCATTATTACCCCTCCGCGAGAAGGAATTATGAAACGATGGACTTATGCCAACGGTATAAAATTAACTAAAGGGCAAGATATAGGTTGCTTTAAATTAGGTTCAACTGTAATTACGCTATTTGCGTCAAATTCAATTGAGTTTGATAATCAACTCAAAGTAGGTGAAGTTACGCGTGTAGGCCAAAAATTAGCTGATAGGATATAACGTTATGTGGACTCGTGGTGTCATGTGCTTTGTTGCTGTGTTGTTTTCTTCACTGACCTTTGCCGAAGAAACCACGCCAATCATTAACAATGAGGATGATCTTTCGCTAGTTGTTCACCAGTTAAATGATAAAAATGATGAACTCAGACAAAATATGGAGTTACAAAAAGCACATCTAACTAGTATTGTTAATGAACAGAACAATATTACTACACAAATTTCACATGTACAAAATACACTGGCAACCCTTGATGAACAAGGGGAGTGGTTAAGTTTTTCGACCGCTTTGGGCGAAACCTTACGTCAACAATTATTGCGTTTGCCTGAGAAACCTAAATCACAAGCACTTGATGCCGAAATTGCCGAGGCAAAGGCTCAACAACTTAATTATAGTAATATTTTAACGTCTTTGGACGATTACCCAATGTTAACAAATTCACTTGACAGTGTCAAAGAAGCAACACAATATCGTCGTTTAATTCGGGAACAGAACGAATTACTTAAGACTCTTATTTCGGGAACTGACACTACCATTTTAGAGTTGACTAAATTAAAAATTGCCAATAAGCAATTAACTAATGCGATCGACGAAGTAAACGATGCCGCACACAGATATTTTTTCTGGGTAGCAGATGTGAATCCAATATCGTTAAATTATCCAATCGATTTAGCTAAAGATGTTGTTTATATGGTTTTTTCTGTTGATACAATTTCGCAACTTTATAATGCTAGCGTTGAAGTACTTAGTTCTCCAAAAACGTTATTTTTAATTATTTTATCGTTGCTGTTCGTGTTTGCACACTTTAAAATGCGTGCTAAATATAATACTTTTTTAAACAAATCAGCTAGCCGTGTGGGAAAAATAACACAAGATAGCTATTCTTTAACATTAAAAGTAATTATATTTTCATTAATAATGGCCTTACCTATACCAATTTTGTGGGCGGTATTTGGCTATGCTTTACAGATTAATTCAGATTATCCTGTCGCATTTGCCTTAGGTTATGGCGTGAATGCAGCAGCGCCTATTTTGTGGGTATTTATTATTTCAGCCCATTTTGCATCATCCAATGGGCTGTTTATTACCCATTTTGGTTGGTCAGAACGTAGTGTACGCTCGGCAATGAAATATTATCAACTTTCAATTTGGCTTGTAATTCCACTAGTAATGATAGTGATGAGTTTTGATCAATATAATAATCACCAATTTGCAGCCACAATTGGTCGAACGTCGTTTATTTTTCTTTGCTTTGCTTTGGTGTTTATGACTAACTCTATCCATCGTGCTGAAGTTCCTCTTTATATTGATAAAAAAGGAGCAGGCGATAATTTATTAAGCCATATTTTGTGGTTTATTTTATTAAGTGCACCATGGCTAGCTATCATTGCGGCTTGTTTAGGTTATCTTTCGACAGCTCAAGTACTATTAGGGCGTCTTGAAGCTTCTGTCATTATTTGGTTTGCTCTGTTAGTTATTTATTTTATGATTCGCCGTTGGATGTGGATCCAAAAACGCCGTATTGAATTTGAACGAACCAAGCAACGTCGCTTAGAGCGTATGCAACGAGCCAAATCACATGAAGATGATCTCAATTCACTTAACGAAAGTGTTGATGAACCTGTTATTGATTTAGATGTCATTAGTGCTCAATCATTACATTTAGTCAGATCGATTATTATGATGATTGCGCTAATTAGTATGATTTTGCTATGGTCTGAACTGCATTCGGCCTTTGCTTTTATGAATAATATTAAACTTTGGGGAACCAGTGCCATTGTTAATGGAACCGAAATCGAACAATACATCACCCTTGGCGCAGTATGTATTGCAATTTTAGTGATGACAATTACCATACAGTTGGTCAAAAATTTGCCCTCTTTGTTGGAGTTAGGCATTTTGCAACATTTAGATTTAGCACCGGGAACGGGGTATGCTATTTCCACAGTTTCAAAATATATTACTTTGATGATAGGCTGTATGATTGCGTTTTCGTTTATTGGTATTGACTGGTCTAAAATTCAATGGTTAATTGCCGCATTAGGTGTAGGGTTAGGTTTTGGTTTACAAGAGATCTTTGCTAATTTTATCTCTGGCTTAATCATTTTATTCGAAAAACCTGTGCGTATTGGCGATACGGTGACAATTCGCGATTTGACAGGTAATATCACCAAAATTAATACTCGCGCAATTACCATCGTCGATTGGGATCGTAAAGAAATTGTGATGCCCAATAAAGCTTTCATTACCGAACAATTGGTGAACTGGTCGTTATCAGATTCGATCACTCGGATTGTATTAACCATTCCTGCAACTATCGATGCTGATAGTGATTTGGTTATCAAACTTTTACAACAAGCCTCAGACGAATGTGAATATGTGCTTAACGATCCTGAACCACAAGTATTTTTAGTAGATATCCAAGAAGGCATTCAGTTGTTTGAATTACGTGTTTTTGCTGCTGAAATGGGACACCGAATGTTACTGCGAAGCGCTATACATAAATTGATACTTGAAGCTTATCGTAAACATCATTTAATGCTACCATTCCCACCATTGCAAACCAATTTAGAAGCATTGGGACGCAAGAGTGGGCGTCGCAGTTATACCATCGGTACACTTTAACCAAAAAGAGTTTCTAACCAAGGCACGGCAAATGCTCCTGGCGCAAGCAATACAAAAGCCCAAACTGGTGCTGAAGCAATGTTTGCTAGGTTAAATTTGGTGGTTGGCATATGCATTGTGCCAGCAATTAAAGGGACTATGGCTCGTAGTGGTCCAAAAAATCGACCTATAAATACCCCTAACGTTCCATAACGCTGAAAGAATTGCTCAGCACGATAAACTAATTTAGGGTGCTTATTAAGTGGCCATGAGGCAATAACTTGTTGATGATAGTGTTTACCCAACCAATAAGACAGTAAATCCCCAAAAACAGCACCTGCCGAAGCGGCAATTAATACGGGTACAAATGATATTGCTCCTCCACCGATTAAAGCCCCTGCCCCTAATAAAATAGCCGTTGCAGGCACTAAAAGCGAGATAATTGCCAATGATTCACCAAATGCCAATAAAAATATAATGGGTAATGCCCAAACTTGATGGTGCTCAATAAACTGCATGATAGTCTGTGTGATTTCTTGTAATGACATAGAGTTAGTTTATGAATTATCAATTGCTTATGATGAACTATTTTATCATAATATTGCTTATTAAGTGCTGAGCACGCTATCTATTGATAAAATATTACACTACGTTAACATTTTAGAATTATTAATGGTTGATCTTGTGCTGATAGCAGTCTTAATTATAACCAAATTAGCAAGAGGCAATTAATGGCGATCGGTGTTAAATCAATTCCAGTACGTAAATTTAAAAACAGTAAGTTACAACATTTTCAACCTGATATGTTAGCTATCGAAAAGCCAGTTGCTTTAATTTATAACGGAATTTCACATGTAGTGATGATGGCAACACCAAAAGATTTGGATTATTTTGCCATTGGTTTTTCGTTAACGGAAAATATTATTCATTCGGTTAATGATATTTATGGCATTGATATTATTGATACTCCCAAAGGCATAGAAGTACAGATCGAACTTTCGTCACGACGCTTTAGCGAGCTGAAAGAAAAACGACGTAATTTAACTGGGCGAACAGGATGCGGTATTTGTGGTACTGAGCAGATAGAGCAAGTCTGCCAAGATATTCCTACTTTACCATTAATAAGCCAGATTGATTTAGCAGATTTTAGTGACAGCTTAAGCTATTTATCGCATGTTCAACAAGTTGGTAAACAAACTGGTTGCACGCACGCAGCTGTATGGCTAGATTTGAAAGGACAATTTATGGTAGGGTTTGAAGATATCGGCCGGCATGTCGCATTAGATAAACTGCTTGGTTTTAGAGCAATGCAATTGCCTAATAATCCTAGCTATCAACATGGTGTGGTATTGGTTTCAAGCCGCGCCAGCTACGAAATGGTGCAAAAAACGGCCAAGTGTGGTGTAAAATTTTTGTTAGCGGTTTCGGCAGCAACCTCAATGGCCGTTGATTTGGCAAAACAGTGCCATTTAACTTTATTGGGTTTTTTTAGAGGCGATAAAGGCGTGATCTATTCTGGCGATGATCGTCTTATCTAAAAAAATCTTTTGTATTTTTCATTTATGGTGATTAAATTAATCTAAATTTAATATATTGAATAATAAAAATAAAAAAGAAATTTTTCTAATTCATTCTAAGATATATCAATTCGCATCTTCCTTTATGAAACGAAGATCATCATAATATATGCCGAAAACAAAAATTATTTTGTTTTTTAATTATTTTATGGGATTTTTACCCAATTAAGCTAAGCAATAGGTTATCGTTGTTTTATTATATTCACCTATTTTACTTTAGCTTAGCATTAATTTTTTTTGAAAGGATACTATCATGCATCAGACTTTAGACATTCAACAAACCGTTAATTTTATTCAGAAACATACAAACAAAAAACCAACAATTGGAATTATTCTTGGTTCAGGTTTAGGACCTTTTGCCGACACTCTTGAAGATGCTGTTCATATTCCCTATGACACAATTCCACATTTTGCCAAATCAGCAGCCGTTGGCCACGCAAATGAATTAGTCATTGGCCAATGCGGAGACAAAACAGTTGTGGCAATGAAAGGACGCTTTCACTATTACGAAGGTTTTTCGTTAGATCAAGTTACTTTCCCTGTTCGTGTGATGAAGATGCTTGGTGTTGAAAAATTAATTATCACTAATGCATGTGGTGCAGTCAATACGAGTTTTAAACCAGGCGATTTAATGTTGATCACCGATCACATTAATCTTACTGCCAACAGTCCTCTTATTGGACCAAATAACCCTGATTTAGGTGTGCGCTTTTTAGATGTAAGTGAGGTTTATAATAAGCAATTGCGTTCAACAGTAATTGATGTAGCCAAAGAACTTAATATTACCTTACAACAAGGTGTCTATGCTTGGTGGACAGGTCCAACTTATGAAACACCTGCCGAAATTAGAATGATTCGTGTTTTAGGTGCCGATGCAGTTGGTATGTCAACTGTACCCGAGGCAATTATCGCACACCATTCAGGCATTAAAACCATTGGAATTTCGTGTTTAACTAATATGGCTTGCGGAATTTTAGATCAACCATTAGGACACGAAGAAGTTATAGAGACAGCAGAACGCGTTAAATCAACTTTTTTACAACTAATAACAAAAACGATTGCACGTTTCTAACCAATACTTTTTATTGGTAATTTTCTATAAAAAGTTCACTTTATTTTAGGAATAAACAATGAACATAAAGAATAGATTGAAAATAATGATGTTTTTCCAATATCTAATTTGGGGAAGCTGGTTAGCCACTTTTGGTGCTTATCTATTTAATACTTTACACTTTTCTGGTGTTGAAGTATCTATGATTTTTAGTACCAAAGGTTTAGCGGCATTAATTACACCATTTATTATTGGTATTATTGCCGATAAATTTTTACAGGCTAAATATCTATATATGCTTTGTCATTCTGTTTGTGCTATTGCGCTTTTTTATGCTGCATCAGTTAATAATTCAGCTATTTTATTTTGGGTAATGTTAGGCAATGCGTTAGCTTTTATGCCAACTATTGCATTATCTAATTCTATTAGCTACCACTGTTTGGCTCAACATAACTTAGATTCGGTAACCGTTTTCCCTAAAATACGAGTATTTGGTACTGTTGGTTTTATCATTGCAATGTGGACAATTAGTTTATGCAAATTCGAGTTGAGTAATGCTCAGCTCTATGTTGCCTGCGCAGCATCCGTTGTACTTGTTGTTTATAGTACAACATTACCAAATATTACTGTATCTAAAAGTCAAAAACAGTCTTGGGTTTCTTATTTAGGATTGGATGCTTTTGTGTTATTCAAAAAGCCCATTATGGCTGTTTTTTTTCTTTTTGCTATGTTACTTGGTGCGATACTACAAATCACTAATACTTTTGGTGGCGCTTTTTTACATGATTTTGGTAAAGTCTCAGAATTTAAAGATAGCTTAATTGTACAATACCCTGCTATTTTATTATCAGTTTCACAAATGGCTGAAGTCGCATTTATTTTGACCATCCCATTTTTCCTCAAAAAATTTGGTATTAAAAAAGTCATAATGATAAGCTTGATTGCTTGGACTTTACGATTTGGTTTATTTGCATTTGGTGATCCAACACCTTTTGGTTTTGTGCTATTAATGCTTTCAATGATCGTTTACGGCTGTGCATTTGACTTTTTTAATATTTCAGGCTCTATTTTCATTGAAAAAGAAGTCAGTTCAAATATTCGAGCCAGTGCTCAAGGACTGTTTATGACCATGGTTAATGGTATTGGCGCTTATTTTGGCTCGATTTTAAGTGGTTATGTTGTTGACATGTGTACACATGATGGTCTTAAAGATTGGCAAACAATTTGGCTAATTTTTGCTACATATGCACTTGTGTTAGGTATTGTTTTTTATTATTCATTTAATTATGACCATACTAAAAGTAAGTGTGCTGCATAATCACTTATCCGTTTAGATTAATAGATATTTGAAATATTAATTATCATTGTAATTTGATTAATTTATTAAAAAGACACCGGGAGATGAATTGTATGATCCTTCATCTGATGTCTTTTATTGTGTTTTTTAGCCGACAATTATCGGCAATGTTGTTTTTTGTTACGAGATTTAGATATGAAAGATAAATTTTTAGGCGGTTTACTGGTTTTATTAGGTGCATGTAGCTTTGGTGTACTATCTTCTATCGTTAAGACGGCTTATCAAAACGGGTATAAATTAGGTGAAGTCACTGGTATCCAATGTTTTTTGGGAATGTTAATGTTATGGAGTATTCACTTTATTGTCAAAATAATACGCTCCCCAAAAGTATCTACATCAACAAACACACGATTAACAACTCCAACAGAAAAGTATACAAAATTGACAAAAAAATGGAAGATCTGTGCTGTTGGTCTATTTCCTGGATTAGTCGGTATTTGTTATTACCAATGCGTACAACTAGTGCCTGCATCAATTGCAATTATTTTATTAATGCAATATTTGTGGATTAGTGTCTTTATTGATTTTATTATATTTAAGAATAAACCTAGTATTATTCAACTTTCAGCGGTTATTATAATTATTTTAGGTAGCTGCCTAGCAGCAGGTATTTTTAATCAAGATATTAGTTTAAATTTGACTGGTTGTTTTTTTGGTTTTTTAGCAGCACTAATGTATTCACTCTTTATTAGTACTAGCAGCAATATTGGTAACGAATTACCTAAGCTTGAAAAAAGTGCGTTGATGATTACCGGTGCATGTATTGTTACTTTTTTGATATTTCCACCTTTATTTTTCTTCAGACTTGATATTAGCGACAAACTGTATCAATTAGGATTTTTATTAGCATTGCTAGGTACTGTATTGCCACCTTTTTTGTTTTCGGTAGGAATCCCAAGAATTGGGATTTCATTAAGTGCCATTTTGTCGGCAACAGAGCTGCCTGTAGCAGTCATTTGTTCATATTTTTATTTACACGAATCGGTCCATTTTAATCAATGGATTGGAGTGGGTATTATTCTTTTGGCAATTGTTTTACCTAACTTAAAGCATATTAAAAAAGCAAACTTGAAAAATAGTTAGTTTATCTGACTTTTTTGACTTAAAATGTAAGAAAATACTGAATTGTTTACATTTCATAGTTAAAATTGTCCTCTAAAACCTCATAAGGCATTTTATTTAAAATTGCTTTATGTGGCATTAATCTTACAAATCACTTAAAATTTTGTTTGTATATGTTGAATTGCTAACTATTTGCTGATTATGCTTCATCTTTATCAAAGTACGTATCACTCTTTTCATCTTTTCCATTTGTTTGTGAATAAGCAGTTTTTGTGCTTTTTGATTGATATGGTAGTTATCACACGTTTTAACGAATAGATAGAACGATATATAAATTAATTACTAAATGGTATAGATTCCTGAATATTTTTACAGAAATAGAATCTAAAAAGTGTACACCACATCTTAATTAAAGTATGTCAATTACTTTAGTCCCAGAAATTACTGTAAACGAAGCGAGTAATTTCTATATATTAGGTTTATTATTTATAATATCCAAAGGCATTGAAAAACCAACTATCGTCACCATAACTATAATCGTCTAATAATTTGGCCGATCTTGCTATTTATTATCAAAAAATAAATGATTTTATACTCTGCCTTATTCTGAATAGCTTTAATAGTCAAATATATTAAAAATTATTATAGTATATTGGGGGCGTTCTATGGTTTACTTTTCTGCGAAAATATAATAAAAATCTTCAACAAAAAAATTAAATCTACAATATTTTTGAACTTTCCTAAATTAAATCTGTCTTAATATAAAGAGACTATTTTTAATAGTATTAGTCCGTTATTGAAAATAGGTAGTCATCGCTTATTTAGTTTTCTAGTAATAAGTAAAGGGTTTTGCTGTTTTAATAAAATGCCGTAATTAACCTTTTAACAGGCTTTATAAGTAAATTAGACTGTTTCGTTTCTCTAATAGTAGTCATTTCTAGCAGTGTTTATTTTTCTATGCTTTTTTGAGTTGAGATTTAATTCATTTATTTGAATATCTAATAAAATATTATTAATTATTTGAATTTTTTGTTTATTTTCATATTTAAGTATTTTGTCAACCTGAAACATTTTTACATAAAAATTAACAACCTCTTTCTTTATTAAGGTCTTGTTATCTTTTTATTTTAATAAAAAGGAAGTTACAAAATGAAGATATATAAAAAACCTTTATTTACCTTAGTACATAGTAATAATTCCATACCTGAACACAGAACTCTGGCTTATTTGGATCCCACATTAAATTATTACACTGATCATATTGACGAAATTATTGCTTTGCGTGTTAAAGAACTTAAATTGCATCATCCTGAATATAGAGAATGTCATGATAGTGATAAGAGCAATAATAAAAGAGGTTTTTCTTTTGTTTTTCATGAAATATTTGAGTCAGAACATCATCAAAAACAAATTGGAATGCTAAAAGAGGAAATAGCTATCACAAATGAATCCAATAAAATTAAAGGATTGCTAAAGAAAAGAATAAAGGAAATCGCTAATCTTTACCCTGAATTCCAACTTAATTTTAATGATATGCGAATTTTACCGACTAAAATAAAACAATATCTATTTGCTCCACCTTTAATCTTGACTGAAGATAATGCAATTATGCTTTGGGATGATTAAAATTTTATCTTAACAATAATTAATAAAAACAGTAATTTACAGGGACATTTCCCTGTAAATTATTTTTAATTTAAATCCTTTTTATATATGATTTTTTAATTAATGAAAGTTTATTTACGGATTAACTATTGAAAGCACTTTCACCATGGCTATTAATATCCAGACCTTCTCTTTCATGTTCTTCTGATACTCTTAAACCAACAGTGATATCTGCAATTTTATAAGCAATATAAGCAACCACTGTAGTCCATGCTACGCAGGTAATAACACTCATCAATTGAATTCCTACTTGAGTTGCCATTGTAATACCTTCGGCATAACCAATACCTCCTAACGATTCTGATATAAATATACCAGTTAATATACAACCCACAATTCCACATACGCCGTGTACACCAAATACATCACATGTATCATCAACGTTTAGAATTCTTTTGAGTGTTGATACTCCCCAGACACCAGCAAAACCACAAATAAGTCCTATTAACATAGCACCACCTACACCAACAAGACCTGCCGCTGGTGTTACACCAACTAATCCCGCTATCACTCCCGATGCCGAGCCAAGGCAGGATGGTTTACCTCGTAAAAACCATTCTGCGAATGTCCATGCCAAAACCGCGGCTGCTGTTGCTACAACAGTGTTAATAAAGGCTAAACCTGCGATTTCATCTGCATGCGTTGATGATCCTGCATTAAAGCCAAACCAACCAATATAAAGAATAGCAGCTCCAAGGTAGACATAAGGTAAGTTAAATGGTTTTAGTGGTTCACGATTATAACCAATACGTTGTTTGATCAGATAAGCGCCCACTATTCCTGCAATCGCAGCATTAATATGCACTACAGTACCGCCAGCAAAATCAAGTGCGCCTTCATCACCTAAAATTCCGCCACCCCATACCATGTGCGCTATGGGAATATATGAAAATGTAAACCATAACACCATAAATATTAATACTGCTGGAAAACGAATTCGTTCAGCAAAAGCACCAAGAATTAAGCAACAAGTAATGCAAGCAAATGATCCTTGGAATGCTATCCAAATTAGCTCGTAAATCGATCCTGACACATCTGTAATACCTATCCCTGTTAATAGAAAATGATTAAAGTTACCATAAAACCAGTTCCCTTCACCAAAAGCAAGTGAATAACCATAAACAATCCATAGCACCGCTATTAACGAAAAAGTTACCAGCACTTGTGTTAACATCGATAACACATTTTTAGAGCGTAATAATCCACCATAAAACAAAGCAATCCCTGGCACCGACATAAAAAGTACTAGGGCGGTACAGATCATCATAAAGCCGTTATCCGCTTTATCAACTATGGCAGCTCCTTCGGCAAAAGCTGAACTTGAGAATAAAATAACTAAAAAGAGAATAATTTTTTTCAACATAATAATTTCCTTAACAATCAATTACAATGCCGAGTCATCGGTTTCACCAGTACGTATACGCACTACATGTTCAAGTGAAGTGACAAAAATCTTTCCATCACCAATTTTGCCCGTATACGCTGCTTTAGTAACTGTACTAATAACTTGGTCAAGTTCATCATCTCTAATAGCTAAATCAATTTTAACTTTTGGTAGAAAATTGACATTATATTCTGCACCACGGTAAAGTTCGGCATGACCTTTTTGTCGTCCAAAACCTTTAACTTCGATAACAGTTAATCCTGTAACACCTATATTGGATAAGGCTTCTCGAACTTCTTCTAATTTGAAAGGTTTTATAACTACAGTAACTAATTTCATCCATCGCTCCTAAAAATTGTGAGTTACAGATTAAATTATGCAAAGAATGTGCCAAAAAAGTTAACTTAAATGAAATTAAGCTATTGCAGCTGAATTTATAAAAAATATAGTTGTTATAAAATCACGGTTCAGCGGTTCTGTTCGAAGGATTAAAACAAAATATAACAAATAGTTAATTAGATTTATTATTATTTAGCAGCGCACTAATATAGTGCCAATGCATATTAGTGGTGCTTAGCTGTTATAAAAATTAATAGGATCTAGGATGTCACCATTAACTTGCGATATTCGTCATAAGCAAAGTGATCTGTCATGCCACTAATGTAATCCTGCAATAAGCGACATCGATAGTAGAATTCCATACACGCAAAATTTTCCGCTTTATTTATATTGAGTTTGTTAACTGCTTGTTTATAAGCGACACAATGTTTTGAGGATAATTTATGATATAAGCGAGTTTCAATAGGATAATTTTTGTGATGTTTATCCTCAACCAATTTCAAAAAGTCGTTGGTAGGCATATCAAGCAGTGGGCTATAAATATCGAGTAATCCACTAATAATTCGGTACCCTTGAAGTTCAATATTTTCAACCGATTCATGATTAAATATATGTTTAAGTCCAACTGTTTTGAAAATATTGAGTAATTTATATTCTGCACCATGATCTTCAAGTAAGGCATGATTAAATGAGCCGTGATAAATTTCTTCAATATTTTCAATAAAGCGTTCAGCAGCATGTGGTACCAATTTGCCAATAGTGTTGACACGTAGGTACATAAAAAATTGGTCGATTCCTATCGCATCAAATCCATTTTGATTTAGATTTTCATAAGGGCGATTGACAACGGTATCAAACAGATCAAGATCACCTTTTTTAATCGGTCCCCATGCCTCAGCTAAGTAAGTATAAAGCTGTTTTACTGTTAGAATTTTCTTTTCAACCGCATCTTCTAGATCGGCAATGCAATATGAGATATCGTCGGCTGCCTCCATGATATAGGTAAATGGATAACGATGAAATGGTTTGATATCAAGCTGTTTAGATAACTCCTCAATAAATGGTTCTTCTGATAAATAATAACCTGCTTTTTTCATTAAATAAGAAAATTCTGGCAGTACCGGCTTAGACCAATAAGCTGGTTTAGAATATTTCATAATTGAAGCAATCTGAGAGTAAGTTAAATTAAGGCGTAATATTGTATGCACTAAACGAATTGCTTGTGCATTACCTTCAAAACTTGATAAATCTTGACGGATTTTAGTTTTAAGTACTCTTATTTCTTTTTTATCACTATCATTTATTTCTAGAAGTCGATAATCTGTTGTTTTTCCAAGACCTAAACGTAGAGTAAACCATTTATTAATGGCAGCCTCACCAAAATGACCAAATGGAGGATTACCAATATCATGCATTAAACAAGCCATTTCAACTAGGCTTTCAATCGCCATTATACAATTATCAAGCCCGTATTTTTTTAATTTTCCAGCATTGCCTAGGCGATTAACGATTTCTTTGACTATGTATCGCCCAACTTGTTGCACTTCCATAGAGTGAGTAAGTCTTGTTCTAACTACTGAGTTTCGTTCTAATGGAAAAACTTGCGTTTTTTGTTGTAGGCGACGAATAGCGGCTGAGTTTATGATGCGTCCACGATCGCTTTCAAAACAACGTACTATTGAGTACTCATCAGACAGAGCTTCACGCTGTTTGCTAGCATAACGCTGATAATTGATTTTTTGGTTAAAGTTGATCATGGTTTCATCCCTAATTTAATCACTCAAATTGTTTTAAGTTTTCAAATTGCTAATGTTTGTTTTGCCCATTCAATACTTTTTTGATAATCATTAGGTAATAACGGTATTAAATTCTCTAATGCTTTTAACAATTTGTTTGTTTGGTTATGGGTTAAATTTAAATGCCCTACTTTACGTCCAACTCTAACTTCTTTTTCATACCAATGAAGATGTACCAAATCAATTGATAACCAATTTAAATTTAATTCTGTGCCAATTAAGTTAACCATAACTGATGGCGTAAATACATCTGGCTTAGGAAATGGAAGCCCCAATATAGCACGAAGATGTAATTCAAATTGGCTAATTGAAGCTCCATTTTGCGTCCAATGACCACTATTATGTACTCGTGGAGCAAGTTCGTTGATCAGTAGTTCATTACCAACAATAAAGCATTCCATTGCCATTACACCAATATAATTCAATTTATGCATAATAGCAGATAGCATTTGTTCTGCTTTTATTTGTAATGAATCTGATTCGTTAGGTTGTACAACACTTATTTTTAAGATGCCGTCTTGGTGGAAGTTATTGGTAAGGGGATAAAATACTGTTTCACCTTTTGCATTACGAGCGCCTATTAATGACATCTCTTTTTCGAACGGGATAGCCTGTTCAACGATAGCTTGTTGATAGATATCATCAGGTACAGTTATTGGACCATTAATAGCAATTCGCCATTGCCCTCGTCCATCATAACCGCCAGTTCTACGTTTAACAATTAATAGCTCACCAAGTTCAGTGAATAACTTTGACCAATCTTGGTATTGATTAAGTGCAAACCATTTAGCTGTAGGTAAACCTAGCTCATCAAGTAGTTTTTTTTGGGTTAAACGATCTGCAATAATCGGAAAAACATCTCGATTAATAAAATGCGGATGCTCGGCTAAAATATGTGTAAATGGCGTATCTGACCATCGCTCAATTTCAGTTGTTATTACTGACTGTTGATATGGAATGGCGGTAGGATCTACATCTAATCCAACTGGATAAACTTTAATACCTATTGGGTCGCCAGCTTGCTTAAGCATTCGCCCTAATTGCCCGTTACCTAGTACACAAACAGATTGAAGTTTCATATTATGCATTCACTCTTGGATCTGGGTTATTTAATACCTCATCAGTTTGTGTTAATCGCCATGTTGATAAGCGTTGATATATGACTTTATCATGTAGAGCTAGAATCTGTGCAGCAAGTAATGCCGCATTCGCTGCACCAGATTTACCTATTGCTAAAGTGCCAACTGGAATACCTTTAGGCATTTGAACAATAGAATAGAGACTATCTATTCCACTTAATGCAGCACTTTGCACTGGAACACCTAATACAGGAATCAGCGTTTTAGCAGCTAACATACCTGGCAAATGAGCCGCACCGCCAGCACCAGCTATGATCACATCAAAGCCTTTTTGTTTGGCATCTTCAGCAAAACAAAATAATTTATCAGGGGTACGGTGAGCAGAAACGATTTCAACATGATAAGGAATTGTTAATGCATCAAGGATATCGGCTGCGTGTTGCATAGTAGTCCAATCACTTTTGGAACCCATTACTATGGCAATTCTAGGTTGAATATGCATGGCAAATGTATGAATAATTAAAATAAGATGTATGTGAAGTATACACTAAAATTTAATTAATGGGGATAGTAAGGATTTTATCTGTTAGCAATTAAAATACATGTTCCCTGCAAAATGAAGATGATAAACAAAGTGATACCGCCGAATAGTATCGGCGGTGAAGAAAAAGTTAGCCTTTTACTGCTGCCACGATTTTAATTTCTATCAAATATTCTTTTTTCATTAACCCTGCTTGCACTGTACAACGTACTGGTGCACTACCTTTAGCTACCCATTCGTCCCATGCTTTATTCATAGCGGCAAAGTCACTTTTATTAACTAAAAATAATGTTACATCTAATATACGTGATTTATCACTGTTAGCTCGGGCTAATATTTTGTCAATTTCAGCTAATGCACTTTTAGTCTGTACATAAGCGTCATTTTCAAGATCAGCTGAAACACTTGTGTAATAAATAACGTTATTATGGATCACTGCTTCAGACTAGCGGTTATCTGGATCAATTCGTGTTATTGTCATCATATTTTCCTTGTTAGATGAGTTATTAAGAAACTTTAATAAAATCAGCACGCAATTTTTTTATTTCATCACGCAGTACACCAGCTTTTTCAAATTCAAGATTCTTAGCCGCTTCGTACATCATTGCTTCAAGCTCTTTCACTTTTGCTTGTACTTCTTTAACTGAAACATACTGATAAGGTTTGCCTGGTTCAAATGCTTGTACTTTGGCTGTTGATTTTTTGGTACTTAAACCTGCCTCTAATACGTCTTTAATTTCTTTGCGTACTGATTTTGGTGTAATGCCGTGTGCTGTATTAAAATCTTCCTGTTTTTTACGACGACGGGCAGTTTCATCAATCGTTTTTTGCATGGCAGGGGTTATTCTATCAGCATATAATATGGCTTTACCATTTACATTACGAGCTGCACGCCCTACGGTTTGAATTAGTGAACTTTCTGAACGTAAAAAACCTTCGCGATCAGCATCCAATATTGCTATTAGTGAGACTTCAGGTATATCTAAACCTTCTCGCAATAAGTTAATGCCCACAAGTACATCAACTTTACCTAAACGTAGGTCACGAATAATTTCCATACGTTCAACCGTATTGATGTCTGAATGCAAATATTTTACAGTTACATTATGTTCTGACAGATAATCAGTTAAGTTTTCTGCCATACGTTTAGTTAATGTGGTCACTAAAACACGCTCTTCGTTATTGATACGAATTTTGATTTCTGATAATAGATCATCAACCTGCGTTGCAACTGGTCGAACTTCGATAATAGGATCTAATAAACCTGTAGGTCTAACTACTTGTTCAATAATTTCATTACCTGATTTTTCAATCTCGTATTTAGCTGGTGTTGCTGACACATAAATAGTTTGTGGCATGATGTTTTCAAATTCAGCAAATTTTAACGGTCGATTGTCTAGTGCTGATGGCAACCGAAAGCCATATTCAACCAGATTAAGTTTACGTGAACGGTCACCATTATACATTGCTCCTAATTGTGGAATAGCCACGTGAGATTCGTCAATAAACAGTAATCCATCAGGTGGCAAATAATCAAATAAGGTTGCTGGCGGATCGCCCGGATTACGCTGAGCTAAAAAGCGTGAATAGTTTTCAATCCCAGAGCAATACCCCAATTCGGTCATCATTTCAATATCAAATAATGTCCGCTGAGTTAAACGTTGCTCCTCTAATAGACGATTATTGTCTAACAGAACTTTTTGACGTTCTTTAAGCTCTTGCTTTATTTGCGCAATAGCGTTTTCCATAATGTTTCTTGGTGTGACATAGTGCGTTTTTGGATAAATTGTTATCCGCGATACTTCATTTATGCTATTACCTGTAAGCGGATCAAACATAACAATTCGATCGACTTCATCATCAAATAACTCTACGCGCACAGCAAGATCGTCTGAATCAGCTGGAAAAATATCTATAACATCTCCTCGAACACGAAATGTACCACGACTAAAACCTATTTCATTACGAGTGTATTGCAATTCAGCTAATCGAGTTAAGATTGAACGCTGATCGGTTATGGTGCCTTTTGTTAGGTGTAATATCATCGACATATAGGTTTCTGGTGCTCCTAAACCATAAATAGCCGACACCGAAGCAACAATTACAACATCACGTCGTTCTAGTAGTGATTTAGTGGCAGAAAGACGCATTTGTTCTATATGTTCATTGATTGATGCATCTTTTTCAATAAATGTATCGGTTGACGGTACATAAGATTCAGGTTGATAGTAATCATAATAAGATACGAAGTATTCAACCGCATTTTCAGGGAAAAAGGCTTTCATTTCACCATATAGCTGAGCGGCTAATGTTTTATTTGGTGCTAAAATAATTGTAGGGCGATTATGTTTAGCAATAACATTTGCCATGGTAAATGTTTTACCTGATCCTGTTACGCCTAATAATGTTTGATGCGCAATCCCATCATCAAGATTTTGATTAATCCTTTTTATCGCTTCTGGCTGATCACCAGCTGGCTTAAATTCGGAACATAATTTAAATTTTTTCATTACATCGCAACCTAATATTTTACCTATTAATAAAAATTATCCCCAAAAGGACTTGACCTTTTAAAATTTACTATTTTTTATTCAATTAACATTTTCATTTATAAAAAAGACAACTAATTTATAACTTGATTTACGATAACGTGTTGATATAAAACAAAAAAATATTTCATGATTAAGTTACAATCAAATTAAGAAAAATCCTGATAGTTACTGAGGTTAGCGCTTTTTTCAATAAAATACTCACAGAGTTATCCACAGGCAACGGGGATAACTTTATAAGTATAATCTTTATAAACTTTTTTCAATTATAAAGATAAAATTTCAAAAACAAATTCCTCTTATTTTAATGTTTATTCCTATCTTTAACACTATGTTTGATAGTTTTAACTAATCATTCGATTTATCTGTTCGATTTGATATTGATAGCTATGATCCAAGCATTGGATGAAATTCAATCGGTGAGTGATGCATTTTGGCGCATCTTCTGCGTGATGAGACACAAATAGCAACTGCGTGTACCCTTCACTAATTAAACGATCTATCCAACGTTTTACTAATTCTCGATTAAGATGATCAAGCCCTTGCAATGGTTCATCTAAAATAAGCAGTGTCGGATGTTTAACCAACGCTCTGGCAATCAATACTAATTTTTGTTGTCCCCAAGAAAGCGATTGAAAGGGTTTATCCGCCTGCGTTTGTAACCCTAATAACTGTAGCCATTCATCAGCCAATTTAGCTTGTTTATCACTGGTAGCTTGGTAGACACCAATCGAATCAAAATAGCCAGACAATAACACAGTTTTAACGCTAGAACTAACTCGATAAGCCAAATGTAAGCTGCTACTAACATAACCAATATGGCGTTTAATATCCCAAATCGTTTCACCCGAACCTCGTTTACGACCAAATAAAGTGAGATCATTGCTATACCCTTGTGGATGATCGCCAGTTATTAAACTTAATAACGTTGATTTACCTGCGCCATTAGGTCCAACTATTTGCCAATTTTGTTTGGCTTTTACTCGCCAAGTTAATCCATTAATGATTGCTTTATCATCATAATATACATAACCATTATTTAATATGACACGATCTAATTGATCAGCTAATTGAGTTGATGGTTCGTCGGTTTCTGGTAATGGCATATTGGAAATATTTTCCAAATCAGCTAATTGCTTAACAGTTGTATCGTTTAATATTGTATCTTTTGTATCAATTTTCAATAGTTGGCAGTCGGCTAGTATGCCAATATTTTCAATAAAAGTAGGAATTTCATTAAATCGATTTAAAACAAGGACAATTGTGATACCTTGCTTAGCAAGATCTGCTAGCATTTCGGCTAAGTTTCCACGTGATGTCACATCTAAGCCATCAAAAGGTTCATCTAATATCAGAAAATCAGGTTGCTGCATCAAAACTCGACAGATTAAGGCTTTGCGTGTTTCACCAGTTGAAAGGTATTTAAAGCGTTTCGTTAATAGGTGTTCAATTCCAAATTGTGTTGCTAATTTTTGGCAAAGTGCTTGATTAAAATTATTTTCTTGTATAATTTGCTGAGTGGTTAATCCTGTATCGTTTTCACTTTCGCTTAGCATATCTGTATTATTGCGTTTCCATTCATCATCAATTAGTTTTTGTAGCTGTTCAAATGATATGTGTGCTATGGAGTTAAATTGATTAATTACTTTGCCTGATAATAATGTTTGCTCACCGGCCAATGCTTTAACTAGTATAGATTTACCGCTGCCATTACACCCCACAAAAGCAACATTACTGCCTTGATTTATTGTAAGTGATTTAATAGTAAAAACTAGGTAGTCGCTAATTTTAAAATGTGCGTTTTCTATTTGTAGCATGATAACCTCATATTGCTAAACTAATGTCGCAACAATAATATTTTGTGGATTAATAAATAGTTTTGATTGTTTGCCTGTAGTTAAGGCCGATTTTTTTACTTCACTGGCTAATTTGTTAGCATAAAGCACTATGCCAGAAGATAGTGTAAAGGAAATTTCACTCCAATTGCCATCAGTAGTGATTTTTTCAACGGTAACCGACAAGCAGTTTTCGTTCTCGATTTCATTTTTTAATTCAATTAATGGAGCTTTAATCAACAACAATACTGTTTTGTCCGTACTCAACTTTAGCCGTTCAATACTTGACTGAGTAATATAAACTTTTAACTCAGTTTGATTATCATTAAGTAACACTGTAATAAAACCAGCAACATCATTTGTTTGAATCTGCTTAACCGTACCATATAATTGATTTCGTGCACTGGTTTGTAATGATAGTCTAGCTGTAGCTTTTAAAATATCATCTAAAGGTACTTTGTCATCATTTAGTATGTTAAAAGCATTTTGTTGTAGTTGAGTTAATAAATCATAGAGTTGGATAAATCTAACTGCATAAGCACTCAGTTTAGTGCCTCCTCCATTTTTACCACCAATTGCAGTAATTAAAAAAGGTTTAGGTGCTAATTTATTTATATCATTAATGGCATCCCAAGCGGTTTTATAACTAATACCAATTTGCTTGGCAGCCTGACTTAATGACCCCGTCTGTTCAATTGCTTTTAATAACGCAATACGCCTTGGATCAGTAAATAACTGCTGTTTTATATTTAACGTTAATAAAATTTCAGGAGAAAACATAATTTAACACCATGAAGAACCGACTAATCAATTTGGAAGAGATAATAGTGGTTATTGTAGACCCTTTTTGGCATTCCTTCAAAACTTGGTAAAAATTTTGTTGATTGTCATATCGTATCAGCTTAAATGAATTTTAATTGTACTTTATATATAAATTCTGCTAGCATCGATATGTTATATTTTATATAACGGCTATTTAATAATTTGCCAAATAACGTAATAAATCATAATAATAAATTGGATAAATAATATTAACAGTTAAAATTAACTCAATTTTATTGTGAGGAACAGAATGAAAAAAATTATTGGAATTATCTTAATGATGGCAATAACTTTTTCAGTTTCAGCTGCTGAAAAAATGACTATATTTGCCGCTGCCTCATTGACTAATGCTATGCAAGATATCGCTGCATCTTATAAAGCAGAACATAAAGATGCAAATATTGTATTCTCATTTGCTTCATCATCAGTATTAGCTAAACAGATTGAACAAGGTGCACCTGCGGATATATTTATGTCAGCAGATCAAAAGTGGATGACTTATCTTATTGAGCATAATTTAACTAAAAATAAACACGATTTATTAAAAAATACATTGGTGCTTATTGCTCCCCAAAATTCACATTTAGAGAATGTTTCAATTAATAAAAATACCAATTGGGAAATTATTTTACCTAAAGGTGAAAGAATAGCTATTGGTGATCCTGATCATGTACCAGCAGGGATGTATGCAAAAGAATCATTAACTAATTTAGGGGTATTTAATAAATTATCGCCACAATTTGCTCCTGCAAGTAATGTAAGAGACGCTTTGGTACTAGTTGAGCGTAATGAAGCTGCGCTTGGTATTGTATATAGTACCGATGCTAAAATAAGCAATAAGGTAAAAATAATTGGATCCTTTCCTGATGATACATTTAAGTCTATCGAATATCCCATCACTTTGTTTAATCCAAAAGCAACTGATTTTTATAAATATTTAAATTCACCACAAGCTAAAGCTATTTTTGAAAAATATGGATTTATAACAAAGTAATTTAATAAGTAAATAATTTTATAAAACTATGTTATTAACTGAATTTGAATGGCAAACCTTGCTACTTAGTTTAAAGATAGCCGCCACAGCAATTGGTTTTAGTTTGCCAATAGGCATTTTAACCGCTTGGATATTGGCACGCTGTCAATTTTTTGGTAAATCGCTATTTGATAGCCTCGTGCATCTTCCTCTTGTTTTACCACCAGTTGTTTTAGGTTATTTGTTGTTAATAACCATGGGACGACGTAGCGTTATTGGCGAGTGGTTGAGTAGCCATTTAAATATTAGCTTTAGCTTTAATTGGCAAGGTGCAGCTTTAGCTTCGGCAGTAGTTGCATTTCCATTAATGGTGCGTTCAATTCGCTTAGCCATTGAATCAATTGATACACGCCTTGAAAACGTTGCTCGGACTCTTGGAGCCCATAAGTGGCGAGTTTTTATAACTATTACTTTACCATTAGCCTTTCCTGGTATTCTTATGGGAATTGTATTGGGTTTTGCCCGTTGCTTAGGGGAATTTGGTGCAACAATCACTTTTGTGTCAAATATTCAAGATGAAACCCGCACCTTACCATTAGCAATGTATACGTTGCTACAAATTCCCAATGGGGAACAAGGTGCATTACGGCTGTGTATTATTTCGGTTGTGTTATCACTAATCGCACTTTTTTTATCCGAATTGTTAAATCGATGGCATAAAAAGAAGTTAGCAGGATAATCAATATGTTAAAAATAGATGTTCGCAAACAACTTGCTTCGTTTTCGTTCCAATTCAATCACGAGATAGCCTGCCAAGGGGTTACTGCTATTTTAGGCGTTTCTGGCTCGGGAAAATCCACACTAGTAAACCTTGTTAATGGATTAATTAAACCTGATCAAGGCCAAATCCAGTTGAATGGCTTACCACTAGTTGATTGCGATAAACACCTTTTTGTTACTCCTGAAAATCGGCATATTGGTACCGTTTTTCAAGATGCATTACTTTTCCCTCATTATAAAGTTATTAAAAATCTGATTTATGGTGCTAAAAATTTCAAGCAATTAAGATTTGATGAAATAGTTAATGTACTTAATATCCGACCATTATTAAATCGTTATCCTGCCATGTTATCTGGTGGAGAAAAACAGCGAGTAGCAATTGGTCGAGCACTATTAACCAACCCTTTATTACTATTAATGGACGAACCGCTTTCAGCTCTCGATATGCCAAGAAAAAAAGAACTGTTAACTTATATTAATAAATTAACTAATGAGCTAAATATACCCATTATTTATGTAACACATAATATTAATGAAGTTAAACAAATAGCCGATAATGTTGTAATTTTAGATCAAGGTAAGCTGATTGAGTTTGGTAAGACCGAACATGTTTTACAAAGTGACTATTTAAAAGAATGGTTATAAAGCTCTAAAGTATTACTATTTTCCGCTTGTTTAATATATGTCACGCCATCATGCCAAGCACCAAGCACCGCACGAGTTGCAGTGTTGCCTTCAATTTGAAAATGATGTACAGCAGGTTTATGTGTATGACCGTGCACCATAATATCTGCATTATGTTTAACCATCATTTCAATAACTGCTTGCTGATTTACATCCATGATATTTTCAGATTTGAGTTGATTATGTTGACTACTTTTTTTTCGTAACTTAGCTGCAATTTTCAACCGAATAAAAAGTGGTAAAAATAAAAATAATTTTTGAAGCCATTTATTATGCATAACTTTTCGGAAATTTTGATATTGATGGTCGTCAATACACAGTAAATCACCATGTAAAAAAATGATGTTTTTTCCTTGATTAGAAAGGCTATTAATCTCGGGTAGTAAGGTCATTTCGCATTGTTGCGCATACTTTTTCCCCAATAAAAAATCACGATTACCATGAACGAAATATTTTCTTATATTACGTTTTGATAAGGCTTGTAAAGCCTGCGCAATTTGATAATGTAAGATTGTTTTTACATCATCCCCAACCCAGTAATCAAAAAGGTCGCCTAGAATGTAAAGCTCGCAGTTGTCGGGCAAAGTATCCAAAAAAGACAAAAAGCCTGCGGTTATATTAATATAACCTGAAGCAGGCTCATTATCTGCTAAATGAATATCAGCAATAAAATAACGAACAGGATTATTCAACCGTGACACTCGTAATAATAACATCTTCAACAGGAACATCAGAATGCATACCACTGCGCCCTGTTTTAACAGCTTTTATTTTATCAACCACATCAAGCCCATCAACAACTTGTGCAAAAACACAATAGCCATAACCATTAATGTCCGCAGAGCGAAAGTTGAGATAATCATTATCAACCACGTTGATAAAAAATTGCGCAGTTGCCGAATGAGGATCTGATGTACGTGCCATTGCTAAAGTACCACGTTCATTTTTTAGACCGTTATTTGCTTCGTTTTTAATTGGTGATTTTGTCTTTTTTTGGTTCATTCCTGGTTCAAAACCACCACCTTGAATCATGAAATTATTAATAACACGATGAAATATTGTGTTGTTATAAAAGCCTTCTTTGCAATATTCAACAAAATTTTTAACAGTTTCTGGCGCCTTATCATCAAAAGTTTTGATTTTAATATCACCTAAATTAGTGTGAAATATAATCATTGCATAATCCTTTTTTTAATATATATCTTTCGAATAAAATTTAGTAAATCTAAATTAATATAATTTATTTACCAAATTTTTCACATGCTTCTAGTGTATTGCTCATTAACATAGCAACGGTCATTGGACCAACACCACCAGGAACAGGCGTGATCCATCCCGCTCTTTTAACAGCAACATCAAACTCTACATCACCTGCAAGTTTACCATCTGGCAAACGATTGATACCAACATCAATGACGATTGCACCCAGCTTTATCCACTCACCCTTAACATAATTAGCAATGCCTACTCCCGCAACAACAATATCCGCATTGCTAACATGTTTTGCTAAATCAATAGTACGACTATGGGTAATGGTTGTTGTGCAACCTAATAATAATAACTCTAATGCCATTGGACGACCCACAATGCTTGATGCTCCTACAACGGTAGCATTTAAACCTGACAGATTTATGCCAGTGGATTCTAACATTTTGACTACGCCATAAGGAGTACATGGTCGCAAGATTGGATCACGCTGTAGCAAATGTCCAATATTATATGGATGAAAACCATCGACATCTTTACTTGGATCAATACGTTCAAGAACCTTAGTTTTATCAATATTATCAGGTAAAGGCAGTTGTACTAAAATACCATGCACATCTAAACGTTGATTTAGTTCATCAATTAATGCTAATAATTCATTGGTGGTCGTCGAGGTAAAGTCATAAGCAAATGAAACAAAACCAACATCATCACAAGCCTTTTGCTTATTTTTAACATAGATTTTTGATGCAGGATCTGAACCGACTTGAATTACTGCTAATCCTGGGACTGATAGTCCTTTTTCAATACGCATTTTGACCTTATTGGCAATTTCAGTACGTATTTGTTGTGCTAATACTTTCCCATCAATTATTTGTGCAGTCATAAGCTTCCGTTTAACTATCTTATTAGAGGTATCATTTTCGCAAAAGTTTTTATTAATGTCTATTTAGTTATGAATTGATTGATTAAGTTGACTCAATATTTGTTTGTATTGAGCATCAATATCTGTAATAACTGAACAAATATGAGCATCAAAAGCTTTTAATTTAGGTTTTTGAGCCTTCCATTCATTTTTAGAAATTTGTTTAATTGCTCCATAATTTTTAAAAAATTCGAAATGCAAAATACTTCCGCCCACAACATTATAAAAAATGCGTTGACCAATATCTTCTCCATCTTTTTTGATATTATTAAAATGTCGGTAAGAAAATCGCGTATTACCATTTTCAGTAATAATTGATGCATGTAACAACTTAACTAAACGTTTATATAATTTGTTTAACTCGCTTTTTAGCTCATTATCATCGCCCAATTGATTTTTTATTGCTTTTTCAAAAGTTTCTTTAACTTCAGTTAAAAGGCTTAATGATTGTTGTTCTAGTAGCGGCAACTGTTGACGTAAATCTTGCTGAAATTGAATCAGTTCTTTTTGTAATGATGGATTAAGTGATATCGTTTCTTTATTTAAAATGACATTACCATTTGGCATGATAATTAAATCATTTTTTTTATCAAAAATATGTACACTTTCTCTATTTATCGTAATGTCATAACTGGGCTTAATCCCACACTCTTTTTTAGCAGCAAATACGGTGATAGGTAACAACAAAGCAATCAATATCAATTTTTTTAACATCTTCATATCCAACTAGTTCATCTATGAAGATTATAACGTCTACCTGAAAATAAACATAATAAAGTTGAGCTTATGTTGTGATTGGAAAAACAAACAAGTCAAGATTAGCACAAGCTATTTCTGAATGATTTTTACAGAAATAGAACTATCTTTTTGTCTGAACATTAAAAGGTTATTAAATTATGTTTATATTAGGTGTTTAGTTTTTTGATATCAAGTTTACTGAAGTATTAAGTGATAAATTTAAAAAATGCTAGCTTTCTGAATAATAATTCTAAATTATGAAAAAATAAGCAAATAGATTTAACTTTTCAAACATAAAACTAGATTAGCTTTTCAAGCCCAATATCAATAGGTATAATCTATTTAATCAACTATATTTAACAACTTTTTTTTAATTTAAAGTAACGTATAGTATCTATATGTGAAACAATTTATTCGAGGTAAAAATGTATACTGTAATTTTTGGACGTCAAGGTTGTCCTTATTGTGTTCGAGCTAAAGAACTAGCAGAAAAACTTTCTCAAGAGCGTGATGATTTTTCTTATCGTTATGTTGATATTAATGCAGAAGGCATTACTAAAGAAGATCTGTCTAAAAGTGTAGGTAAACCTGTTGAAACAGTACCACAAATCTTTATTGATGAAAAACCAATCGGTGGTTGTACTGATTTTGAAGCTTATGCAAAAGAACATTTAGGCTTATTTAAAGAATAATGTAAACGAGTGTATTAAATTCAAGCCACCGTTTGGTGGCTTTTTTAATGTTTACTTATTATTAACGACCTGGTAGTTTTTTCCAAGTAACCTCGTTACGTAAATAAGTTGGTTCTACTTCCTCAACATTAACTACTTCATTCTTTAACCATTTATTGTTAGCAAGAACGACTAGATCTTGTGCGTGAGGTAATAAAATATCACTTTGCCTTATTCCTTTAATCATATCTGGATAAGTTTGCCAACCAGTGCCAGCACAATAACTATCATTACCTATATTTTCCACTTTTTCTATTACTTTTTCAGGTGCAATAACACATTCTGGAATAACTGTTTGCCATTGATTATTGCTGTAAGAGTATTGTCCTAAATAGACTTCACCCATTCTGGCATCAATTGTAGCAATGACTTTTGTGGCTTTTTGTGTTCGATATACACCTTGAGCCAAGGTCATCAACGTTGAAACTCCTATCATTGGTTTGTCAATGCCTAATGCTAAACCTTGTGCAACACCAATACCAATTCTAACGCCAGTAAAACTACCAGGTCCTTGCCCAAAGGCTATGGCATCAACTTGAGCAAGTGAACAATCTGATAGTGCAAGAAGCTTATCCACCATTGGTAATATTTGCTTAGTATGATCGCGTGCTGATATGATGAAATCATGAGTGATTTCATTACGGTAAAGTAAAGCTACCGAACATGCTTCTGTTGAGGTATCAATAGCTAAGATAGTACTCATTTCTTTTCCAAAATATTTAATTTTATAAGTTAGTTTTAGATAATAAAAAATTAATAACTTTATTTACATCTCGTGTTCTTGGCGATGGAGGCAAACTATTAATAAATGTTGCACCGTAAGGTCTCATAACCAAGCGATTGTCACAAATAATAATTGCTCCGCGGTCATTATGATGGCGAATTAATCGACCTACACCTTGTTTTAAGGTAATAACAGCTTCAGGTAATTGCACATCATTAAATGCATCTCCACCTTGCATTTGGCAATCTTCCATACGAGCTTTTATTAAAGGATCGTCTGGAGATGTAAATGGTAATTTATCTATAATAACACAAGATAAGGTATCGCCACGAACATCAATACCTTCCCAAAAACTACTGGTAGCAATTAATAAGGCGTTTCCGATATGTATAAATTGTTCAAGTAATTTTACTTTGCTTGTTTCACCTTGTACTAATACTGGTAATTTGGTGAGTTCTTTAAACTGTCTTGCTAAAGCATTCATCATGGCATAAGAAGTACATAGGAAAAAACAACGTCCATTGTTTGCTTCAATAACTGGCAATAATATATCGACCAATTTTTCAGTATTACCTTGTTCATTAGGAGAAGGAATATAACGCGGAACACACATGACAGTTTGATGTAAATAATCAAATGGGCTTTCTAAAATAAGGGAATCGGCATTTGTGAGACCAAGGCGCTTAGTAAAATAATCTAATTTATTATCAACAGACAAAGTTGCCGAGGTAAAAATCCAACTACCTTTACGTTGTGCTAATAGTTCAGAAAATTTATCGGCCACTGACAATGGCGTTATCGCAAAAACAAAATAATTATAAGTACATTCATACCAATAACTAAACCCAGTTACATATGTTTCACTTAATTTTTTTAATAAGCTGATGTATTGATTTACTCGTTCAAAGCAGTTATCTAATGCTGTAGATCGTCCTATTGCCAACATTAAAACCTCACGACAAAAATCTAATGCATCAAAAAGATAAGATAACTCTTTTTTTATTGCTTGCTGTTTGAATAACACTCGCAAATTACCTTTAGGTAGTTGCTGATTAATTGCAATACGCAAATCTTGAACACTTTTTTGCAATTTATCTGCACACTGCTGTAGCTGAGACATATCTTTTACTTCAGTGCGATAGCTAAGCGTTATCTCTTTTGCAAGTTCTAGTAGCTGACGACTAGTTAACTGTTGTCCAAAATAGTGACAAGCCAGATCTGGTAACTGATGGGCTTCATCAAAAATCATTACATCAGCCTTAGGAATAAGCTCACCAAAACCTGTATCTTTTACCACAACATCGGCTAAAAATAGATGGTGATTAACAACCACAATATCCGCATTTAAAGCACGCTTACGAGCCTTAACAACATAACAATCATTATAATGTTCGCAGTCACTTCCAAGACAGCTTTCGTTTGTACTAGTTAATACGGGCCAAATTGGGTTTTCTTCCGTAACTGCTATACATTTGCTAATATCTCCATCTTTGGTTTTAATTGACCAATTTTTGACACGAACTAAATCAACACGTAAATCTTTATCAAGATCTCCGGCAGCTGCATATTGATTATACAATCGTTCTAAACAAAGATAATTCGATCTACCTTTAAGAAGAGATATTTTGCCAGTGTAATTTAATGCTTTTTTGATAATAGGCAGATCTTTACTAAAAAGTTGATCTTGTAGATTCTTGGATCCCGTGGAAAGTATTACTTTCTTTTCACTACGTAGAGCGGGTACTAAATAAGCGAATGTTTTACCTGTTCCAGTCCCAGCCTCAACAACAAGAGACTGTTGCTTATTTATTGACTCTGAGACTTTACTTGCCATGTTTCGTTGTGGCTCTCTTGCCACAAATCCATCAATAGCTTTAGCCAATAAACCATTCTCAGAAAAATCATCAATCACTTAAAATATACCTAATAAAAAATAAATTCAAAATATTAATAAAATTAGAAAATTAATTTTGGAATTACACAATATTATGAAAACAATATATCTATAATTTAAATAAAGATTTATTGTTGTAACAGAATTGGATCATGAATAACCTTAAAATCATTAATAATATAACAATAACTAAGCAAAAAAGATATATAAGAACATTGACATTTTAACAATGTTGAATAACAAAAAATGTATAAATATAATTATTTATTCAAAAATTTTACTTTTAAATATATTAAATAATGTTTTATTGATAGCAAATATTTCTTTTCTTTAAACATCAATCGAGAATAGGCTCGGATTGAAGATGTTTTCTTTCGGCTATATAAAAGTAAAGTATTATTTCTCCATGGAGACTTTTCCAAATAAAAATCAAATAATCTTGAACGATAAGGCTGATGCCAAGGTTTATTTTTAGTTATGTAATGAATTAAAACAGTATCGTCTGGAACATTAGAATCCTCATTACCATTTATTGATAGCGCCAATAATTTATTATATTTTTTTTCTAATATAATTCTTTTTTCACCTACACAAATATTTAATACATCTTGATCTGGATAATGATATTTATCACCATTATTTAATAACTTTAATGTTTTAGAAGTAATGTCTTCCTGACACCAAAGAGGTATGTTAATTAACATCACACCAGAATTAAAATATCTCCCATATATTATGTTATATCTATCACACTGAGATTGTTGCATATAGGGCTCATCAGCAACAGCAGCAACAATTGCAGAATCTAAATTAACTTCATGAATAAAATTTAATTTTTTAAGGCAAAGTGTATCACTATCAATATAAAGCAATCTTTTAGCTATATCTTTTAAAATTATTGGAGCTATTAACCTAACACAAGCTGATATAGGAAATTGTTCAGTATTCTTTTGATCAATTTTAAATTCATCATTAATAACATATTCAGTTATAGAAGCATTATCAGAGTTAATTGTTGCCAATTTCTTTCTATTTTCTTCCGAAACATTATGAGTAAAAATATGAAAATGAATCTGATTATTTTTATTATTTTCAATAACTGAAACAATATCTACACCTGCTGATAGAGCGTAGTTATCATCAAAACACAAAAGAATATGTAATACATGTTCATTATTCGAAAAAACACATGATAATAATTCATTTTTTTTGTTAATAAATTTTTCAACATTAATCACAACATTATTCCTTAACATCTTTTGAACGCTTTATGCTTCAAATAAAGTAGATAATACTTCAATGCAGAAAAATATTTATGCTGACTAGCAAGTAATTTAGCATATCTTCTGGTGGTTGACGGGGCATTTTCATTAGCTAGCAATAATTTATCGTTTGCCCAACAAGAAGACTCTATATAATGTTGATAAAGAGGCGTCAAATATAGTTTATACCAAGGTTTATTACCGGTGACATAATGAATAATCACAGCATCATTGCCAATAAGATTATCTTCTTTTCCACCCGCAGTTAGCGCAGTAAGATAATTAAAGCATTTAGGTAAAAATACTGTTTTACCTTGCATTAAAATATTTAGGACATCTTGATCTGCAAATTTATAAACTTTACCACTGTTAATCATCACAAAAGCTTTTTCAGTAAGGTTATTTTGTACCCACATATCTGTATTAATATATATCATTCCAGCATTAAAGTATTCACCATAAGGAATATTACAGCTAGCACACTGTTTTTCTTGTGTTTTTTCTAAATCTGGGACAACCGCAGAATATTTATCAGTTAAATCAATATTAATTAATTCATTAAGGTTACTTGTACACAGTACATCACAATCTAAATATAAAACTCGAGAAGTTACTTTATTTAGTATCTGTGGTACAACAAATCGTAAACAAGTTGAAGCAGAAACATGTAAAACTAAAGTATCTGGATTAATTGAAAAATTATCACTAATTTCATAACAAATTATGGTAATATTTTCTTTACTTAATTGATTAAATCTTATAATTTTCTCACTAGATACATTATTGGCAAATAAATGGAATACAAGATTTTTATCTGGATTATTCAAAATTACTGAAGACATAGCAATACTAGCTGGCATTGCATAGTTATCATCAAAACAAAATGCTATATGTACCGTATTAAAAGATTCTACGGTATTATTAAGTAGTGTTTTGATTTTGCTAATAAAAATGTTTTCTTTCATCTTGTGCCAATTTTTCGATTATGTTAAAAAAGATTAAAGCATTGTAACATATGTTAAATTAAACAATGAAGTAATAATAAATTTTATATTGACATATTGATTTAGTAATGACTAAATAACAAGGTTAAGTTTTAAAGAGTGTTAAAAATGAATAATAGGATTAACATTGCATATTGTAGTGATTCAAATTATCTTGAACATGTAGCTGTATCTATTACCTCTATTATACTTAACAATATGGATCATAATATTAATTTCCATGTCTTTTTATATGATGTCGCACCAGAAGAACAACATAAGTTACAAAAAATCAGTCCTTCTATCACAATTTATTTGATTTCAACAGATGAGCTAAATAAATATTCAGATCTTTCGAATAATAAAATAAAGCATATTAACCGATCGATGTATATCCGATTATCAGTTCCAAGACTATTACATGGTAAAGTTGATAAATTTATTTATTTAGATGCTGATACCTTATGCTTTTCTGACCTATCACCAATTTTAAATATAAATATAGACTCAGTCATTTGCGCTGTAACACCAGACTCATTAGAGAAAGAAAATATGAACAAAAACCAAAAAAGGTTGGAACTGACTTCTCAAAGTTATTTCAACTCTGGTTTTTTATACATTAATGTTAATAATTGGATGGATTTTGATACAGAAAATAAAACAAATAAGATATTGCTGTCCGCAGAAAAAAAACATTTAATTTATCCAGATCAAGATGCCCTAAATATAGTTTTACAGCATCAAGTTCTATTTATAGATACTAACTGGAATTATCTATTTACTTGGATGAACGATAAGCAAAAAGAAACTTTCTTTTATAATAAAGAATCTTTACCTTTTATCATTCATTTTACTGGTGCCAGAAAGATGTGGTATCAAGAACATAAAGGGCTCGCGCAAGATATTTATAGTTTCTATAAACACTTCACTCCTTGGGCAAATAGTCCACTTAAAAGTTATAAACATAAAATGCGCGTTAATGATTATCGGATTTATGCAAAATTATATTTCAAGGAAAAACAACTCCTAAAATGTAGCGATTACTTTTTACGTTATATTAAACTAAAATTGTTTAAAAAATTAAATCAACTTTTTAACTATATAATATAAACAATAAAACTTAGCTGCTAGAATATAGCATTTTTCATTAATGCAATATTATGAAAAATCATTTAATATTTGATCTCATAACCAAGGCATCCCTATTACTCTGCGTCAGTACGCCAGATTTATGATGCAAGGTATAAAAACCAAACAAATCAACGAAATTCAGCGAGTATATTTAAAATTAGTGTTAACTACAAAAGCATAAGACTTGTTTGGGCACCGAGTCTGCTTCATGATGCTAGGGATGAAGGAAAGTAACAGAGATGACTTATTTGAAACGAGTCAACTTTGGTTATATTTGTCCGTGATTATCGTTTTATATAGACGAAAAGTGACTAAGCAAACAAGTCGTCACATAAACCATCATTTAGTTCCATAATACTTTAAAGCAAGCCTTATTTCGATGTTATTTTTCTAAAAAAGTGCTCATTCACAGTGACCGAGAAAACCAATATTGCAGAGATTATTTCAAGTAGTTATTACTACAATATAGACTAAGAAAAAATATGAGTCAAAAAAAACTGTTGGGATAATGCGGTTGTTGAAAGCTTTTTTCATACACACAAAAAAGATATATTATTTTTGATTGTTACTACAAAATAAAGAATCAGGCTAATAAAGCACGATTTAAATATATTGAATTCTCTTATGAAAGTATACGTAGTCATTCGCCAAAAATAAATTTATAATTTATAGAAAGATTTTTTACACTGTGCTAATATTTTAAATATAATAAGCAAATATATAAAGCCATGCTATCATATAAAGTAACTAAAGAGATAATAAAAATCTTAACATTCCCAATTTTTCTATCACCAATCAGAAAGAAAGTAAAAGATTATCTAAAATAT
Source organism: Gilliamella sp. Occ3-1 (assembly GCF_001690655.1). Lineage (GTDB taxonomy): Bacteria > Pseudomonadota > Gammaproteobacteria > Enterobacterales > Orbaceae > Gilliamella > Gilliamella apicola_P. Next base: position 72,285 of record NZ_LZHQ01000022.1, read on the forward strand.
GAATTATTTGATCTACCTTATCGTAGACAAAAAGAGTTTTATAATTATGTAGCTAAGTATTGTAGCGAAACTGCTCAAAATAATAATAAATCAACTTATATTTCACCTCATAAATTACCTATATGGCAAATTTGGTTTCAAGGTGAAAAAAATGCCCCTAAAATTGTGAAATTATGTTTTGAGAGTGTTGAAAAATATTGCAGTGGTCGCAAAATTGTAAGGCTCACAGAAAAAAATTATCACGACTATATTAAATTACCAGAATATATAATTGAAAAATATAAAAAAGGCATTATCAGCTTAGTACATTTATCTGATATTATTCGAGTTTGCTTGTTAGCTAAATACGGGGGCACTTGGATTGATGCAACAGTTTTATTAACTCATAATATTTCACCTCAAATTCTTCAGTCTAATTTCTTTGCTTTTCATATTACAAAAGAAAGTTCTTGGTTTGATTGCCACTCATTTCTGACTTCTGCTAGCTGGTTTATGCATTCCCAACCAAATAATAACTTGATATGTAGCCTAAGAAATGCACTTTTTGAATATTGGAAAAATGAAAACAAAATCATAGATTATTTTTTAATCTATTTTATTTTCAAATGCCTTATCGATCAACATAAACACTTAAACAAAGAATGGAATTCGACTATTAATTTAATTGAGGAACCTACACACAAAATGCAATTATCTTTTAAAAATAATTTTTGTTTAGAAGAACTAAAAGAGATAAAAAATAACTCTTCAATACATAAATTAACGTATCGCTATAAAGAAAGAGTTACTGGCTCTTTACTTGATATATTTTTAAAGGAAAAAGACTTATTTTACTAAATAATACTGAGATCTAATCTTATTCTTTTGCATTTTTTTAGTATATAATAAAGTAAAGTAATTATTTATATTTTACAAATATGTATAATCCCCAAAAATTTATCGCTTCAATAAATACCATTGTTAAAGCATCTAATTTAAATTATTCAACATTACATATTGCTTTAGGCTTTGATAATAATTATGCTTTGCCTGCGGGTATAACTATCACATCAGTTATAAATAACACTCCAAATTTCAATTTGCATTTTCATCTATTTATTGATCAAGTAACAGAATCAAATATTGAAAAGTTCAAACAGTTGGCCAGTGACAGAATTACCATAACCACTTATAAAATAAATAATAATTTTTTAATAAATCCAAAAACATTAGTTTTACATATTCCTAATGCATCAACATGTATTCGTTTTATCATACCTAAGTTGCTAAATTCAATAACTGAAAAAGTAATTTATCTTGATAGTGACACTATTTGTTTACAATCCCTAGAAAAACTAGCTAATTACAATATAGAAAATTGTATCGCTGGTGTAGTAAGTGATACTAATGATATGCAAGAAGCAGTTAGCAAAATGTATAGTTTAGATTCAAAAAGGTATTTTAATGCAGGCGTTCTTCTAATCAACACTAAAGCTTGGTGTCAAGCAGATATTTCTGAAAAAGCACTAGAGTTAATTAATAATGGAAATATATACAAATTTGCAGATCAAGATGTTTTGAATATTTTACTTGAAAACAAAACCTATTTATTACCTATAAAATTTAATACTAAAATAAAAATTTCTATTGATGCTCACCAAGAGAAAGAGATAAAACCTTACACTGTTATTCTACATTACATTTCTCAAAATAAGCCTTGGTATAAAGTTTACCAGTCAGAAATTTTTAAATATTTTTTTCAACAATCCCCATGGAAAGATGATAAAATTCCATTAAGTGGTAATAGTTCATCAATTAGAAACTACGCAAAGTATTTAATCAATCAATGTAAATATGCATCAGCTTTTCATTATTATATCATATATTTAATTTATAAATTTTATAAGAAAAAGTGAGTGGAATAATTGACTATGAACAAGCAGAGTGCAAATATTACTGTTATTATCCCTTGTTATAATGTTGAGCTATTCATCAATAGCTGCTTAGATTCTTTAGTCAATCAAAGTTGTTTACCTAAAGAAATAATTTGTATAAATGATGGTTCGACGGACAACACAGGAGATATACTTAACAGATATGCAAATCTTTATAGTCAAATTAAAATAATTTCCCAACCAAATTTGGGAGTAAGTGCAGCTCGAAACAAAGGTATAGCTGCTGCTTCTCAAGAATATGTCATGTTTGTTGATTCAGATGACATGGTTAATATTAACTTATTTCACGAATTCCAATCTACTCTAAAACACACCCCAGAATTAGAAGTATTTTACTTTAACTATACATCTTTTAAAGATGAAAAAAAATTGCCATCTTCAGCTTCCCAATCGGTCATTACGAGCCCTAAAAAATATTTTAATACTGGTATTAACTTATTAAATTTTTTGTTAGAAAATGAAAATTACTCAGGAGTTACATGGCTATATATTTTTAAACGTTGTCTATTTAAAGTAAATTTCACAGGGAGAATACATGAAGATCATAAAGTTTCATTAACGATACTCAAAAATGCCCAAATTTCATGCTATTTCATGAACAAATTAGCTTATATGCATCGAAACCGCCTTTTTTCATTATCAAACCAATATATTGATTATTATAACACTTGTATTTTAAAAAAAGTACTATTAGATTGCTTTGAGACAATCAAAAAACTGCCTATATCCTCAAATGCCAAAAATAATTATTTTTTTCGTATGAACGAAACCTATTTAGAACTATTACTAAATTCTAACAATAACTATTCAACTTTAGAAAGGGAAAGTATAAAAAAAGAATTAGGTTTATTAAAGATTACAATTCGAATGCATAAAAACAATAAAAGAAGAATAATTCAAAATATTTGCTATACATTCAAATTTTCTAAGAAAAATAAATGCTCTATAGGAACAAAATTGGTATTATTAAAATATGCTATTTCAAGAAAGCATCCATATATTAATACTAATAAAGAGCATTTTTATTATTCTACTTTGAGCCAATTTTAATGTATTAAGACTTATTTTTTAAATCGTATAAATTTCTATAGAGTCCACCATGTTTATGGATTAATTCATTATGCGATCCTTGCTCTACAATTTGACCATTATCTATTACTAAAATAGTGTCAGCATTTTCAATTGTAGATAATCTATGAGCGATCACTAATGCAGTTCTCCCTTTTTGTAAGACTTCTAAAGCTCTTTGTATAACCTGCTCCGATTCTGTATCCAATGCTGAAGTGGCTTCATCTAAAATCAAAATAGGACTGTTTCTTAAAAGTGCTCTAGCAATAGAAATTCTTTGTCTTTGTCCCCCTGACAATAAAATACCACTTTCTCCAACCTTAGTATTAAATCCATCCTTAAAATTCATAATAAAATCATAAGCATATGCCTTTTTTGCAGCTTCTTCAATTTGTTCTTCTGAATATTCACCGATTCGACCATAAGCTATGTTATTTGCTATTGTATCGTTAAACAAATGAACATTTTGTGAAACTAACCCAATTTGATTACGTAAACAATATAATGATAAATCTTGAATGTTATAACCATCTATTAGAATCTCACCTTGAGAAACATCATAAAATCTAGCTAATAAACTAGCTATGGTTGTTTTCCCCGATCCAGAACGACCTACCAAGGCAACGGTTTTTCCTGCTGGGATAGTAAAATTAATATTCCGTATAGCTAAATCTTGCCTTGTTTCATAACCAAAAGAAACATTATTAAAAATGACACTACCTTTAACTCTGTCAATATTGATTATTCCCTTATCATTTTCAATAGGTTGTTCTAAAATAGCAAATAATGTCTGACAAGCGGCCATTCCTTTTTGAAATCCTGCATTTACACTTGTTAAATTTTTTATTGGTTGCATTAGTGCAATTAATGAGGAAAATACAACTGTAAATTCACCAGGTGTAATATTTAAATTAGGATCACTAGCTGTTACTAAAACAAAAGCTATCGCAAAAGAAATAACTAATTGAACAATAGGTGTAGATAAAGCAGAAACAGAAGTTAACCTCATACTATCTCTTCGAAATTTATTATTAACTTTTTCGAAGTTTTTTAATTCTTCTTCTTGAGCTCCAAAAACAATGATTTCTCTATGTCCTTTTAGCATTTGTTCAACAGACATTGTTACATTACCCATAGAGTTTTGCATATTTTTTGCAAGCTTTCTAAATTTTACAGAAATAAAAGTAATAAGTCCGATCACTATTGGAGTAATAATAATTAAAGATAAAGATAATTGCCAACTATTGTAAAACATTGTATAAAATAAACCACAAATGAAAGCAGACTCACGAATGATGGTAATCAAGGCATCAGATGATGATGCGGCGACTTGATCTGTATCGTAGATAATTCGTGATAATAATCGACCTGTTGAGTTTTTATCATAATAACTGACAGGAGCATCAACAAAATGATCGAATAGTTTTTGGCGAATTTTCATTACAATTTTTCCTGAAACAAAAGCCAGAAAAACGGAATAACCATAATTAGCAACACCACGCAATAACACTAAACTAAATATATAAATAGGTGCCATGAACAGAAATTCTTTATCATTCATGGTAAAGCCCAGATCAAGTAATGGGCGTAATAATGCAATCAAAGAAGTATCAGCAAAAGCGCTAAGTATTAATAGAATTATTGATAAAAATAAAACAAATTTATATCGTAAGATATAAGGAAATAGTTTTAAAAAAGTTTTCCAAGTTGACGAATCTTTATCAATCTCATTATATTTTTCTTTGTTATTTTGATTTATATTCTGTTTCATTAGTAATTATTTAAAAAATTAAGAGTTAAATTGCATTTTATGCATTTGTGCATAAATTCCGTCTAAATTGATTAATGATTTATGGTTTCCATCTTCAACAACCTTTCCATCATCAACAACTAAAATTCTATCTGCCTTTTCGATTGTTGATAAACGATGCGCAATTATAATTGATGTTCTATCTTTCTGAAGTATTTCAATAGCTTCTTGAACAAGTTTTTCTGACTCATTATCTAAGGCTGAAGTTGCCTCATCAAGAATTAATATAGGATTATTACGTAAAAGCACACGAGCAATTGCAATTCTTTGTCTTTGACCACCAGACAAAAGAATCCCATTATCTCCTATCTCTGTATCTATACCTAATTCTAATTTATCAATAAACTCCATTGCATTTGCTAACCTTGCAGCGTGAATAATATTCTCTCGACTATATTTATTCTTTTCACCATAACTGATATTTTCAGCAATAGTCCCATTAAACAAATGAACTTGTTGAGAGACATAACCAATTTGTTGTCGTAATGACTTTAATGTATATTCTCTAATATTTAATGAATCTAAAAGAATTTCACCTTTTGAAACATCATAAAATCGTGGAATAAGGCTTGCAATAGTTGATTTACCAGCTCCTGAACGCCCAACTAAAGCAATTGTTTGCCCTGCTTCTATATTCAGAGAAATATCATTAAGAGCCGGTGTATTTCGTGTTGGATAGGTGAATGTTACATGCTTAAATTCAATATTTCCTTTTATTTTATTAGCTACAATATTCCCTGAATCATCTTCTAAAGGGGAATTCAGAAGACCAAATAACGACTCGCAAGCCATTGATCCTTTTTGTAACTCTACATGTAAACTAGTCAATTCTCGCAAAGGACGCATAACAGCAACCATAGCAGAAAAAACAACAGTAAAAGAACCCGGTGTAATATCTAAACTTTGATTAGCTACTAAATACAATACAAAACCTAATCCCAAAGTAGCAACTAGCTGGATGAGAGGTGTTGATAATCTAGATATGATTTCGATTTTTAACATACCTCGACGAAAACCGTTGTTAAGATCATAAAAATTACGTTTCTCATATTTTTTTGCGTTAAATATTAAAATTTCTTTGTGACCTTTTAACATTTCATCGCTCGCAATCGATATTTGCCCCATACCTTGCTGCATAGATGCTATAGTGTCACGAAATCGTTTTGCAATAAATTGTGCAATAAATATAATCAATGGTACAAGAATAATAAGCACTGAGGCTAGCTTCCAACTACCATACAGCATAACAATACACAATCCAATGGCATAAGCAATCTCACGAATTAATATAATTAAAGCATCAGAGGAGGCCTTAGATAGCATTTGAGTGTTATAAGTTATAACAGAAACAAGTCCACCAACAGATTGTTGATCATGAAAACTGACAGGACTCTTTACTAAATGATCAAATATCATCTGTCTGAAATTAGTAATTACTTTACCAGACAGCCAAGAGAGGCAATAAGTTGAAGCATAATTGGAAATACCTCGCAACGCAATCAATCCAATAATTGCCACAGCGATTATAATCAATAATTCGTAATTTTTCCCCATTAACCCACTATCAAGTAATGGTTTTGTTAAGGATATTAAAGTTGCATCAGTTGCCGCATTCAATAATAGCCCAATAATAGCTATAAATAATGCTTTTCTATATGGTTTGATAAACGGCCAAAGCTGTTTAAGAGTAGTATAAGAATTATATTTTGGAGACATGACAAATACTGTGACTAGTAATATTTATAATTATTATACTATAAATGAACTTGTTCACGTTAGTTTTATTAAGAAATTTTATATTCATATATTTCCACCGATAAATAATTATTATATTTTAGATAAGATATGTGAAGTAGATCATTTTATTAATTCTTGACTCTGCTAACTTTAATTTTTATACCAAAAAAACATATTATGTAATATTTATCTGTTTTCCAGACTCCTAATATTCTTTGCCAAAAATTTAAAAATAAAGAATTGATATTTCTAATTTTGTAATATTTTCTTTGTGACAATGAAGTTATAAAATTATCTGAAGAATAAATATCAGCCAAATTGAATTTTTCAACTAATTCTGTTGCCTTTTGTAATACCTTTTTTCTACTTTTTTTAGAGGAATAGTAAAGACCATCCCAAAGATTCTTTTCAAATAAACCACACAAAATTGGCTCTATTCTGTGAAATAAGTGCCATTTTAAAATAAAGCACATAAGATATTCAAAACATAATAATTTATCTAACCCATTATTACATTTACCTAGTATTTTTAGTTTTCTTTTTGAAGTTAATCCCATAATAGAATTTTCTCTAATCGTATAGTTATAAAGCTTTTCTTTCATAAAATACACTTTATTGGACACTAACATATATGACCAAAAAAAAGGATTATCTTCATATAGTAATCCTTCAGGAAATTTAATATTATACTTATCAATAATTTCGCGTTTATAAATTTTATTCCAAGCACAAACATCCATACTTTTTAAAACATCAGGTGTCAGTTTTGTAATCCCATGGTACTTATGATTATAATATTTTTCTTGTTCAATGTTAGATAAACAATTTTCAAATACCAAGTTAGTTGAAAAATAAACAACGTCTATATCATTAAAAGTAAAATATTGCAAAGCTAGTTCATACGTATTTATTTCAATAAAATCATCCGAATCAACAAAAGTAATATATTTTCCAAAAGCATTTACAATACCTATATTCCTAGCTATAGATAAGCCTTCGTTTTTTTTTGTGATAATTCTGATCCTACCGTCATTTTTTTGATATTCCTCTAAAATATGTAAAGAATTATCAATAGAACCATCATTAATACAAATAATCTCAATGTCTTGAAAAGATTGATTGATGACACTATCCAAACATCTTTTTAAATAATTAGCTGTATTATATACAGGTATAATAATAGTAAGTATTGGGGAAAAAGCCATATATTCAATATAAATTATGTAAATAAATAAAGCATCATTATACCTCTATATCTTCAAATAATCCTTTTAAGCCTACAGGATTAATAGAAATTATCTCGGTGTTAGGATAAAGATGGTTTGCAAATGATTTAAAATTTTGCCATCCCTTCAATATATTTGGTAAATCACCTTTCAAAGAAGAGGATATTAAGTTTTTATTATTATCAAAATAACCTGTGTCACTGCAATCACATCCTACCAAATAAAGTTTCTTAGGATTAGTGTACAATGCAAATGCTAAAGCGGCAAAGACTACGGAACCGAAATCAGGCAAAAGACAAGAAGAAATATCCCTTACAAATGGAGTATGCATCCCGCCCGTATAATAACGTTTAGCTCCATATTTAATTAAATAGCTTTCAGGAATTGCACAAGTTTCCATTGATAACACATCACCATAAAACTTCTGACACCTATTTTGAGCATACTCGTTAATTTTCAAAATTTCATCTTGTAACCCTGAAATATCTTGAATAAATAAAAAATCCAACTCAATTTTTTCAAATTTGTATGCATTATTTACGCCTATATGTATTACACCAGGAATAGGTTCATAATGATTCAATGTGGGCCCTGTAGCTAATATTGCAATATCTTTACCGTTAAAGATATTTTTAAATGGTAGAAAAGTTTCTTGATGAGTAATAAATACAGAATTAATAATATTTATTTTTTTCTTTAAATCCTGAATCTGGACATTTAAGTACTCTTTGCTCTCTGAATTAGAATCCCAAAGTGTATTAATTAGTTTTTTTATTTTTTTATTTGATAAAGTTAAATTTTGTAAACTATCTTTCGATTTTAAATTTATTTCATTTTTTATTTTATCAAATTGCGAATCTAAATAATCAATCTCATTATTAACTTTATCATTTATATCATTTATTAAGTCTGTTAATTTGTCTAATTTTGAATCCAAAAAATACTTATACTCTTCATCAGTTACACTTGCAAAATCCTTTAGGTTATGAAATTGTAAAAGAAAATCATTTCGTAACGATTGTAAAGCATAATCAACATTTTCATTTAATTCATTAAATCTAAAATCTATTTTTTTATTCGATTCGTCAAATTGACAAAAAGTTTGATTTTTTAAATCTTGAAAATGCCTACTCATTATATTTTTTGCCTCTTCAATTCTAAATTCAAACATTTTTTGAATATTTAGCTTCTTAAATTTTATACCTAAAAATCTATAATGTTTTAAATAAGGTGTAATTTGCTTCCTTGAAAAAAATCGTATACCAAAAATGTATAGCCTTTTCTCGCCATATTTAATTTTCTTTTTAAACACAGGAATTAAATCAAATAACTTATAAGTTAAACACATATTATTTGGATCTCTGTATTTTTGGGATTTATCCACATTATCTAAATTCGATGCATTATTAATGTTTTCAGTATCGTCTGCATCAGGTTCAGCCAAATCTGACCATGGAGATAGATGACAATATCTCCACCATATTGAATAAAAAAACCTGACTTTTCTATTTATCCAAGGTTTATTAGCTCCTCCATAATGATAAATTTTTGGATGGTTAAAAGCCTCCTGTATATCTTTTTTATCATAAAAAGCATCATAATATAAATCAATATCATGATGCATATCACAAAAAACATTATAAGCAGGGGGAAAGTGTTCTAACAAATGTGGATATTTTTGGCCTATAATATAATTTAAAGTATCTTGATCTGCATATGGAGGATTTGGATGTCTATCTAAAAACGTAAAAGCTTGCTTAAACAAGTTTAATTCTTTAGCCTTTTTAACATTTAGTAGAAAGAAACCTGCATTAAAATAAGGGTATTTTAATGGGTTATTTTGAAAATTTTTTAAATCAGCCCATTCCTTGAAATGCTTTAAAATATTATCTCTATATTGCATTGCAAGTATTTCAACGACAGCACCCATTATTTTTTCATTATCAAACTTATCATACAAGGATGAAAGATCTGTATCGATAATCATATCGCCATCGATATAAAAGCATTTATCTACATCATCTGGAAGTATATCTAGCATCAATAATCTATAATAAACAACAAGATTTACGTATTGTAAAACAAATTTACTAGTATCTATGCACGAAAAAAGATGAGTGTAATTTTTCATGTTAATAAATATAACTTCACATGGCCTAACTTTTTTAACATCTTCAAGTCGTTTCATATCATTATCTGTAAAACCTTCAACAAATACGAAAAAACGAGCACATCTATCGTCCGCTAAGTTAAGCAAAATAGAAGTCATACAAACACCAAGAGGAGCAACATAATTATTGTCGCCAGTTAAAACAAAATTTATATAACTATTTTTCATAATCAATGTTCCCCTAACATTTAATTATAATATTGATATCATCTATTATTAATGGTCAAAATAGGTATATTAAAAGCGTAATATTTCATTTTTATTTTCTTTTCCTTTCTTTTATAAACAGGAATAATATTGAATAAATGATAATCTATATTTTTGTTCTTTTTATTTATCTTTAAGAAAGGTATTCCCAAAAAAGAATATAAAGATATATTTTTTTTAGTAAACTTTTTCAAAATTATTTTATTGCCAATTTTCCATTTATTTTTGACATGGATATTAACTTCATATTCAAAATTATACCAATATTTACAGATAGGAACATACTTCTCATGGTTGAAATCAAATGCATGATTTATACAAGAAAGCTTTTTTTTGTCATGCGGTGTTGGAACAGTACAAAAGATATTTATCCAATCAAAAATATTTTTCCATGTTATACAAGGATCATAATTTGGAAAAGAAGTTAGTAAATCTTGAGCAAATTCAATAATGCCTTCAGAAAGAATAGGATAAATTTTAGCTCTAACTTTATCATTTTTATCTGGTTTCTTGTAGATAGGTTTTCCATTTCTGAAATCTTTAATTGGAGGCTCAGGTGATGTCATAAAAAACTCCATAACATCCCAATCTTTTATCCATGAAAATGGATCTTCACGGTAAGCTCTTAAAATATAATCAGTTAAATTAATATTCCTATTTTCATTAGCCTGCAATAAAAAATAATATCCGTGAAGCTGTTTACCAACTATTTTTTCAATCAACCTTTGTGATGATAAATTAATTGAACAAGTATCAATAATGGCAACATTTTCTTTTAATTCTAAATTTTCTATATAATCTTTATAAGATTTTGCATCTTCCTCTGCCAATTGCTTATAAATATCAATATGCTTTTCAATAAAATCAACCCCCTCCTCTGTATTAGTGATATCAGGTGTTTCTAATTCTAAAATACTATCTCTATGTTTATAATGCGATAAAATGTTTTTAACCGCGGAGAACTTTTCATTAGGATCAATGTATTTATTCTGCTGAAAATCCAAATAAAACAATGTACTTAAAACCCTAGGTGCGTAAATATAGCTTGATTTAATTTCATTTTGATTCATTAAATCGAATACTTTTTTTAGCGAAAAGCCATCTCTTGCAACAAAAAGTGCATTATTTATATTGTCTTTTTCAAAAGATTTTTTTAACCAATAAACATAAGAAAATACTGATGGACCTGCATAGTTATAACCAAAATCTTTCCAATAATTTTTTTGTAATTTTAAGTAATTGTACGCAAGCAGTCCAAGTAATATTGAAGTACCTACATCATTAGGATTTTGTTCATAATACATCTTTGTACGTATATTACTTTCAAATAACTGATTTAGTGCTTTTTTATAATGATAAGCATCTATTCCTTTTTCTACCGCCTTTTCGTAATCAGAATAATAATTATCCCCTATATGTAAAATAGTATTGGAATTAGATATTTCTAAGTCATTTAATATTAATTGGTAAAGCGTACCTTTATGTTTTGTTAATAATAAATCACAAGATAAGTAAAAATGATTATATTTATCATAACCATTTTTATGTAATATATTTATTAATATATTCTTCGGCAAATACATATCTGAAGTTATAATTATCTTCTTGTTTTTATTTAATGCATATTCATAGGCTTGGTATATTTCATGATTTACTTTTAAACAAGCTATTTCCAACTCTATCTCTTTATCTTTAAAAGGTTGAAAATAGGCTGGAAGTTCTTTATATATTTGATCTAATGTTACTTCTTCTTCAAGGCTGTGCATTCTAGCATTGGATTCAGCCGCAATTCTTGCTTTAGAAAAGCCTTGTATATTATATAATTTTTCCATATGCAAAAATAAATTAGTAGGATTTGCATAGATTCTTACCAATAGTGTATCAAAAATATCAAATGAAATTATTTCATGCTTATCTATTAAAAATTTTATTTTTTCTAACATAAATATGACCTTTCCCCAATGACAGTTCCACTGCTTAAATGAGACTAATTATACTAAGCCACTTGTTTAGCATATTCAACCAGCGACAAATAATTTAATACACTATGGAGGGCGAACGTGGTTATAGTGTTCACGCCATTTATCAATTTTATAGCACGTTCCAGCTAAACATCTAAACCAATGCTGATTTAGATATCCATTTCGGAATTTGCTATTTAAACTTTCAACAAACGTATTTTGCATCGGTTTTCCTGATTGAATAAAATTGAGGTTTACTCCTTATTTTTATCAAATGATTTAGAAATCTAGCAATTTGTTGACCACTGATTAAAATCAGTTAACCTATAAATTCTCACGAGAAATCATCTACCAACATTCAATACTTTAAATCGACGATGGTTAGGGAGTTAAGTTAATCGGAAACGAAATCCATGGACCATATTCCATTTACACTTAAAGGTAATAATAATGGCACTCTTTGATGATGAATCTTGTCTCTATTTTTGTTTTAACTTAGGTTTTTTATTACCAATAATAACCAATAAGTTTGTTTTTTTAATTTAACAAGTCCTTCTGATTTTAATAAGTCATGTAACATTAAATAACCATTTCTAGGATACTGACTAGCAAGCTCTTTTAAACGGACTATTAGCCTGTAATTTGACTTTGGTTTAGGTTCAAGTTGAAAATGAGAGACCCTTCAACTCAATTTAAACAAATAACAATTTCATCGTTCTGACAATTTAAAATTATCAATTAGTTACAATTCACCGATGCTGAGCAATAATCACTATATTTTTGCTAAATATGTCCTTTGTAGCTTCAATTTCCAGCACTCATTCAGCAAGAGGGTTTCAATTTGTTATTTTCTAATTCAAATCCTTTTAATCGTTTTACCTAATTTACTTCAAGCCCTAGATATTTACTAAACCTAGTATAAACTGTACCAGTTGAAATCATCAATTCTCGATTTAGGTAGCTAAACTTATCACCAGTTCCATGACATTTAATCGCTTTTATGATTCGTTCTTCTGCGAGTCGTTCTCTCATAATGAGTTCTCTTTTTTGGGTTAATTCTACTGAAAACCTCATTTAAGTCATGGAATTAACTTTATTTGATAGATCAAATAGCTAAAATATTTTATTATACCAAAGTAACATTAAGACTTAGATACGCTGAACTTATATAATGCTTATTTATTAATACAACAAATAAAAATAATTTAAGAACTATTTTATAGAATTGGATTATTTATGAATGACATAATTAGATTATGTTGCAAATTAGTAAATTAATAATAAATATTTTTCGAATATATCATATCCGAATGCTTTCGTCATCTATTGCTCACAAAAAATGGACAAAAATCGCCTCTATCATTTTGCAGTTTTGGTAATATTGTTGATTAATGGATTATAAGATTTAATTCTTATATTGCTAAAATAACCACGCTATTCAAAACCCCGTCGTAAATATTTTTCTACATTATTATAGACTGACACAAAAATTGATATATTAAGTAACATAAATTATCCTTGAGTTTCTATATTATTTAAATACCATTCAATAGTTTTTCGCAATCCACTTTCAAACTTTTCTTGTGGCTTCCAGCCTAACTGTTTTTGAATTTTCGATGAATCGATAGCATATCGATAATCATGGCCAGGTCTATCAGATATAAATTGAATTAAATCTTGATATCGTTTGATTCTATTTGGGTGTTTTGGAATAAGTTCATCCATCATTGAGCAAATAATTTGTACTGTATCTAAGTTCGTATATTCGCTATTTGCACCAATATTATAAGTCTCGCCAATTTTACCTTTCTTTAAGACAGAATATATAGCTTTGACATTATCTTCTACATATATCCAATCACGTATTTGTAAACCATTGCCATAAATGGATATGGGCTTGCCTGTCAGTGCCTTAAAAATTACAGATGGAATCAGTTTTTCAGTATGCTGGTAAGGTCCATAATTATTGGTACTATGTGTTATAATAGTTGGTAAACCATATGTGCGATACCATACTTTAACTAAATGATCACTTGATGCTTTAGAAGCGGAATAAGGGCTACTTGGTGAATACGGTGTTACCTCAGTAAAGAATGATTTCGTACTACCTAGATCCCCATAAACTTCATCAGTTGATACATGGATAAAACGAAATTTCTCTCTATTCTCATCAGACAAATTATTCCAATAATTTCGAGAAGCTTCTAAAAGTGTAAAAGTTCCTATAATATTACTTTCAATAAAAGCAATAGGACTGGTTATTGAACTATCTACATGGCTTTCAGCCGCTAAATGAATCACTGCATCGGGGTAATATTGTTGAAATACAAGATCCAATGCTTGTCGATTACAAATATCAACTTGTTTAAAAATATATCTTTCACTGCTAGAAGCCATTGCTAGCGAGTCTAAATTTGCAGCATAGGTTAATTTATCAATATTAATGACATGATCTTGAGTATGTTCGATAATATATCGAATGACAGCAGAACCAATAAATCCAGCTCCACCTGTTATTAAAACTCTTTTAGTGCTATTAAACAAACTCACCGCCCTATCCCATAATCTCTCAACTTATTCGCAATCGCTGTATGCGACACACCTAATCTTTTTGCCAGCTTTCTTGAGCTTGGGTATTGATCATATAATTTTAATAAGATCTCTTTTTCAAACTGTTTGGTTATTTCATCAAGAGTTTTATTTTCAATATTGTTGACCCACGATAATTGCGATGTGATTGGAGTCGGTAACACAATGTCTTTGACCGTTAACCTAGGCGAGGTCAATTGCGCTAATGCCGAATAAAGTATGTTTTTAAGTTGTCTTACATTACCTGGCCATGAGTAACGGGTCAAATTATCAATAACATTATCGTCAATTGTTGGTGGTATGATGCCTTGTTTATTGGCATATTCATTTACAAAAATATGCGTAAGTGATTGAATATCGTCTTTACGCTGTTGTAAAGAAGGTAAATTAAGCGATAGTACGTTAAGTCGGTAATAAAGATCTTTTCTAAATTTACCTTGTTCAACCAAATCAGCTAAATCGACCTTTGTTGCACAAATAATTCTAACATCGACATAAACTTCATCATCATCACCCACACGGCGGAAATAGCCATCATTGATAAAACGTAATAATTTAGTTTGCATTTGAAACGACATTTCATCAATGCCATCAAGCAATACTGAGCCACCGTTGGCTTGTTCAAAAAAGCCTTTTTTACCTTCAATAGCGCCAGGATAAGCACCAGCTGCATGCCCGTATAATTCACTTTCAACAACCTCATCAGGCATAGCTGCACAATTTAATGCTAGAAAAGCCTGATCGCCACGTGAACTGTATTGATGACAAGCATTAGCAAGTAAATCTTTACCTGTACCAGTTTCGCCAGAGATAAGCAATGGTTCTCTTTGCATTGAGAATGCTTTAGCTTGAGCGATAAGTTTTTGCATGACTAAACTTTGGCTGGCAAAAATATCAAAAGCTTGAGAACCAACAACCTTTATTTTTGATAACCTTTTTTTTAAATACTCAATTGGTTGTAAAATAAATATTGTTTTAGATGATTCCATCACTTTTTGCAATAAAACGTGCTGAGAATCTAACACAATAATCGTATCATCTTGTCCATCTATATTTATTGTATTATCAAGATTGAAGACCTTTTGATAATTAAAGGGTTGATTTAATACTAAATCGTTTTGAGCGAATAGTGCTCTAGCTACATGATTATAGGTAACCAGAAGTTGGTCATTATCCATTTCAATGATTGCTGCTTGCATACTCTGTCCACTTTTCATTAAGTTTTAATAAATTATCACGACGATATTGCCACTCAGAACTTTTTGTTAATTCTACATAGGTGATTTTTGTATTGGTTAATAAACATTTTGCTTTATCTAATGTTAAGGAATTAATCTTATCTAATGCTGCTAATTGGTCTAAAATAGCTAATGTCCCTTGCCTATTATTACAAGCTAAAAGCAGATCGCAACCTGCTGATAATGCCGTTTGGGCTCGCTCAGCATAATTACCCATTATTGAAGCACCTTCCATTGATAAATCATCAGAAAAGATTACACCATCAAAATGTAATTGCTCACGAAGCACTGTTTTAAGCCAATATGGCGAACCGCTAGCAGGTTTATTATTAAAAGCAGGATAGATAACATGAGCAGGCATGATTGCATCAAGTTTTTTATCCGCAATCAATTTGGCAAAAATTTGCATATCAAGTTCGATAAGCGACTTTTCGCGATAATCTACAGGCGTTTCCTTGTGTGAATCAGCAATCACATGACCATGCCCAGGAAAATGTTTGCCCGTAGTTTTCATACCTGCAGCATGCATACCATCAATCATAGCGGAAGCAACGTGATAAGCAACATTGACATCTTGATGAAAAGAACGTGTACCGATAGCAAGACAATCGTGACCTAAATCTAAAACGGGTGCATAGCTAAGATCGATATCAAAAGCAATAAGTTCCATAGCCAGAACCCAACCGGCATCAAAAGCTAATGATTTAGCTTGTTCAAGATCATTAAGAACCGCAAAAGATTGCGCTGGAGGTATAGAAGTAAAACCGTCTCTAAAACGCTGAACACGCCCTCCTTCATGATCGACCGAAATTAATAAACGCTGTGAAGAGGCAGCTCGAATCTGTTTTATCAATGTCATCAATTGAGTTTGATCTTGATAATTACGACTAAATAAAATCACCCCTGCAATCAACGGATTTTGCAACAGTTTTTTATCTTCTTCAGTTAATGCTAAACCTTCAACATCAATCAACAATGGTCCCATTATTTGTTGTCCTCAATAACTTTATTTGTTTCCTTATTGATATCAGACTGCTTAGGAAAATCTTTAGATGCAAATCTGGTTAGGATTTCTCCACTTTGTGTTGAAATTAATTCCATTGCCAGATCGACATCATTGCTTGCACTTGGTACTTTATATATTGTGGTGAAAAGAACATAGCTAGCATTTATCGATTTAGCCAGTCCAATCATCTTACCTCGTGATACCAACTTATCATCAGCTGAAATCCCCAATGATTGTTTAGCTTGGCTTATTGTCTGTCTATCTACTACTGTAAACGTATTTTGCTTATGCATTAACTGATGTAATGCTTCATCTATTTGATTATTTGCAAGATAATCACCACTCCGGTTTTGAATATCACTAATAAAAATAAGTTTATTGTCTGAATTTGAAAGTGGCACATTAACTAATTTCTTGATAAATGGTGATAATACCGAATTCCAATCAGTCTGTTTAGCAATTTCAGGAGGCATTTCAATCACACCAGTATCATCAGGCTGAGTAACATCTACAGGTGGTTTCACCTCAACTTTTTGGGTATTACTAATAAGGTGGCACCCCGTTAAAGCAAAAACCAGTGAACTTGTAACAAATATACGCTTGATCTGTTTCATATATGATTAACCTATTAATCTACCAAGATTTTTACCACCTAATAAATGCATATGAAGATGAAAAACTTCTTGCCCTGCATCTTTATTACAATTCATGATTAAACGATATCCACTTTCATCAATACCTTCTTGTTTTGCAATTTTGGCAGCAACAACCATCATATGCCCAATGATGGTTTCATCTTCTTCCTTAATATCATTAACGGTTGGGATAAGTTTGTTAGGAATAATTAGAATATGTGTCGGCGCTTGAGGAGAGATATCTCGAAATGCTGTCACCTTATCGTCCTGAAAAACAATATCAGCTGGGATTTCTTTTCGAATGATTTTGCTAAAAATAGTTTCCTGAACCATCAAACACTCCTTTTATACATACGTCTATAAGTAAAAATGATAGGTACTCATAAGCATAGCATATTTTGATAACAAAAATGTATAGAAATCGTTACATTTTAAAATGCATTTTTATATTTATAAAAGCAGACTAGAAAACTAATTAATTTTTTTAAACTTTTTATTTAATTAATTTAGATGCTTTGTAAAATAATCAAGATAGGGCGTAAAAAATGATCTTGTAAAGCATTGATTTTATTATGTTTTTTTATTTTTAATGTGATATACTACAAATATCCTCTATTAAAAGCTGACATAAAAATAAAAATTTTTCTATAAAAAGAGTGATACAAACCCGCAATTAAACTTGGTATATTCATTTGTCAAAAATGATAAGTTGATATATAATGCCCCGTCGATTTCAACCGCCTATTTTCATGTTCCTTGCTTTCAATGGGTTGCGGTTGCCCCGACAGAAAGCTGATTAATCCGTAGGGAGCGATAATGCGTCATTACGAAATAGTATTTATGGTTCACCCAGATCAGAGTGAACAAGTACCTAGTATGATTGAACGTTATACTGGTACGTTAACCACTGATGGTGGTAAAATCCATCGTTTAGAAGATTGGGGTCGTCGTCAATTAGCCTATCCTATCGAAAAACTGCACAAAGCACATTACGTGTTAATGAATGTTGAAGCAACTCAAGAAGCTGTTAACGAACTTGAAGATAGCTTCCGTTTCAATGATGCAGTAATTCGCAGTTTAATTATGCGCACAAAACACGCTGTAACTGAAGCTTCACTTATGTTAAAAGCCAAAGATGAACGTCGTAGTTCTGAAGAAGATTTTAACGAAGTAAATATGGACGATGATTCCGACGAATAATCGTTTAATGTTATCGGGTATTGTAAAAAAAACTCCGATACGAAAAATCAGTCCAAGTGGGATCTCGCATTGTCAATTTTATTTAGAACACGTTTCTAAACAAATCGAAGCAGAACTTACAAGACAAGCATGGTGCATAATACCTGTGATTGTTAGTGGACAACAAGAGCTAAGTTACATAAAAAAAGGCAGCAAAGTTTTAGTTAGTGGGTTTATAAGCACACATACTAAGCGCAACCAAACAAGCCAACTTGTTTTACATGCTGACCAAGTTAAACTATTAGGAGAATAGCCAAATGGCACGTTATTTCCGTCGTCGCAAATTCTGCCGTTTTACTGCAGAAGGCGTTAAAGAAATTGATTATAAAGATGTTTCTTTATTAAAAAGCTATATCACAGAAAGTGGTAAAATCGTACCAAGCCGTATCACTGGTACTAGCGCAAAATATCAACGTCAATTAGCTCGCGCAATCAAACGCGCTCGTTACTTGGCATTATTACCATATACTGATAATCATCAGTAATTAGCAACAGAGGGAACATATAATGCAAATTATTCTACTCGATAAAGTTGCTAATTTAGGCAGCTTAGGTGATCAAGTTAATGTTAAAGCAGGTTACGCACGTAACTTTTTAATTCCACAAGGTAAAGCTGTATCAGCAACTAAAAAGAATATCGAATTCTTTGAAGCTCGTCGTGCTGAATTAGAAGCTAAGCTTGCAGAAACATTGAAAGCAGCTGAAGAGCGTGTTGCTCAAATCAATGCACTTGGTAAAGTAACTATTACTTCTAAAGCCGGTGATGAAGGCAAATTATTTGGTTCAATCGGTACTCGTGATATCGCTGATGCTGTTAAAGCTCGTGGTATTAAAGTATCAAAAAGCGAAGTTCGCTTACCAAATGGCGTACTGCGTACTACTGGTGAACATGAAGTGTTCTTCCAAGTACACAGCGAAGCATTTGCTAAACTTATTGTTGATATTATTCCTGAATAATTATCCAACAATAAACACAAAAAGACCCGTCATTATAGCGGGTCTTTTATTATCTATTTCACAATAATTGATTTACCTCGACCTCGAATATCTGATACGGCTTCGGGTTTATTATCCGTAATTTTTATGGCTTGAATATCACCGCTAAAATCTTGCTGTTTAAAATGATAACCCATCTGTTTAAGTTTATCTTTTAACTTCTCTGGCACTTTATTTTGAAAACGCTCAATAAAGATAAGATTCGCTGGTAATAGTTGATGATGATAACGCGGAGCATCCATTGCCGCTTTTAATGACATATGATTATCAAAAACATTTGTCACAACTTGAAAGATTGAAGTGAAAATCCTTGAACCGCCTGGTGTACCAATGACCATTGCAACTTCGTTATCTTTAATAAAAATACTTGGTGTCATAGAAGATAAAGGACGTTTATTTGGTTCTATTGCATTAGCATCTTTGCTCACGACACCAAATTGATTAGCAACACCGGGTTTACTACTAAAATCATCCATTTCATTATTTAGAATGATACCAGTGCCTTCTATTACAACAGCAGAGCCAAACCAACCATTAAGTGTATAAGTATTCGATGCGGCATTGCCCCATTTATCTACAATCGAAAAATGTGTAGTCTGTAACTTTTCACGATTATTATCTAAACCTGGTTTAACTTTTTCAGTAATAGAAATCGCTTTTGGATTAACTTGTTTCGCTCTCTGCGCTAAATAATTAGTATCAATCAATTCAGTGACAGGTACAGAGATAAAATCAGGATCTCCCATATATTCGGCTCGATCAGCAAAAACACGTTTTTCTATTTCTGCTAACAAGTGAATATATTGTGCTGAATTTACTTTTACACCTTTGAAATCATTCGCTAAATATTGTTTCATTAATAATAATTGAATTAAACCAACACCTCCTGAGCTTGGCGGTGGAGCAGTAACAATCTGCATATCATGCCAGTTAGCAATTAAAGGATCTCGCCATTTAACCTTATAATTTGCTAAATCATTTTCAGTAATTAAACCTTCATTTTTCTCCATCTGTTGTGCAATTAATTTAGCCGTTTCACCTTTATAAAATCCATCGCTACCTTGGTGGGCAATACGATCCAAAACTTTACCAAGCTCAAGTTGTTTAAATATTTTACCTTCTTGCATTGAACCAAAGTATTGCTTAAAATGACCATTAGCAGGCGCAAGTTCTTGTGCTTCTTGATAACGTTTAACTAGTTGTTTGTCTACAATAAATCCTTCATTGGCAAATCGAATAGCTGGTGCTATAACCTCTTTCCAAGGTAATTTACCAAAACGCTGATGAACCGCCCACATACCAGCAACAGTTCCAGGCACTCCCGATGCTTTGTAAGAATATAAACTCAAATTAGGAATCACATTTTTATGATTATCAAGATACATATCTTTATCAGCTTTACTTGGTGCAACTTCACGATAATCAATAAAATAAGGCTTACTGTCCATCCAAAGAGTCATAAAACCACCCCCACCAATATTACCCGCTTCAGGATAAGTAACAGCAAGAGCAAATGCGGTAGCCACTGCAGCATCGGCTGCATTTCCGCCTTTTTCGAGCACTTCTTCGGCTGCCTTTGCTCCATAATAATCAGGCGAAGCAACTGCAGCAGCCGTTAATTTTTGTGTTACGTTTTCGACAGCAAGTACTTGTTGGCTTATCAGTAAAAATACCATAAAGTAGCAATACTTTATCAATTTATGTTTAAGAGAAAACATTTTGCACCTCCTAATTAAAGTATTATTTATCGTACCCACTTAACACCAAAATACATAAAGCATATTAATAAATCATGCAACAATATGTTAAGGGGGAACCATCAATATAACATAGAAAACAAAAACATTGAGTAAATATTGCTCAGGAACACTATGCATACCTTTCCTTAAATTGTCACTTAAATGGAGTAGCAATACTCTTGTTTGGTGTAAAACGTTTTTACAGAATTACCCACAAGTGTCAACAATGATACATTTCTTAATATAATTAGCGTAAAATATCCTCCGTCTAAATAAAACTAATTTTGTTAAAAACTTTCAGGAAACACTACGTTTAAGTATAAAATAGTAGTGAATTTAGTAGGAATGATTTCTTAAATCTCAGAGAAAATAAGCATAATTGATATTTATGATTTTAGCTAAAAAAGAGCGTAATCTTTAATAAAATGTATACGCCCTTATATAAAAAATTAAGCTGTTTGAATTTTATTTTCTGACTTACCTTGCTCATCTTTATACAATTTATTGTCATATAATTTGACAAAAGGAATATAGATTAGCAAAGCTAAAATAGCCGAAAATATGGCAACAATAGCCGCTTTATAATCACCACCAGTACTAATAAATGCCCCTAATCCCATTGGGGATGGCCATGGAATTAATGCGATGATTGGATGAATAAAACCAGTATTAATAGCCAAATAACCTAATGTTCCGCAAGCCATAGGTGCTAAGAAAAAAGGGAGAGCTAAATAAGGATTGTATACAATCGGCATACCAAAAATAACTGGTTCGTTGATATTGAATATTGCAGGTACTGCAGATGCTCGCCCTAAGATTTTTAGTTGGCTAGACTTAGCAAAAAACGCAATAAAAAATGTCATTAATAAAGTAGAACCAGATCCCCCTAAAATCACAAGTGAATTATTAAATTCACCAGCAAAAGGGATATGTGCTCCCGCTGTATTTTCAATCATATTAGTTAACATAATAGGGGTAATAAATGCACCAATAATACTGGCACCATGGATCCCAACCACCCATAGTGCATGAATTAAAAACAGGATAACCATAATACCCAACCAGCTTTTGGTAAGATTGGTTACAAAGGCAAACGGTACGGCTATAATATTGAAAATATCAGTACCAAAATAGATTAAAATGCCATTAACAATGATCACAAAAAAGGCAATTACAAAAGTTGGGATCAGTGCGGTAAAAGATCGCGAAACTCCTAATGGCACTGTTTCAGGCATTTTTACAACCCAATTTCGTCTAACACATAAAAAATAGAGGTTAGTTGCCACAATGGCCATAACTATTGCAATAAATATACCTGATGTACCCAAGCGAAAGATAAAGGGTTGTAAGCGTAGCCCATTAAAGACTAAATTATTTTGATCATTAAGTAAGGTAATAACCCCATTTTGCATGATCAGTTCAGGCAAAGTCATGAAAAAGGCAAAAACAGATAACATCGCACCGTTAAGAGCATTAACTTTAAGACCTGTTTCTTCTGCTTCGATTTTAGTTAGTTCATAACCAACAACAAAGTTAAAATAAAGAGCCAAAATACCGATTGTCGCCGTGTTAGCAATCATATAAAGATCACTCACTCTAAAAAAAGTATTTTCAAAAAAAACCTCCAATCCCGTAAATGTCATTGGCAACGTATTGAATACTAAAAACATGGAACCTACAATGGAAAAAGGTACAGACGCCATTCCCGCAGCCATTACGGCTCGAACAATTTTGAATTGCGATATTTTAGCCATGGGCGTCATCAGATATTTCTGCAAAATAACAAATCCCGTATTCATTTTATTGTCCTCTTTTAATTAATAAATTCTTCGTAAGTTTGGATTCTTTTAAAATACTGATCCCGATTATGTTGAATATTATTTAGCTTTTTAAGCATTAAAAACGTAATAATTAAACTCACTACCAGTAATATCGCTAATACATGTAATGTTTGTTGCGTCTGTTTTAAGAATGGATAGAAAAATTGAAACAAAGGAGTGTAGAAAGTAATAACGAGTGTCATAAAGACTATTGCTAAAGTACGATAAAATAATCTTGCATAAGGCAATTTATTGCAATGATTACGATAAAGCTTAATTTGTTCCCATGTGGTAAGTATGCCCAAAACAAAAAGAGCAAGCGGTAAAATAGCGACTATTGACAATGAACCTATTAGAAAAGTTGCCCAATAAAGATTCAAAAATAAAAAAAATGCAGTGGTATAGCGAATCACTAAAAATCGATTAAAATAGAGATTAGTTAGGCTGATTTTTTTATGCATTGTTAGATTTTCTGTCATTATGCTACTCCTTATTTAGCTCTTTAGTTTTATTTCTAACTCATGATGTTTTTCATATAGATGTAACATTTCAATTGCCATTTCTCGAAAGTTCATGGTTGTCATTAAGTGATCTTGTGCATGTACCATAATAATTTCCATTGTGATTTTGGTACCATTAGCATAATTTTGTAGTAGTTCTGTTTGGGAATGGTGTGCTTGTAAGATTTCTTTATTCGCTTCTTCAAGAAGCTGATTTGCGCCAATAAAATCAGCTTGTCTCATCGCCTTAAAAGCATCATGGATTTTAGTTTTAGCATTACCACTATACAAAATAATATTAAAAGCAATAAGTTGAATATCCTCTGAGCTCATTTCTTTATTCATTGCTATACCTCTTTTTCAATAAGTTGGATAAAAAGTCGCTTAAATTGGTCAAAGTTATGTGCTTTCAATAGTTTTGATTGCATTTCTAAATCGTCAATCAATTTGATAATGGCTTTTGTCATTATCGATAAAGTCGAATTTTGATAAATAGATGGTGAAATCATAAAGATAAAGTGAATTTTGGGGTAATTGTGATCCCAAAATAATCCATTAGGAATAATAGCAATACCAATTTTAGACAATTTCCCCACAGGCATTGCCGGATGTGGCACTACGATAGTTGGGCTAAAGAAAATATCACCTAATATGATACGATTCTCCATTTGCTCTATCATCTTTTGCTTATAATTGTTATCTTCATTTAGTACTAAAAGATCAAGCAAACCATCTAAAACTTGTTCTTTACTTTGGGTACCTCTGCATTGGTAGAAATAATCAGCGGATAGTTCATCTACCATTTGTCCAACATTACTAAGATGATCTGATGCGAACATTGATATTGGCTCTATATGTGCCGAGATAAGCATAATTGGTGACGATAAATGACGACGAATTTTTTGTATATCATCTTCAGTAAAAAATACAGAGACGTGAAAAACAGGGACTTTAAATACTTTTGATGATAGATCAACTGACGAGATAATAAAATCAACCTTATCCAATACTTTGGGTTCAATTTCATAATAGCCTTGTGTTGCAACGATTTTGATTCTTTCATTAAACTCGCATTCAACGCGATTTTTTAGTAGTTGAGCACTACCCTGCCCAGTTGCACAAATAATTAACACTTTAGCCTTTTGTTCATTTTTTAACTTTTCTATCGAAGCTAAAAAGTGCAAAGTCAAATAACCCCATTCATCATCAGGAATCGTAAATTTTTTAAGTTCAGGAAGCCGGTTAAGGTATATTTTAACTAACTCAAACAATTCTGGAGAGTTTGTTTTAATTTCATCAAGCAATGGGTTTTTCAATTTTATATGCTGTTCTAAGCGGACAATCATCGGTTTTAGGTGCTGAATAATTCCGTTTTTCAATTGCTTATCGTTTAAAAATAAATATCCAGTTTCTTGCTGGATTCTAAATAATAAATTAGTCAAAGATAAATACAGCTCGGAGTTAAAATCATTCTGAATAAAATTTGATTTACTAATCAAATGCAATGTTAAATACATTTGTTCTTCTTTAGGAAAACAAAAACCAATCACTTTTTCTACTCTATTGATGATTTTTTTAGCGACTTGATATTCCAATTTCTTTTTAGTCGATTGTGGCATATCAAGATTTTGGATAGAAAGTCCTAACTGTAACCGTTTAATGCTTAATGATAAATGCAAGACGATATTTTGTATCATTACATCAGATAATTTTATTTTTGCCTCACGACACTCATCTAAAATAATAATGGTTAACGTATCTAAGCCAATTACATCATTGAACTTGTTTAAATAAGTTAGATGCTGCAGAAAATTAATCGATTCTTCATGAAAAAAATAGCTCAAAATAAAATGTCGTTTTGCTTTTTCCTCACCTTCAACATAAAACAGAGATTGACTTTTTTTAATAGTAAGCCCATAAGGTTGGAGTTGGTGTTTGATTTCTAAAATATCTTTATTTAGTTGAGAAGAACTAATAAATAATTGTTCAGCTAATGCTTCTATATCGATTTTTTGGCTTTCTAATAATAATAAATTAAGAATATGGTGTTTTCTCCGACATACTTCTCGACAATTTGCTTGTTCTACATTGCGATCTAATAAATGATGCTCAATTAAAAATAAATTGAAAGCTGTTCTATCTTTAATTTGTAATTTGTAACCATAACCTTGTTTACTAATAATAGATCCACCGTGACTTTCAATTAACGATTTAAAATCATTAAGATAAGTGCGAACAGTACGATCTGATAATGCTAACTCATTTGCTAGTAATGCACTACTTTTGAATATATCTTTAGAACGAACTAATAAACTAATAAGGTCACGCTGTTTATTTTTAATCACTATCATCCATACCTGTGTCAACTAAAACCATATTATTAATAATATAGTGAATACTTTTAAC
Source organism: Gilliamella sp. Occ3-1 (assembly GCF_001690655.1). Lineage (GTDB taxonomy): Bacteria > Pseudomonadota > Gammaproteobacteria > Enterobacterales > Orbaceae > Gilliamella > Gilliamella apicola_P. Next base: position 98,566 of record NZ_LZHQ01000022.1, read on the forward strand.
TATCACATAAGTACACCACACACCAACGTAAGATAGTAAGGCGCTGCTATTTTTTAAATAATCTATTCACAACGCCAAATCATATATCGCTAAAGCCGATATATATTGATTTAAATTAGTTTATATTCTCCTCTACCAACTTAGCCAATTGTTCAATGCCTGATTGAACGGGTATATAAGCCTGAAAAGGAATACTCACAACAGGCTTACCGACTTCTTCCCCCAATTTTTTAAATTTATCAAGCATCATCATAGTTTGCGGGCTAATTAAAAAGAGTGAAAAATCACTATTTTGAATCATATTTCCGCCTTCGCTTGCCGAGACTGCATCAACCAAAATTGTTTTATCTTTGCTAGCAAAATATTCTGTTACTTTTTTAGCCATTAATGATGATGACATACCTGCTGCACAAATGATTAATGCTTTTTTCATAAATTCCCCTAAAAATAGTTATGCTTTATAAGACTTCGCCATTAGAGTCAATCACTCTTTTAAACCATGCGAATGAGGCTTTGCGGCTACGTTTTAGTGAACCGTTACCTTCGTTATCTTTATCAACATAGATAAATCCATAACGTTTTTCCATTTCACCTGTCCCTGCTGAAACAAGATCAATACATCCCCAAGGAGTGTATCCCATCAAATCAACACCATCTTCTTCAACAGCAAGTTTCATTTGTTTAATATGTTCACGCAGATAATCAATACGGTAAGCATCGTGCACGCTACCATCAGCTTCGACTTTATCGTAGGCGCCAAAACCATTTTCAACTATGAAAAGCGGTAAACGATACATATCAGTTAACCAATTAAGTGTATAACGAAGTCCCTCAGGATCGATTTGCCAACCCCAATCTGATTTTTTAACATATTGATTGCCGATCAGATCGGTTTTTTCATTATATTCATAGCTTTCATTATCTTCTTTTTTCCTAATTGCATTAGACATGTAATAGCTAAAGCCAATGTAATCAACTGTTCCATTTTTCAAGATCTCAAGATCTTGATCGGTGATATCAAGTTTAAAATCTTTACGTTGCCAATAATTTTTAATATGGTTTGGATACTGACCATGGACATGAACATCACCAAAAAAATATTTACGCTCCATCGCCTTTTGTGCCATTAGAATATCACCTGGTTTACAAGTCTCTGGATAGATAGGAATCATCGCCAACATACAGCCTATTTCAAAATCAGGATTAATAGCATGACCAATTTGTACCGCTTTAGCACTAGCAACTAATTCATAATGTGCAGCTTGATACATAATCTGCTCGCGATCGTCGCTTGGTTTATAGAAAATACCTGAGTTAGTAAACGGTGCAAAATCTTCATTAAAGTTAGCTTGATTATTGATTTCGTTAAAAGTCATCCAATATTTGACTTTATTCTTATAACGATCAAAACATACCTCTGCAAAACGAACAAAAAAATCAATTAATTTACGATTACGGAATCCACCATACTCAGTAACAAGGTAATAAGGTAATTCAAAATGAGAAAGTGTAACAACTGGCTCAATATTGTATTTTAAGCATTCATCAAAAAGATCATCATAAAATTTTAACCCATCTTCATTTGGTGCAAGTTCATCACCTTTTGGAAAGATACGAGTCCAAGCAATAGACGTACGAAAACATTTAAAACCCATTTCAGCAAATAACTTAATATCATCTTTATAATAATTATAAAAATCAATAGCTTCATGATTAGGGTAATATTCACCGTCAATAATACCTTCAGTAATTTTACGATAACTTTTTGGTGAACCAACAGTCATCACATCAGCGACACTTATTCCTTTTCCACCAACTTGCCAAGCACCTTCTAATTGGTGAGCAGCAACAGCACCACCCCACAAAAAATCTTTTGGTAATCCTCTATTTTTCATAATTAAGTACCTGTGTTTATTGATAATTCAAATTTAGTATAAAAGGAAAAAAATAGAATTACTAACCAACTTTTTCCGTATTGATCAGGAAAAATATAAGTATATTTGGGTAGGAAAGGTTATTAGTGAAATGTGCAGCTTTTTGTGATATTTACCGAAATGCGATAAATATCACAAAAATGAATGATAAACTTTAAATATTTGAAGTTAACTTTTAAATAAATTCTTCAAACCCATCGGCATATTTCGATGGCACAAACTCAATAATGTCATACTTGCCAATTTGCTGAATATAGAATGGATCTTTTTACAATATTGCTAACGCTTGCTCTTTATTCTCAGCACGACAAATAATCACACCACCTGTACGAGGGACTTTTGGATCTGATATGTAAATACCCCAAACTTAATACACAACTCACGTAGAAAATTAAGCTGCCTGTTTTAATGTTTTATATTCGATCGGCGTCATATTATTTAGTGCTTCATGAGGCCTTTCGGTGTTATAAATCGTTAACCATTCTTCGGTTATTCTCCTTGCTTGCGCTAGGTTGTTAAAAAGATATAAATCTAACACTTCAGTTCGATAAGTCCGATTAAATCGTTCAATGTAATCATTTTGATAAGGGCTACCGGGTTTGATGTAATCTATAGTTATACCATGTGTTTTTGCCCAATTAGTAAACGTGTTTCCGGTGAATTCTGGTCCATTATCGACTCGTATTTTTAATGGATACCCATTATATTCGGCCAGTTTATCTAAGTAACGGGTAATCCTTCCTGCTGGTAAGCTTATTGCAATATCAATCCCTAACGCCTCACGATTAAAGTCATCAATGACATTGAATGTCCTAAAGCGACGTTGATTACGGCTACTGTCACTCATAAAATCCATTGACCAACATTCACCTTGTTTATTAGGAGCCAATAGCTTTTCTGGAGTTCGTGGGGGGATACGTTTTTTACGCTTTACCCTGAGATTAAGTTTCAACTCACAATACACCCGATACACCCGTTTATGATTCCATTTATAGCCGAGCTTTCTGATACGATTAAAGCATTT
>NZ_LZHQ01000023.1 GCF_001690655.1 Gilliamella sp. Occ3-1
GCCTTCGCCACCGGTATTCCTCCACATCTCTACGCATTTCACCGCTACACGTGGAATTCTACCTTCCTCTACAATACTCTAGTTAACCAGTTTTAAGTGCAATTCCTAGGTTGAGCCCAGGGCTTTCACACCTAACTTAATTATCCGCCTACATGCCCTTTACGCCCAGTCATTCCGATTAACGCTCGCACCCTCCGTATTACCGCGGCTGCTGGCACGGAGTTAGCCGGTGCTTCTTCTGTGATTAACGTCAATTAATGCACCTGTTAGATACATCACCTTCCTCATCACCGAAAGTACTTTACAACCCGAAGGCCTTCTTCATACACGCGGCATGGCTGCATCAGGGTTCCCCCCATTGTGCAATATTCCCCACTGCTGCCTCCCGTAGGAGTCTGGACCGTGTCTCAGTTCCAGTGTGGCTGGTCATCCTCTCAGACCAGCTAGAGATCGTCGCCTTGGTGAGCCTTTACCCCACCAACTAGCTAATCCCATATGGGTTCATCAAATGGCGCATGGCCCGTAGGTCCCACGCTTTGGTCTCTCAACTTTATGCGGTATTAGCAGTCGTTTCCAACTGTTGTCCCCCTCCATTCGGCAGATCCCCATACCTTACTCACCCGTCCGCCACTCGTCATCAAGTGCAAGCACTCATGTTACCGTTCGACTTGCATGTGTTAAGCCTGCCGCCAGCGTTCAATCTGAGCCATGATCAAACTCTTCAATTTAAAGTTTGATGCTCAATAACTGTCTCTGACATATTCAAATGAATCTTCAGTGTCACTTATCAAGACTTAATTTTTTAGTCCGTAGACTTTAATCTTTTGTCTCGCAAGTGCCCACACAGATTGTCTGTTTCTTCTTTTTAAAGAGCTGACAGCTTATATTCCTCATCAACTTTTCGTTGACTTAGTTCTCTGTCTCAAGGGTTGCGTATACTACGCTACACCTTTTTATTCGTCAAGATCTTTTTTAAATTTTTTTGATCTCACTTTACCACCAACTTTCCGCCTGCTTGTCGCTGACTGCGTGTCAGTGGATGCGCATTATAGGGGCTTAAAATTTTTGTGCAAGTATTAATTTTAATTTTATTCTCGTTTGCATCTTATTTGTTCAAATCGAATTATTTAATACATCTTATGTAAACAAATCAAAAATTCTTTTATATAAAAAAACAATGTGTTATTTTAAACTATATCCTAAATACAAAACTCAAATAAAAATATTTTAAATAATACCCAGTCAAATAATAAATGATATTATCTAACGAATTCCACCAATAAGATATTTTGCTTTATTTTTAAAAATCAGCGTTATTATATTAGCAATAATGACACTTGCAATTAAAGTAGACACTAAAAAGATTAGTGCTCCTAAGGATGCTAACCAACCATTGTCGGTTTTGATTACATAACCTAGAGGAGAAATATACAGTAGCTGTTCGATTTCTAAAACAATAATTTCATGAATAAAATAGATAGGAAAACTAATATTTGCCATATAAGAAAAGAATTTATATAATCTCCCCTCATTCGTTTTATGATTCAGTCCATCTAAAAAATAAAGCGCTAATATAAATAAAATGATTTTTTGTAATGTATCATAATAAAGTTTTTCTACACCTAAATGACTCATATAGCGATAAGCAAATGGAATGAAAAGACATAAACCAAAAAGAAATATGACTAAGAATAAATTATCTTTGACTATTTTGATAATGGTTTGATAATTTTGTTTTATCATCATGCCAATTATATAAACTGGACCATAATGCAACAAATTTAAAATCGGTTTAGTAAAATCAGGTTTAGTGAACATTACAACCCAAAACATAGAGATCAGACCAGCTACAATCAAACTCCTTTTCGACCAAAAATATAATAAAGGAGCCATTAAATAAATAATGATAATCATCGGCATAAACCACAATGGTAACAGTTGTGTTCCTGTTAACATCATCCTAATTATTGAGCTAATAACACTAGATTCAGTCAATGAATACCACGGTAAATTAGATAAATACTGATAATGGAAAAAAATAAAACAAAAAATAGATACCGAAATATAAGGACACACGACAGTCTTAAATTTTGATAAATAATAAGTTTTAGTATCAAATTTATAAGTTAGATGTTGAAATAAAAAACCAGCAATTAAAACAAAAAAAGTGGTAAAATTAAAGCAAAATAAATTTAAAAAAGAAAATAAATAACTATTAGCAATTAAATGAGTATTTTTAAATACACCTAAACAGTGGCTAAAAACAATCATTATAATTGCAACACCACGTAATACATGTATAGAATGAATTTTTTCCGGTTTTTCTATTACCATTTTGGATATTGTAAATGATGAAATAATTGGTTTATATTACAACATTTTCATATAATTAGAACTACAATTTACAAAAATAAATATCCAAACAAAAAAAAAGATAAGATCTAAATTTATTATAAATCATTTCTAAATCTAGTGTTTTCTAGCCAATTTCTTAATAGCAAACGAACAAATAGGGATAATTTCACGTTCTTCTTGCTTTAATTGTTTTAACACAAGGTTTAATAAATTATCAGCTACACCTTGACCTCGATACACAGGATCAACGTAAGTATGATTGATAGTAGCTTTATCTTTTCCTATCCTTGTAAAGGTCATTTTAGCTATTTCTTTATTATTAGCATCACAAGCATAAAAACGATCATTATCTTCTAAAAAATATAGTGTCATAAAATTACCAATATAACATTGTAATTAGTTTACTGTGATTCACATCCATACTTGATTAATAAAAACTCTTTTATTATTAAAAGAAGCCTAATTCCATATCGACTAATTTTAAAGGAGTTAGCAGATAAACAAATAGGTAAACTGTTTAAAATATCATTTTCAACAGTTTACCTATTAATAAAACAATCAGATATTTATCTAATACTAATTATGCTTAAACATTTAAAATAATCGTTTGGCTGTATTGTATAGATCCATATCAAATGGACGCTTCATATTATTGATAGCATCTATAATATCATGATGTACTAATTTACCATTTTGTACGCCAACGCTTCTACCTGCATAGCCTTGTTGCAGTAATTCAACTGCATAAGCACCCATACGAGATCCCAAAATACGATCATAAGGGACAGGAGAACCGCCACGTTGAACGTGCCCTAATACTGTGGCACGAGTTTCGTGATGAACAGCAGCTTCAATGTCTACTGCAAGTTGATTTACATCACACATATGTTCTGTAACAGTCACAATTGCATGTTTTTTACCTTTTGCAAAACCTAGCTTAATTTCTTCGATTAGATCTTCCTTCGTATAAGAAACCTCTGGAATAATCATAAATTCACAACCACCAGCAACTGCTGCATTTAAGGTTAAATCACCACAATCTCGCCCCATTATTTCAATGACTGAAATTCGGTTATGTGAAGAACAAGTATCACGTAATCTATCGATTGCTTCAACAGCAGTACTAAGCGCAGTAAAATAACCTATAGTATAATCAGTACCACGAATATCATTATCAATGGTTCCTGGTAAACCAATACATGGAAAACCTTCTTCAGTTAATCGCATTGCACCCATATATGAACCATCACCACCAATAACGACTAAAGCATCAATTTGATGTTTTTTTAGATTAGCAATGGCTTTTTGTCTTACAGCTTTATCTTTAAATTCTGGAAATCTAGCCGATCCAAGAAATGTACCACCACGAGTAATAATATCAGATACACTTGAACGCTTTAATTGAACAATGCGATCTTCGCAAAGTCCCATATAACCATCATAAACACCAAAAATATCCAACCCTTCTGATAATGCTGTTCTCACTACTCCTCGAATAGCAGCATTCATTCCTGGAGCATCGCCACCACTTGTTAAAATACCTATTTTTTTTATCATTTAAAATAACTCCAAATTATTAACTTTTAGTTATTATAGAGTCTTAACAGATATCTAACAATAGAAGATAAAGGCTATTTTTGATTAATTTTTCTACTTCATCATTTCGATAGGTACAACAGAAATCGGATCTTGATGAATAATTACTGTTGCAGGAGAAAATTCCTTAGAAATATGTTTTTCAATAGCATCAGCAATGGCATGAGCAGTGATTAAAGGCATATCATCATCTAATTCAAGATGCAATTGAATAAATTTGAGAGGGCCTGCTTGGCGGGTCTTTAGATCATGAAAACCTCTAACATCTGGATATGAAGCAACAATTTCAGCTATTCGCAAATTATCACTATCTGGTAAAGCGTGATCTAATAGGTCTTTAATTGCATTGTGTGCAATGTGATAAGCATTATAACAAATATACAAAGCAATAAAAAATGCAAAGGCCGCATCAGCATAAGTAATGCCATACCAACTTAAACAAAGTGCAATTATAACAGCAATATTCAACAACATGTCGGAAGAATAATGCAACATATCGGCTTGAATAGCATTACTTTTAGTGATTTTTACAACATATCTTTGATATAAAACAAGAATGCATGTTACTACAGCACAAACAGTTGAGACAATAATCCCCAATAAAGGTTCCTGTAGTTCATTCGGATAAATAAAAGAGCGAATACTAGAAAGTAACAAAATTATTGCAGAACCAATAATAAACGCGCTTTGTAATAATGCTGCCAAAGATTCTGCCTTGCCATGACCAAAGGTATGATCAGCATCTGCGGGTTTTAGTGCATAACGAACTAAAAAAAAGTTAACACCAGAAGCAAGTAAATCGATACTTGAATCTAATAATGAGGCAAATAAACTTATTGAACCGGTAAACCAGCAAGTAATAAATTTAATTATAATTAATGAAATAGAGATTGAAACAGCACCTAGCGTTGCTCTTTTAACTAATTTTTCATACAAATGTGAATTTGACATTTAGTGCCTATTTATTGATAGGATTCAATCCCCAATGGAAGAACTAGCTGCCGAGCGATCTCCGCTGCTTTCATTTCACCTAACAACACAGCAATAATTTTTAAAGCAAAATCAATAGACGTTGCGGGACCTTGGCTAGTAATAACTTTATACGACTCATCAAAATAAACCCTATCGGACTTCCAATTTTTAAACGCCTCTTTAGTGGTTGGATAACCGGTCATATATGCGTGTGGAAATAAACTATGATGTTGTAAAACCATAGCAGGAGAAGCACAGATTGCAGCAACAATACCGCCACTCTGGTGTGTTTGTTTCAATTTTTCGATCAACAATGGACAATCTCGAAAATTTTCAGCACCTTTAACACCTCCAGGTAAAACTACAACATCAAAATCAATGTATTGAACATCCGAAAGCATTTTTTTAGCCAAAATAGTTACTCCTCGAGAACATTCAATTTCACGAGTACTTGAGATACTAGCGGTAGTAACTTTAATATCAGCTCGGGTTAATAAATCTATTGTGGTTACCGCTTCTGTTTCTTCACAACCATTTGATAGAAAAACCAATGCTTGTTTTATCATCATTACGTTCCTTTTGAACAAAAAACTTACTAATTTTTTAGCGAAAATGAATTATTTCACCCTTTCAATATTGGCGCCTAATTTTCTTAATTTTGCTTCAATATTGTCATAGCCTCGATCTATATGGTAAATACGATCAACAGTAGTTAAACCTTCAGCAATACAACCAGCCAAAACTAAACTTGCTGACGCCCGTAAATCCGTCGCCATCACTTGTGTGCCACTCAATGTTTCAACACCATGGGTAATTAAGGTATTACCTTCAATTTCTGCTTTTGCACCCATGCGAATTAGCTCAGGAACATGCATAAATCGATTTTCGAAAATAGTTTCTTTAATGATTCCTGTACCTTCAGCAACCATATTTAGCAATGAGAATTGTGCTTGCATATCAGTAGGAAAACCTGGATGCGGAGCAGTATGAATGTTAACAGCTTTCGCCCTTTTTCCTTGCATATCTAAACAAATCCAATCTTCACCTACCTCAATCTTTGCACCAGCTTCCTTCAATTTAGAAAGCACTGCATCAAGTAGGGTTGGATCGGTTTTACGGCAAATAATTTTACTTTTAGATATAGCCGCCGCAACTAAAAAAGTTCCTGTTTCAATACGATCAGAAACAATCTCATGTACACCACCGCCTAAACGTTCAACTCCTTCAATCTCAATACGTATTGTACCTGCACCAGTAATTTTGGCACCTAGCATATTTAAGAATTTAGCGGTATCAACAATTTCAGGTTCACAGGCCGCATTTTCGATTATCGTTTTTCCTTCGGCTAAAGTGGCGGCTGACATAATCGTAACGGTCGCGCCAACACTCACTTTATCCATAACAATATGAGTGCCTTTTAGTTTTCCATTGACTGATGCTTTAACATAGCCTTCATCAAGTGTGATTGTCGCACCAAGTTGTTCAAGACCACTAATATGAAGATCAACAGGCCTTGCACCAATAGCACAACCGCCAGGTAATGAAACTTGTCCTTGTCCAAAACGAGCAACAAGAGGACCTAAAGCCCAAATTGAAGCACGCATAGTTTTCACCAGTTCATAAGGTGCACAATAGTTATTAAGGTAACTTGTATCAAGGTGAATAGAATCATTTCGTTCATATTTTACACCTAGCTGGCCTAGCAATTCCAAAGTTGTATCGATATCTTTTAACTTAGGAACATTTCGAAGTTCTACTGGTTTTTCTGCCAAAATTGCAGAAAATAAAATAGGTAGCGCAGCATTTTTTGCGCCAGAAATAACCACTTCGCCATTTAGCGATGTTGGACCTGTTACGTGAAACTTTTCCATTATTAACTCTTATGCGTGACAAATTGGCGATTATTATAGAAGTTATTTACTAATAATTAAATGAATTTCATTAAAAAATTGAAAATATTACTTTTTTGAATTCACTAAAAACAACTAAAAATCAATAAGTTCAAAATTTTATCTCATTTTGAATCTAGTAAATAATTACGATTAATCAATGATTGACTCAAACAAATTAGCGCCTTATAGTGAATATACTATTTTCACATATAATTTGGGTTATATAACATAGACCGCAAGGTGCCCTTATTTCAATACGATAATATTCAGTCGAGAGAAAAATATGTTTGATTCACTTGCCAAAGCAGGAAAATATCTTGGTCAAGCCGCTAAATTAATGGTTGGCATCCCTGATTATGATAATTATGTTCAGCATATGAAGCTCACTCATCCAGAGCAAACGCCCATGACTTATGAAGAGTTTTTTAAAGAGCGCCAAGAGGCGAAATATAGTGGTAAAGGTGGGTTTAAGTGTTGCTAACAATTAATGGGGTATAAATGACAAAATCTATTCCATCTTCATTATTGCCAGTCACTTTATTAACAGGATTTCTTGGTTCAGGTAAAACCACACTCATTAATTACTTACTAACACATAACCATAACGAGAAAGTAATTATTATCGAAAATGAATTTGGCCCTGTAAATATTGATAGCAATTTACTAAATGTTAATAGCGAAATTCAAATCGTCGAAATGACTAATGGCTGTATTTGTTGTACGGTGCAAGGGGAACTTACTGAAGCATTACACAAATTACATGAAAAACGCTCAGCTGGTGAATTACAATTTGATCGAATCATTATCGAAACAACCGGTCTTGCCGATCCTGCCCCTATTATTCAAATCTTTTTTATTGATGATTTAATTCGTGAAACAATTCAACTTGATGCAATTATTACTCTTGTAGATGCTCAACATATTTTAAAACATCTTAATGAACATCGCGTTGCCCTATCACAGATTGGTTTTGCTGATCGTATTATTTTAACTAAAACTGACTGTATCAATAACGAAAAAAAAGCAGAGGTAATTAATCGAATCCATAAAATTAATCATAAAGCGATTATATTTGAAGCTGTAAAAGGTCAGATCCCCAAATCGCAATGGCTTGATATACATGCCTTCGATCTCAGTGATGAATTAACAATAAATAAAGGATTTTTTGTTATCAATCCGACCCAAAAATTTGAAGCAGACTTTAAACCATTGCCACTACAAAAACAAGTGACGTCATCGGATGACAACGTTTGTTCATATCTTTTTGAAGCGGGTGAACTTGATCTAAAAAAAATCGGTGCATTTATGGAAAGTCTCGTCAAACAATATGGTAACGACATGTTACGCTATAAAGGTGTTTTAGCTATTAAAGATAATGATCAAAGATTAATTGTTCAAGGTGTACATAAAGTTGTAGGATTTGACTATGGCTCACCTTGGCAAAACTCATCAGAAAGAATATCCAGATTAATAATAATTAGCCGCACTCTACCATTTAATGAATTAAATGAAGCGTTTTTAAAAACAGTGGCAGATTAAAAAAATAAATTCATTAAAAAAGAACAATTACATCTAATTTTATACTGAAACATATAGTTACCGGAAACTTTTTTACAAGTTAACTGGCATAGATAAACTCTCATCTTTAATAGTCACACATAATTTAATTTGCTAACATAAACGGTTTTTTAAATATGATAAAACAAACTATACAATAATATGGATTACGATATAGCAATTATAGGCCTTGGACCAGCTGGCAGTACGCTAGCCCGTTTACTGAGTCCTTCATTCAAAGTCATTGCATTAGATACAAAGCATAAAACGGAAAATGAAGGATTTCATAAACCTTGTGGCGGGCTATTAGCAGATGATGCTCAAAAAGCCTTTGCTAGGCAAAATATAAACTTACCGGCTGATATTTTAACTGATCCTCAAATTTTTAATGTCAGAACTTATGACTTACAAACCAAACTTGTTCGCAATTATCAGCGGAGTTATGTAAGTTTTGATCGGCACAAATTTGATCTGTGGCTAAAGTCACTAATACCATCAAATGTAACCGTTCTTCATAATACACTCTGTAAAGAAGTAAGGCGTATTATTGATGGTTATCAGATCACTTATCTTGATGAAAATAAAATTGAACACAACGCCACTGCCCAATATGTAGTCGGTGCTGACGGTGCCAATTCTCTGGTTAGACGAATGCGATATCCTCAGCATACGATAAGACAATATGTAGCGATACAACAATGGTTTACAGAGCAACATCCAACGCCATTTAATTCTTGTATATTCGACAATGAATTAACCAATTGCTACTCTTGGAGTATTTCAAAAAATGGTTATTTTATTTTTGGCGGTGCTTTTCCTAAAAAAGTAGCGAATGAAAATTTTGACCAATTAAAAGAAAAATTAACTACACAAGGATTTATTTTTGGTAAACCTCTCAAAACAGAAAAATGTTTAGTGGTTTATCCAAATCGGCTACGTGATTTTTATACTGGCAATGAAAATATTTTTTTAATTGGTGAAGCAGCTGGTTTTATTAGTGCAAGTTCGTTAGAGGGTATTAGCTATGCTTTGGATAGCGCTGAAATTTTAAGTAAAATATTAAATAGTGGCCATCCAAAACCTAATAAATGTTATTATCAACGTACAATACCATTGCGCTTCAAGCTTTATAGTAAAATTGTTAAAGCCAAACTATTAACAACTCCTTTGTGGCGTAAATTAATAATGAAAAGTAAGATTCAGCATATTGAATAACTTAAAATAAAAAAATAATAATGAAATATATTGGAAAATATTAATTATGTTTGATGTAAATGATTTAATCCGTTTTAACCACGAATGGTCAGAAAAAATAGAGCAAGAAGATCCTGAATTTTTTAAACACCTTGCAGTTGAACAAAATCCTAAATTTTTATGGATCGGCTGTTCAGACAGTCGTGTGTCAGCAGAGAAACTCATTAAGTTAAAGCCTGGTGAGTTATTTGTGCATCGTAATGTTGGTAATCTTGTAATACACACTGATTTAAACTGTTTATCAGTTGTTCAATATGCTGTGGATGTACTTAAAATTGAAGATATCATTGTTTGTGGTCATTTAGGTTGTGGTGGAATTCGTGATGCGGTTGAAAATCCTGATTTAGGGCTAATTAATAACTGGTTACTGCATATTCGTGATCTTTGGTTTCGAAACAGCTCACTTCTAGGGGAATTTCCTCCCGATATCCGTTTGGATGTTTTATGTGAACTTAATGTAATTGAACAAGTATACAATCTTGGACACTCTACAATTATTCAATCTGCATGGCAACGAGGTCAAAAAGTTAATTTACATGGTTGGGTTTATGGGATTCATAATGGCAAAATTGCTGATTTGCATATCACTTCATCAAGTAGCGAAAATCTTGAAATTAACTACCGAGAAGCTATTTCTTATCTTCTAAATTTACATAAATCCCAGTAGTTAGCTCATAATTCTTATTTAAAACGATGGATAATTTGATTGCTGCTCCCTCGCCACAATAGACGAGGATCAGCAAGTTCTTGTACAAATTTTCCATCAATTAACACATCAATATAAGGAATAACCGCTTGTTGTTCAGTTGTTAACTCATCAAGCTTATACCCAGTCCAAAGCCAGATATCTTTATTATCGCACTCAGATTTAACACGTTGAACCAGTTTTAATATAGTTGCGACGTTTTGAGGATGCAAAGGATCACCGCCAGAAAGCGATAATCCTTGACGTTTTATTTCGGTATCTTGTAAATCTTTAATGATTTGATCTTCAAGTGCTTGTGTAAATGGTAAACCAGAATTTACTCCCCATGTACTTTTGTTATAGCAACCTGGGCACTGATGTACACACCCGGCAACAAAAAGAACACAGCGAGTTCCTTCCCCATTAACAACATCAACTGGATAATAGCGATGATAATTCATAAATATTTATTGATTATTAACCAATTTGACCATTATTTAAATGTTTAACTCGACGTTTTACTTCTTCTTGCTTACCTGCATTGAATGGGCGGGCATCAGGACTACCTAAATATCCACAAACACGACGAGTAACCGATACTTTTGAAGAATCATGATTTCCACAACTTGGGCAAACAAAGCCTTTGCTAGTACAAGAAAATTCACCAGTATAACCACATTCATAACATTCATCTATTGGCGTATTAGTCCCATAATAAGGAACTCGTGAATAACTATAATCCCAAACATCTTCTAATGCTTTGATATTGTTAATCATATTTGGATATTCGCCATAACAGATGAAACCACCATTAGCAACTTGAGGATAAGGTTTTTCAAATTCGATTTTTTCGTACGGATTAACCTTTTTCTCAACATCAAGATGGAAACTGTTAGTATAATAACCTTTATCAGTAACACCTGGAATTACACCAAATTCAGCCGTATCAAGTCGGCAAAATCGATCACATAAATTTTCGCTTGGTGTGCTATATAAACTAAACCCATAACCGGTTTCGTTCTTCCATTGATCCACCGCATTACGTAAATGCTCAACAATTGCCACGCCTTTTTCGCGTAATTTATCACTATCAAATGGATGCGTTTGATTTCCGAAAAGTGCATTTAATGTTTCATGAAGACCAATATAACCTAAAGAAATTGAAGCTCGCCCATTTTTGAAAATTTCAGAAACATTGTCATCTTCGTTAAGCCTTACACCACAAGCACCTTCCATATATAAAATTGGTGCCACTCTTGCTTTTACGCCATCAAGTCTAGCAATACGCGTCATTAATGCTTTTTTACATAGTCCTAAACGTTTATCTAAAATTTCCCAAAATCTAGCTTCATCACCTTTAGCTTCAATAGCTATACGAGGCAAATTTAGACTAATTACACCTAAATTATTACGCCCATCATGAATTAACTGGCCGTTTTCTTCATAAACGCCCAAGAAACTTCGACAACCCATTGGAGTTTTAAATGAACCCGTCACTTCAACAACTTTATCGTAATTTAAAATATCTGGGTACATCCGTTTACTTGCACACTCAAGTGCAAGTTTTTTAATATCATAATTAATATCGCCCTGTTTATGGTTAATACCACCTTTAATGGCAAAAACAAGTTTTGGAAAAACTGCTGTTTTATGATTTTTACCTAATCCTTTGATACGAACTTTTAAAATAGACTCTTGAATTAAGCGTGATTCCCAACTAGTTCCTAAACCAAAACCAAAAGTAACAAACGGAGTTTGTCCATTAGCAGTGTGTAAGGTGTTTACTTCATATTCAAGAGATTGAAACGCATCATAACACTCTTTTTGAGTTCGGCTTTCGGCATAAGCTTCTGGATTTGGGATATTCCATTCTTCAGCCACTTGTTTGTGTTTGTTATAACTAATAGTAACAAACTTTGCTAAAACCTCATCAATACGATTAATGGTCGTGCCACCATAAATATGGCTAGCCACTTGTGCTATAATTTGTGCAGTTACCGCAGTTGCTGTAGCAATTGATTTTGGAGGCTCGATCTCAGCATTACCCATTTTAAAACCATTAGTTAACATACCATCTAAGTCAATTAACATACAATTAAACATAGGGAAAAATGGCGCATAATCTAAATCATGATAATGAATTTCACCACAATCATGAGCACGAGAAATATCTTTAGGTAATAAATACTGCTTCGCATAATGCCTTGCTACAATACCCGCAAGTAAATCACGTTGAGTTGGAATCACCTTGCTATCTTTGTTAGCATTTTCATTTAAAATGGCGACATTACTTTGCTCAATTAACCCTCGAATATCTTGATTTAGACGGCTACGTTCTTCACGAGCACGATCACGATCATGACGATACTCAATATAAGTTCTCGCTAATTTTTTATAAGGGCCTGACATTAACTGATTTTCAACTGCATTTTGAATTTCGTTGATATCAACACTTTCACGTTCGCTCATTTGATTAGTAACAACACGAGCAACCGCTGCGCAATAATCTGGGTCATGAACATTCGCCGCCACAGCTGCTTTGACAATTGCATCTTTAATTCGAGTCTCATTAAATGCAGTTTGACAACCATCTCGTTTTATTACTACAGGCATATATACTCCTCAATATTCATTAATAACTAGCATTTGCCGCAGGCGTTATACCAACATTAATATTCGTTGTTATTATTCATTTTTTATCAAATTATTAGTTTTTTGATATAATCCCAAATTTTGCCACCGCTCAAATACTACTATATATAGTAAACATATATTAAATTATACACCATATATAGTGTTTTTCTAGAATTTTTAATAAATGAAATCACTTGACGAATTTAAAACTAATAACGACAAGGAGTTATGAAATATTGAGATACAAAAGAGGAAAAAGCTCAACAAAAGTGCAAACTTACTTGCACTTTTGTATAGCAAAATAAAATTATAAATTGAAAATATTAAGATTCAATATTTAACCAATCGGTATGAAACACGCCTTCTTTATCAATACGCTCATAGGTATGAGCACCAAAATAATCTCTCTGTGCTTGAATCAAATTAGCTGGTAATACCGCTGATCGATAACTATCATAATAAGCAATCGCTGCTGAAAGTGTTGGAACAGCAATACCTTGTTGTACTGCTAAAGATACCACATCACGTAATGATTGTTGGTAAGCCTCAACCGTTTGATTAAAATAAGGTGCCAACAACAAATTATCAATCTCATTATTATCAGCATAAGCATCAGTAATTTTTTGAAGGAACTGTGCACGAATAATACACCCTGCTCTAAAAATCTTAGCTATTTCACCATAATTTAAATTCCATTTATATTTATGAGAAGCAGCTTTTAGCTGTGCAAAACCTTGTGCATAAGAGATAATTTTACCCATATACAGTGCTTTACGGACTTTTTCTATGAGCTCCTGCTTATCACCACTATAAGGCGCTTTTTGAGGACCTTTTAACACTTTTGCCGCCGCAACTCGCTGATCTTTAATTGCTGATAAATAACGAGCAAATACAGACTCAGTAATTAAAGATAAAGGCTCACCCAAATCTAAAGCACTTTGGCTGGTCCATTTACCTGTACCTTTATTGCCTGCCGCATCTAAAATCACATCAATTAAATAATTACCGTTTTCGTCTTTATGCTTAAAGATATCAGCGGTAATTTCGATTAAATAACTGTCTAACTCGCCTTTATTCCAATCTGTAAACACCTCAGCAAGTTCATCATTAGTTAAACCAACAGCATGTTTTAATACCGAATAGCTTTCAGCTATCAGTTGCATATCGCCATACTCAATGCCGTTATGAGCCATTTTTACATAATGACCAGCGCCATTTGGACCTATATAAGCAACACAAGGCTCACCATTAGCCTTAGCTGCAATCTTCTCTAATATTGGTGCAACTAATTCATAAGCCTCTTTTTGCCCACCAGGCATAATTGATGGACCTTTTAGCGCTCCCTCTTCGCCACCTGAAACACCAGTACCAATAAAGTTAAATCCTTCTGCTAACAATGTTTTGTTACGACGAATTGTATCTTCAAAATAGGCATTCCCACCATCGATAATAATATCACCTTTATCTAAAAGTGGACGCAACTCATCAATTACTGCATCAGTACCTTTACCTGCTTGCACCATAATCAGGATACGGCGTGGTTTTTCTAAAGAATTGACAAAATCTTCAATTGTATAATAAGGAACCAATTTCTTATCAGAATGTTCAGCCATGACTTGTTCTGTTTTATCTTTAGAGCGATTATAAATAGCAACAGAAAATCCACGACTTTCAATATTGAGCGCAAGATTTCGCCCCATAACTGCCATTCCAATAACACCGATTTGTTGTTTTGACATGATTTGGCTCCTTTATTAAACCTCTATAACCTTAACCATAAGGTTTTAACAACACCTAAAACTTAATTAAGTTTTATAAATTACGCTATATTTTGCCATAAAAAAAGCCGTATCAGAATACAATACGGCTCTTTTTCATGACTTTAATGATATTTACTATCAACTGAATAAATCATGAACGTTTCATCATTTCGAAAAACTCATCATTAGTTTTAGTCATGGCAAGTTTATCGATCAAGAACTCCATTGCATCAGTCTCACCCATTGGGTTAAGAATTTTACGTAAAATCCACATTTTTTGTAGTTCATCAGGCGAAGTCATTAGATCTTCTTTACGTGTACCAGAACGATTAAAGTCAATAGCAGGGAACACCCGACGTTCAGCAATTTTACGAGATAAATGGACTTCCATATTACCTGTACCTTTAAACTCTTCATAGATAACTTCATCCATTTTAGAGCCAGTATCAATCAATGCTGTTGCAATAATTGTTAAACTACCACCTTCTTCCACATTACGTGCCGCACCAAAAAAACGTTTCGGACGATGTAATGCATTCGCATCCACACCACCAGTCAACACTTTACCTGATGAAGGAACAACTGTATTGTATGCACGAGCCAAACGAGTGATCGAATCTAATAAAATAATCACATCTTTTTTATGTTCAACCAAACGTTTTGCGCGTTCAATAACCATTTCAGCAACTTGAACATGTCTTGCTGCTGGTTCATCGAATGTCGATGCAACAACTTCACCTTTAACTAGACGCTGCATTTCGGTCACTTCTTCGGGACGCTCATCAATCATTAATACAACTAACTCGCATTCAGGATGATTAACCGCTAGGCTTTGTGCAATATTTTGTAAAAGCATTGTTTTACCCGCTTTTGGCGGTGCAACAATCAAGCCACGTTGACCTTTACCAATGGGCGATGCCAAATCAAGTACTCTTGCGGTGATATCTTCGGTGGAACCATTACCTCGTTCCATTCGTAAACGGGAATTTGGATGAAGTGGAGTTAAGTTTTCGAAAAGAATTTTATTGCGGGCATCTTCTGGTTTATCGTGATTTACTTCGTTTACTTTTAACAAAGCAAAATATCGTTCACCTTCTTTAGGTGGACGGATTTTACCAGCAATGGTATCACCAGTCCTTAAATTAAATCGTCGAATCTGACTTGGTGACACATAAATATCATCTGGTCCAGCTAAATAAGAGCTATCGGCTGAACGTAAAAAGCCAAATCCATCTTGCAATATTTCCAGTACACCATCACCAAAAATATCTTCACCACTTTTGGCATGTTGTTTTAAGATTGCAAAAATAATGTCTTGTTTTCTAAGTCGGGCAAGATTTTCAAGTCCCATTTTTTTTTCACCGAGCGCTACGAGCTCGGAAACAGAAGTGTTTTTTAATTCAGTTAAATTCATAATGTTAAAAATTCTTGAGGATAAAATTGATATGTTTGCAATTTAGTATTATTTTTGTGTAATTTTTTCATGTAATTATAAAAAACATCTCTTACAGCACTTAAATTCAATCGATTGCTAAGATTTTGATGATAATTGAACGTTTGAATATAGAATTTCACCACTTTACCAATAAAAAAATGAATTGCAGAAAGGAATACATGTAAGAGATAGGTAGATTACACTAAAATCATTAATTTGTCTATATTTAATTGAATAAGATTATTATAGTTCACTAAATCTAGGAAATTAAAGGCACGAACAAAAGAGTAATGTAGAATTCATTACCCCCATTAACCATCTTTACCAAAGATAAAGTATCTATTTATTATAATTGAGGATCAATAAAATTTTTTAGTTGAGCTTTAGATAAAGCCCCTACTTGAGTGGCAGCCACTTGTCCATTTTTAAAAATCAATAAAGTAGGAATGCCTCGAATACCAAATTTAGGTGCTATATTTGGGTTTTCTTCAACATTTAATTTAGCAATAACTATATTATCACCATATTCTTGGACTATTTCTTCCAAAATAGGAGCTACCATTTTGCACGGTCCACACCACGGAGCCCAAAAATCGACAAGCACTGGTTTTGTAGATTCATTAATTGTTTTATCGAAGTTAACTTCCGATAACTGAACGATCTTATTACTCATTTTAATCTCCAACATCTGTAACCAGATTCCATAATAGATTACTTTGAATTCCTCTACTAGCGATTAGTATAATAGGATATAATTATTAGTGATGTCACTGTATTTAGTGTGTTATAATTTCTTAATTCTGATAATTATATTTACAACAATAATGATTCAATCATATCTTACTAAAACAACTTTTAGTCAATTTCCTCTTCATCCTTTAGTGTTAAAAGCGCTTGAAAAAAGAGGATTTGTTTATTGTACTCCAATTCAAGAAAAGACATTACCTCTAACTGCCAACGGAATGGATATTGCAGGGCAAGGGCAAACAGGAACAGGCAAAACCATGGCGTTTTTGGCATCAACATATAATCATTTGTTGAATCATGCCCCCTTATCCAATCACAAAATTAATCAACCAAGAGCTATCATTATTGCTCCAACGCGCGAATTGGTAGTACAAATATACCATGACGCTGAACTACTATCTGAAGAAACAGGTTTAAAATTAGGATTAGCTTTTGGTGGTGATGGCTATGATAAACAATTAAAAACGCTCTCCACTGGAGTTGATATTTTAATTGCAACAACAGGGCGATTGATTGATTATGCGAAGCAAAATTATATTAATTTAGACGCAATTCAAGTTGTTGTATTAGACGAAGCCGATCGCATGTTTGATTTAGGATTTATCCGCGATATACGTTGGGTTTTCAGACATATTACTCCACCACAAAAAAGATTAACCATGTTATTTTCTGCAACATTAACACATAACGTACGTGAATTAGCCTTTGAGCATATGAATAATCCTCAATATGTTGAAGTTGAACCAGAACAAAAAATTGGTCATCGCATCAAAGAAGAGCTATTTTTTCCATCTAATGAAGATAAATTAGCACTTTTGCAAACGCTAATTGAAGAAGAATGGCCAGATCGTTGTATTGTGTTTGCTAATACAAAAGTAACTTGCGAAAAGATTTGGCGGCATCTTGTTGCTGATGGTCACCGTGTTGGATTACTAACGGGTGATATTGCCCAGAAAAAACGTTTATCAATTTTAGAACAATTTACCCAAGGTCATCTTGATATTTTAGTTGCCACAGATGTCGCAGCAAGAGGATTACATATTCCTAATGTTACTCACGTTTTCAATTATGATCTACCTGATGATTATGATGATTATCGTCATCGAATTGGAAGAACAGGACGTGCTGGAGCGGACGGTTACTCAATTTCATTAGCCTGTGAACGTTATTCTCAAAATTTACCTGCTATTGAAAAAGCAATTGATCATGCTATTCCTGTTAGCCAGTATGACCCTTCTGCGCTACTAGTTGATTTACCTCATCCAAAACCATTTAGACGTCCACCACGTAGAAAAGTATCAAAATAACTAAAGAGTAGGTAAAATATAAATAATATCAATCTAAAAATGCAATTATACTTTGTTGTAAAGCATTTTTAGATAACTATTATTGCTATATTGGTACTATACATATGTTTTGATTAACACAATGGAGCAAAATTATTCATTATATAAATCATTATCCATCTGATTTAAAAAACATTGATATTCAAATTCAATTTCTTTTTTAGTTTCCTTAGACAAAGTTGCAACATGAAATCGATGTAAAGAACTATATAAAACAAACAATATATTAATTGAAATAGTTTCTTTTTTTTGTTTTATTTTATAATATGCACATAAATATCCTACCTTTTGCAAGGTATCAACATCTTTAATTCCAACACTACACAACAATCTTTCTAGCGATAAAGTCATATTTGGCAACTCTTTTATTCGTTTTGCTTTAATTTTACTTTTTTCATATTGCTCTTTTTTAGTATATTTTATTACCATCTGAACCATAGAAATCAATTGTTCATGATCTTTAAAAAGCTCATTACTTACTCTATAATAATCAAGCAATTTAGTTGACATGCCTGTTGTTATACTTAACGGTTGCATATCCAAATCTATAAAAAGCGAACGGTAATCAGGGTGCCCTCTTAAATAAAAGCTTTTTTCGGTAATCCAGCCAAACATTATATCTTTACTATTAACGCTAAAACCTCCAAAAAACGTTTTAATTGAAATATCTTCAACACCAGAAAGCTCTGTTAAAATTCGATTTGCAAATGTTGAGCACATAATTAATTTCCATCTAAACTTTATCAAGTAACTGAAACAACTTACTTGTTAATCTAAATTATAGCTATTTTATATTCAAACGATTTCTAAATTAATTCATAAATATGCGATCTACATTCCATATATAAACATAAAACACATTATTACTTGATAAATTATATTTTTGTGAATTTAAATTAATTTTTGTAAAGAGTTTTGACAAAAGAAAGACAAAGCTTAATAGTTCTAAAAAAAAAGAAAATAGCTTTAGCATTGTTATTTCGTCATAATAATTATACAATCAGGAGTAATCAATTTTGGCGCTTCAATTTTATATAATTTAATCATAATGATAAAAAATATTATTATTCTATTTTTTATATTTTATTCTTTTATCGCATCAGCTGATAAGTTGCCATTAATTGATTCATTAATGCTTTGTACCTCTGATTTTTTTAAAGAAGTTTATACCAATAAAGATGAACTAAAAAAACACGCTAACATCAAAATATTTAACCAAAATCAAGCTTACTTTGCTGTTGAAAATCGTTCAGATATAGCTAAAAACTATATTCTTTTCAAAAAGCCTGTGACTTATAAAAACCTAACAATTACTGGCTATTATGATAGTGCTATGGATCTTGGCAAGATTGGGAAATATTATTTTTGGGGATTTATAATCGATAATGATATTAATCAAATCAAAGATACTTTGAATTTTGTGGATTGGAAAAACATGGAAGATAACCTACTGTATATTGCAAAACCCAAAATTCGTAGTATTAATGATGACCTCCAAACCTGGCATAAAAATACCGGAACTGTTGTTGGTGTAAAAACTATCCCAGCACCAGATACTACCGAAAAACTATTATTACTTGAAAAAAGTCCCAATATGAATCTTCTCATTTGTTCGCTCCAAGGTATTATAACTCCTGAGCTTCTTAAAAAAGAACGACCTGACATTCAATAATTTAAACTAAATCGCAGCTTCATCCATTTCGCCAGTTCGGATTCGAATGACTTGTTCAACGTTATAAACAAAAATTTTGCCATCACCAATTTTACCGGTTTGTGCAGTTTTCATAATAGTCTCAGTACACATTTCTAAAATATCATCAGACACAATAAGTTCAATTTTCACCTTCGGCAGAAAATCAACCATATATTCCGCACCGCGATAAAGTTCAGTATGCCCCTTTTGACGACCAAAACCTTTAACTTCAGTAACTGTCATACCTGTAATACCTTGATCAGCAAGTGCCTCACGAATATCATCTAATTTAAATGGTTTAATAATAGCTTCAATCTTTTTCATATTTAATTTACCTTTAATTCAAGATCACCAATTTTTAAATCCAAAAGCAGAAGTAATAGGATAACGGCGACCTTTGCCAAAGTTACGAGCTGTTATTTTCGGACCGACCGCAGATTGGCGACGTTTATACTCATTTATATCAACCAATTTAATAACACGCCTTACAGTTGCTTCATCATAACCTTGCGCAATAAGTTGTTCAACGGAAAGATCAAGTTCAACATAACCATTCAAAATCCCATCTAAAATATCATAAGGTGGTAAACTGTCTTCATCTTTCTGATCTGGTGCTAACTCAGCTGATGGAGGGCGAGTAATCACTCTTTCAGGAATAACATAAGAACAAGTATTCCGATATTTTGACAATGCAAAAACCATGGTTTTAGGCACATCTTTCAGAACATCGAACCCACCAGCCATATCGCCATAAAGAGTTGCATATCCTACTGACATTTCACTTTTATTACCCGTTGTCAGTACCAGCCTGCGCCGTTTATTTGATAGTGCCATCAAAACAACACCACGACAACGTGCTTGAAGATTTTCTTCAGTGGTATCTCTTGGCGTACCAACAAACATTGGACTTAACGATGCCATAAACGCATCAAACATGGGTTCAATTGAAACAATATCGAATTCAACCCCTAATATTTCAGCTTCTTCTTTGGCGTCAGCAACACTAATATCGGCTGTATAACGAAATGGCATCATCACTGCCTGAACTTTATCTTTCCCTAGCGCATCAACTGCAATAGCAAGGGTTAAAGCTGAATCAATTCCTCCAGAAAGCCCTAATACTGCACCTTGAAAGCCATTCTTAGTAACATAATCGCGAGTCGCAAGAACCAATGCATCATAAACTGAAGCTAATTGATCATTTTCATTATTATCAATTATCGCCTGATGATTTACACCATATTCAAAAGAAGAAACTTGCTCCTCAAATGATTTTAGTTGACAAACAATTTCACCAAGCTCATTACAAACAAATGATCCGCCGTCAAACACCAGCTCATCTTGACCGCCCACTTGATTAACATAAATGAAAGGTAAGCCTGTTCGTTTAACATGCTGTCTAACTAAATCACGACGATTTTTCTGCTTGTTGCAATTATAAGGCGAAGCGTTAATAGCCACAACAAAATCAGCCTGAGCCCTATGGATATTATCAACTGGCTCAAATTGCCAAAGATCTTCACAAATTAGTAAACCAATCTTTTTACCCTTAAAATCAACTACGCAAGTTTGATTGTCAGCTGTAAAATAACGCTTTTCATCAAATACATCATAATTAGGTAATCGCTGTTTATGGTAGCGAGCTAACAATTTTCCATCACAAAAAAGTGAAAGAGAATTATAAATATTTTTATCTTGCCAGTGTGGATGTCCAACAATAACTGCACAGTGCTGACTCGCTTGTTGAATCAACGATAATGCTTTTTGGCAACGAGCTTTAAAATCAGAACGGAAAATTAAATCTTCAGGTGGATAACCACACAAAGCAAGTTCTGAAAAAATAATGAGATCATCAAAGGAGTGGCTATTTATCAATTCAATAATCTGTTGAACGTTCCCTTCAATATCGCCCACACGCCAATTTTTTTGTGCTAAAACAATAGATAAAGACATATAAAATTTAATATCACAAATCGAAATTATCGACAAGTTTAAATGATTCTAAGTTGCACTGCCACTTTTTTATCGCTAACATGCAACAATAAATCCACTATGACTTGTCTGGAAATTAATATGCAAAAAATATTAAATGTGGCACTAGCTAAACGCAGTTATCCAATCACAATTGGTGAAAATCTACTAAGCGAATTTCAACATTTTAAACTCCAAGCAGGCCAACGCGTACTCATTGCTACCAATGAAACCATCGCCCCACTTTATTTACAGACACTAATTGATATGCTTGAAAAGCATGGTGTAAAAACCGATTCAGTTGTTGTTCCTGATGGAGAAAAATATAAGACCATAGAAACATGGAATAGCATTTTAACAACGTTACTGGCAAACACTCATACTCGCAGTAGTATACTTATCGCACTTGGTGGTGGTGTGATTGGTGACGTTGCAGGATTTGCCGCTTCAGCTTATCAACGTGGAATTAAGTTTATTCAAGTACCGACAACGCTACTATCACAAGTTGATTCCTCGGTAGGGGGGAAAACAGCGATTAATCACCCACTGGGTAAAAATATGATTGGCGCATTTTATCAACCACAATCGGTAGTGATTGATCTCAGTTGTTTAAAAACATTACCTCAAAGAGAGCTTTCGGCTGGACTTGCCGAAGTTATAAAATATGGCATTATTTTAGATACTAAATTTTTTGATTGGTTAGAAGAACACATCAACGATTTACTAAACCTAGATGTTAATGCATTAAGCTACTGTATTTACCATTGTTGTGAACTCAAAGCACAAGTGGTTGCCGCTGACGAAACAGAACAAAACATGCGCGCAATTCTAAATCTTGGTCATACTTATGGTCATGCCATAGAAGCGGAATTAGGCTATGGAAACTGGCTACATGGCGAAGCTGTCAGTGTCGGAATGTTAATGGCGGCTCAAACTGCTAAATTACTTGGCAAATTAACACAAGCAGATATAGATCGAATTAAAAACTTGTTGATACGCGCTAAACTACCTGTTAACAGACCGAAAAAAATGCCAATTGAATCTTATCTACCACATATGTTACGAGACAAAAAAGTATTATCCGGACAATTACGACTGGTTGTACCCACTAAGATTGGGCATGTCGAGGTAATGGATGGCATTGATAAAGACATGGTAATTCAATCTATACTACTAACTTAATCTATAATTTATAACCAATAGTTGGATCATTTACAATAATCAAAAACTACAGCAATAAATATACATAATCGCCCCCAAATAATGCCTTATTATCAGCAAAATAATATGGCGTTCATTTCATAAAAATAGCTATTAAAAATTTGCCATTGAAATGTAAATATTTTATTACGATATTAACTTTGGTTATTATTACACTAACTTTTTAAAATAAATTTATAATTAATTAACAATTCATAAAACAATTATGATTGGATAAATAATGAAAATTCCATTTACTATTGTGTAATTTTGTGTTTACATAATAATCGTCTATGTAATTATTATTTTACATATAAAAATATAAATGATTTTAACAAGGAAAATAAAATGTTAAAAGATGCTTTAAATAATGTTCGAATCCGAGACGAGCATATGTTAATCACACCTGAAGAAATCAAACAGCTTTACCCTCTTTCTCATGATTTAGAAAACCAAATTGCCTTATCACGCCAAACTGTTGTGGATATTTTAGAGCGACGTGATCACCGCTTGCTTATTGTATGTGGTCCTTGCTCTATTCATGATCCTGTTGCAGCAATTGAGTATGCGCATAAATTAAAAAGACTATCAGACGAAGTTAAGGATCACTTATTTATTGTCATGCGTGTTTATTTTGAAAAACCAAGAACCACTGTTGGTTGGAAAGGTATGATTAACGATCCTCACATGGATAGCTCATTTGATATTGAGCATGGACTAAAAAAAGCCCGTAAATTACTGCTTGATATTACTCAAATTGGCTTGCCTATTGCAACTGAAGCACTAGATCCCAACACACCACAATACATTGGCGATTTAATTAGTTGGTCTGCAATCGGGGCAAGAACTACTGAATCACAAACGCATCGAGAAATGGCCTCGGGGCTTTCAATGCCTGTTGGTTTTAAAAATGGAACTGATGGCAGTTTAAATGTTGCAATTAATGCCATGAAATCAGCCTCTATGCCCCATCGTTTTGTAGGAATTAACCAACAAGGACAAGTAACGGTTTTACAAACAACAGGCAATCCGCACGGCCATGTTATTTTGCGTGGCGGTAAAACACCAAATTATGATACTGAAAATGTCACATTGTGCGAAACACAAATGAAAAAGGCAGGATTGTTACCTAACTTAATGGTTGACTGTAGCCATGCGAATTCAAATAAAGATTATAGAAATCAACCTATTGTTGCTAATTCCATTATCGAGCAAATAGAAAAAGGCAATAATTCGATTATTGGCGTAATGATTGAAAGTAACTTATTTGAAGGAAATCAGCCTTCCGAGCAACCACCAGAAAACTTTAAATATGGCGTATCTGTGACTGACGCATGTATTAACTGGGAAGAAACAGACACACTATTACGAAAAATGAATCACATTTTAGCGCAGCCACTTATCGAAAGACAAAAGCACTCAGTTACTGCTTAAATTGCTCAAAAAATAAACATATTGCCGACACCATTGTCGGCGATCTTTGTTTTATTTAACCTAATTGCTTACGAGCATTACGGAATATTCTCATCCAAGGGCTATCTTCACCCCAGTTATCAGGATGCCATGAATTAGTTACCGTTCTAAATACCCGTTCTGGATGTGGCATCATAATAGTTGCTCGCCCATCTTGAGATGTCACTGCAGTAATACCGTTTGGCGAACCATTTGGATTAGCAGGGTATTGCTGTGTTACTTTACCAAAATGGTCAATATAACGTACGGCAATTAATCCTGATGCTTCTAAACGGCTTAAATGAACATCATCACACACTTCAACACGTCCTTCCCCGTGTGAAACAACAATTGGCATATACGAACCAGCCATATCAGTAAATAGCAACGAAGGGCTTGATTGAATTTGCACTAAACTAAAGCGAGCTTCAAAACGTTCTGACAAATTACGAACAAAACGAGGCCACAAATCCGCTCCCGGAATTAGATCCTTAAGATTCGACATCATCTGACAACCGTTACAAACCCCTAACGATAAAGTATCTTTGCGATGGAAGAATTGTTCAAATTCATCACGCACTTTTTCATTAAATAAAATAGATTTAGCCCAACCTTCACCTGCTCCTAAAACATCACCATAAGAGAAGCCACCACAAGTAACCAGTGTACTAAATTGACCAAGTGTAATTCGACCAGAAAGTAAATCTGTCATATGAACATCGATTGCTTCAAAGCCAGCTCTATCAAATGCTGCCGCCATTTCAACGTGTGAATTAACGCCTTGCTCACGTAAAATAGCGACTTTCGGTCTTGTTCCTTTAGCAATATAAGACGCAGCAATATCGGCTTGCAGATCAAAAGTTAAGTGCACATTTAATCCTGGATCATCTTCATTTTGTTTAGCTTGATGTTCTTGATCTGCACATTCAGGATTATCACGTAAACGTTGCATTTGCCATGTCGTTTGCGCCCACCATGTTCTCAAGGTTAAGCGTGATTCACTGTATACCGTAGCCGAGTTATCACGTACAATAATTTGTTGGCCAGTTTTAGCACTACCAAGAATATGAACTGCATGAGATAAGCCAAACTGCTTAAAGCAAGCCATCACATCATCTAAACGATTATTAGCTACTTGAATAACTGCGCCTAATTCTTCATTAAATAACAAAGCAATCACATCATGGCCTAACGAGGCAATATCTACATCAACACCACAATGTCCAGCAAAAGCCATTTCGGCCAATGCCACAAACAGTCCACCATCAGAACGATCATGATAAGCAAGCAAAGCATTTTGGCTTACTAAAGCCTGAATCGCATTATAAAAAGCAAGCAATTCTTTAGGATCATGAACATCCGCTGTTTTTTGCCCTAAATGGCGATACACTTGGGCTAGTGCGGTGGCACCTAGTGCTTGATGGCCTTTCGATAAATCAACCAACAATAATGTATTATCCTGATCAGTACGCAATTGTGGTGTCACTGTTTTACGCACATCTTCAACACGGGCAAATGCCGAAATCACCAATGATAATGGTGAAGTCATGGTTTGTTGCTCACCATCTTGTTGCCATGTCGTTTTCATGGACATCGAATCTTTACCAACAGGAATCGCAAGCCCTAAAGCTGGGCATAACTCTTCACCAATAGCTTTAACGGCCTCATAAAGCCCAGCATCTTCGCCCGGATGCCCTGCCGCCGCCATCCAGTTAGCTGAAAGCTTAATCCGTTTGATATTACCAATATTGGTTGCGGCAATATTAGTAATTGCCTCGCCAACTGCAAGCCTTGCTGATGCGGCAAAATTAAGTAACGCAACTGGCGCACGCTCACCGATTGACATAGCCTCACCATAATAACTATCCAAACTTGCAGTAGTCACAGCACAATCAGCAACCGGCACTTGCCAAGGACCGATCATTTGATCACGAGCAACCATACCCGTCACTGAACGATCGCCAATGGTAATTAAAAAGGTCTTTTCGGCAACGGTTGGCAAATGTAGAACACGTTTGACCGCATCATATAAATTAATTTCAGACGTTGAAAAATTATCACCATGTGCTTGGTGGGTTTTAACATCACGTTGCATTTTAGGCGTTTTACCAAGTAGCACATCTAATGGCAAATCGATGGGATGATTATTAAAATGCTCATCATGCAAGGTAACCGCCTTATTGACGGTCGCCTCACCAATAACCGCATAAGGTGCTCGTTCACGCTGACAAAGTTCAGCAAATAATGCCAATTTATCGGGATGAATCGCAAGCACATAACGCTCTTGCGATTCATTACACCAAACTTCTAGTGGTGACATACCTGGTTCATCGCTAAGTATCTTACGAAGCTCAAACTGACCGCCACACCCACCATCGCTAACAAGTTCAGGCATCGCATTAGACAAACCACCAGCACCAACATCATGAATAAATAAGATAGGATTATCTTCACCAAGTTGCCAACAGTGATCGATAACTTCCTGACAACGGCGCTCCATTTCAGGATTATCACGCTGAACAGAAGCAAAATCCAAATCAGCATCAGACTGACCCGACGCCATAGACGAAGCCGCCCCACCACCTAAGCCAATATTCATAGCAGGACCACCTAAAACAATCAGTTTAGAGCCAGCTGGAAACTCACCTTTTTGGATATGCTCACGGCGAATATTACCCATACCACCAGCTAACATAATCGGTTTATGATAACCTCGAAGCTCCTCGCCATTATGGCTATTAACCTTTTCTTCATAAGTACGGAAATACCCTAACAAAGCCGCACGACCAAATTCATTATTAAACGCCGCACCACCTAAAGGGCCATCCATCATAATATCAAAGGCGCTCACAATGCGATCAGGCTTACCAAAATTTTGCTCCCAAGGTTGTTCAAAATTAGGAATACGTAAATTAGAAACTGAAAACCCTACTAAACCAGCTTTAGGTTTAGCACCTCGACCAGTTGCCCCTTCATCACGAATCTCACCTCCACTGCCCGTTGCCGCACCCGGCCAAGGTGATATAGCTGTTGGATGATTATGTGTTTCAACTTTCATTAAAATATCTGCATATTCTTGATGATAGCAGTAGGTTTTATTCTCATTATCCGCAAAAAAGCGCCCAACGATTGAACCGTCCATCACTGCGGCATTATCTTTATAAGCGGACGAAACATAATCTGGAGTGTGTTCAAAAGTATTTTTGATCATCTTAAACAGTGATTTAGACTGCTTTACCCCATCAATAACCCAATCGGCATTAAAAATCTTGTGACGACAATGCTCAGAATTGGCTTGCGCAAACATATAAATCTCAATATCAGTAGGATTACGATTTAGTTTTTTAAAGTTCTCAACTAAATAATCAATCTCATCAGATGCTAACGCCAAACCTAATTTAAAATTAGCCTCATCTAATGCTGCACGCCCCTGACCTAATAAATCAATGGTTGTCACTGGCGCAGGCGATTCAACATGAAATAACTGCTCGGCTTGATCAACATGGCTAAAGACCGCTTCCATCATGCGATCATGAATTAATGCTACAAAATCATTTTTTTGGCAATCGGTTAATTCTGAACTCACTTGCACATAATAAGCAATTCCCCGCTCAATACGGCGAATCTGTGATAAACCACAATTATGCGCAATATCAGTTGCTTTTGACGACCAAGGCGAAATCGTTCCTGCTCTTGGCGTCACTAAAAAGAGTTGTTTGCTAGTTGTTTGGTTGACATTGATTTGTGCACTCTTGGGACCGTATTGTAATAATTTATTTAACGTTAACTGTTGTTCAGCCGTCAAATCGCCTGCCAAATCAACAAAATGCAAGTATTGGGCTTCAATATTGATAACAGGGATAGATTTTTCACAGCAAGTAGATAAGATTTTACTAATACGAAATGGAGATAACGCAGAGCAGCCAGCCAAAATTTTCATAAAAATTACTCTTTTTAAGCCAAAAACAGGAAAAAATAGATCAATATTATAAAAGAAAGCGCACGATGTGGCTATATTAAATACAGTTAATCGAGTGATAGATAATAAGTTTATTTTTTAATCAAAAAACAACGGGGAAAAATTTAAATAAAATAAATATTTTTCTAACTGCTTTTTGCCTAAAATTAGGCTTGATTTTGGTGAATGAAATAAATTAGGTACGGATGCGGGCGTTCTGCCGCTGTTAAAAGGCGACCTTATCAACTATAAGCCCTTCTAGTTATTATGCCAGACGAAAACGTCAGATTAAACAGGCTTCACTAATAGAACAAGTAAAAAAACATAGTTAGCTTCATAAAAACACGTTTAGATGATCCAAACTTAGTCTATGATACTCATGTCGTTTCGGAAAAAACGGTAAGTCGGTTTGTTGAAGAAATAGGGATTACGCAGCAAGGTAGCAGTAAATGTAAATACAAGACGGATACAAGAGCACCTGATGACACAGCCCTTAATTTATTGAATTGGTGATTTAATCCAGAAGACGCTTATACAGTTTCAATCACGAATATCATTTATACCAAAGTTTAGAAGGATTGATTGTGCAATTTTGATATTATTTATTGAGTTATTTGCTCAATAATTGATTGCTAGACAAACTATAACGTGGAGCCTTGCGTATATATTTAAGGTGTGCTTTGCCGTCAGCCATAAAATAAGTCCCATATTGGACAATTTCCCCCTCTTTGAAATAACAAATTAGTTCATAAGCTAATACCATTGTGTCATTATTTTTTTCATCTATATTAATCTTAATAAATGAAAGCCTCGGTTCATACGTTAACAACGTTTGTTCAATTGCTCTGATTAAAATATAGGCTGAAGAAGGCAATGCTTGAAAGATTGTTGACATATCAGGTAAACCATAGCCTGGTAGGTGTTTTATAGCACCTGCTCGACTATTTAAAATACGTTCAATATTATCCATTACGCTAATAGTTGTCTGTTCATTATCAGACACATCATCAACCGCTATACCTGATTCAAAATAACCATAAAGCAGGTCATATAGAGAGGCGCTCATTTATGTTCATCCATTAAAGTGATTGTGTATTGTTTTGCTACTATTTCACGAGGTTTATTGATATTTAAATCCCCTCGCTTTAAAACTAAGCGCCAGCTATTATCTTTTATGTTCGGTTCTTTATAAAATGCAGTAATTCCTACTACTTTAGCTTTTTTATCAAAAGGAATATCAATAGCAATAGCTGTATTAGTTTTTAATACTATTTCTTTACTTTCAAGCAGAGATTCTTTTAATACGTTACTATCTTGATCGACTAAATCTTGATAAGAGACAGAGTCAAATGTGTTGGCTTTTTTTAATTGATAAATACGAATAACAACAGGTGAAGATCGACCTTCATCGTCCATATTTAATTCTGATCTTGCTGTAATATCTAAATGTAACGTTCTTATATCCCAAGTAAAAATAGAATTACTGAAATCAGATGCTTTTTCCGAAATACTCTGCACCATGCCACATCCCGTTAACCATATAGTTAATAAGATAACAATGGATAAATTAATTATTTTCATATTTATTTCCTTCTTTTATATTATGCTGCATAACTAATTCCAGAATAGCGCCCTAAATTTACAGCTACTTTATCTTGATTAGATTCACCATTTGCTGTTTTTTTAGTGAACGATGATGTTTGGCCTAGTCGACTATTTTTAGATATCAATTGGCTTCGAGGTAAAAATTGACGCTGAATATAGAGTGTCATTTTAGCATCAACTTGATAACCTAAATAAGCTCGCAATAAAGCGAGTAAATCACAATGTAATTGCCCGCCAGGTAGTAAATCAGCAATCTGGTTTTTGTACTGTGGTGTAATCGCTATATGAACTGTTTGGTTGCACTCTCTAAAGCGAGCTCCTAATATAGCACCACCATCTAAAGTGGTACGTTTGTGCTCTTTACCACCCAACTGAGACGGATTAACTGATTGCCAAATTGGATAAAATTCACTGACAACAACTTGGGCATCATTCACTAATACTCGAACTAATCCAACAATCCCTTCAGCCGTACGTGTTTTTTGCGACATTAAGCCCAATAACGCCAAAAAACGAGATAAAGGTGTACCAACTTGTTTATTCGTTGCCTCTATACCAAATCCTGTCAACCCAAGTAAACACTGCGATTGGATCGGCCACACTAATTCATACAACTTTTTTAAGGGGTAAGGTAAACTTATCACAACTAAAAAAGGAACAAACATGAATAAGATTAAAAACCAAAGATGAACATTCACTGATGATTTTAAACACCAAATGGTCAGTCTTTATCAACAGTAAATCACGTAGTGAAATCGTTGCAGAATATGATTTGACACCATCAGCATTGGATCGTTGGATAACGCAAGCAAGCCAAAGTGGCTCATTTAAAACAAAAGATAATCGCAGTCCACAAGAACAAGAGTTAATCGCTTTGCGTAAAGAACTTAAACAACTCCGTATGGAAAACGATATTCTAAAGCAAGCAGCACTGATAATAGGGCGAAAATCGCTATCCTAAAAGCAAACCGACATCGTTATAGCATAACAAAACTATGTCAATATTTTGGATTATCAAGACATTATTGCTGGTATCAAAATACACCGTTAAACGTTATCAATCTCACAATACGAAAGTGAATGAAACCGCCACAGAAAATCACCTGCAACGACAATTTGACGTAGGTGATAAAAAGCAAATTGTTGTTGCGGATTTAACGTATATTCAAGTTAAGCAACGTTGGAACTATTTATGTGTTTTAGTGAACTTATCCGATAGGCAGATTGTCGGTTATCATGTTGGTCAACATAAAACAGCAGAGCTTGTCATGTCGGCATTAAGCCAAATTAAACTGCTATTATCAAAATTGGATTTATTTCATTCAGACCGAGGTAAAGAGTTTGATAATCGGTTATTGGAGGATTGTTTTAAGACATTTAATATCACGCATTCATTAAGCAAGAAAGGAGATCCTTATGACAATGCGGTAGCGGAAGCGACATTTAAAACAATTAAAATGGAATTTGTAAAAGGCCAACGTTTCAAATCAACAACTGAGTTACAACGCGCTTTTTCGGCTTATGCCTATTGGTATAATCATAAACGATTACATTCTTCGTTAGGCTACTTGTCTCCCGTTGAATTTAAAAAACACTTACCCCTTAATTTTTTGTTTGAAAATGTATTGCCATTCCAAAACTTGGTTAAGGTGTCAGTCAACTTAACTAAATTTTTGGAAGCTTGGATTGGTAATGCTGTTTTTTAAAGTCAAAAAATATCCCAAGCCAAATCCAACCACTAAAATAATAAGCGTTGAATATTTTTGTTGGGATATTTTATTAATTGTTATAAAAAAATAAACACTTATTTCTGCTTTGAAAAGCTTAGCAACTGAATTTAAAAAATATCACTCAGTAGCCACAGTAAAGCGTTGTTTAACATGTTTAGCTGTTTCAGCTTCGTCAATCATGGCAATGGCATAATCGGCATAACTAATTTGGCTTTTTCCTTTGCTGTTAAATAACACTTCTTCGCCCCCCATAATATAATGCCCAGTCCTTTCACCATTAGCGTTAAACTTAACTGCAGGGCTTAAGTAAGTCCATTGCACATCATTGCATTTTTTAAGCTCATCAAGTCCTTTTGCCATATTGGTTGCTAATGGTTTAAATTCATCAGGAAAATCAGGTGTATCAACCAAACGAATTGAATGTTGTGGATTAACGTATAAACTTCCTGCTCCCCCTACTACTAATAGACGATTTGTTTTACCACTTAATATATCCGTTAAATGTTTTAAACTGGTTTGATGCAATGGCAGTGATTCAAGTGCCCATGTGCCAAATGCATCAATAATTACATCATAGGGTTTTAAATCAGCATAAGTTAATTCAAACAGATCTTTAATTAGCACTGCTGCTTTTGGAGCGAGATGTTGATTTGGCTTACGCACAATTGCAGTAACATCATGATCTCGCGAAATCGCCTCTTTTACTAAAAGCTGCCCTGTTTTACCACTTGCACCAATGACTGCAATTTTCATATTTTGCTCCTTTTAAGCGTTTAAGAATTAACTGATATAAGAATGGTTTTAGATTAGTATTTAGTTTACTACTGTAAAGCTGATACTAAATATAAGGCTATAGTGGTTTTTTGATATTCTATATTACATCTTATTTTCGTTTTAGCTATTAGTTAACAATGCTTATTTATTAAATAAATCCAGCAGTCATGTTTATTTAATTTGTGCTTATTTCACTACAATATGTGACATTAGTCACAAACAAGGGTATGTTTCCATTTATTAATAAATGAATTCAATTTATAGTAAATCAAACCCCAAAAATGGCTAGTCTATTGATAAATTTAAAATAGTGTAAGTTTCAATTTGGCTTCACTAAGGAGATAATAAGATTATGGCTAAAAGTACAACAATAGCAATAGAATCAATCAAACAATTAATTGAGTTGATTGGTGGGAAAAAAAATATTGCCAGTGTGACCCATTGTCTAACAAGATTGAGGTTTGCCTTAGTTGATCCTAAGCTAGCTGATGTCCAAGCTATAGAAGAACTGTCTTTTGTGAAAGGTTGTTTTAATAATGCTGGACAGTTTCAAGTTATCATTGGCACCAATGTTGATAGTTATTACAAAGCATTGATCCAGCAATTAAATTTAGATGAAGCAAGCAAAGAGCAAACTAAAGTAGCAGCTAAAAAGAATATGTCTTTTTTTGAAAGGTTTATTTCTAACTTAGCGGAAATTTTTGTGCCATTATTACCAGCTTTAATCGCTGGTGGTTTATTACTTGGGTTACGTAATATTATTGGTGAAATGCCAACTATTGATGATAAGCCGCTGATACAAACCTATCATTGGCTAGCGCCAATTTACAGTATACTTTGGTTACCTTGCGAGGCGATTTTCCACTTTTTACCAGTTGCCATTTGTTGGTCTACCGTGAAAAAGATGGGAGGATCGCCAATTTTAGGTATTGTTTTAGGCATCACTTTGGTTTCACCACAATTGATGAACGCTTATGACCTTGGCAGTAAAATACCCGATGTTTGGGATTTTGGTTGGTTTAGTATCGAAAAAGTCGGCTATCAAGCGCAGGTCATTCCGTCTATTTTTGCAGGTTTAGCGTTGGGTTGGATCGAAACACGATTACGCAAAATTGTACCTGATTACTTGAATCTAGTGATTGTGCCGATTGTTGCACTTCTTGTTTCTGTGTTTTTAGCACATTTCCTTTTAGGTCCAATTGGAAGAATGTTAGGTAATGGTATTGCTTTTATTGTTAAATATTTAATGACGGGTGATTATGCCTTTATTGGCGCTGCTGTTTTTGGTTTCTTTTATTCACCATTGGTTATTACTGGTATTCACCATACAACCCTTGCGATTGATTTGCAAATGACTGAAAGCATGGGCGGTACGCCGATTTGGCCAATTATTGCTTTATCTAATATTGCTCAGGCTTCGGCTGTTGTGGGTATTATTTTAGTTAGTAAAAAACATAATGAGCGTGAAGTGTCGGTTCCTGCTGCAATATCAGGTTATCTTGGAGTAACCGAGCCTGCTATGTATGGTATTAATTTGCGCTATAAATTCCCAATGCTGTGCGCCATGGTTGGTTCAGCTTTAGCTGGGTTAATTTGTGGTTTATTCGGTGTGTTATCTAATGGTATTGGGGTTGGCGGTTTACCGGGTATTTTATCGATAAAGCCGATATATTGGTCGATTTATGCTTTGGCGATGATTGTGGCAATTGTGGTTCCGATTGTTTTAACTTCGATCGTTTATAAAATTAAACTTAAAAAAGGTACGTTAGATATTCGTTAAACACGAGCTAATAACCATTAACCGTTCTAGTTATTGAGCGGTTAATTTATGAAAAATAAATAATAAATAATAAATAATAAAGAGCAAGCAATGAATAAAATCGATATCCCTTGGTGGCAAAATGGTACTATTTACCAGATCTATCCAAAAAGTTTCCAAGCTAGTGGCGCTGGTTCAACGGGCGATTTATTAGGTATTATTAGCCGATTAGATTATCTTGAAAATTTAGGGGTTAGTGCTATTTGGTTAACGCCGATTTATCCATCCCCACAAATTGATAACGGTTATGATGTGTCGGATTATTATGATATAGATCCGAGCTATGGTTCAATGGCTGATTTTGAACTACTGGTTAAACAAGCGCACAAGCGTGGTATTCGCATTATGATGGATATGGTGTTTAATCATACTTCAATACAGCACCCATGGTTTAAATCAGCCTTAGATAAGTCAAGCCCTTATCGCTCATTTTATATTTGGAAAGACGCTAAAGCTGATGGTTCAGAGCCTAACAATTGGCGTTCAAAATTTGGCGGTAAAGCATGGCAATGGCATGAACAATCAAAACAGTACTATTTGCACTTATTTGCTAAACAGCAAGCCGATCTTAATTGGGAAAATCCAACTGTTCGTCAAGAAATCAAAAAAGTATGTCAATTTTGGGCTGATAAAGGCGTTGATGCATTAAGGCTTGATGTGATTAATTTAGTTTCAAAACAGCAAGATTTTCTGGATGATGAAAATGGCGATGGTCGTCGATTTTATACCGATGGTCCAAAAATTCATGAATTTTTACAAGAGATCAGTCGTGATGTTTTTCAACCCAACCAACTTAAAACGGTTGGCGAAATGTCATCCACCACATTAGAAAACTGTCAAAAATATGCTAGCTTAGATGGTAAAGAATTGACCATGACGTTTAACTTTCATCATCTAAAAATCGATTATCCAAACGGTGATAAATGGACGCTGGCTAAACCTGATTTACTTGAACTAAAAAAAATCCTTGGCTATTGGCAAACAGGCATGCAAGATAAGGCTTGGAATGCAATTTTTTGGTGTAATCATGATCAACCTCGTATCGTCTCACGCCTTGGTGATGAAAACCAATATCACAAACAATCTGCCAAAATGTTAGCCATGCTGCTGTATGGTTTACAAGGCACACCTTATCTTTATCAAGGTGAAGAAATCGGTATGACTAATCCTCATTTTACTGATATTTCACAATATAAAGATGTTGAAAGTCTTAACATCTATCAAGAAAAAATAGCTGATGGTATACCTAAAGCGGAAATTTTAGCAATCCTTGCTAGCAAATCCAGAGACAATAGCCGAACACCAATGCAATGGGATAATTCAGCCAATGCTGGCTTTACTAAAGGTAAGCCTTGGATTGAGGTGGCAAACAATTATCCACAAATTAATGTCAAAGCGGCACTTGATGATCCTGATTCGATATTTTATTGCTATCAAACCTTAATTAAATTACGCAAAACATACCCGATTTTTATTTTTGGTGATTATCAAGATTTAACGCCAGATATTGCTGATTATTGGTGCTATATCAGGCGGTGGCATAATCAAAAATTACTGATGATAGCAAATCTGACCGATAAAACACTGACATGGTCATTACCTAATTCGTTACAACTCTTGAATTGGCAACGATTATTTAGCAATTATCAAGATAACCATCGGCTAGGCTCTGAAATAAGATTAAAACCTTATGAGACCATATATTGGTTGCAACAGGCGGATTAAGCAAGCGATATGGGCAATCTATAAAAAGGTTGTCCATTTTAATGCCAACCAGTTGATCTATTTAATTAAAAAGTCTTTTTAAAATCTCAACCATGCAAATCTAGCTCATCGTCAATAGGAAAAGTTAAATGTGAGGTAGGATTGTTAATCACTAAGTATTTATAAAACCAATGCACATAAATAAAACGCACATCATAATCACTATTCGGTGATGGAACCCCCCTGATTGCCTGATTCTCAGGCATAAAGTATATGAATATTATGTTGCTGTGCCAATTCTGCTAATTTTTGTTTTATGCTGTTTTGTATTGTAACTATTCCTTTAGGTTATTTATCTTACTTTATATCTGAATTTTTAACGCATTTAAAGCCTTTTGCCTATTACCATTAACAAATCATTGAGCATAATGATTTATGATTGAAACGGTATAGAATCCTGAATATTTTTTACAAAAAATATAACCTAAAAAGTGAACAGATGGAATTATTTGATTAACGACTGCCTAGCATAAACAGAATATGCTATATTATTTTTTGTGTGATTTTACAAGGCGATAAGATGGATATTAAACTAACCAAACATGACAAACGCTATATTGAAAGCACGGACGACGTATACAGTATTATGCAGGTGTGTTATTGCATGAAAACAAGATCGACCAAGAAAAGGAACATCTTTGGATCATTGGTATGAATCAAGCGGGTTTATCCTGTATATCGAGCTGATTGCGCTTGGGTCGTATAAATCGGTCAACATTGAACCAATGAACATGTTCCGTGTTGCTGTGATGAAAAACGCCTCACGCGTGATTTTGGTGCATAATCACCCGTCCGGATCGCTGATCCCCTCAGAGGCTGATAAAGACATCACCGACCGTTTAATTCAAGTTGCCCATATTTTAAATATCGAGCAATTATCACTCCTAAAACCTATATCAGCTTTCGTAGCATCAAACTAATGGAAGAACTCGAACAAAGCCTAAAATATGTCCGACTTACCAAGTGGTTGAACGCATTCGTAAACAAGAAAAGCAAATTGCGAAAAAAAGTTAGCGGTTGAGAGGGATAAGACCAAAACAGCTCAGCAGAAAAGAAAATACTGATTAATGCGTTATAAGAAAAGGGCGTATCGATTGAAAATATTGCGAAGGTTTTGGGGGGAAGATGGAATAATTGTTAAAACCTTAACATTAAGTTTACTTCTTTAGAAATGAAAAAAATTAACATTTAAATTTACTTATAGTAACCTTACCTGAAAGAACACACAATTATTCATTATAGTGCTCATTTTATTTATTATATGGTAGAGAAAATTATGTTAAGAAGTAAAGATGCTATGAAATTGTTTACAAGTCATGCAATTTCTTCATTAGCTAAGAATGATTTTTCTATTCTCCATAAGACAATTCACGAATATCTTATACCACAGAAGTTGCCACTTAAAATATCGGAGTTATTTGACTTAACTCTTTCCAAAACATCGATAGATTATAAAGGTGAGTATTTTTATAAAAATGTTATAGCCCAAAAATTATTTTTAAATCGTCATGGTGAAAAAGCTACAATGTTAGCTGAATTTAGAGTTGGAGCAAATAAAGCTGATTGTGTTATTTTAAATGGAATATCAACATGTTATGAAATAAAAACTGAGTTTGACACGTTAAACAGATTGCCTGAGCAATTATCTTCTTAT
Organism: Gilliamella sp. Occ3-1; assembly: GCF_001690655.1. Classification (GTDB taxonomy): domain Bacteria; phylum Pseudomonadota; class Gammaproteobacteria; order Enterobacterales; family Orbaceae; genus Gilliamella; species Gilliamella apicola_P. The sequence goes on from NZ_LZHQ01000023.1 coordinate 37,854, forward strand.
ACAAAAATCTTTGATAAAGTATCTGTTATTTCTGCCAATAAACATCTTGATAAAATTTGTGCTCTATTACCTGAAAATATCGGTCTTTTTGAGTTAACGGAAAGAGGAGCAATTAAAGAAGTAATAAGAGCAAACATGCTTAATACTCCGATTGAACCTAAAATAATGATGCAATCGCTTAGAATGCAAGAATATAAATATATTGTTGAAGATTTTTTTGGAACTCTTCCAAAAATGAAAAATACAGAAATATTTGATTATTGTTTGGATAAATTCTATAAAATACCGCATGATAAGCTAAAGATATTATTCAGAAAAACCTTGAAAAAATATCGAGCAAATGATTTTCACTTTATTAAACAGTTACCTGATTCTTTAATTTCTTCTGCTATTTGCTATAATATAACAAAAAATGAGCAAAATATCTTGTTAGATATTTTAGACAAATATATAGATGGGAAAAATATATGTACTTTCCAGTCATGCGAGGTAAACGGAACGAATTAATTGCGCTTAGAGAATTAGCACCTCTCGTCTCAGATAAAAGCTTTAAGCCTATCATAGAGCCAGTAAGAAATAATTTTAGTCCACTTATAAGAACAATTGATGCTTTGAATAAATATAAGATTATCCCAATTGTAATAATCAATCCTTGCATGGGTGATTTTAACGATAATGATTTAAATATAATAAACGATTTAAAAAATGACTCATTAGAATTAGATATCTCCTTTACTCCATGTGTTAAAGTCACTTCTCCAGCTGAAAGCTATAAAAGTATAATTGATTCGATTAATCTTTTACAATTCCCAGAAAAAGCTGTTTATGTTTATGATGATATAGAACTAGATAAAATTGATCTTTTATCAGACATTAATTATGTGATTATAAACAGATATACCCCATTTAAGGTACTTGATCAATTAAATAATATAGTTCTAATGGACGATCCATTTCAGAAAAAAAATAAAAATGCTGATTATAGTCATAAATCGTTTTTTTCAGATTTACATATGTCATTTGAAAGTTGTCATTCTAAGGTAATTGGTTTTGGTGATTATACAATAGTTGGTAATAATTACTCAGAAAGTGGTGGTCCCGCTTTTGTAGTTACAATACACCTTTCTTATATTGATGAAGAATATGACTTCATGTATGTTAGGCACTTTTCTTCCGAAGATGATAAAACACCAACAAATCCTGGAGGGAAATTTAGACAAGCTTTGGATAAAGTTATTCAATTATTAAATTCGTCTCAAAGCTCATTCATTGAATCTAATGGAATACAGGAACTAAAAATCTTACATGAAGGTGGGCATTTTCCTGGTTTAGGTGTTATCAAGAAAATTTCAATGAAACATCATATAGAAACAATTTGTGAGTATCTTAACAGGTAATTATAAATATGCGAGCTTATCTTTGTTGTATGAATTGCTTTAATGATATTTATTTAAAAAAGTTTATTCAGGATAATGGTGAATTAGCTGATAAATGTGATTTTTGTTCCTCTGAACAAAGTATATGTTTAGAGCCATCCTCTCTTTTAGAAAAATTTTGTAACTCTCCCCTAAAATAATACAGCAAAAAAGTAGAAAATTCTCTATGATAAAAGTAAAGAGGATTTAAACATGAAAAAAATGACTGAACATCAAATCGTCGCTATTTTAAAAGAAGCTGAAGCGGGTATTCCGGTTAAAGAACTCTGTCGTAAATATGGCATGGGTAATTCAACTTTCTATAAATGGCGGGAAAAATACGGCGGAATGGAAACTTCGGATATCAAACGCTTAAAGGAGCTGGAGGCTGAAAACCGTAAGCTTAAACAGATGTTTGCCGAACTGAGCTTAAAATCCCAGCTTCAGGAAGAAATCATAAAAAAGCTGTAGTGCCCACAAAAGCACGTAAAACGTGGG
>NZ_LZHQ01000024.1 GCF_001690655.1 Gilliamella sp. Occ3-1
ATGTCTAAAGAAAAATTTGAACGTACAAAACCCCACGTTAACGTTGGTACAATCGGCCACGTTGACCACGGGAAAACAACTTTAACAGCTGCAATTACAGCTGTACTTGCAAAAAAATACGGCGGTCAAGCTCGTGCATTCGATCAAATCGATAACGCACCGGAAGAAAAAGCACGTGGTATCACCATCAACACTTCACACGTTGAATACGATACACCAACTCGTCACTATGCACACGTAGACTGCCCAGGCCATGCTGACTATGTTAAAAACATGATCACTGGTGCTGCACAAATGGATGGTGCTATCTTAGTAGTGGCAGCAACAGATGGTCCTATGCCACAAACTCGTGAACACATCCTTTTAGGTCGTCAAGTAGGTGTTCCTTACATCATCGTATTCTTAAATAAATGTGATATGGTTGATGACGAAGAATTATTAGAATTAGTTGAAATGGAAGTACGTGAACTTCTATCTCAATATGATTTCCCAGGTGATGATACACCAGTAATTCGTGGTTCTGCGCTTAAAGCGTTAGAAGGCGATGCAGCATGGGAAGACAAAATTGTTGAATTAGCAGAAGCATTAGATAGCTATATTCCAGAGCCAGAGCGTGATATCGACAAACCATTCCTATTACCAATTGAAGACGTATTCTCAATTTCAGGACGTGGTACAGTAGTAACTGGTCGTGTTGAACGCGGTGTAATTAAAGTTGGTGAAGAAGTTGAAATTGTTGGTATCAAGCCAACTACTAAAACAACTTGTACTGGTGTTGAAATGTTCCGTAAATTGCTAGACGAAGGTCGTGCAGGTGAAAACGTTGGTGTATTACTACGTGGTACAAAACGTGAAGAAATCGAACGAGGTCAAGTACTTGCAAAACCAGGTTCAATCACTCCACATACTGATTTTGAATCAGAAGTGTATATTTTAAGCAAAGATGAAGGTGGTCGTCACACTCCATTCTTCAAAGGTTACCGTCCACAGTTCTACTTCCGTACAACTGACGTAACTGGTACTATCGAATTACCAGAAGGTGTAGAGATGGTAATGCCTGGAGATAACATTAAAATGACAGTATCCTTAATTCACCCAATTGCAATGGCAGAAGGTTTACGTTTTGCGATTCGTGAAGGTGGTCGTACTGTTGGTGCAGGTGTTGTTGCTAAAGTTATTAAGTAATCAAAGTATTAGCTACCACAGAAAGGGTATCGATAGATGCCCTTTCTTATCTAGTCTGTTTAGCAAAATGTTTTTGATAAAAGAGCATTTTGGAAAATAGATATTACTATAAATAACATAATTATGGGTTTTATATGCTAGTAAGTAACGAGAGTAAAGATACAAATACTATTCTAGACAAATTAAAGTGGTGTCTAGCTCTAGTATTGATTGCGTTTGTTGTTTGGGGAAATTTTTATTTTGCTGAACCTAATGATATATATCAACCTAATACAATCGTTCGGATTATTGCAGTTGTTGTAATTTCGTTATTAACCCTGTTAATTGCAATTACAACAAACAAGGGTAAGTCATTTTTGTTATTTTTACAAGAATCTAGAAAAGAGTTAAGAAAAGTTGTATGGCCAACTCGTAAAGAAACAGCACAAACAACTTTACTGGTTGCAGCTATCACACTTATTGTTGGTTTAGCGCTTTGGGGAATGGATTCAGTATTCCGTTCAATTATCTTTTATTTAACATTAATAGGGCGTTAATATGAGCGAAACACAACAAAAGCGATGGTATGTTATTCAAGCTTATTCTGGCTATGAAGCTAGGGTTGCACAGTCATTACGTGAATACATCAAATTACATAATATGGAAGATGCATTTGGTGAAGTTTTAGTACCCACTGAAGAAGTTGTTGAAATGAAAAGTGGTCAACGTCGAAAAAGTGAACGTAAATTCTTTCCTGGTTATGTATTAGTTGAAATGATGATGAATGATGCAACTTGGCATTTAGTAAAAAGTGTACCAAGAACAATGGGCTTTATTGGTGGTACTTCGGATCGTCCTGCACCAATTAGCCAACGTGAAGTTGATGCAATCATGAATCGTTTACAACAAATAGGCGATAAACCACGCCCTAAAACACTATTTGAACCAGGCGAGCTTGTTCGTGTTAACGAAGGTCCATTTGCTGACTTTAATGGTGTAGTAGAAGAAGTTGATTATGAAAAAAGCCGCTTAAAAGTATCCGTTTCTATTTTTGGGCGTTCGACACCTGTAGAACTAGATTTTAGTCAAGTTGAAAAGAGCTAATCTTTTGATATAGTTTTTTCACTGAATTAACTGTATCTTTTAGAAAACCACAAGAGTCTATCTTGTGGTTTTTGTTTTTATGAAAGAAATATAATGCCTTTAGAAAATTTGAGAATAATAGTTCTATTGCCAATATATTTTATTAAAGTGAATCGCCAAGGTAGATAAAACCACTATAGGATCATAATTTAACTTATTATTAATATAATATAGGCAGTCTACTCTTTTTTAGATTTTTTTATTCTTTTACCCATATCAAAGTGATATCCCAACCAATAGTTAGGCCAACGTGCTTCGATTCCTATATTATTAACTATTAAAGCAACCATGACTAATAAAACCGAACCTATAAGTACTGGTGTTATCAAGAATGAATAGTTAGTAATTCCAGACATCATGATTAGAATAGGGTTTGCACCAGCTGGAGCGTGAACTACACGTAGTAACTGCATCAATGCGATAGATGTCCCAACTGCTAATGCTATCGGTATAATTCCATTACTAAATAAATTAATGAACAACACGCCTATAAAAGACGAAATAAAATGCCCTCCTATAACATTTCTTGGTTGTGCTAATGGAGATTTAGGTGCAGCAAATAACAAGACGCATGTTGCACCAAATGGAGCCATAATTGCTAATGTACCTCCCCACTGAGTGATTACGAGCAAAGTTAAAATCCCTAAAGCACCCCCAATAAATCCTCTCAATATAGCTACTGCGTTAGGTTTAGGTGACATCACCTCTCCTCCTTTTAATTTTTCTAGCATAAATCTCTCCTGTTTGGTTAATGTGGGATTTTAATAAAACTAGTAAGTCTATTAAGTAAACTGTCTCGTTTACTTAATGCATATTTATTAACTATAAAGGTCAAACATTATTTATAATTAACTATATTAGAGTTGTTGTGATAGAATCAAAAATATTCTAGCAATTACAAATAATAAAAAATGAAATTGAAGCCTGAAATTGTTGATATGATACTTGCTGCGGCTGAATCGCTGTTTAATGAATATGGTTATCATCCTGTTAGTTTAGAGCTTATTGCAGAAAATGCAGGTGTATCAAAAAGAACATTATATAAATATTTTGGTGACAAAAATGGGCTTGTAAGTAAAGTGTTACTTAGGCGGAATGATTGTTTTAAAAAATCACTTACAGATGTTATCGCTGTTTTTTCTGAAAAAAAAGACAAAATCAATGCAATTATTTCATGGCATATAAAATGGTTTAAGAATGATAATTACCGTGGTTGTATGTTTGTACGAGCCAAGTCTGAATATAACAATAAAAGCGAAGAAATATGCGCTATTGTTAGTGAACATAAAAAGTGGATTCAAGATAGGATTTTTGAATGTCTAGGAGGCACAAAGTCATGTGAACAAGCATCTTGCCTAATTATGTTAATACTTGAAGGTATGATATCTTGCACATCCGTTTTTGGTATTGAGGGATATGATTTTGAACAGGCAAAAATGTACATCTATGATATCGTCGATAACATTGGCGAGGATAACCTATGAATTTAAATAGCTGGCTTATAGACAATGGATAGCCATTACCTCAAGCCTATTAACCGAAATGATCAATTTAATCTAAGTTAAACGATTCCAATTGTTGTTGTAATTCTAACCATTGTAGTTCTGTTTCTTCTAATTGATTTTTAAGTTGGCTTTGCTCTAGTAACAAAGTTGTAAGTTCGTTTTTTTTGCTCGCATCATAGATTGCAGGATCAGACAGTTGTTCTTCAATTTGCTTTAATTGATGGGTTAATTTATCAAGCATCTGTTCTTCTTTTTGTAACTGTTTTTTTATTGGCTGCATTTGTGCACGTAATTCAGCTTGTTTACGTTTTTGCTCTTTACGATCTTGAGCTGATATATTACTTGTATTTTCTTTTTTGGGTGAATTTATTTCGTCATTTGATTGGTTATCATCTTTTTGTGCTTCGGCTAACCATTTTTGATAATCATCAAGATCGCCGTCAAATGGTTCAACTTTATGATCATGGACTAAATAGAATTCATCGGTGGTCGAACGCAACAAATGGCGATCATGTGACACCACCACTAATGCACCATCAAAATCAATCAATGCCTCAGTTAGAGCTTGTCGCATATCTAAGTCTAAATGATTGGTTGGCTCGTCTAATAAAAGAAGATTTGGTTTTTGCCAGACAATTAAAGCTAAAACAAGTCGCGCCTTTTCACCACCCGAGAAAGTTTTAACTGGCTCGGTGACTTTGTCGCCTTGAAAATCAAATCCACCTAAATAATTACGTAGTTCTTGCTCTGTATTTTTCGGTTCGGCAAGTTGCGTTAAATGCCAAAGTGGTGACTCATCGGGGCGTAGATATTCTAATTGATGTTGAGCAAAATAGCCTAATTGAACACCTTTAGCGAGATTAATATGGCCTTCTTTAGGTGCAAGTTCTCCGGCCAGTAATTTAATCAGTGTTGATTTCCCAACACCATTGCGTCCTAATAAGCCAATGCGTGAACCAGGGACTAAATTAAGCTTAATTTTTTCTAGTATAATTTTATCATCATAACCCGCTACAACTTTTTCCATCCTTAACAAAGGACTTGGTAAGAATTCAGATGGCTTAAAATTAAAATGAAATGGATTATCAACATGAGCAGGTGCAATCAGTTCCATTCTTTCTAGCATTTTTATACGGCTTTGTGCCTGTTTAGCTTTTGTTGCTTTGGCTCTAAAGCGATCGATATAATTTTGTAAGTGTGCAACTTTGAGTTGTTGGCTTTCATAAAGAGACTGTTGTTGAGCAAGTTTAGTTGAACGTTGGATCTCAAAGGAGGAATAATTGCCCGTATATTCAAATAAACTTTTTTGTTCAATATGAATAATTTTATTGACTAAAGGATCTAAAAAATCACGGTCGTGAGAAATTAAGATTAAAGTTCCTTGATAGTTGCTTAGCCATTTTTCAAGCCAGATGACAGCATCTAAATCAAGGTGATTGGTTGGTTCATCAAGCAATAATAAATCAGAACGACATATTAACGCTTGTGCCAAATTCAATCGCATTCGCCAACCACCAGAATAGGATTTAACGGGTGACATTAATTGCTCATTAGAAAACCCCAATCCATGTAATAATGTTGCAGCTCGTGCACGAATTGTCCATGCATCTATGGTATCAAGCTTTTCATGAATGACCGCAATTTGTTGACCATTATTTTGCTCATTGGCAATATTTAACTGCTTTTCTAATTGACGATATTCACGATCACCATCAATAGCATATTCAATCGCTGGGATATCTAATGCAGGTGTTTCTTGATTGACCCAAGCAAGTTGCCATTGCGATGGTATACTTAACGTGCCGGCATCAGCTTGAATTTCACCTTTAATTAGTGAAAACAGCGTCGATTTTCCGCAGCCATTTTTACCCACTAACCCCACTTTTTGTTGAGGATTAATGGTTGCCGATGCATTATCTAATAGCAGGTTAACGCCTCGGCGCACTTGGATCGAATCAAAAACTATCATGATATTTATGTCTATTATTCAAAATAAAATAGGTTAATAAAAATTGTTTTAATCATCTAAAATCAGGAACGTTATAAAACAATCAATTTAAACAAAAAAGCCCTTTGTTGAAACGAAAAGGGCTTAAATTAATTATTTAATAGGACTATTTTTTAATTGCTGATAAAGCACGACGGATAAAGAACGTGCATATACCAACAAAAACAAAGAGTCCTAAAAGTTGTGGTAACATACCTAAATCGAACGGTATTGCGAGTGGAGCATCATTTCCGCCATTGGTGATGCTAATCACAATTACAATAGCTAATAACACGCCAACTAAGCTCTCGCCAACAATCAAGCCCGATGCAATTAGCGCCGCTTTACGATCAACTTTTTGGTATTGTTCTTCTGGATCTAAATTTTGCGCTTGGGCTTTTTTGTACGCATTACGTTTAATTATCCATGATAAAAAAGTACCAATAATAATTGGTGTTGTAATGCTTGGCGGTAAATAAATGCCTAACCCAACAGCAAGAGCTGGTATGCGAAAATTAGATTTATTTTGGGCAAGAATTAAATCAACAATAATAATAGCAGCGCCTAAAGCAAGTCCTATTAAAATCATCGTCCAGTCAAGTTGATGAGCAAAAATTCCCTTAGCAATTGTTGTCATCAGTGTTGCTTGTGGTGCAGCTAAAACTTGGCTTACATCCATATCTTGGCGAGGTAAAGCGCCAGTAAAGCCATAAGCGTTATATAAAATTTCTAAAATAGGCGCAATAACAATTGCACCAACAACACAGCCAAGTAATAATGCGACTTGTTGTTTCCAAGGGGTAGCATTAACCAAATGACCTGTTTTTAGGTCTTGTAAATTATCATTTGAAATACAAGCGATCGCCAAAACAGCACTGGTTGTAAAGAGCGCAAGTGCGGTTGCAAAATTAGAACCTTCAATAGAAGATAGCATACCATTAGCTTCGCCTAAACATAATAAAATCAATGAAATGACAACCACAGCAACAATTGCTATTCCTGATATTGGGCTTGCTGATGAGCCAACAAGTCCAGCCATATAACCACAAGCGGCAGCCACTAAAAAACCCATAATAAAAGCAAATAATACAGCGCAAAAAACTAATGTCCAAGCAACGCCTGCTGATAACCCACTATTGGCAATGAAGCTATAAAAAGTCACTAACAAAATAGCTAACATACTACCCATAATTAATAAAATAGTTTTAGGTGATAAATCCCGCTCGGTTGATGCAATATCACTGTCAGACGCATCTGAACGCATACTTTTAAACGAGATTTTTAACCCTTCGGCCATCGGTTTGATTAACGTGAGTAATGTCCAAACGGCTGCAATTGCGATTACCCCAGCACCAATAAAACGAATATCTTTTGCCCAAAATCCCATAGCAACCTCAGATAATGGTTGACTAGTATCATAATCGGTAATTGCACTTAAAATTGGAACACCAAATACCCAACCAATAATAGTACCAATTAAAATAGCAATTCCAGACATAATTCCGATTAAATAACCAGCACTAAGTAAAGCTAATGAGAACCCCATAGGTAGTTGAAAAATAGACTTACCAGCAGTAAACCAATAAGCAGTACTTTCTGATAACGCACGAAAACCATTAGTAAAAAGGCTAACAATCGATGCAATCACGCCACCAAATAAAATATCCTTTAGCCCATCATTAGCTTCATTATTATCAGTTTTAGAACCAGCCTTTAAAATTTCAGCGGCAGCCACACCTTCAGGATAAGGTAAATTACTTTTAACGACCATTACATGACGTAAAGGAATTGAAAATAAAACCCCAAGCATCCCACCTGCGGCACATATAGCAAAGGTTAACAAAAATGGAAAGTGTTGCCAATAACCAATCATTAACAACCCAGGTAGCACAAAAATAATTGAAGATAAAGTGCCGGCAGCTGATGCCTGAGTTTGAACCATATTATTCTCTAAAATAGTTGAACCTGAAAACAGTTTCAATACAGCCATTGAAATTACTGCCGCAGGAATTGCTGACGAAAAAGTTAACCCAACTTTTAAGCCAAGATAAACATTCGATGCAGTAAAGATAACAGTAATAAGAGCACCAAGTATGGTTCCTCTTAAAGTAAGCTCGCGTAAATTATTCATATTGTTTAATAACGTTAAATTAATAGGCGAGTATTATATACTTAATTCGCATTTATCGGCTAGAAGTTCCGTAATCAGCGATGTTTTTACAGTTTTTATTGTTGTTTTTGGTGAAATAATTACCAATGACAGCAGAATATATTGATGCTAATGTTTGAAAGAGTAACCGTTTTGTTATGAAATCATTTACAATAGCATCAATTAGTGATTAATTTATGAGAGATATTTTGAACGCATTACAACGCTTACAAGCCATAACCAAACAACTTCGTGATCCTGTTAATGGTTGTCAATGGGATCGAGTTCAAACTTTTGCATCTTTAAAATCATATACATTAGAAGAAACGTACGAAGTACTTGATGCAATTGATAAACAAGACATGGATGAACTAAAAAAAGAACTTGGCGATCTACTATTTCACATTGTCTTTTATGCTGATTTAGCCCAAGAACAAGGAAGCTTTAATTTTGATGAGATTTGTTTATCGGTTGTAGATAAATTAGTTTATCGTCATCCTCATATTTTTACTGAAAATAAGACTGAAAAACCTAACTGGGAACAACTTAAACAAAAAGAACGAGACAAAAAAGCGCAATACTCATTGCTTGACGATATACCCCAAGCAATACCAGCGTTAATGCAAGCAGAAAAAATTCAAAAGCGCTGTGCCTCGGTTGGTTTTGATTGGCATGATATAAAACCTGTGCTTGATAAGGTAAAAGAGGAAATTGATGAAGTTGAGCAAGAGCTTGAACAAAACAAACAAGATCCACAAAAAATTGAGGAAGAACTTGGTGATTTATTGTTTGCGACCGTCAATTTAGCTAGGCATTTAAAGGTTAAATCAGAACTCTGTTTACAGCAAGCTAATAAAAAATTTACCCGGCGATTTCAACAAGTAGAATCGATACTCAAACAAAAAAACTTATCTTTGATTGATGCAACGCTTGAACAAATGGAAGACGCGTGGCAAAGTGTTAAACAATTAGAACAGATTAAACTCAATAGCGAAGTGAATAAAAATGACTGAACAGAAAAATGAATTATATCAAGAAATCGAAGCATGGGCACAAAATGCGATATTAAATAGTCCAAAATGGAGCATTAATCAGCTCGATTACTCTGAAAAAAGTATTACTGTTGTTGAAATGATCATCAGTGAACTGGCTGAAAAAAACTTTAGCATTCCAGAAGAACAACTCAACATGATATCGCAAGAATACGGATGTTATTTATTGCTCACCGCCCATAAAATATACGGGGGTGAATTTTATTGGAACGAAGAATTTGAACAACCCATGTTAATTTGCTGTGAACCTGATGCCATGATAGTCCTCATGACATGGAACAAAGTAAAAGGACGGTTAGTAGGGGATAAAGCCGATCATATTGCCTATTTTTTAGATGAATTTGGCAAAGCTACTTTTCAACCCGAAAAAGGTACTCATGTGGTTTATTTATAATAAAAATACTTCATTGTAATAGACGAACTTTATCGACTACATTAATTAACAAACTCTAAAATATCTCTGAATTAGTCGTGTGATAGCCTCGAATCTTTGAGGTATCTTCGCTATGCTTAAATTTTTCGAGAGAAATTTGAGATACTATGTAAAATAGAAAATTGAATTTTAAATATGAGCTATTTAGTTAGGTAAGCAAGAGAGGTTAAAAACCTCTCTTTTTGGAATAAACGTTAACTTATTTTACGCGTGATACATATTCGCCTGAACGAGTATCCACTTTAAGTATTTCACCAATTTGTACAAATAAAGGCACGCGAACAACTGCTCCAGTTGATAATGTTGCTGGTTTACCGCCTGTTCCTGCTGTGTCGCCTTTTAAACCTGGATCGGTTTCGATCACTTCAAGTTCAACAAAATTTGGTGGTGTTACTGCAATCGGTTGGCCGTTCCATAAAGTTAAAATACATTCCGCTTGATCAACTAACCATTTTGCATTGTCGCCAACCGCTTTTGCGTCAGCCGAAAGTTGCTCAAATGTATCGTTATTCATAAAATGCCAAAATTCACCGTCAGTATAAAGATAAGTTAAATTCATATCAATAACGTCAGCAGCTTCAACTGATTCGCCTGATTTGAATGTTTTGTCGACAGTTTTGCCTGAAAGTAATTTTTTAATTTTTACACGATTAATAGATTGACCTTTACCCGGTTTATAAAACTCATTTTCAACAATGACACACGGTTCGCCGTCTTGCATTATTTTAAGACCAGCTTTAAACTCATTAGTACTATAAGATGCCATAAAAGCTCCAACTAAAATTCTGAATTACAAAAAATGAGCCATATTATACAGCAAAAAGTTGAACTACCAAATAATAAAGATGAGTGGATTTTTGATCTTGCCAATGTTGTAACAGATATCAATGTTTTATACTCCTATTTAGAACTAGATCCTAATACCATCTCAATCCCTATGCAACAGGCGAAAAAACAGTTTCCGCTTCGGGTTCCTAGGGCTTTTATTAATCGAATGGAAAAGGGGGATAGTAATGACCCACTTTTGTTACAGGTGCTTTGTGATGATAGGGAGTTATTAAAAGTTGAAGGGTATAGTCATGACCCATTACAAGAGCAAGATAACGCTGTTCCCGGATTATTGCATAAGTATCACAATCGCGCATTATTGATTACGAAGACCGCTTGTGCAATTAACTGCCGGTACTGTTTTAGACGGCATTTTCCTTATTATGATAATCAAGGTACTAAAAAGAATCTTGCTGTTGCGCTTGAATATATTGCGAATCATCCTGAACTTGATGAAATTATTTTATCAGGAGGTGATCCATTAATGGCAAAAGATCATGAAATGGCTTTTTTGATTAATGCACTTGAAAAAATCCCTCATGTTAAGCGTTTACGGATTCATACGCGTTTGGCCGTTGTTATTCCTTCTCGAGTAACGCTTGAACTTTGTAGGTTATTTGTTGAAAGTAGATTGCAAATTGTAGTAATTACTCACATTAATCATCCAAATGAAATTGATAATGCAGTTGCTGGCGCAATTGGGCTTTTAAAAAAGAGTGATGTGATTGTGCTAAATCAAAGTGTATTACTGAAAAATATTAATGATAATGTCAATGTTTTGGCTCAGTTAAGTAATAAACTTTTTGATATTGGCATTTTGCCTTATTACATTCATTTATTAGATAAAGTGCAAGGTGCTGCTCATTTTTTAGTTGATGATAAATCAGCTAAATTAATAATGAAACAGCTTGCCGAGCAAGTGTCGGGTTATTTAGTGCCTAAATTAGCGCGCGAAATCGGTGGTGAGAAAAGCAAACAAGTACTTACTTTTTGGAATTAGTTAATTGTTTTTTTTAGTTATAACTTATTATTTTATAATCTATTTTATTCTATTTTATTCTATTTTATTTTATCGTATGGTAACTAGGTGTTAATGGGATTAATCTGTAAAAATCTCATTGACGAAAAATAAAATAGGCACTATAATTCCGACCTCTTTAATTAATGCTGTAGAGTTTTTACTCTGCAACCTGTTGATAATTAGATTTGGATATAAATCGTCATGAAACGCACATTTCAACCATCAGTATTAAAACGCAATAGAACTCACGGTTTCCGTGCTCGTATGGCAACTAAAAACGGTCGTCAAGTTCTTGCTCGCCGTCGTGCTAAAGGCCGTGTTCGTTTAACTGTTGCTAGCTGATTTAAAGTTGGGTGATTAAGTTCACTTTTCCTCGGGAGTTACGATTGTTAACTCCCTTTGATTTCAATCATGTCTTCCAAGAGTCCATTCGGGCTGGTTCTCCGTTTTTAACTTTAGTTGCACGAAAAAATAACTGTAATCATATGCGGTTAGGGTTTGCTATAGCTAAAAAACAAGTGAAACGGGCTCATGAGCGTAATCGTATAAAGCGACTGTCTAAAGAGTATTTTCGGCTTCACCAACATCAATTTCCTAATATTGATTTTATTGTGATGGCTAAACAGCCAGTTATCGACTTAGATAATCAGCAACTCGTTGAAACATTGAATAAATTATGCCAACGAATCATAGCCAAATACGAGGCTTAAATAAATTTAAATTGATTATCAAACAGCATGTTTATGCATGTAACTATATGATAGTTAATGTTTTTGTGCTTTTTGTTCGTGTTTATCAACGTTTTATTAGCCCTTTATTAGGTCCTAAATGTCGCTTTACACCGACGTGCTCACAGTATGCAATAATTGCACTAAGACGCTTTGGATTAATAAAAGGTGGTTGGCTAACCGTTAAACGTGTATTAAAATGTCATCCTTTACATGAAGGGGGAGAAGATTTTGTTCCTCCAAAAACTAAAACCAATAGAGAAAAACACTAATGGGATCTCAACGTAATATTTTAGTCATTGCTTTACTTTTTGTATCTTTTTTTATTTGGAAAGCGTGGGAAGAAGATCACGCTCCTAAACCTCCAATCGAAAACCAATTAACACAACAAATAAGTGATGATGAGTTAACAGCTGGTGCAACACAAGGTAAAACAATTATTGTAAAATCGGATGTGTTGTCACTCACTATTAATACTTATGGCGGGGATGTTCAAGCTGCACAATTATTGAAATATGAGCAAACGCTTCATTCTGGTACGCCTTTCCAATTGTTAACATCTCGTCCTGATTTTGTTTATGTTGCTGAAAGTGGATTAACTGGTAAGGATGGTCCTGATAATGCAACTCAAGGATCAAAACGTCCTGTCTATCAAACTGAAAATTCAGAATATGTTTTAGCTGATGGGCAAGATGAATTGCGTGTTCCTCTTACTTATCAAGTTAATGGTGTAAGTTATACTAAATATTATATATTACACCGTGGTAGTTATGCTGTTGATGTTCAGTATGCTATTAATAACCAAAGCAGTGCATCTGTTGATGTTGCCATGTATGGTCAATTAAAACAAACAATTAAATTACCTGATGATATTCCAACCGAAGGCGGTAGTGGATTAGGGCAAAGTGCATTCCGTGGTACAGCTTATTCTAGTTCTAGTACTAATTATAGCAAATACAGTTTTGATGACATCAAAGATAAAGCTTTATCGGTTGATACCCAAACGGGTTGGATTGCGATGTTGCAACACTATTTTGCTTCTGCATGGGTACCCGCACAGGATAAAAATAATTTATTTTATTCTCGTGCAACGGCTAATAACTCTCAAGCAACAATTGGTTTCAAAAGTGAATCAGCAGTTATTCCTGCGGGGAGTTCTCAAATTATTGGTGCAAAATTATGGTTAGGACCAGAAATTCAAAGCCAATTGAAAGAAACAGCCAATCATCTTGACTTAATTGTTGACTATGGATGGTTATGGTTCTTATCACAACCGTTGTTTTATTTATTAAAATTTATTCAAAGTTTTGTTGGTAACTGGGGCTTCTCAATTATTGTTATTACATTTATTGTTCGAGGTATTTTATTCCCATTAACTCGTGCTCAGTATCGTTCAATGGCGAAAATGAAGCTATTACAACCCCGCTTACAAGCGCTGAAAGAGCGTTATGGTGATGATAGGCAAAAAATGAGTATGGAAACAATGGCGCTTTACAAGCAAGAGAAAGTGAATCCATTAGGTGGTTGTTTGCCATTAATTATTCAAATGCCGATTTTCCTATCATTGTTCTACATGCTAGGTAATACAGTTGAATTACGCCATGCACCATTTGCGCTATGGATTTATGACTTATCAGCACAAGATCCATATTATATTTTGCCTTTATTAATGGGCGGTACTATGTTCTTAATTCAGAAAATGTCACCAACACCAGTTACCGATCCATTACAACAAAAATTAATGACTTACATGCCATTAATTTTTACGGTATTCTTCTTATGGTTCCCATCAGGCTTGGTTTTATATTATATCGTTAGTAACTTATTTACAATTGCTCAGCAACGAATTATTTACTGGGAACTTGAGAAAAAGGGACTTCACGAGAAGAAAAAGAAATAGTATTGATTAAAAGGAGGAGTAATCCTCCTTTTTTGTTTTTATCTTTGGTGTTAATAATATGAATATACAGCAACAATTTAATTTGATAGGTAATGAAAACGGTTATTGGTTTGTAAGTGCTAATGGACGATTATGGTTGCCTAATGGTGAAGTTCCTGTTGGGCGTGCTGATGAATTTGGTTTTATCAATAAACTTGCTCAACCAATAGGTGAATGGAATGGGAAAACAGCTTGGCTGATTTGTGATGAAATGAAAAATGCGATGAGCTCAGTTCGTTCATTACTTGATAGAACAGATCAATCATTATTTAATTTAGCTGGTCGAGCAGTGCAACTTTCTGAGTTTTATCGTTCCCACAAATATTGTGGATATTGTGGACATGAGATGTATATCAGTAGCACGGAATGGTGTTGTCTATGCGATCACTGCAAAGAGCGTTATTATCCACAAATTTCACCATCTATTATTGTGGCTATTCGTCATAATAATAAAATTTTATTAGCAAAACATGTTAGGCATAATCAAGATAACTTATATACCGTTTTAGCTGGTTTTACTGAAATCGGCGAAACAATGGAAACAGCCGTTGAACGAGAAGTATTTGAAGAATCAAAAATAAAAATTAAAAATATTCGTTATGTTGGATCGCAACCTTGGCCATTTCCAAATTCATTAATGATGGCTTATTTAGCTGATTATGATAGTGGTGAAATAGTGGTAGATAAAAACGAACTCATTGAAGCAAATTGGTACCATTATACAGAGTTACCTAAAATTCCTGAGTATGGCACCATTGCTAGACGATTAATTGAGGATACAATTATACTTTGCCGCGAATATGATGAATATGGCAATGACTAATTATATTGAATTGTTCTTGTTAGATTAACTGTTTTTGATTCGTCACTGTTTGATGCTAATTAAAAGCTTTTGTTAATGTTTTTTTAAATTACGGGTTTGCGTTATATATGCGTTATCTTTTTCTAGAGCTAATATACTGAACATTTTCTTTTTATCCTATTTTCTTATTTATTTTTACACCAAATAGCAAGCGCTTCACATTGCCAATCTATCATCATGTAGTACCAAGCTGAACGCCATTTACGAACTGTATCATTGTGTAAATTTAGAGCTTTTCCTATTTGTGAATTATTAGCTCCAGAAACAAGTAAATCAATGAATTGTAGCCACAATTCAGGTTTGGGTATACGGTTTAAACTAGTGTTGCTTAAAAGGTTAAAGCTATGTCGACATCGCTTACAGCGATAGCAAGTGCGAGAACCTATTTTGGTTGTTTCGTTAGAACCACAGTGTTTACAAGTTGGATTTTGTTCATTCAATAAGGCGGTTACTTTAGCTTTAATGGTGCTATATTGTTCCTCTAAAGATGGCATTAACTTAGTTTGTTTTTGATGTATATACCAGCTATGTAATGATGGATAATGGTTTTGAAGATAGTTAATAATAGCTCGATCTCGTCGTGTAACTTTTTCGAGTGAGGTTTCGAGTCGGTCCGCAATTTCTTTATAACCCATTTTATTTATTCGGTTAATAAAAATAAACTCAAACCAATTATAAGGCATTAAACGATTGAAAGGAGTATTGGTTGAAACGGTAAAATATTTATGACAGCCTTTGCAACGATATGTTTTATTAGGTTTTGAACGAATTATATAGAATTCAGTTTTTTTACAAAAGGGACAAGATTGCACATGTTGTGATGTTAATTTTTCTAGGTCATGATGAAAAGCTTTAAATTCATCATGTAATTCGTTCGGTACGAGTTCATAAATCATTTTTTATTCCTTTATCGCTTATCTTCGTAAATATTATCAGATTTTTACGTAAACATATAGCTTTCCTGAAACTTTTTCACACACTTGAATAAAGTATAATAATTGAGCCAGCATAAGTATGATAATTAATGATTATTTAAAAATTTTTATATTCTGATGAATTAAAAAGAAGTAAAAAATTGCTATTAAATAGTATGATTGATAATGTGCTTTGATGAATATGAAAATCTAGATAGGTAATTAAATGCTCTTTCCTATTTGGAAAGAGCAACATTTTAAAAATATTATTTTTGCTGATGCAACCATTCAGCTACTTGTTTGGCAAAATAGGTTAATATTCCATCGGTACCAGCTCGTTTAAAGCAAAGTAAAGATTCCATAATTGCTGATTTTTTATCTAACCAACCGTTTTGAATTGCCGCTGTTAACATAGCATATTCGCCAGAAACTTGATAAGCAAAAGTTGGGACGGCAAAAGTTTCTTTCACTCTTCGAACAATATCAAGATAAGGCAAGCCAGGTTTAACCATGACCATATCTGCGCCTTCACTTAAATCTTGATAGATTTCTTGTAATGCTTCATTACTATTAGCAGGATCGAGTTGATAAGTTTTTTTATTACCACCTTTAATGTTTTTCGCTGATCCGACAGCATCACGAAAAGGTCCATAAAAACTTGATGCATATTTTGCGGAATAAGCCATAATTTGTGTGTTAAAAAAACCGTGCTTTTCGAGTTCATTGCGTATTGCGCCGATACGCCCATCCATCATGTCACTTGGCGCAATAATATCTACACCTGCTTGAGCTTGCATTAACGCTTGTTTAACAAGCGTTTCAACAGAGATATCATTTTGTACATACCCTTGTTCATCAATAATTCCATCTTGTCCATGCGTGGTATATGGATCAAGTGCGACATCAGTTAGTACACCGAGCTCTGGAATTTCTTTTTTTAATGCTCGAACAGCTTTTGGTACTAATCCATTTTCGTTATATGCTTCTTGCGCTAATAAAGATTTTTTTGATGGTTCAATAGCAGGAAATAGTGAAAGAACAGGAATTCCTAGTTTAGCTACTTGTTCCGCTTCTTTTAACAATACGTCAATACTCATTCGATTAACGTTTGGCATCGAGGTAATTGATTCAGTGATATTATTTCCTTCAACAATAAAAACTGGATAGATTAGATCGTTGACCGTCAAACTATGTTCTGCAACCATACGGCGACTAAAGTCATGGGCACGATTACGGCGTAGGCGACGCTTTGGATATTGACCAGTAATTAATGATGTCATGAAATACTCCTGTTTATTCTCAATTAGATTTGATTTATTATCTGACTCTATATGTTGATTAGCAAATTAATTTGTTATTTTATAATAATTCTATTTTTTACTTTACAACATATATCTATTGAGGGTAAAATTGCGCACTAATTTTAGTCCCTTGTGATATTAAACAAATTTGAGGTGAGAGGCACATGCCAGTAATTAAAGTACGTGAAAATGAACCTTTCGATGTAGCATTACGTCGTTTCAAACGTTCTTGTGAAAAAGCAGGAGTTTTAGCTGAAGTTCGTAATCGTGAATTTTACGAAAAACCAACTACTATCCGTAAACGAGCTAAAGCAGCGGCTGTTAAACGTCATGCAAAAAAATTAGAAAGAGAAAACGCTCGTCGTACTCGCTTGTATTAATATTTTAAGTTTATTTATACTGAAAACTAAAATTGATATTAAAAATCAATTTATTATATTTTTAATATAAAGAATTCTAACAAGCCGTATTTTGATACGGCTTGTTGTCTTTTTATAACGCCATAACTGGTTAAAGTTTTATCATGAAAGGTCTTATTCCTCGCGATTTCATCTTAGATCTAATTGCTCGAACTAATATTCTTGATGTAATTAGTAAACGGGTTAAAATGAAAAAAAAAGGAAATAATTATTTTGGTTGTTGCCCTTTTCATGATGAAAAAACAGCTTCTTTTTCTCTTAATGAGAAAAAACAGATCTTTTATTGTTTTGGATGTGGCGCATCAGGATCTGTTGTTAATTTTCTAATGCAATATGAGCGGTTATCTTTTCTTGAAGCTATTGAGGAGTTAGCTAGCTTGCAAGGAATTCGTGTCCCTTATATTGATAACGATAAAAATCAAATCGATCAATCAAAGCATATTGAGTCTAGAAATATACGTCGAGATCTATATACTTTGATGGGCAAAATAACCGATTTTTATCAACAGCAGTTAGCATTATCTAAATCTACTGATGCTCAAAAATATCTTGAGCAGCGGGGACTTAACGCAGAAATTATAGCTCGGTACAGAATTGGTTTTGCGCCTAATGAGTGGCGTTTAACTTCACAAAGTGTGGTTAAAACAAAAGCTGAAGAAGCACTTTATGAACAAGCAGGAATGCAAGTAAACCACGATAAAGGTAATCAATATGACCGTTTTCGTGGAAGAATCATGTTTCCTATTCGCGATAGACAGGGAAATGTTATAGCGTTTGGTGGGCGAACTATTATTAATGATTCTGCAAAATATATTAATTCACCAGAAACCCCCATTTTTCATAAAGGCTTTCAACTTTACGGACTTTATGAAACGCTAGAAGTCAATCGTAATCCTCAGCAATTGATGGTGGTTGAAGGTTATATGGATGTGATCTCGCTTGCTCAATATGGTATTGATTATGCAGTTGCTGCTTTAGGTACGGCTACATCAGAGGAGCATATTAAATTATTATTTAGAGCAACCGATTCGGTAATATTTTGTTATGACGGTGATAATGCTGGACGAAGCGCTGCTTGGCGGGCACTTAATGTTTTATTACCTTGCTTAATCGATGGTAAGAAAATTACTTTTGCTTTTTTACCTCAAGATGAAGATCCAGATAGTTTTGTGCGTAAAGTTGGTAGGGATAATTTTGAAAAATATTTAAATGAATCCTCAAATTTATCGAAATTTTTATTTGATGAACTTTTGAAACAGGTTGATTTAAAAACTGCCGAAGGAAAAGCTAAATTAAGCTCATTAGCTTTACCGCTATTTGATCGAATTAAGGCAAAAGCCTTTAGATTAAATTTATTGCAGAAACTTGGTACTTATTTAGGTTTACTTGATATAACTCAGCTAGAACAATTAATGCAAGAAAATCGTTCTCAAAGTGATAGAAAGGCAAATGAAATAGCTCCTGTATCACAAATGAAATTAACAACGATGCGAGTTTTAATTGGTTTATTACTTCAATATCCTAATCTTGCTGAGCAAGTTTCTGATATTAATGTGATTCGCCAAGTTAGGATGGCAGGGATCGAGATTTTTATTGAATTACTTGAACTATGTCAACGCTATCCTAATATAACTACAGCACAAATATTAATAGAGTGTATGGATAGGCCGTTTTATAAACAGCTAAACCGTTTATCCACATGGGAGTGTCATTATCAAGATGGCGAAATAGACTCAATTTTTTCACATACTTTAAAGGAGTTATATGATAATATACTTGCCCAAAGGCAAGATGAACTGATCGCAAAAGAAAGGGTCTCCGGTTTAAGCACAGCAGAGAAGAAAGAATTGGCGACTTTGATACTTGTTTTATCAAAAAAAGACTAAATATATAGAGTACGTGTAGATTTCATATATTGTTCTACATGCATAATATAAATGACCAAATAACTAAAATGGATACCTTTATGGAGCAAAATTCTCAATCACAGCTAAAACTCCTAATCATTCGAGGTAAGGAGCTAGGATACCTGACCTATGCTGATGTCAACGATCACTTGCCTGAAGAGATTATTGATTCAGATCAGATTGAAGATATTATCCAAATGATTAATGACATGGGGATTCAAGTTCTTGAAGAAGCCCCAGATTCTGATGAGTTATTACTTTCAGATAATGTCCCTGATGAAGAGGCCGTTGAAGCAGCAACAGCATTAGTATTATCTAATGTTGAGTCAGAAATTGGTAGAACAACCGATCCTGTTCGTATGTATATGCGTGAAATGGGAGCGGTTGAACTGTTAACGCGTGAAGGCGAAATTGATATTGCTAAGCGTATTGAAGATGGCATTAATCAAGTGCAAACTTCAGTATCGGAATATCCAGAAGCAATAACTTATCTTTTAGAGCAATATAATTTAATCGAAAGTGGGCAAGTTCGTTTATCTGACTTGATTACAGGGTTTGTCGATCCAAATGCTGAAGAAGTTACTGAAGAGTTACCTGAAGATTTAGACGTTAGTGAAACCGAGATTGAAATTGGTGATAGCGATGATGATAGTGAGGATGACGAAAACGAAAACGAGTCATCAACTGATGATGATGTTTCTATCGATCCCGAAGTTGCTAAAGCTAAATTTGCCGAATTAAAAGAGCAACATGATAAAACGTCTGATGCTATTAAAAAATATGGTCGAGCTCATAAAAAAGCACAAAAAGAGATCGAAAATCTATCAGAAATATTTAAACAATTTCGTTTAGTTGCTAAACAATTTGATATTCTTGTTAATAACATGAGAAGCATGATGGAGCGTGTAAGAACTCATGAACGTGTTATTATGAGGATTTGTGTTGAAAAATGCAAAATGCCGAAAAAACTATTTATGGCTTATTTTACCGGTAATGAAAATAGCATGGATTGGTTTAAGAAAGCTTTATCATCTAAAGGTGCGTTTGCGGCTAATTTAAAAGATTTTGAAACTCAAATTGCTGCTCAAGTTGATTTGTTACAACAAATTGAAACTGAAACAAGCCTTTCTATTGAGCAAATTAAAGATATTAATCGCCGTATGTCTATTGGTGAAGCTAAAGCTCGTCGAGCTAAAAAGGAAATGGTTGAAGCTAACTTACGACTAGTTATTTCTATTGCGAAAAAATACACCAACCGAGGATTACAATTCTTAGATCTTATCCAAGAAGGTAATATTGGCTTAATGAAAGCAGTTGATAAATTTGAATATCGTCGTGGTTATAAATTCTCAACTTATGCAACTTGGTGGATAAGACAAGCGATTACTCGTTCTATAGCTGACCAAGCAAGGACAATCCGTATTCCGGTACATATGATTGAAACAATTAATAAGTTAAATCGTATTTCTCGCCAAATGTTACAGGAAATCGGTCGTGAACCAACACCTGAAGAGTTATCTGAACGCATGCAAATGCCTGAAGATAAAATTCGTAAAGTGCTTAAAATTGCTAAAGAGCCAATTTCGATGGAAACACCAGTTGGTGATGACGAAGATTCGCATTTAGGTGATTTTATTGAAGATACTGCTCTTGAGCAACCGCTAGATGCGGCGACTTCTGAGAGTTTACGTAGCGCAACTCGCGATATTTTATCAGGATTAACGCCTAGAGAAGCGAAAGTGTTACGTATGCGATTTGGTATTGATATGAATACAGATCATACGCTAGAAGAAGTTGGTAAGCAATTTGATGTAACTCGTGAACGTATTCGTCAAATTGAGGCTAAGGCGCTGAGAAAATTACGTCATCCAAGTCGATCTGATGTGCTTCGTAGTTTCTTAGAATAAATTTTATCTTTCTTGTATATCGCCACTTTTGTGGCGATTTTTTTATTCTTGTTAATCAAAGATATTAAAAATCATGAATATATTTCAACGTGTTAAGATTGATTCATTCTTATTGATTCTAATTTGTGTTGTGATTACAGCTAGCTTTTTTCCTTGTGAAGGACAGGCTAAAACGGTTTTTGAATACCTTACAACTTTTGCTATTGGCTTGCTATTTTTTATGCATGGTGCAAAACTTTCTTTTCAAGCAATTGTCTCTGGTATTAAAAATTGGCGATTACATTTGTTAATATTTACAACTACATTTGTAATATTCCCAGTTTTAGGCATGATGATGCAGTTACTAGTGCCCACTTTTTTATCGCACGATATTTATTTAGGTTTTGTTTATCTTTGTGTTTTACCAGCAACAGTGCAGTCAGCAATAGCATTTACTTCAATAGCTAAAGGTAATGTGGCAGCAGCTATTTGCAGTGCCTCAGCATCAACGTTATTGGGGGTGTTTATTACCCCGCTTTTAGTTGGATTGTTAATACATACTCAAACCTCGGCATCAATGAACATAATTGATGCCATTACCTCTATTATGCTGAAACTGATGTTGCCTTTTGTTGTCGGGCATTTATCTAGACGTTTTATTGGTAAATGGATAGATAAATATAAAAATATTATTTCTAAAACAGATCGTTTGTCGATTTTATTAGTGGTTTATGTCGCGTTTAGTGATGCAGTTGTTAATGGTATATGGTCGCAAGTTGGTTTTTTATCGTTGTTGAATATTATATTTTTCTCAATTATTCTGTTGGTTATAGTTTTATTTATTACCACTTATAGTGCAAGATTTTTTGGTTTTAGCAAACAAGATGAAATCACAATTGTATTTTGTGGTTCAAAAAAGAGCCTAGCAAGTGGCATTCCAATGGCAAGTGTTATCTTCCCCATGTCGATGATGGGTATTTTGATCCTACCTTTAATGATCTTTCATCAAATCCAATTAATGATTTGTGCTTTTTTAGCTGCTCGTTATGCTAAACGAAAAATATAAAAATTGTTTTGCTCATTAGCTTATTCTCAAGGATAATAGTGGCGCTAATTAACAACAGAAAGATATATTATGTTTCATCTATTTGCTGATTTAGAATTTTCAACCATTATATTATTAGTCTTAGCTTTACTTTTTGTACTCTTTTATGAGGCTATTAATGGATTTCATGATACTGCTAATGCTGTTGCCACTGTTATTTATACAAGGGCATTGAAAGAACAGCTTGCCGTTTTTATGGCCGGAGTATTTAATTTCTTTGGCGTACTACTTGGTGGGCTTAGTGTGGCTTATGCCATTGTGCATTTGTTACCAACTGATTTATTACTTAATGTAAGCTCTACTCATGGGCTTGCTATGGTATTTTCTATTTTATTTGCAGCAATCATTTGGAATTTAGGTACTTGGTTTGTTGGTATTCCTGCATCAAGTTCACATACTTTAATTGGTTCTATTATTGGCGTAGCACTTGCAAATGCATTGGTTATGGATACATCAATTATTGATGCGCTTAATATTCCTAAGATGATTCAAATCTTTTTATCCTTGATTGTTTCACCAATAGTTGGTCTTGTTATTGCTGGGTTAATGATTTTTTGTCTGCGTAAGTATTGGACACGTAGAGGGCAAAGTAAAAAGAGTAGTAAAAAAAGAGAACGCATCTTTATGACTCCAGAGCAGCGAGAAAAACTTTATGGTAAGAAAAAGCCACCTTTTTGGATCCGAATAATGCTTATTATTTCTGCTGCAGGTGTGAGTTTTTCTCATGGTGCTAATGATGGACAAAAAGGTATTGGTTTATTAATGTTAGTATTGATGGGTATCGCTCCTGCTGGCTTTATTGTTAATATGAATGCGTCTACCTATGATATTACTAACACTCGTAATGCTATTGATAATATTCAGGAGTACTTTGTTACTCACAATGATGATCTAACTACGATAATAGGTAAACAACCAGCATTAGACACAAGTATTCCAGAAGGCGATTTGAATAAGTATCATTGTGATTATTCACATTCATTTATCACACTTGGTATTGCTCATAATTTATTTAATAAAATTAATAATTATGAATCACTCACAGTTGAACAACGTTCACAAGCTAGACGCATATTATTATGTTTATCGGATACTGTTTCGCATGTTGCTAAACAAGCTAATGTGACAGCAGAGGAAAAACAATATCTGAAATCTTTGAATAACGATTTACTTAAAACTGTTGAATATGCGCCGATTTGGATCATTATTTCGGTAGCTTCAGCGCTAGCAATTGGAACAATGATAGGATGGCGTCGTGTAGCTATTACTATTGGTGAAAAAATCGGTAAAAAAGGAATGACTTACGCACAGGGTGTGTCGGCACAAATCACTACGGCTTTATCAATTGGGATTGCAAGTTATACTGGTATGCCTGTTTCAACAACTCAAGTTCTTTCTTCATCTGTGGCAGGTACAATGATTGTTGATGGTGGTGGCGTTCAAAGTAAGACCATTAAAAATATTGCATTAACTTGGATTTTAACACTTCCAATTTCAATTTTGTTATCTGGGTCACTTTTTTGGCTTGCTCAAAAATTGATTTAGTAGTAAAAAGAGAGTATCAATTTTGTAGTTTTATCTGACCGTTAAATTGGAAGGAGTAATGTATCATGGCTTATAAACACATATTAGTTGCAGTAGATTTATCACCTGAAAGTGAAGTTCTTGTCGAAAAAGCAGTTTCTATGGCTAGGCCATATAATGCTCAAATATCTTTGATTCATGTTGGTATTAATTATTCTGATCTTTATACTGGTTTAGTTGATATTAATATGAATGATATGAAAGACCGAATTACTGAAGATGCGCATATTGCATTAAATAAACTTGCCAATGATGCGGGATATCCTATAGCTCATACTCTTTCTGGGAATGGTGAATTTGACCAAGTATTAATCGAAGCAATTCATGAATATGGCGCTGATCTTGTCGTGTGTGGTCATCATCAGGACTTTTGGAGTAAGTTAATGTCTTCTGCTCGTCAACTTATCAATAATACACATATTGATACATTAATTGTTCCGCTAAAAGATGAAGAACCAGCGAAAGAACCTGCTAAATGAAGTATTAAATATCAACCCGTTTAATTAGCGAGTTTTTTTTATAGATATTAGATAGTTTTTTGTAAAAACTTTCAGGTAACTATGTGTTTCAGTATATTTTTATGTACTACTTTTTGTTTATGCATATAGTCGTTTATCGAAATATACTCCAATTTTAACTTAGTTTAATAAGGGGATTTAATGTGAATATAGCTTTGGTTACTGGCGCATCTTCTGGATTTGGGCAAGCTATTTGCCGTAAGCTTATAGCAGATGGTTATAAAGTTGTAGGCGTAGCTAGACGTGCAGATAAACTGCAAAACATTGCAGATGAATTAGGTGCTAATTTCCTTTCATTACCATTAGATATAACTAAAAAAGATGCAGTAAATACTATTTTATTGCAATTACCAAATGAATTTAAGCCCATAGATATTTTAATAAATAATGCAGGTCTAGCATTAGGTTTAGAACCTGCTTATGAAGCAGATTATAACGATTGGGAAACAATGATTGAAACTAACATTATTGGGCTAGTAAAACTAACTCGACAAATTTTACCAGAAATGGTTGAGCGCAATTTTGGTTATATTATTAATCTTGGATCTGTGGCTGGTACTTATGCTTATAAAGGCGGAAATGTTTATGGTGCATCTAAAGCTTTTGTTAAACAATTTAGCGCTAATTTGCGTACCGATTTATTAGGAAAAAAGGTTAGAGTTACTAATATTGAACCGGGATTATGTGGTGGTACAGAGTTTTCAAATGTTCGCTTTCATGGCGATAACCAGAAAGCCGCACAGGTTTATCAAGGTGTTGAATTTATTACTCCCGAAGATATAGCTAATACTGTGTCTTGGTTAATTAATACACCAAATCATTTTAATGTTAACTCAATTGAAATAATGCCTGTTGCACAAGCATCGGCAGGATTGTCTGTTTGTAAAGAGGCTAAATAATATAACTTTCATTATTAAGTTTTTTTGCTGATTTTTAGCGAAAATTAAAAAAATTTGTTTGGCAAACAAAATAGACTTGCACTTATGCTAATGGGTTGTTATTCTTTCCTCATGTGATTTTGATTGAGGTTTATGGCAATGACATTTTCTGAAGTAACGAAAACATTTGCGACAAGTTTGCCTGGTACTGATAGTTATGTAAAGTTAAGAAAGGCAATGAGAGCATTAATTCAAGAAGATCCAAAAAATGCATCGGTTTATTTTTTGATTTTTGGATTTGCTCGTACATATGTTATGTTATATGAAGATCAAGAAGTATTGCCGCAATTTGCCGAAGATAATCAAAAGCTAATGTTATCGTATCTTAATATTTTAGATGAGGCATTAAAAAAACAAGATGAAAAGTGCATATATCAAGCATTGAATAAAGTTGTTAATGAATACGAAAATAGCAAAAAGTTTTTTTAAAATTACAGCCTGACATGAAAATGTCGGGCTGTTTTGTTTTTAGTTTAATTAAATATTTCTTAGGAAAAATCATGATAATTTTAGTTAGTATGACAGGAATTATTAGCACCTTAGGTACTATTATGCGATCTAGGGCGGGTTGATTTTTCCAATAAATATTAAAAAACCCGCCCCTTAAAGGCGGGTTTTTATTTTGCATGGAACTAAAGTAGTTAATCTGTGCAAAAAAATTAAAAATAGAATTAGCATGATAAGACTACAAGATTTTTGATACCTATAAATAAGTTCTAAAAACTATAATTATAGATAGTAATGGGCATAAACTAAGATAATAAGTAAGGTGTGATATGAAAGTTTTAAAATTTGGAGGAACATCTGTTGCTAACGCAGAACGCTTTTTGCGAGTTGCAGAAATTATTGAAAATAATGCTAAACAAGAGCAAACCGCCACTGTTTTATCGGCACCTGCTAAAATTACCAACTATTTAGTAGCCATGGTTGAAAAAACGGTTGCTGGGCAAGATATCAAAAGTAACATTTATGATGCTGAAAAGATATTTGCAGATCTATTAACAGGTCTTGCAAAAGCTCACCCTAATTTTGCTTATGAAGCGATGAAGCATTTTGCTCTTAATGAATTAAAGCATGTTAAGCAATTACTTGAAGGTATCCGTTTACTCGGTCAATGTCCTGATAGTATCAATGCATCAATTATTTGTCGTGGAGAAAAGCTATCAATTGCTATTATGCAAGAACTTCTCAAAGCAAGAGGCCATACGATCACGGTAATAGATCCTGTTGCTATGCTTATTGCAGAAGGTGATTATTTAGAATCGACTGTTAATATACCTGAATCGACTCATCGAATTGCTGAAATGCACATTCCACAAGACAATTTTATTCTAATGCCAGGTTTTACCGCCGGTAATGAAAAAGGTGAATTAGTTGTGCTTGGACGAAATGGTTCTGATTATTCTGCAGCCGTATTAGCAGCTTGTTTAAGAGCAAATAGCTGTGAAATATGGACCGATGTTGATGGAGTTTATACTTGTGATCCCCGTATTGTACCAGATGCCAAATTACTAAAAACAATGTCTTATCAAGAGGCGATGGAACTTTCATATTTTGGAGCAAAAGTGCTTCATCCAAGAACTATTTTACCTATTGCCCAATTTCAGATTCCTTGTTTAATCAAAAATACAAATAATCCTGATGCGCCAGGCACATTAATTGGTGCTAATATTGTTGACTCAACCACACCTGTGAAAGGTATTACCAATTTAAATAACATGGCAATGATCAATGTTTCAGGTCCTGGATTAAAAGGTATGGTTGGTATGTCGGCACGTGTTTTTTCTGCGATGTCTTATGCTGGCATTTCAGTTGTACTTATTACTCAATCATCATCTGAATACAGCATTAGTTTTTGTGTGCCACAAACAGAACTTTATCGTGCAGAAGAAGCTTTAAGTGATGAATTTTTCTTAGAATTAAAAGATGGATTACTTGAACCGATCGAGGTGATTGAAAGGCTTGCTATTATCTCTGTAGTAGGTGATGGCATGCGTACCTTACGTGGTTTATCAGCTAATTTCTTTACAGCATTAGCCAGAGCTAATATTAATATTGTTGCTATAGCACAAGGTTCATCTGAACGCTCAATTTCAGTTGTAGTTGATAATGATGTTGCTGTAATGGGCGTTCGTGTTGCGCATCAGATGTTATTTGGTACTGATAAAATGCTTGATGTCTTTGTTATTGGTGTTGGTGGGGTTGGTGGTGCGCTTGTCGACCAAATCGGACGTCAACAGAAATGGCTTAAAAACAAACAGATTGATTTGCGAGTATGTGGTTTGTTTAATTCTAAACACAGCATAACCAATAGAGACGGTATTGATCTTAGTAATTGGCGTGATCAAATCAAACAGAGTGATACTAAATATTCATTAGATAGTATTATTGAGTTTGCCAAATCTAATCGATTACTTAATCCGATTCTCGTTGATTGTACTTCTAGTAGCGAAGTATCTGACAAATACGCTGATTTTTTAGCTAATGGCTTTCACGTCGTTACACCAAATAAAAAAGCAAATACTAGCTCAATGGCCTACTATTTACGCTTACGCCAAGAAGCTGCAAAAAGTAAGCGTAAATTCCAATATGATACCAATGTAGGGGCTGGGTTACCGGTAATTGAAAATCTTCAAAATCTACTTAATGCAGGTGATGAGTTAATCAAGTTTTCGGGAATTCTATCTGGATCGCTTTCTTTTATATTTGGTAAACTTGACGAAGGCATGTCACTATCTGAAGCAACTAAATTGGCTAAAGAGAAAGGTTTTACTGAACCTGATCCTCGAGACGATCTATCTGGAACCGATGTAGCTAGAAAGTTACTTATTTTAGCTAGAGAATCAGGTTTACAATTAGAATTGGATCAAATCAATGTCGAGTCCGTATTACCTCTTGAATATGCACAAGGTAGCATTGATGATTTCATGGCTAAATTACCGCAGTTAGATGCACAGTTTAAAGCAAAATCTGAACAAGCAGCAAAAGAAGGTAAAGTTCTACGTTATGTGGGTAGCATAGAAAACCATCAATGCAGTGTTAGAATTGAAGCTGTCGATAGCGAAGATCCTCTTTATAAAGTCAAAAATGGCGAAAATGCCTTAGCTTTTTATACTCGTTATTATCAACCTATTCCTCTTGTATTACGTGGTTATGGTGCTGGTAATGATGTTACTGCAGCAGGTGTTTTTGCTGATATTTTACGTACAACATCAGGTAAAATTGGAGGTTAAATGAGTCATAAATCTTTAACTGTTTATGCGCCTGCATCAATGGCTAATATTAGTGTTGGTTTTGATATATTGGGCGCAGCAATTAGCCCGATTAGTGGTGCTATGCTTGGCGACTGTATTACAGTTAAATCTGCTAACGAATTTTCCCTTACTAGCAAAGGTCAATTTGTCAAAAAGCTACCACGTGATCCAAAATGTAATATTGTATTTCAATGTTGGCAGCGATTTTGTCAAGCAATGGGTAAAACTTTACCTGTTAGTATGACTCTTGAAAAAAATATGCCAATTGGCTCTGGTTTAGGTTCAAGTGCGTGCTCAGTAGTTGGTGCATTGGTTGCATTAAATGAGTTTTTTGATAAACCTTTTAATGAATTTGAAATGTTATCCATGATGGGAGAACTTGAAGGTCGTATTTCGGGCAGTGTGCATTATGATAATGTTGTGCCATGCTATTTAGGTGGGATGCAACTTATTCTTAATGAGATGGGTATTATTAGTGAGTCGATTCCGCATTTTGATGATTGGTATTGGGTGATGGCTTATCCAGGTATAAAGGTATCAACGGCTGAAGCACGTGCAATTTTACCTGCTCAATATCAAAGGTCTGATTGTGTAGCACATGGTCGCTATGTGGGGGGATTTTTGCATGCTTGTTATACCAAACAACCTAAGCTAGCTGCCACAATGCTTTTTGATAATATTGCTGAGCCTTATCGTAAACAATTATTACCTAATTTTGATGAAACTCAAAAACGGGTTAAGCAACTTGGTGCTTTGTCATCGGGTATTTCAGGTTCAGGGCCAACAATGTTTGTGATTGCAGATAAACTTGAAACAGCTCAGCAAATTGAATTATTACTTAAAAAATATTATTTGCAAAATGATGAAGGTTTTACTCATATTTGTAAAATTGATACTCAAGGAACAAGAGTTATTTAATGTTTACTATAAAAAGTAGAGTTAAATATAACAAAAATGCCAATTATTATTGAACAAGTTGATATTACGAAGAGTGAAATATTACAGCATAAAGATAACCGGAAAATATTATGAAATTATATAACTTAAAAGATCATTCCCAGCAAGTTAGCTTTGCACAAGCAGTTCAACAAGGATTAGGAAGAGGACAAGGTTTATTCTTTCCTCAACAATTAACTAAATTTTCATCATCCGAAATTGAGTCGTTATTAAAACTTGATTTCATTACACGAAGTGCCAAGATCTTATCTGCTTTTATTGGTGATGAGATTAGCTGTGATGATATGCATAGACTTGTTAAAAATGCATTTCAATTCCCTGCTCCAGTAACTTCTGTGGAAGCAGATATTGGTTCATTAGAACTATATCATGGACCAACATTAGCATTTAAAGATTTTGGTGGACGCTTTATGGCGCAAGCTTTAGTGCAAGTTGCTGCTGACAAAAAAATTACTATTTTGACTGCTACTTCTGGCGATACTGGTGCAGCTGTTGCTCATGCGTTTTATCATTTACCAAATATTCGCGTCGTGATTTTATACCCAGAAGGTAAAATTAGTCCATTACAAGAAAAGTTATTTTGTACTTTAGGTGATAATATACATACAATTGCTATTCAAAGTGACTTTGATGCGTGTCAAGCCTTAGTAAAAAAAGCATTTGATGATGAAGATTTGAAAAAAACAATAGGTTTAAACTCCGCTAACTCAATTAATATTAGCCGATTATTAGCACAAATCTGTTACTATTTTGAAGCTTTTGCACAACTCACATCAACCCAACGTGAACAGCTGGTTATTTCTGTGCCGAGTGGCAATTTTGGTGACTTAACAGCAGGTCTACTTGCGAAAACAATGGGATTACCTATTAAACGCTTTATTGCCGCAACGAATGCCAATGATACAGTACCTCGTTATTTAGAAACCGGTAAATGGGAACCTCACACAACCATTGCAACATTATCAAATGCAATGGATGTAAGCCAACCAAATAACTGGCCACGTATCGAAGAGATTTATAAGCGTGAGGGATGGGATCTTAAATCACTCGGTCATGCTACTGTTTCGGATGAAGTTGCTAAGCAAACTGTTTGTGAACTTGATCAAAAAGGTTACTTATCTGAACCTCATGGTGCAATTGCTTATCGAGCACTGCGTGATCAGTTACAAGAGGGTGAATATGGACTATTTTTAGGTACGGCACATCCTGCTAAATTTAAAGAAGTGGTTGAAGATATTTTAGGTAAATCAGTTCCATTGCCTAAAAAGTTAGCAGAGCGAGCTGATATGACGTTACTTTCTCATTGTATGCCTGATGATTTTGCTAAATTAAGAGATTTTCTCATTAAATTAAATTGGTAAGTGTTTTATGCCACCAAATAGGTGGCTGATTTTTGAATGTTTAGTGAATATTCATCATCATATATTTTAATACTATCGATGATAAAACTAACATTTAAGGTAAATAAACCATACCTCTTTTTCTAGTATAGTGATTAACGTTACAACAATTAGACCCTTGTTTAAATCAAAATTTTCAGATATTGTAATAATTATTTTGTTGCCGTAAGGATACATTTATGCACTGTCCTTTTTGTAATGCAGATGATACAAAGGTGATCGATTCACGTCTTGTTGGTGAAGGATTTCAAGTCCGACGTAGACGGCAATGTGTTGAATGTAATGAAAGATTTACTACATTTGAAGTTGCTGAATTAATTATGCCTAATGTCATTAAAAGCAATAAAGTTCGCGAACCATTCAATGAAGATAAATTACGCAATGGTATGAAAAAGGCTCTTGAAAAACGTCCAGTGAGTTTTGATGCCATTGAAGATGCGATTACACGTATAAAATCTAAACTAAGAGCAACAGGTGAACGTGAAGTCCCAGCAAAATTAATTGGTGACTATGTGATTGAAGAACTTAAAAATCTAGATAAAATTGCTTATATTCGTTTTGCTTCGGTTTATTTTAGTTTTGATGATATCGAACAATTTAGTAATGAAATTGCTAAGTTACAACAAAAATAATCAACAATATGACTACAATTTGCAACAAAGATCACTTCTATATGCAACAAGCCATTGATTTGGCTAAGCTTGGTCGTTTTACAACAACACCAAATCCTAATGTTGGCTGTGTCATTGTTAAAGATGATCAAATAATTGGCAAAGGTTATCACCAAAAAGCTGGTGAGCCTCATGCCGAAGTTCATGCACTAAAAATGGCTGGTGATGGGGCAATCGGCGCAACTGCTTATGTGACATTAGAGCCTTGTAGTCATTTTGGTCGAACACCTCCTTGTGCTGATGCGCTTATTAAAGCTGGCATCATTCGTGTAGTAATTGCGATGCAAGATCCTAACCCTAATGTTGCAGGTAATGGTATTAAACACTTAAAAGAAGCAGGAATAGATGTCACCATTGGCGTTTTAACTGAGCAAGCAGAAGCTATTAATAAAGGCTTTTTAAAACTCATGCGAACAGGTTTGCCTTATATTCAACTTAAACTAGCCGCCTCATTAGATGGTAAAATTGCTATGGCATCTGGTGAAAGCAAATGGATAACATCAAATAAGGCAAGAGAAGATGTGCAACAGTTCCGAGCTCAAGCAAGCTGTATTTTAAGTACTCGTGCGACTGTGCAAGCTGATAATGCAAGTTTAACAGTTAGATATAACGAATTACCTGATGAAATAAAAAAAATCTACCTACCGGAAAAAATCCGGCAACCTATTCGTGTAATTATTGACAGTCAAGATCAGCTAATAGGTACTGAAAATATTTTCAATCAGCCAGGTGAAACATGGGTAGTACGAAAAAAAGATAACCTTATTGCAAAACAAAATACCAAATTAATTATAGAATCATCTAGTTGTAAACAAATAGATTTATCAAAATTGTTTGCATTATTAGCCAAAAAACAAGTAAATTCGGTTTGGGTTGAAGCTGGTGCTCATCTGGCTGGAGCTCTAATAGAACAAGATTTAGTGGATGAATTAATTATTTATTATGCACCAAAATTACTTGGTCATAATGCGTTAGATATGTGTATATTGCCAAATCTGCAAAAGCTTTCATTTGCACCACAATTTCAATTTGAATCGATTGTGATGATAGGCGAAGACCTTCGGGTTATCTTGGAAAGAAAGTAACTTCTAATTCCAATTTTTATTAAAGTTGAATGTAAAAAACCCAATAACAAGGTTATTGGGAAAACATAAGGAATAGGAAAACAATGAAATAATGCATTGTCGAAAAATAGTATGTACTTTTTTCAAAAAAAAGTCTGTAAAGATATATGAATGATTAATTAAATAGTTTGTATCTATCATGTTAAATAAATGTAAAGAACAATATCATTTAAAATAAGTCAAAATATTATCTATAGGAATATCTCTAATAACGAATTCAAAAATAGCTTTCCGTGGTCAGTTATCAGCCAGTTTTGTTTATCCTCAATTATATAATTTTTTTCAATGGCTGTTGTTATTTGTTTTTCAATTATGTGTAAAGGTAAATAAGTCCGTTGTTCAAATTCATGTTTAGGTGTTGGTTCAAAAAGCCTAAAACGATTCATAAAAAATTCAAAAGGTAATTCCTCTTTTGGAACTGTATAATATTTATCTAAATAACGCCCCTCTAAATACCCTTTTGGATGACGAGTTTTTATAGTGCGAATAATTTTTCCATCAGGTTGCGTTAATTTACCATGAGCGCCACATCCAATGCCTAAATAGTCTCCAAATCGCCAATAATTTAAATTATGTTGGCATTGTAATCCTTCTTTAGCATAAGCAGAGGTTTCATACTGTTGGTAACCATTTTCAGTTAATAATTGATTACCTTGTTGATAAATTTCCCAAAGTTTATCATCATCAGGTAAAACTGGTGGTTTTGAACCAAATAGCGTATTTGGCTCAATCGTTAATTGATACCAAGATAAATGCGGTGGTGCAATAGCAATGGCTTGTTTTAGGTCATATAGAGCATCATCAATACTTTGATTTGGTAAACCATGCATTAAATCTAAATTAAAACTTCTTAAATCTAATGTTTTGGCTATTTTTCCGGCTGTGATTGCTTCTTTGGGATCGTGTACCCGTCCTAATTTAACAAGTTTATCGGTCTGAAAACTTTGCACGCCAATTGATATTCGGTTTATACCCGCTTGCTGATAGCCATTAAATCTTTCTATATCAACAGAATTTGGGTTAGCTTCAATGGTGATTTCGGCATCTTTATGTATTGGGATGATCTCATTTATATTTGATAATAATTTATCAATCAACTCGGCTGAAAATAGACTAGGTGTACCTCCACCAATAAAGATTGAATGAATTGAGCGATTTGAACAGAAAATAGTATCGTTTTGTAGGTCTTTAAGTAAATGCTCTACATAAGACTCATAATTTGGCGTTTTTTTTATGGTATGTGAATTAAAATCGCAATAGGGACATTTTTGTACGCACCATGGCATATGAATATATAAACTTAATGGGATTTTATACATAAACGTAGTGTTACCTGAAACTTTTTGACAAAAACAATTAGAGTGCTGTTTCACTATTTATAGTGATTTATTTTACTCCAATTCTTTAAAAAATGCTTTTGCATCTATTATGTTTTTATTATTAACTTAAAAAGTATACAATTATCAATAAGTTGTTAAATTTATTATTTAGGAGTAAATATGAGTATATATAAAGAGATTTTAGATAGTAGCTTATCAGGTGTATCCTTAAGCCCATCAATTAAACAATCAATTTATGGTGAACTGCCAATTTTAGTTATTAATCATAGCACTTGTTGTGCTGCCGTTGCATTACAAGGTGCACACTTATTATTTTGGCAACCATCTACTGAACAAACACCAGTTGTTTGGCTGAGTAACAAAACAAATTTTAAAAAAGGCGTAGCTATTCGAGGTGGAGTGCCTGTTTGTTGGCCTTGGTTTGGTCAGTTAGGCAATCCTTCTCATGGTTTTGCACGCATTGTCGAATGGACATTAGATTCATGTAAAGAGGACGAGCAAGGTGTTACCCTTGTTTTATCGCTCACTAATAATCCGCAGACAGAATCTTATTGTAGCAAACCTTTCTCGGTATTATTAAATCTTCATCTAGGTAAAACTTGTGAAGTTTCTTTAAGCTGCTTAGCAGACTTTGATGTAACTAGTGCTCTACATACCTATTTTGGAGTTGATAATATTGATAGTGTTGTAGTCAAAGGTTTAGGTGAAGCTTATCAAGAACGACTTGCAGATGAAAACAAACCAGCGACCGTAGGCCAATTGACATTTAATCAAGAGGTCGATCGTATTTATACCAATGCAGGTAATCAAATCACTGTTACTGATGGCACTCGAACAATTCAATTAACCAACACTAATGTAAGTGATGTTGTTACTTGGAATCCATGGATAAATAAAGCTAAATCAATGGGAGATTTTGGTGATGATGAGTATAAATCTATGGTTTGTGTCGAAGCAGGTTGTATCACAAAACCATTAAAGTTATTACCGAATAAAAAATCAACTTATGGTTTTAAAATAGAATTGATCTAAGTGTGCAGATAATATTCCATATACGTAATCAATATTTTACTGATTTGTAATATGATTAATTGATTGCGTTTAGAGGGATAACACTTTATAATCTCCAACGCTTTTAAAGTACTAGTTTGATAGCCAATTACTGGGTCGCCTGTAATTGGTTTCTATTTTAAATAATTAAGAGAAATTAATATGTTTACATTCAAAGCTGAAGTTAGAAAAGAGCATGGTAAGGGTGCGAGCCGCCGCCTGCGTCACGCTGGTAAATTCCCAGCCATTATTTATGGTGGAACTGAACCTGCAGTCTCTGTTGTGCTTGATCACAACCAAGTTTTTAATATGCAAGAAAAACCAGAATTTTATTCTGAAGAGTTAACTATTGAAGTTGACGGAAAAGCAGTTAAAGTAAAAGTGCAAGCAGTACAACGTCATGCATTTAAACCAAAATTAGTTCATATGGATTTTGTACGAGCATAATTTGCTTATTGGGAAATTACCCAATAACTTGTTTCAAGCAAAAGGTCACCCAGAGGTGGCCTTTTTGTTTTAGAGTAAATAAAGGATAATGCCTATTACTATGATTTATCCTATTAATCGGGTGTACACCAACCATTCAACATAATAGAATAATTACATTATACCATCGTAGGAGAAAACCATGTCTGATATCCCAGCTTGCGATTTAGTTATTTTTGGTGCTAAAGGGGATTTGACTAGACGTAAATTATTACCGTCTTTATACCAATTAGAAAAGTATGGAAAACTACCTGAACAAACAAAGATTTTAGGCGTAGGGCGTGCTGATTGGGATCATGTTGCTTATTGTGAGGTAGCAAAAGAAGCGCTAATCTCGTTTATGCCGGAATCGTTAGACGATAATATTTGGCAACGATTTAGCCAACGATTGGACTTTCATAAACTAGATGTTAATGATAGTGCTGGTTTCGAAGGATTGAAAAATAAACTTGATTTGAATCATCCAGCTATTTTCTATTTTGCAATGCACCCGGGTGCTTTTGGGACTATTTGTCAAGGTTTAGCTGCTGCAGGATTAAATCAATCGCAAAACCGCATTGTGATGGAAAAACCACTTGGAACAGATCTCAACTCATCTCGTGAAATCAATGATTCAGTGGCTAAGTTCTTTAACGAATCACAAGTTTATCGTATTGATCATTACTTAGGTAAAGAATCAGTATTAAACCTATTAGCCTTACGATTTGCTAATACAGTGTTTGCGTCATTTTGGGATCGTAATTCTATCGATCATGTTGAAATTACGGTAGCTGAACAAGTAGGTATTGAAGGGCGTTGGGGATATTTTGATAAGGCCGGTCAAATGCGTGATATGGTACAAAACCATTTATTACAAATATTAACCATGATTGCCATGTCCCCACCTGCTAATCTTGAAGATGATAGCTTGCGTAATGAAAAAATAGCTGTACTTAATGCGCTTAGACCAATTAACAAATCCAATATTCGTGAAAAAGTAGTTCGAGGGCAATATACAGCAGGTTTTGTTAATGGTGTTAATGTGCCGGGATATTTAGAAGAAGATGGCGCAAATCAAAAAAGTAATACCGAAACATTTGTTGCAATTCGAGTTGATATTGATAACTGGCGCTGGGCAGGTGTTCCTTTTTATTTACGTACTGGTAAGCGCTTACCAAGTAAATGTTCTGAAGTTGTAGTTTATTTCAAACCATTACCGCTTAATTTATTTAGTGAATTTTATCCAGAATTGCCACAAAATAAATTGACGATTCGTTTACAACCTGATGAAGGTATGGATATTGAAATCCTAAATAAAGTACTAGGATTGGATAGTAATCATAATTTACAAACCACTAAACTTGACTTAAGTTTCAGCGAAACTTTTCACCAACAAAGTGCTGATGCCTATGAGCGTTTATTACTTGAAGTTATGCGTGGGCGTCAAGCATTATTTGTTCATCGTAATGAAGTTGAAGCTGCATGGAAATGGGTTGATTCAATTATTAGTGCATGGGAATCAGAAAATGATGCCCCAAAAACCTACCAAGCTGGAACTTGGGGACCAGTCGCATCCGTTGCCTTAATCACTAAAGATGGTCATTCATGGCACGAATTTGAATAAAGGAAAAATAACTATGTTTACGTTAAATAAATATCAAAATAGTCAATTATTGATCGAAGATTTAACCTTACATATCGTCAATGAATTAAAACAGGCTATTGTACAAAAAGGACATGCTTCTATTGCTGTTTCGGGGGGGAAAACACCTATTCCGTTATTTGTTTCACTAAGTCAACAAAATATAGAATGGAGCCGAGTTTTTATTACGTTGGTGGATGATAGATGGGTTGATGATACTGATGATGCTAGTAACGAAAAGTTAGTGAACACTTATCTATTACAAAATAATGCTAAATTGGCTAATTTTGTTGGTTTAAAAAACAGTTGTAATAATCCATTTGATGGTGCAGAAGTTACAGATAAACTTTTAGATAAAGTTCCGATGCCATTTGATGTAGTGATTTTAGGTATGGGAGAAGATGGGCATACTGCCTCATTATTCCCAGGCGCTGCTAATTTGGCTAGCGGTTTAGATATGAAATCTGGACGGAAAGTTGTTGGTATGACACCATTAACAGCACCACTAGATCGTATTACATTAACATTGCCAGCTATTTTAAATAGCAAAAATATCTACCTACATTTAGTTGGTGAAAGCAAATTGCGTGTATTAGAACAAACCGAAAAAGATAATGATGTTAATCAAATGCCTATTCGTGCTGTTTTGCAGCAGGATAAAGTTAATATAACTGGGTTTTGGACCGTATCTTAAATTTCTTTCAGTTTTATTTGCCGATTTTAATCGGCAAATCCCCCTCTCATCTTTTTTTTTTAACTATCAATTTATTTTCTATATAAAAAATCTAGAAGACGCTTTTAAATGATTTATAAATTAATTCTTCAAATACCTATTAATTTGTTAAATTTTGTGGTAAAAAGTGGGGTTAAGTGGTAAAAATAGGTGTTCTGATTAACGTTTTGATTTTTATTAATTAAAATTTAAATAAATTATAAAGAAAGATACCTTTATGTTTAGTGGTGCAATTTCAATTAATTTAGATAATAAAGGGCGGTTAGCTATTCCTACTCGCTACCGAGAGTTTTTATCTGAAGGTATGGTTTGCACAATTGGTTTATACCATCCTTGCTTGACACTTTATTCAATGTCCGAATGGAAATGTATTGAACAGCAACTTGCAACATTATCAACCATTGTTGAAACTGAACGTAGAATAAAAAGATTGTTATTGGGTTATGCAACTGAGTGCCTAATGGATAATTCTGGACGAATTTTATTGTCACCTACATTGCGTACTTATGCAAAATTAGAAAAAAATACAATGTTTGTTGGTCAATCTAATAAATTTGAAATTTGGGATGAGGCAAGTTGGTATCAGCAAATTAATGATGATATTGTTTCATTATCAAGCGATATTGAAAACTTATCAGATGATTTGAAAAATTTAACTATTTAATAAGAGTAAAGATTGATGGATTATCAACATACGACGGTTTTATTAAACGAAGCTGTAAGTGCATTAAATATAAAAAAAGATGGCATTTATGTTGATGGTACTTTTGGCCGAGGTGGTCATTCTCGTTTAATACTTGAACAACTTGGCACACAAGGGCGATTGATTGCTATTGATCGTGACGAGCGTGCTGAGCAGGCTGCGTTACAGATAACAGATCCTCGATTTACTTTTATTCGTGGTGAATTTTCAAATTTATATCAATATATTGAAGAGTTAGAATTATTGGGTGAAATTGATGGTGTCTTGTTAGATCTAGGTGTTTCATCACCACAACTTGATGATCCTGACAGAGGATTTTCTTTTATGCGTGATGGACCTCTTGATATGCGCATGAATACTAGCCAAGGTTTAACTGCAAGTGAATGGCTACTTAACAGTGATGAAGACGATATTTCATGGGTGTTAAAGACATTTGGTGAAGAGAAATTTGCCAAACGTATTGCTCGATCGATTGTCGAGCAGAATAAAATTTCGCCGATCACTCGCACCTTAGAGTTGGCTAATTTAATTGAAAAAGCTACACCAAGAAGGGATAAAAATAAGCATCCAGCTACACGTAGTTTTCAGGCCATTCGTATTTATATTAATAGTGAGTTGGAAGAAGTAGAGCAAGTGTTAAATAGTAGTTTATCAGTACTTGCCAATCAAGGAAGATTAGCGGTTATTAGCTTTCATTCTTTAGAAGATAGAATTGTGAAGCAATTTATTAGTAAACAATGTAAAGGTCCAGATTTACCAACACGATTACCATTAACTGAACAACAAATTAAACAATATGGTAGTACTAAATTAAAATCCCTTGGCAAAATTAAACCAAATACTATTGAAATTAATAATAACCCGCGCTCGCGAAGCGCAATATTAAGGGTAGCTGAAAGGAAAAATGAATAACCAAAACAATGATTCTTTTCGAGATAAAACTTATATTGATAAAAATTTTCAAAAAAGACCGAGTAAAAGTTTGTTTGGTGTAATTATTGGGGATTTATTTGGGAATCAAAAAATTTCATTGTTATTACTTGTGATGATTATTATTTCTGCCGGTGCAGTATTAATAACAACGCAACAGATTCGTAAACAGTTATTTGAACGTGAGCAACTTTTATTAGAACAAGATGTGTTAGAAAGCGAATGGCGGAATTTAGTTATTGAAGAAAATGTACTTGCTGATCCAAAACGTGTCGAAGAGAAAGCTAAAAATCAATTAGGTATGTCTTATGTGACACCGCAAAATGAAACAGTCATTGTGATAAAGAGTAAATAATGAAACCTGTCACGAAACATAAAAAAAACAAAACCAATAAGTTGAATAGTAAAAAACAGTTTTTTACACCTAATCGTTTTTATATTGTATATGGACTTATTATTTTAGCGATTATTTGTCTTATGGTTCGAATGGCATTGTTGCAAATTATTGAACCAGATAAACTCATAGCTGAAGGAAATAAGCGTTCACTTCGTCGCCAAGAAATGGATGCACCAAGAGCAATGATCACTGATCGTAATGGGCGTGCGTTAGCGGTAAGTGTGCCGATGTTTGATGTTTGGGCGGATCCCAAAATTGTTGTACAAAAAGGTGGTGTGAAAATTGATGATATTAGATGGCAAGGATTAGCTCAAACGTTAAATATTCCGATGTCAACGCTAGAACAAAAATTAAGTAATCCATCAATGAGATTTGTTTATTTATCTAAGCAAGTAACACCAACAATATCTGGTTATTTAAAAAAACTAAAATTACCAGGGATATCTTTTGCGAAAACATCTAAACGTTATTATCCAGCAGCAGAAAATATAGCCCAATTAATTGGGCTCACAGACATTGATGAAAATGGTACTGAAAAAGGTTCTGAAGGTGTCGAAAAAAGTTTTAATAAATGGTTAATTGGCGAATCGGGACAAAGAGTTATAAGGCGTGATCGGATAGGGCGTGTTATTGAAGAATTGAAACGTACAGATACTGAAACTGCATCAGATTTAATATTAAGTATAGATGAACGTTTACAATCGCTAGTATATAGTGAACTTAGTCAAGCGGTTAAATTTAACAAAGCAGACAGTGGAACAGCTGTATTGATTGATGTACATACTGGTGAGATTTTAGCGATGGCAACTAGTCCATCTTATAATCCTAATAATCGTTCATCAATTGATTATAATTTGTTGAGAAATAGAGCAGTTACTGATGCGTTTGAGCCTGGCTCTACGGTTAAACCGCTAGTTGTAATGGCTGCCTTAGAAAAGAAAATTGCTAACTTAAATACTATTATCGATACTAGACCTTTTTATGTTAATCGTTATGAAATTAAAGATGTGTCATATCAAAAAACACTAAATTTGGCTGGTATCTTAGAAAAATCAAGTAATGTTGGCGTAAGTAAGCTAGCTTTGCAAATGCAACAGGGTGATCTTGTAGAATTCTATAGTCGATTTGGATTAGGTCAACCAACGGAATTAGGTTTAGGTGGTGAGGTTAGTGGTTCAATTGCAGCTGATAGAGCCAGAAAATGGGCTGATATTGAGCGAGCAACATTTGCGTTTGGATATGGATTAAGTGTTACTCCATTACAATTAGCAAGAGCTTATGCAACCATCGGTAGTTATGGGATTTACCGACCAGTATCAATTTTAAAAGTCACGGAACCTGTTAAGGGCAAACGTGTAGTTTCTGAAAAAGATGCTAAAACAGTCGTTCAATTAATGGAGGCTGTAGCTGTTACTGGTGGAGGAACTAAAGCATCGGTTCCTGGTTATAGTGTTGGCGTTAAAACAGGAACAGCGAAAAAGTTATCTGGCGGACGGTATGTTAATCAATATTTAGCTTATACCGCAGGTATCGCTCCAGCAACAGCACCAAAGTATTCACTTGTTGTTGTTATTGATAACCCTAAAGCGGGACAATATTATGGTGGTTCGGTTTCTGCACCTGTTTTCAGTCGCATTATGGGTGGTGTGCTTAGAACGATGAATGTAAAACCTGATCGTCAAGTTGATGGGCAAATGATTATTTATTAGTAGGTGAAAATGTTAGCAACAAACTCGTTTAAAACATTATTTGAATTATTAGGTGGAAGATGTAATTTAAAACTAGATGATTTTCCAATTAATCATTTGCGTATAGATAGTCGTAAAGTGGAAAAAAATGATGTGTTTATCGCAATCAAAGGTCATACAGTTGATGGACGAACATTTATTCCTCAAGCTATTTCAATGGGGGCGGTTGTTATCTTAGTAGAGGCAAGTAGAAAATCAAATGACCTAAAAATTGACTATATTAAGCATGAAAATAAATCAATAATTCCACAAATTAGTGTTTTCCAACTTTCACAACGTTTATCTCTGATTGCTAATGAGTTTTATCATTCCCCATCAACAAAATTATCCGTTATTGGTGTGACAGGAACCAATGGGAAAACAACCGTTAGTCAGCTTATTGCCCAATGTTTAACATTATTGAATGAAAAAACAGCATTAATGGGAACTATTGGTAATGGAATTTATAATCAACTTGAACCATCAGTTAATACAACGTTATCAGCAGTAGATGTGCAAACCTTATTAGCCGAATTTGTAGAGAAACAGGTCAAAGTTGTAACGATGGAGATTTCTTCACATGGACTTGCCATGGATCGGGTTAAAGGGCTAAATTGTGCTGCTACTGTATTTACCAATTTAAGTCGAGATCATCTTGATTATCACAAAACAATGAATAGATATGCAAAAGCAAAATGGTCGTTATTTAGTCCCGATGAAAAAGAAAAACAAGTTTTAGCTACGGGTAAATCAATTATTAATTATGATGACAAATATGGTAAAAGATGGATTGAAAAACTTCCAAAAGTG
Organism: Gilliamella sp. Occ3-1; assembly: GCF_001690655.1. Lineage (GTDB taxonomy): Bacteria > Pseudomonadota > Gammaproteobacteria > Enterobacterales > Orbaceae > Gilliamella > Gilliamella apicola_P. The sequence goes on from NZ_LZHQ01000024.1 coordinate 42,587, forward strand.
ACAGCTGTATCATGTCAAACAAAATCATTACGTCGACTCAAGGCGTTAAATATACCTTACGTTGGTGTATCAATGATCGAATATCTTGATAAAGGTGCTCAAATTCATATGGAATCAAGTTGGGGAAATGCCATTATTAATAGTCGATTGCTAGGTGAATTTAATGTTTCTAATTTGCTATTGGCAATAGCGACACTTTTAACATTGAACTATCCATTTTTTGCTGTTGTTAATATGGCTTCTTTTTTGACTCCAATCTGTGGGCGAATGGAGGTTTTACATGTAAAAAATAGCCCAACGGTTATTGTTGATTATGCGCATACTCCAGATGCGTTACAGAAAGCTTTGCAAGCTAGTCGAATTCATTGTAAAGGTTCTTTATGGGTAATTTTTGGATGTGGTGGCGATAGAGATACCGGCAAGAGACCTTTAATGGCTGAAATCGCAGAACAATTTGCCGATAAAATTGTTTTGACTAATGATAATCCACGTACTGAAGATGAAATGAAGATTATTCACGATATCCAACAAGGTTTACATCATACCGATAATGTACACATAATTACCAATAGAGTACAGGCTATTACACAAACATTAAAGCAGTCTGAGCCTAATGATGTCATTTTAATTGCAGGTAAAGGGCATGAGGACTATCAAATAATTGGTAATACCAAATATCACTATTCAGATCAAGAAACAGTGAAAAAAATTCTAGGAGTAGAGAATCAATCATGATTCCATTAGACATTGAGCAAATAAAAAAAATAGTTAATGGTGAATCTTATTATATTCAAGACGAAAGTGCTGTGATTGATACGATTTGTACTGATTCACGAAAAATAATAAAACAATCACTGTTTATCGCACTTGTTGGAAATAATTTTGATGGACATGCTTTTGCTGAAAAATCTATTAAAGATGGTGCTATAGCCGTAATCGTTGATCATAAACTTAATAAGACCATACCACAGATTGTTGTTAAGGATACTCGCTTGGCTTTAGGGGTAATCGCTAATTTTATCCGGCAGCAAAGTACAGCTAAAATTGTTGCACTTACAGGTTCATCAGGTAAAACGTCTGTTAAAGAAATGACTGCGGCAATATTACAACACTGTGGACAGACCCTTTATACACAAGGCAATTTCAATAATGATATCGGGGTGCCATTAACGCTGTTACGCTTAACTAAACAAGACCAGTTTGCAGTTATAGAATTAGGCGCTAATCATATTGGTGAAATAGCCTATACTACGAATATTGTTAAACCACAAAACGCTTTAATTAATAATATTGCAGAAGCACATATAGAAGGTTTTGGAACACTTGAAGGTGTAGCAAAAGCTAAAGGCGAAATCTTTCAAGGATTGCTTGATGGTGGTATTGCTATTATTAATTTAGATAGTTGTTCAGATAAATGGTTTACTCAGTTAGTAAACAAAACAGTTTGGACTTTTTCGTTAACGAACCCTTCTGCTCAATTTTATGCTAGTAATATTCAACACGAAAAAAATACAACATTTACATTACATACACCTAAAGGTGAATGTGAGATTATGTTATCGCTAGTTGGGAAACATAATATTTCAAATGCGATCGCGGCATCAGCTTTAGCACTTTCTGTCGGAGCGACTTTGAATCAGATTCAACAAGGCTTAGCCTCTTTAACGCCTGTAAAAGGACGATTATTTCCAATAAAATTAAATCAAACCCAATTAATTTGGGATGATACTTATAATGCTAATGTTGGATCGATGTCAGCGGCAGTCAAAGTCTTGGCAAAACAGCCTGGTTATCGGATTTTAGTCGTCGGTGATATGGGAGAGCTAGGACCAGAAGCTGAAAAATATCATTGCCAAATAGGTGAGCTTGCTCATGATGAAAAAATTGATTGTGTAGTAAGTGTAGGCAAATTAAGTCAATTTATTAGCCAGTTTAGTGGCGTGGGTCACCATTTCAATAATAAACAAGATGCAGTGAATTATCTATTAATGCTGTTACGCCAACAACCAAATTTAACAATGTTAGTTAAAGGGTCGCGTAGTGCAAAAATGGAAGAAGTTATCGAAAAAATTCAAATTGAACAACTCAAAATGAGTCAGGATTAAGATTATGTTACTTTGGATATCGGAATATTTAGTTAAACATTTTACCTTTTTTAATGTTATCTCTTATTTAACAGTAAGAGCTATTTTAGGTTTATTAACCTCGTTAGCAATTTCATTATATTTGGGACAAAAAGTCATTGACTGGCTACAAAAATTACAGATTGGTCAAGTTATTCGTCATGATGGACCTGAGTCTCATTTAAGTAAAAAAGGAACACCGACTATGGGAGGGACGCTAATTTTAGCCTCAATTTCCTTATCGGTATTGCTATGGGCAGATTTACGCAATCCTTATGTTTGGGTAACTTTGTTTGTTTTAATTGGTTATGGCATTGTTGGCTTTGCTGATGATTATTTAAAAGTAATTCGTAAAAATAGTGCTGGATTAATAGCTAGATGGAAATACTTTTGGCAATCGGTTATTGCATTAATTGTTGCTTTTGGTCTTTATGTTTATGGTAAAGATAGCACGGTAACAGTACTTGTTGTGCCATTTTTTAAAGATGTGATGCCTCAATTGGGACTATGGTTTATTTTATTAACTTATGTAGTTATTGTTGGGGCTGGTAATGCCGTTAATTTAACAGATGGACTTGATGGATTAGCAATTATGCCAACTGTTTTTGTAGCTGCTGGTTTTACGCTTGTAGCATGGGCTACAGGGAATGTCAATTTTGCTGCTTATTTGAATATTCCTTATATCAAATTCAGCGGAGAGTTGATGATTGTTTGTACTGCAATTATTGGAGCTGGACTTGGTTTTTTATGGTTTAACACATATCCAGCGATGGTTTTTATGGGAGATGTTGGATCGCTAGCTTTAGGTGGCGTGTTTGGAATTATTGCTGTTTTATTACGACAAGAATTTTTATTACTGATTATGGGTGGAATTTTTGTTATTGAAACTTTATCCGTAATTTTACAAGTAGGATCATTTAAATTACGGGGTAAAAGAATTTTCCGTATGGCACCAATTCATCATCACTATGAATTAAAAGGTTGGCCAGAACCGCGTGTTATTGTGCGGTTTTGGATAATTTCATTGATGTTAGTTGTAATAGGTTTATTAACTTTGAAATTACGTTAATAAAAGATATTAGGAGCAAATCATGGTTAGCTATCAAGGAAAAAATGTCGTTATTATTGGCTTAGGTGTCACAGGACTTTCTTGTGTAGACTATTTTCTTGCTCAAAATGTTATACCTAAAGTTATTGATACTCGTAAGTCGCCATCAGGGATGGAACAATTAGACAAACGTGTTGCTTGCCATTTAGGGAAATTAAATGTTGATTGGTTGCTTGATGCTGATTTAATAATAGTCAGTCCAGGAATTGCTTTATCAACACCTGAACTACAACAGGCAGCTAAAAAAGGTATTGAAATTATTGGCGATATTGAACTATTTTGCCGTGAATTGAATCAACAAAACAGTAAGCAAATTGTAGCCATTACAGGTGCAAATGGTAAAACTACAGTAACAACATTAGTTGGTGAAATTATTAAGTCGGCTGGTATTAAAGTCGCTATTGGTGGTAATATTGGGCAGCCAGCATTATCGTTATTGGATCAAGATTACGATGTATATGTTCTTGAACTGTCTAGCTTTCAGCTAGAAACAACTCAGAGTTTAAAAGCTACAGTTGCAACAATCTTAAATATTTCAGAAGATCATATGGATCGTTATCCTCTTGGATTAATGCAATATGTTGAGGCTAAGCAACGTATTTATCATAATGCCAAGTATTGTGTAATTAACCATGATGATAAGTTAACCATTCCAACTGACCAACAAAAAAACTGCGTTTCATTTGGTGTGAATAAAGGGGATTATCATTTAGATTTCCATTTTGAACATTTAATTGCACAAGAGCAGCCAGTAGTAGCGACTAAAATAATGAAACTGGCGGGATGCCATAATTATCTTAATGCGTTAGCAGCTTTAGCTATAGTTGATAAACTGAAAATTTCACGGGAATCCAGTATAGCAACAATTATTTCATTTCATGGCCTACCACATCGTTTTGAGTTAGTGTTGGAAAGAAATGGTGTGAAGTGGATTAATGATTCCAAAGCAACCAATGTAGGTAGTACAGAAGCAGCATTAAATAGCATAGTTTGCAAAGGGAAATTATTTTTATTATTAGGCGGGGATGGAAAATCAGCGGATTTTTCGCCATTGATTTCTTTTTTTGAAAACAGAAATCTAGAAATTTTTTGTTTTGGTCGTGATCGTTTTATCCTTGCTAAGCTAGCTCCTCATATAACAATTGTAACTGAAACATTGCCTGAAGCAATGCAAATTATTGCTCAAAAAGTTGAACCAAATGATGAGGTTTTGCTTTCTCCAGCATGCGCAAGCTTAGATCAGTTTAAAAATTATATTGAACGCGGAAAACAGTTTGCACAACTTGCTGAACAATATACTCAAAGGAGTACAAAATGACACTCTTTTGGTTAAAAAAACAAGTTAATCCCCACATACCATTTGACAACCAGCTACTTTGGACTGTGTTAGGTTTAATGATCTTTGGTTTGATCATGGTGACATCTTCTTCAATGGCATTTAATGAAAGCGATCCTTTTTTTTATACACAACGAGAACTTATTCAGTTAGGACTATCATTATTTTTAATGTTTATTACGTTTTATATTCCAATGCAACGTTGGCAACAGTTTGCTTCTGTTTTACTTATTATTGCTATTATTATGTTAATCGTTGTGTTAGGTATTGGTTCTTCGATTAATGGAGCATCTCGTTGGATACCTCTAGGAGTATTCAATTTTCAACCTGCAGAACTTTCAAAATTAGCGCTATTTTTATTCTTAGCTGGTTATTTATCACGTAAATCTGAAGAAGTACAAAGTGGCTTTTGGGGTTTTTTTAAACCAATGGTTGTTATGACTATACTTTCTATTTTGTTACTTAAACAACCAGATTTAGGTACTGTTATTGTTTTATTTATGGTCACTATTGGCATTTTATTTATTGCAGGTGCGCAATTGTGGCAATTTATTGCTATTTTGCTAACGGGAGTTGGAGCAGTAATTTGTTTGATTTTGTATGAGTCTTACCGCTTAACACGACTGTTAACCTTTCTTGACCCTTGGCAAGATGCTACAGGTTCAGGTTATCAATTAGTCGCCTCATTAATGGCAATTGGTAATGGAGGCGTTACTGGACAAGGTATGGGAAATTCTGTACTGAAATTAGGTTATTTACCCGAATGTCATACTGATTTCATTTTCTCAATTATATCAGAAGAGTATGGATATATAGGTGTAGTTGCTTTATTGTCATTACTTTTCTTTCTAACATTTAAGGCGCTTGCAATTGGTTATCGAGCACTGAATGAAAGTTCATTGTTCTCTGGTTATTTAGCCTGTGAAATCGGGATATGGTTTGGTTTTCAAACATTTGTAAATGTGGGTGTTACATCTGGTATGTTGCCTACTAAAGGATTAACACTACCATTTATTAGTTATGGTGGATCAAGTCTTATTGTGATGAGTATTGCAACAGCAATATTACTCCGAATTGATTTTGAATTTAGACAACAACAAGCCCAAGCAAGAATAAGGTTAATAAAATAATGAAAAAATTATTAGTTATGGCAGGAGGAACTGGAGGGCATGTTTTTCCGGGTATTGCTGTGGCGCAATATTTAATGAAGCAAGGCTGGCAGGTAAGATGGTTAGGAACTGCCGATCGAATGGAAGCACACTTAGTTCCTGAAAATGGTATTGATATTGATTTTATCGAAATATCAGGGCTACGAAGCAAAGGTGTTATGGCATTATTAAAAGCACCTTATAAAATTTTAAAAGCAGTTTTACAAGCTAGAAAAATTTTGAAAACTTATCGTCCTGATGTTGTTCTAGGTATGGGAGGATATGTTTCAGGCCCAGGGGGGATTGCAGCAAAAACGCTTGGTATACCGATTGTAGTACATGAACAAAATGGTATAGCAGGTTTAACCAACAAATATCTAGCTAAAATAGCAACTAAAGTTTTACAAGCATTCCCTACTGCTTTTCCTAAGGCAGAAGTAGTTGGCAACCCTGTTCGTAGTGAACTTTTGACTGTGGCAAAACCTGAAGAAAGATTAAAAGATCGTGATGGGCCAATTAGAGTATTAGTCATGGGAGGTAGCCAAGGAGCTAAAGTTATTAATGATATTGTGCCTCAAGTGATAACAAAATTATCCGATAAATATGTAGTATGGCATCAAACAGGTAAAGGAATGTTGAATTCCGTAATTCAGTCATACCAAAATTGCGATATGACCAATAATAAAGTGACTGAATTTATCCAAGATGTTGCAGATGCATACAATTGGGCAGATATTGTAATTTGTCGTAGTGGAGCATTAACCGTCAGTGAAATTGAAATAGTTGGTATTGGTGCTATTTTTATTCCATTTATGCATAAAGATCGTCAGCAATTTTGGAATGCAAAATCACTAGCAGATATAGGTGCTGCTAGTATTATAGAACAACCTGATTTCAGTGTTGAATCGCTATCTAACTTGTTATGTAATTTGAACAGAGATAAATTAATGGAAATGGCAATAAAAACTAAAAGTTTATCTATTGTGAATTCCACAGAGAAAGTGGCAAAAGCCCTTGATTCGGTGATAAAATGATTAGTTTTTGACATAAATTTATGTAATAATTTTGTCAAAATGTTTCGGGTTATACATATGTTTGAGTCAATGATTCATTTGAGCAATAAAAAATAACTAAGATAGAAATGTTCAATGATGATATGTACTGTAAACTATAAATTAATTTAGGAGTTAAATAGTGAATACAAAGGAATTAGCTAAGTTAAGAGCAATTATTCCTGAAATGAAGCGAGTCAAACATATTCACTTTGTGGGTATTGGTGGTGCTGGTATGGGAGGAATTGCTGAGGTTCTTGCTAATGAAGGATACAAAATTAGTGGATCAGATATTGCTGAAAATGCGGTCACTCAACATCTAGAAATATTAGGGGCAAAAATTGTTATTGGCCATGCGGCTGAAAATGTGATTAATTCTAGCGTTGTTGTTATATCTTCAGCTATTTCGCAAGATAACATTGAAGTAATTGCCGCTCGTGCAGCACGTATACCTGTTATTCAACGTGCTGAAATGTTAGCTGAATTAATGCGTTTTCGATATGGTATAGCAATTGCTGGTACTCATGGTAAAACTACAACTACTGCTATGGTTACCTCTATTTATGCTGAAGCGAAACTCGATCCAACCTTTGTTAATGGTGGTTTAGTTAAGGCAGCAGGAACACATGCTCAATTAGGAAGTAGCCGTTATTTTATTGCTGAGGCTGATGAAAGTGATGCTTCATTTCTTCATTTGCAACCGATGGTATCTATTGTAACAAATATAGAGCCTGACCATATGGACACTTATCAAGGTAGTGTTGATAATCTAAAACAAACATTTATTTCATTTTTACATAACCTTCCATTTTATGGGTTAGCTATTATGTGTTACGACGATCCTATTAATCGAGAATTACTACCGATTGTGGGACGTAAAATCATCACTTATGGATTTAGCGAAGAGGCTGACGTTGTCATTAAAAATTATCGTCAAGAACGAGGTGTAAGCTATTACACTGTTTGTCGCCCTGATCGCCAAGATTTGCAGATTGAGTTAAATGCACCTGGTAAACATAATGCTTTAAACTCGGCGGCTGCGATAATTGCAGCAACAGAAGATGGTATTGATGATGAATCAATTATAAATGCATTAGCTAAATTTGCTGGTACTAGTCGGCGTTTTGATTTATTAGGTATATTCCCGCATGTTGATGGTGGCGATATAATGATGGTTGATGATTATGGTCATCATCCTAGCGAGGTTAATGCAACAATTCAAGCAGCAAGAAACGGCTGGCCTGAACGAAGATTGGTTATGTTATTCCAACCACATCGATACACGCGTACTCGGGATCTATTTGACGATTTCGCACAAGTGCTTTCTCAAGTCGATGCACTTGTTATGTTAGATGTCTATTCCGCAGGAGAGCAACCTATTGCGGGTTCCGATAGCCGTTCGTTATGCCGTTCTATCCGCAATCGTGGCAAAGTTGACCCCATTTATGTTTCGGATTTAGATTTGCTACCCGAAATAATGCAAGAAGTTTTACAAAGTGGTGATTTATTAATTACACAAGGTGCTGGTAGTGTTGGTCGTATAGCGCGCCAATTAGTCAAAACTCAATTATCATCAGAAGAGGTTTTATAAAATGGTAGATAAAGTTGCTGTATTGTATGGTGGTACTTCAGCTGAACGGGAAGTGTCACTTAAGTCAGGTAAGGCTATACATGCAGGATTATTGGCAAATGGTATCGATGCGCATCTTATTGATACTAAATATCATTCTATTACTAATTTAAAAGAAGAAGGTTATACAAAAGCTTTTATTATTTTACACGGGCGTGGTGGGGAAGATGGTATTGTTCAAGCGATTTTGACTTATCAAAATATTCCTTATACCGGTAGTGATGTTTTATCATCAGCCTTAACAATGGATAAACTGAAAACTAAGTTAGTGTGGAAATCACTCAATTTACCTGTTGCTGAATATGTTATGGTTGAAAAATCACAATCAATTGATACTGGTGCTATAGTTAAACAGCTTGGTTTACCGTTGTTTGTTAAACCAAGTCATGAAGGCTCAAGTGTGGGAATGGCTAGAGTTAATGAAGCATCTGAATTGGAAGCAGCTATTAGTGCGGCTTTTAAATATGATAGTGTAGTGATGGTTGAGTCATTTTTAGCTGGTCCAGAATTTACAGTAGCAATTGTTGGTGAAGAGGTTTTACCTTTAATCCATATTAAACCCGCAACCAAATTTTATGATTATGATGCGAAATATTTATCTGATACCACTCAGTATTTTTGTCCAAGCGGTTTATCTGATGAACAAGAACAGGAAATTCGTAAATTAGCGTTAGATGCTTATAAAGCAGTAGGATGTCGAGGATGGGGAAGAGTCGACATTATGTTTAATGCTAATCAAAAACCATTTTTACTTGAAGTTAATACTGCTCCAGGTATGACAGATCACAGTTTGGTACCAATGGCGGCAAAAGAACATGGATGGTCATTTAATGAACTTGTTGCCAGAATATTAAATTTGGCAACTTTATAATTGGCCTTATTTTATGAAACAAGTTCGGCAAGCAGCACATAGAAGAGAAGATAAAAACAGAAGACGGCTGCTTATTTTTCGTAATACTGAGCAATTAATAGGATTTTTGTTCTTTATTGTGATTATTTTTATTAGTATATGGGTCGTTCAAAGTTTTAAAAATTGGATGGATGATCCCGAACAAATGGTATTGTCTCAATTAACATTAAATGGAGAGTATACCTATACCACTGAGAATGATCTACGGGAAGCAATTTTGGGATTAGGATTGCCTAATACCTATATAGGTCAAGATGTTAATGATATTCAACAAGAAGTAATGCGATTTCCGTGGATGAAACAAACCAGTGTACGTAAACAGTGGCCAGACAGGTTAATTGTCTATGTGGAAGAATATAAGCCAGTGCTTTATTGGAATGACTTATTTTTACTTGATAAAAATGGTAATGTATTTAGCGTACCACTTGACCGTATTGCCAACTTACAGTTACCTAAGTTATATGGTCCTGAAGGTAAGGCAAAGTTTGCGCTAGAAACTTATTATAAATTAGAAAATCTTTCTAAAAAATTGGCTAATAATCAATTGGCGTTACATATTAAAGCAGCAATAACTGATGAACGTAATGCGTGGCAATTGATGGTAAAACAGTGTATATCTGGTTTTTGCCTAGAAAATCAAGAAATAAAATTACTATTAGGTAGTGAAGATATTGAACAAAGATATCAACAGTTTATTAAGTTATTTCCAGAAATTCAATCAAGAATGTCAGAAAATGAAAGAATAATGGTCGCTGATCTACGTTATGAAAATGGTATTTCAGTGCAAAGAGAAAATATGGTGCAGTAAGGAATAAATTAAGGCTGGAGTATGAAAGCAACAGAAAAAAAATTGGTCGTTGGATTAGAAATTGGTACATCCAAAGTACTTTCTCTTGTTGGTGAAGTTCTTCCTGATGGTATTGTCAATATCATTGGTGTGGGACATTGTCCATCAAAAGGGGTTGATAAAGGTGGTGTGAACGATCTTGAGTCTGTCGTGAAATCAATTCAACGAGCGGTTGATCAAGCTGAATTAATGGCTGACTGCCAAATATCTTCAGTATATTTAAGTCTTTCTGGTAAACATATCCGTTGCCAAAATGAAATAGGTATGGTGCCAATAGAAGATGAAGAAGTAACCACAGAGGATGTTGATAATGTTGTTCATACAGCAAAATCAGTCAGAATTTTAGATGAGCACCGTATTTTGCATGTCATTGCACAAGAATATTCTATTGATTTGCAAGAAGGTATTAAAAATCCTATTGGTCTATCTGGAGTAAGGATGAAAGCCAAAGTTCACTTAATTACTTGTCATAATGATATGGCTCGAAATATTGTGAAGGCAGTAGAACGTTGTGGTTTGAAAGTGGATCAACTTATTTTTTCTGGATTGGCTTCCAGTTATGCGGTTTTAACAGACGACGAAAAAGAGCTTGGTGTTTGCGTAATTGATATGGGTGGCGGTACAATGGATATAACTGTATATACAGGTGGTGCTTTACGTCATTCTGTTGTAATTCCTTACGCTGGAAATGTTGTTACTAGTGATATTGCATATGCGTTTGGCGCACCACCTATGGATGCAGAAAACATTAAGATTCGCTATGGTTGTGCTGTAGGCTCGTTAATTGGTAAAGATGAAGTTATCGATGTTCCAAGTGTTGGTGGAAGACCCTCTCGTTCATTGCAACGACAAACTCTTGCTGATGTAATTGAACCACGCTATTCAGAACTTCTGGCGTTGGTACAAAAAGAATTACTTGTATTACAAGATGAACTTAAAAAACAGAATATCAAATATCAATTAGCTGCAGGTATTGTTTTAACTGGTGGTGCGGCTCAAATAAAAGGAATGGTTGAGTGTGCTGAAAAAGTTTTTCAGAATCAAGTTCGTATTGGTCAGCCATTGAATATATCAGGATTAACCGACTATGTTCAAAAACCTTATTGTTCAACTGTTATAGGGTTATTGCATTATGGAAAACAAAGTTTATTAAATGATGATGGTAAAGATAGTAATAAATCATCATTAAAAGGGATAGCTAAACGATTGACCGGATGGTTTAAAAAAGAATTTTAGCTAATATATTTCAAGAACTTCGTGGACATTGTAGACGATTATCTGTACAATATCCGCAGATCGTAAATTTGGAGATAAGTTATGTTTGAACCTATGGTTGCAGATGATGAACCAGCAGCAGTCATTAAAGTTATTGGTGTAGGTGGTGGCGGTGGTAATGCTGTCGAGCATATGATTGCTGAACATATTGAAGGTGTAGAATTTTTTGCAGCAAATACAGATGCGCAGGCCTTAAAAAGAATTAAAGTAGGTCAAACTATCCAAATCGGCACTAATGTTACTAAAGGACTTGGTGCAGGTGCTAATCCAGAAGTCGGAAGAAATTCTGCTGAGGAAGATCGAGAGGTCATCCGTGGAGCAATTGAAGGGGCTGATATGGTTTTTATCGCAGCTGGAATGGGCGGAGGCACTGGAACTGGTGCAGCACCTGTTGTTGCGGAAATAGCAAAAGAACTAGGGATTCTAACAGTTGCTGTTGTCACTAAACCTTTTGGCTTTGAAGGTAAGAAGCGTATGGCTTTTGCTGAGCAAGGTATTTGTGAATTAGCAAAACATGTCGATTCACTAATTACTATTCCGAATGATAAATTATTAAAAGTATTAGGTCGAGGTGTTAAATTACTTGATGCATTTGCTGCAGCTAATGGTGTTTTAAAAGGTGCAGTACAAGGTATTGCTGAGCTTATTACTAAACCTGGTCATATCAATGTTGACTTTGCTGACGTAAGAACCGTGATGTCTGAAATGGGATATGCTATGATGGGTTCTGGACGAGCTAGTGGTGATAATCGAGCTGAAGAAGCTGCTGAAATGGCGATTTCTAGCCCATTACTTGAGGATATAGATTTATCTGGTGCCCGAGGTGTATTAGTTAATGTAACAGCTGGGTTAGATCTTGGTTTAGAAGAGTTCGAAACAGTAGGTAGTACAGTTAGAGCATTTGCTTCTGATAATGCTACAGTTGTTGTTGGTACAACTTTCGATCCTGATATGTCTGATGAAATTAGAGTAACAGTGGTTGCAACGGGTATTGGTATGGATAAACGTCCAGAAGTTAAAATGCCTAAACCAGTGTCACGCAATGAATTATTTGGTCAAAGTAATCCTTTGGGACAACAGGAAGATAAATTAGCTAAAGTTGTTAACGAACCAACAGCTTCTCCTCTTGAAGATCATAAAATTTTAGATATTCCTGCTTTCATACGGAAGCAAGCGAATTAAAGTAAATTTGAACTTATTTGATTTTTTATTGTCGAAATCAGTAAGAACAAACAAAAAAGTAGGTGCAAAGTGAAACAAAGAACATTAAAAAAGACTATTCAAGCAACTGGTGTTGGTTTACATACCGGCAAAAAGGTTACTTTGACATTACGTCCTGCGCCTGAAAATACAGGTATTATTTATCGTCGTACTGATTTAAATCCATATGTGGATTTTCCCGTGGATGCGAAGTCTGTGCGTGATACAATGCTTTGTACTTGTTTGATAAATGAAGATAATGTTCGTATTTCTACTGTTGAGCATATTAATGCTGCATTAGCAGGGCTTGGTATTGATAATCTTATTATTGAAGTTAATGCCCCTGAAATACCAATTATGGATGGTAGTGCAAGTCCGTTTGTTTATTTATTGCTTGATGCTGGTATAGCTGAGCAAAACGCATTTAAAAAGTTTTTGTGTGTAAAAGAAACAGTTCGAGTTGAAAATGGTGATAAATGGGCTGAAGTAAGACCTTATAGTGGCTTTAAACTGGATTTCACTATTGATTTCCAACATCCGGCTATCGACAGTAGTTCACAACGTTATCAACTGGATTTTTCGTCTGAATCGTTTATTCGTCAAATCAGCCGTGCTAGAACATTTGGTTTTATGCGTGATATTGAAGCATTACAATCTAAAGGTCTATGCCTAGGTGGTAGTTTAGATTGTGCAATTGTCGTTGATGACTATAAAGTGCTTAATGAAGATGGTTTACGTTTTGAAGATGAGTTTGTACGTCACAAAATGCTTGATACCATTGGTGATTTATATATGAATGGACATAATATGATTGGTGAAGTTGTTTGTTATAAATCAGGTCATGCATTGAATAACCAATTATTACAAGCATTGCTAGCGAAACAAGAGGCGTGGGAATACGTGACATTTACAGAAGAGCAAACTGTACCACTTGCATTGGGTACCCAACAGCTTATTCTCGCGTAAAATAATAGGTAACATTTTATATTATAAACGCTCCTATTTTTAATGGGAGCGTTTTTATTTTAATTAAAGAGATAGTAATATGAATAACAGCCATTTTTTTGCTCATTTATTCCGATTAAAACTAATTAATCGTTGGCCTTTAATGCGTAACGTAAGAATTGAAAATGTATCAGAACATAGTTTACAGGTTGCTTTTGTTGCACATGCCTTAGCAATAATTAAAAACAAGAAATTTAATGGAAATGTTAATCCAGAAAGAATTGCATTGCTGGCAATGTACCACGACGTTTCAGAAGTAATAACAGGCGATCTACCAACACCAACAAAGTATTACAATCCACAAATAACGGTTGAATATAAAAAGATTGAAAAAATAGCACAGCATAAACTTATCAATATGCTTCCTAAAGAATTACAAGATGATTTTAGAACATTAATTGATGATGATTTTTATGATGAAACCGAGAAAAGTATTGTAAAACAAGCTGATGCATTATGTGCTTACCTAAAAACGATTGAAGAACTTAGTGCGGGCAACAATGAGTTTAAATTAGCAGAACAACGTTTAAAAAAGACTTTATCTGAACGTAACAGTCCTGAAATGAATTACTTTTTAGACGTTTTTGTTCCAAGCTTTAGCTTGTCATTAGATGAGATAACTATGTAAAATTAATTTATCTATTTAAATATTTTTTATTTCTATCATAGATTATTAATAAAAAATACGTCTTGTTTAGAATGTTAAATGTAGTGATGACAAAAAGACTCTTACTGTATTTATAATAGATATACTTTACCTGAGATTATAATTTATATTTTGATAAATATAACGTTTAACAGGTCTACCAATAGACAGATAAGTTAAATGGCTTTTAAGCTCACCAAGTTCCTCTAAGTAATCGAGATATTTTTTTAATGATATACGAGATAACGAAATTAATTCAACGATATCACTCATTGAAAAATCACAATTGTACTGAATAATAACCTCTCGAACCTTTTGTAAGGTCAGGTTATCAATACCTTTAGGCAACCCTTTGTTATGAGTAGTCGGTTTAGCAAAAATCCGATCATCTAATTGATGCTGATTTAATATTTTGGACGATGATAACAAACGAACACGCTCCTGATAGGAAACTAATGCGGTGCGTAAACGCTCAAAAGTGAAAGGTTTAACAATATAATCAATTACACCTAAACGTAGAGCTGCTTGAATCTCATTGGTTTTACAAGCAGCGGTCACCATAATAATATCAATTTTGGGATAACTAATACGAATATGCTGTAATAATTCTAACCCATTGAGTTTGGGCATAAATACGTCAAGTAGGATAAGATCAATATGATTATCATGAATACAATGTAGGGCTTGTTCACCATTACTAACATTAGCGACTAAATTAAACCCAGGAACCATTTGTACATATTTCTTATTAAGTTCTGCCACCATAGGATCATCTTCAACAATTAAAACATCAACCATGAGTTACTTTCTCCCTATAAATCGCTTTTAGTGGTAATAATACTTTAAAACAGGCTCCTTTTTTATTACTTAGGTCACATAATTGAATATGCCCATTAAGTTCATCAATACTGGCTAATACTAAATACAATCCGATTCCACGATTATTGCCTTTGGTTGAATACCCTTTTTGGAAGATGTATTGAGTATCCTCATCAGAAATACCTTCACCATTATCATTAACCTCAATTTGGAGAGTATCATTATTAATTTCCAAATTGACATTTATCTGCTTATTGTCTAAAAATTGTACCGCATCTAAACTATTATCAATTAAATTACCGAGGATTGTGATTAAAGAGTGAGTAATTGAAATATCTGTAATTGGAGATAATTCTCCATTAATATTAAACAACAAACTTACTCCCAATTCTCTAGCTCGGCTAAATTTACTATTTAAAAAACCAGAAATAATAGGATCTTTGATTGCTTGAGTAACAAGTTTTGATTCAGCTTGCTGATTACCAATAATCTCTTCAAGATAATCAATTAACTCTTGTTTATTATTATTAAACGCCAAACCATAAATAACATGCAATTTATTATTAAATTCATGTGATTGTGAACGTAAGGCGTCGGCATAACGGTTTACTCCAGTTAAATTTTCTGCTAATTGTCTCATTTCGGTCATATCCCGAAACGAGGCAATAGCACCAACTAATGAACCATTAACAAGTAAAGGGACTCGATTTGTTAGAATAACTACTCCATTTATATTTTGCTCACAATCATATTCAGCAATCCCACTAACCATTACATCATGCAAACGAGTATTTGGAATAACATCTACAATTTGTTCCCCGATTACATCTTCTTTATTACTATTAATACGCAATATACGTTTAGCTTCATTATTAATTTGTGTAATGTAACCCTCCCGATTTATGACAACAATACCTTCTTTAACTGTTCTGATTATAGCGTCTCTTTCCTCAAATAAATGCGCCATTTCTGTAGGCTCAAGGCCATATAATATTTTTTTAATATTGCGAGATAACAATAATGATAAAATAACTGCCACGACTAATGATGCGAACAAAGATAACCAAATTGATTGACTTGTTCTTGATGCAAGTTGATTAATTTTTTGTAGTGTTTGTCCGACTAATACCGCACCAATTTGCTGATGCTCATCATTGTAAATAGGACTAAATGCACGCACCGAATTTCCGAGAGTTCCTTTGGCAATTGATGTATAAGATTCCCCTTTTAATGCTCTGTGTTCGTCGCCACCAACAATAGACAATCCTATTTTACTTTTATCGGGATGAGAAAGTCGTACTCCCTGCATATTAAAAACAACGACAAAATCAACTTGTGTTAATCTTCGTATTTTTTCGGTCTCATTTTGGAGAAGAGCTAAATTTTCAAAAGTAGGTGTTTGTATACTTTCTATTGTATTATTTGAAGAAGAAATAATTTTAGCGATATTTTCAACTCGTTGGCGAGATGTTTGTAAATATTCATTATTAACAAGTTGGATAATATAGACATTTTCAGCTATGGCTGATAACGTAAAAACTAAAAAGAACAAGCTTATCAGCTTAAATTTAAGTGTTAACCGATTAAAAAAGTATTTCATTTAATAGATCTTTCGACAGCAATATTGTGAATTTATATTAACCTAAAAATGATAAAAATCTGCTAATAAAATAGATAATTAGCAGATTATAATTAATACACCTTAACTAGCAAATAGTACATCTATTTTGCAGCGTTTTTTACGCTCTCAGCAACAACTTTAGCAACATTGAGTTCAAATGCATTAGGTAATATACATTCCGTCGATAATTTATCATCAGACACAATACTTGCTAAACCTCTAGCTGCAGCTAATTGCATTTTAAGTGTGATATTTTTAGCTCTTGCATCCAAAGCACCTCTAAAAATACCTGGGAATGCTAAAACATTATTAATTTGATTTGGATAATCGCTACGCCCAGTTCCAACAATATAAGCACCAGCGGCTTTTGCTTCTTCAGGGAATATTTCAGGGGTTGGATTAGCCATTGCAAAAATAATCGATTTTTCTGCCATGGTTGAAACCCATTCAGGTTTTAATACACCAGGAGCAGAAACACCAATAAATACATCAGCTCCTTTTACCGCATCTTCTAACGTCCCTTTTTGTTTTTCATGATTGGTAATTTTAGCCATTGCTAAATGATGTGGCGGTAATGAATCATCATCCTCAGATAAAATACCTACCTTATCGACTACTTTTAAATTGTTAACACCAGCTGCTAATAACATGTCAGCAATGGCTAAGCCTGCTGCGCCACCACCATTTATAACGACCTTGACAGACTCAATCTTTTTACCGGCAACTTTTAATGCATTATATAATGCAGCCAATACAACAATAGCCGTTCCATGCTGATCGTCATGAAATACAGGTATATCTAATATTTCTTGCAAACGTTTTTCAATTTCAAAACATCGCGGAGCACTAATATCTTCAAGATTAATACCACCAAAAGAAGGGGCTAGAGCCGCAATATGCTTAACCAACTCATCAGGATCTTGAGTGTTTAATGACAAAGGAATTGCATCTACATTAGCAAATTGTTTGAATAATATCGCTTTGCCCTCCATCACGGGAATAGCTGCCTCTGGCCCAATATTCCCAAGACCCAATACAGCAGAACCATCAGTGATAACTGCAACTAAATTACGCTTACTTGTATATTCGTACACAGATTCAGGATTTTCAGCTATTTCTGTACAGACTGCCGCCACGCCAGGGGTATAAGCGACACTCAGATCCGCCATAGAATTTACTGGTACTTTTGAATGAATTTCTAATTTTCCATGCATTTGTTTACTAATTGCTAATGCTTTTTCTTGAACTGTTGTCATAATTATTCCCTTCAAATTATTTTTAATAAAGATTAAAATCACTTTTTAATATTATGTTTTTATATAACAATTTATTTTAAAACTAATTATCTAATAATAGCTTATCATTTTTTATTACATATTTAGATAGCGCAACAATGCTGTGGTACAAATAACCATTAGTGCACCACCTAATCGAGTTGCTACTTGTGCAAAAGGCATTAGATTCATTCGATTAGCGGTAGAAAGTATTGCCACATCTCCAGTTCCTCCCATACCACTTTGGCATGAAGAAATAATTGATGCTTCGACTGGATACATTTTTAAGAAAAAACTACAAATAAATCCTGTCATAGAAACGGTAAATACGACAGAAATGATTGTAATAAAATAAGGAATAGTTAACACATTAACAACGCTACCCAAATCAATATATAGCAAACCTAATCCAGCCATTAACGGAAAAGTAAAATTACCTGAAATAAATTTATACCATTGTTGACTACCGCGCTCCACACTTTCAGGTAATAAACGAAAATACTTCACAACAGCAGTTGCAATAATCATTAATACAGGCCCAGGAAAGTGAGTAATCTTTTCTAAAATCATACCAAAGATAAATAATGTAGCTAAAATCATAACCGCACCACTCATAGCTCTAGCATCTAATGGCGTTTTATCTTCTTTTAAAGCATCAGCTAAACCATCAAATTCAATTTTCACTAATTGACCATGACCACTTAAATTTGGTTTGACTTCTCCAATTCGGCTCATTATGGCGGTAAAGGTAATGGCAAAAAAGTTACCTACGACAGTTGCAGGAATTAACGCACTAACAAATGAATCGTAATTTTGATTAAGAATATTGCTATAAGCGTTTGATAGTTGTAAAACACCTTCGCCAATACCACCAGCCATAACAGGCGAAACAGTATAGAAAAAAGCATGCCTCCAAGTATCACCAAAAGCAACGGCTACTGAAACACCAACCAATGCGGCTAGGCACATACCAAGTAACATCGGAATCATCATCCGAATAAAACCTTGAATTAAAATAACCCGATGCATACCTAAAATACTACCGCAAACTAAACTCGCAATATAAAAAAGTAAAAAGTTAGAATCTTTCATCAACATTTTTGTTGCAGTTAAAGTATTTTCGTCAAAAACACCATAGTAAACTAACAGTGATGGAACAATTAAAGATAAAATTGCAGGTGCACCAAATTTTTTAAAAAAAGGAATATTTTGCCCAAGCGTTCCTAAAAACCAACCTAATGGCAAAATAACAGCAAAGCCTCCAATTAATGTTCTTGGTAGCATATCTAATTGGGCGGCGATAATAACGATGATGGAACAAACAACGAAAATAGGTAAAGGTAAAGAACCTATATAAAGTTTATTTTCTTTTAATTTTTGCATCATGCTCATAATATAACCTCTTGCACTCCTAATTTATTTCAAAAGTACAATCAGTATAATCATGGATATAAAAATCAGAAGAATAAGAAAGTTATATAACTAATTATGTAATTAATGTAAGTCATTAAATAATTTGGATTGCATAAATTGAAATATAGAGACAGCTTTATCTAGCTATTCACCTATTGATTTACGAGTGTTTAAAATGATCAATACAGATCAAATTAAAATTATAGATTAATTGAAAGATTACGCATTAATAACCAAGGCCAGATACAAACATCAATTACCATTGTGAATGATGATACTCTCACCATGGTAAAATAATTAATCTTCTTTCCCTCGGATCTTCCGAGACAATCGTTTAAACCCATGAGTAAACTTTTTAATTGTCATTGCCAAAAAAGGAACCTTAATTTTGATATCAAAGCGTTCTTTCAGCTCGATTGCATCATTGGCTTTAGTTAACCAAATAAACCCTGAGTTCGTTAAATCAATGGCCTTGATTTTTCCTTCAGGCGTTAAGATAAAATTTCCGCCATGAATATCATTAGATACTAAATTATAACTGTGCAGTTTTTCAATACAGTTTTTAACTTGCTCGCCATACTCTTTCATTTCTTCCCACTTTAAAGAACGTCCTTCGATAAAATTAAAAATCATATAATGGCGTTTAGATTTTTGATCAAAAGCAACCAAATACAGTTCATAAGCAATATCGGCATTATCAAGTGATATTTTGGCGAGTTTACGAATCAAATTGAAATAAAAGTCGCCTGTAATTTTGGCGATTAAACGACGCTCTAAACGATGCTCAACACCGCCATCAATTTTAAAAATAAATTTTGATTCATTATGATCGATTAAATAAGTATATCGCTCTAATTTATCGCTAGGATCGAGTAATTCATGATGTCCTTCTTCTGCCAAAAATTGGTCAAAAAGTTCTAAATAATTGATTTCGTCATTTTGCACATAGGCGAACTTCATATCGCCACGTTGAACTTCAATAATCTTTGCAAAGTTATTCAAATTTTATTATCCCAGAATACATCAAAAAAGTTGACTTATCTTAAACATTATCTGCGTTAAAGTAAATGAAACAGTAACGTTTAACTAGTAGTACGATTAATATTAATTAAAAAGTGATGAATATTTGCTATGCCATTAAAATGATATTATGGTTAAATAATTGAATTTATATTATTGGTTAGTTATGTCTAATAGCTCATCCGAATGGTTTTTATATATTATTAGAACAGCAAAAAAATCACTCTATACTGGTATTACAACAAATGTGGAAAGAAGGCTTCACCAACATCAAACCAACAAAGGTGCAAAGCATCTAAAAGGGCAAAAAGATTTAACTATTGTGTACCAAATCTATATTGGTGACAGATCGATGGCGCTCAGGCTTGAGTACCGAATAAAACAGCTTTCTAAACAAAAAAAAGAGAAGTTAGTCACAAACCAACCTAATTTAAACGAATTATTAAAACTACTCAATTAATACGCTTTATATTCACATCATTGGCATTAACTGTATTGCAGGAGCTTTAATTGCATCAATTTGCTTATTAAACTCAGCTAATTGTTGACGCCAAAAATCCTCATCAGTAATCCATGGAAAGGCGATAGGAAAAGCAGGATCTTGCCAACGCTCTAAAATCCATGCTAAATGATGAACCATTCTCATCGCTCTTAAAGGTTCGATAAGCTTTAATTGATGATGATCAAACTCACAAAACTCCTGATACATTTCAATCAATAAATCCAACTGTAAACGTTGCTGTTGACGATCACCATGCAGTAACATCCACAGATCTTGAATTGCAGGGCCATTACGAGAATCATCAAAATCAACAAACATTGCATTATCGCGCCATAAAATATTACCCGCATGGCAATCGGCATGTAATCGAATAGGCTGCCAATCGTTATGCCAATGCTGTTCAACAGTTTTTATTAACTGGGCTAAAATATCTTTAAGGTCAGTTTGAACTTTTTTAGAAATATAAGCGCTAGATAGCAAGATATCTTGTGGCCGATAAAGATACTCTTCTAATCCAATAGTTGGACGATGTAAAAATGTCTGCTTAGCACCAATTTGATGGATACGACCAAGCAACATACCCACAGATTCCATTTGCTCGATATTATCCATCTCATATTGTCGTCCTCCAACACTAGCAAACAACGTAAACAGATAACCTTGATATTCGTGTAGTGTCGTATTATTAAATGTTAATGGCGTAATAACGGGAACCTCAGCATCAGCTAATTGTTTAGTAAACTGATGTTCTTCAAGAATTTGCTGACGATCCCAACGATTTGGTCGATAAAACTTAGCCACATAACGTTTATGATCTTCATCTTGAAATTGATAAACACGATTTTCATAACTATTTAACACAGTCAAACCAGAATCTATACTCAATCCTATTGAAGATAGGCTATCAATAATTAAATCTGGTGATAAAAATTGAAACGAAAATGTTGAACTATTCATTGAATGATCCTTTATTGCAAACTAAACCATTCATCTAATTTTTGTTTTAGAGCTTCAAGTCCAATACGCTTAGGTGATGAAAAAGGAGCGACAGTAATATCTCCTTGAAAAGGTAAAATGGCTTCTTTCACCATATTAACTTGTTTTTTTTGAGCGCCAGAAGCTAATTTATCAGCTTTAGTAAGCAGTAACATAATAGGGATATCAACAGAAACCGCCCACTCAATCATCTGTTGATCTAAATCTTTTAACGGGTGTCTAATATCCATCAATACAACCAAACCTTTTAAACTCTCACGTTTTTGCAGATATTCACCCAATGATTTTTGCCATTTACGCTTTATCGCCTCTGGCACTTGAGCATAGCCATAACCGGGTAAATCTACTAAACGGCAATTTTGTTCAACTTCGAAAAGATTAATAAGTTGGGTTCGACCTGGCGTTTTACTCGTTCTAGCAAGTCCTTTTTGATTGGTTAATGTATTAAGAGCGCTTGATTTACCAGCATTAGAACGGCCAGCAAAAGCAATTTCAACACCATTATCAATAGGTAGATGAGAAATATCAGGTGCACTCAAAATAAAATGAGTTTTAGCATAATTTAATGGGTGAATATTGGTCATAAATAAGTATCCTTTAAATGCAACGGCATTTAATTGACTAAAATGTCGTTACTGTATAGAAAAACTTAAGAATTGACAACTTTTTCCACAGCTTTTGCTAATCGAGTCATACCTTCTTTAATTTCATCTTCAGAAATAATTAGTGATGGGGTAAGGCGTAAAACATTAGATCCGGCATTTAAAATCATCACTTTAAATTCGGATGCTACGTTCAAAAAATCACGAGCTTTATTGTGAAATTTTGGCTGTAACTCTGCACCTAACAATAACCCTTTTCCACGATACTCTCGGAATAATTTAAATTTATCATTAATTTCCTCTAATTGCTCAATAAATACAGCACGTCGTTTTTGCACACCTTCAAGTATTTCAGGTGAATTAATAATATCAAAAGCCTCGCCACCCACAGCACAAGCTAAAGGGTTACCACCATAAGTTGTACCATGTACACCGGGATGCATAACTAAAGCAATTTCGTTTGTTGTTAACATAGCACTAATAGGAAATCCACCACCCAGTGCTTTAGCCGAGGTCAAAATATCGGGTTTTACATCATATTGCTGATAAGTAAATAAACTGCCTGTTCGACCCATTCCACACTGCACTTCATCAAACACCAGTAACGCTTTATATTCATCACATAGCTCACGCAAACCCTGTAAAAATTCTGGTGTGGCTGAAGTTAACCCACCTTCACCTTGCACAGGCTCTAGTACAACCGCACAAGTATGATCATCCATTACGGCTTTAACTGCATCAAGATCATTAAAAGGAACATGAATAATATCAGCTGGTTTTGGACCAAAACCATCCGAATACTTAGCCTGACCACCAACAGAGACGGTAAAAAATGTACGCCCATGAAAAGATTGATAAAAAGCAATAATTTTAGTCTTATAAGGATTGTATTTATGTATTGCGTAATGACGAGCTAATTTAAACGCAGCTTCATTAGCTTCGGCACCAGAATTTGCAAAAAAAACACGTTCAGCAAACGTATTATCGATAAGTTTTTGAGCAAGATTTAAAGCCGGCTCATTAGTAAAAACATTACTTACATGCCATAACTTTTCACTTTGTTCATGTAATGCTTTAACTAATCTTGGATGACAATGCCCAAGCGCATTTACAGCGATGCCACCTGCAAAATCAATATATTCTTCACCATTTTGATCCCAAACACGACTCCCTTTACCCTTTACGGGGATAAATTTTGCTGGTGCATAAATAGGTAAAATAACTTTATCAAAAAGTTCACGTGTGATTTTTGACTGCATTGTTTAATCCTTATTTATTTTATTAACTAGTTCCTATCATTTTAATCGAACTAATTGCGGTGTAAAGTAAATAATTATTCAAATATTTTAAATTAATATTCACTAATTAAAGGTGAATTCAATTTAAAATTAATATAATAATTTTCTTCTTATCTATAATTATTTTCAGGTATAATCAGCCTTTGTTTGTTAATTGTACTTAAAAGAGATAAAAATGAGTCGTATTGTTTATTGCCATTATTTAAAAAAAGAAGCAGAAGGATTAGATTTTCAACTTTACCCAGGAGAGCTTGGAAAACGTATTTTTAACGAAATATCCAAACAGGCATGGCAAGAATGGCTCAAAAAACAAACTATGTTAATTAACGAAAATAAATTCAATATGATGAATCTAGAACATCGAAAAAAAATTGAAGCTGAAATGATCAAATTTCTATTTGAAGGCGAAGAAGTGATTATTGACGGATATAAACCCCAAAATTGAGATGCAAAATGAAAAAAAACATTAAAATCATCACATTAGTTGCTATTATAAGTCTTCTAACAGGTTGTTCTAGTACAAATTCAAAAAAAGATGAAGACTATTATATTAAAGATACTAATGCTTTTAATATATTAATTAGCCAATATGCTAATAACATTGAACAAATTTGGGGGCCTAAAGAAGTCCTTATAGCAGGCCCAAAAGACTATGTTCAATATGAAGATAACCTAAGAACTCGCGTCCATATTAATTTCGTTTCAGGTATAATCACTATTGAAACCATGGCAGAATCACCAATAGAAAATCTAAAAGAAGCGATAGTTTCGACATTACTTATGTCAGAGCCGGTTGACATTATACGACATGACAAAATCAGCCAAGATTTATCTCAAGAACCATTTTTATACAATCAGGTGTTAGATCAAGATCATCAACCAATTCGTTGGAGTGGCAGAGCTAATAGTTTTGCTGATTATCTACTTACCAATAACATAAAAACCCGCTCATCAGGTTCTCATAAAATCACTTATGTTGAAATTAAACTAGTTCCTAACCACATAAATCAGCGTGCCAAAAAATTCCTACCAATCGTAGCCGAAGCCTCTAATCGTTATTTTATTGATGAACGTTTGATTTTAGCCATTATGGAAGTTGAATCAGCATTTAACCCATATGCTGTCAGCCGTACTGATGCACTTGGATTAATGCAAGTACAACAACACACTGCGGGCCGTGATATTTTCAAATTACGAGGAAAATCAGGTGAACCAAGTCGAAAATTCTTACTTGATCCGCGTAATAATGTTGATATGGGTACAGCCTACTTATCATTACTGAAAACCAAATATTTAGCAGGCATTAATAACCCAATCTCGTTAAGATACGCCATGATTACTTCTTATAACGGTGGGGCAGGTAGTGTATTGCGCACATTTTCTAACGATCGCAACGAAGCGATCAACATCATAAACTCAATGACACCAAAACAAGTTTATCGAAAACTGGCCACATCTCACGTCTCGAAAGAATCACGTAATTATTTAATAAAAGTTAGTCGGATTTTAGATAATAAATAAGCTAGTAACAATCATTAACCATCACCTCATCATTACTTATAAATGATGAGGTGATGGTTAATTCTGAAAAGATAGGAATAATAATTCTTTGATTAGGCAAAAGGGGAAATATGTGATTTTATAAAAGTTTGTTTTTTTTATTAAAATATAAGTTATAAAATTATTAGCGTTGTTTATAGTGATTTAAGAAACAACAATAATGGATATACATAAAAATTGAAATTAATACCCTATCACAGATAAGGAAAAGAGCGACTACACAAGAAAAAATAATAATATTTACTACTTTTTTTTGAAACGTTTTAAGTTGAAACGTCCGACCATTTGTAATGTATTAAAAAGCCTGATTAGAATAGTGTGGTTCTTTCAAGCAAGTAGTAAATATTGAATGTTTTGCGGGTAACGAGCGCGAATGTTAAGGAACATGTAATAATATGTTAAAATTTGTGATGCCTATTGCGTATATTAAAATTTACTCAACTGGTTTACTCATAAATAAATGGGAAAAATTGAAACAGTGTGATACGTATTTTAATGGTGATGCGACATAATCAGCCAATATTTAGCCATTTAATATATATATAAAATAAATAGAGCAAGATTAATACATCAAGTGTGGATAAATTTTTTCAGAAATTGTTACATTACACTTTTTACTGCTAGCAACTTCTTTAATAAACAGCGTTTTTTTGTGGTTTTAAAATTTTTTAATAAAAAAACGTGATCTGCTTCAGATTTTGAGTATACTATGCGTCTCATAAAACCCTAGTTTTTTTGAGGATGTTAGTTTGAGTACCAATAAACTTGTGGATTCATATTCTCCCGCACAAATGACCCAAATTGCTGAAGATCTTGGCAATTACAAAGTAAACAAACACCCGTGTAGTACGATTTTATCCGCAATGCTTGCTGGTGTTTATATTTCTATCGCTTTTGTATTTTATATTACCGTAACAACAGGAACAGCAACCGTTGCTTTTGGTTTGGCAAAATTAGTCGGCGGTATTTGTTTTTCTTTAGGACTTATGCTTGTTGTTTGTTGTGGTTCTGACTTATTTACTTCAACAGTATTGACCATTTTACCTAAAATGACCCATAAAATTAGTTGGACTAAAATGATTCGTAATTGGATTTTGGTCTATGTTGGTAACTTTATTGGTGCTATACTGTTTGTCACAGTTATTTGGTTTTCTGGCCAGTATATGGTAGCCAATGGTTTGTGGGGACTAAATATTTTACAAACCGCCGATCATAAATTACATCACACCTTTATTGAGGCAGTATGTCTTGGCTTTCTAGCTAATCTAATGGTCTGTTTGGCCGCCTGGTTGAGTTACGCTGGTCGTAGTTTACTTGATAAAATGCTAATTATGGTTTTACCTGTTGCGATGTTTGTTGCCAGCGGTTTTGAGCATAGTATTGCAAATATGTTTATGATTCCTATGGGTATTGTGATTAAGAACTTTGCGTCCCCTGAGTTTTGGCAAGCAGCTGGTGTGTCGGCAGATGCATTTAAAGAGTTAACTATATCGCATTTTGTATTTAAAAATTTAATTCCAGTTACAATTGGGAATATTTTAGGTGGTTTAGCTGTAGCACTACCTTATTGGGCTTTATATTTACGTAAGCCACATTGATTTTATAATATTTACCCTAATATGTAATAGGGTAAATAGTTATTTTTGTAAACCTGAGGTGAAAATTATGAGTAATTTAAACGAAGTACAAGCAGCAGCTTGGAAAGGATTTAAAGATGGTGATTGGCAAAATAATGTTAATGTCCGCGATTTTATTCAAAAAAACTACACGCCATATGAAGGCGATGAGTCTTTCTTAGCTGGCGCAACTGAAGCTACAACTAAGTTATGGGATAAAGTAATGGAAGGCATTAAAATTGAAAATGCTACCCATGCCCCTGTGGATTTTGATACAAGTGTTATTTCGACAATTACTGCTCATGATGCAGGTTATATTGAAAAAGATTTAGAAAAAATTGTTGGCTTACAAACTGAAAAACCATTAAAACGTGCAATTATTCCGTTTGGTGGTATCAAAATGATCGAGAATTCTTGTAAAGCTTATAACAGAACGCTTGATCCTTTAGTCAAAAAAATCTTTACTGAATATCGTAAAACTCATAACCAAGGTGTTTTCGATATTTATACTCCAGATATTCTTCGTTGTCGTAAATCAGGTGTTATTACTGGTCTTCCTGATGCTTATGGTCGTGGTCGCATTATTGGTGACTACCGTCGTGTTGCGCTCTACGGTATCGACTACTTAATGCAAGATAAATTTGCACAATTTAATTCACTACAAGCTGATTTCGAAAACGGTGTTGATCTTCCAATGATTATGCAACGTCGTGAAGAAATTGCTGAACAGCATCGTGCACTTGGCCAAATTAAAGAAATGGCAGCTAAATACGGCTTCGATATTTCTGCCCCAGCAAAAACTGCACAAGAAGCAGTTCAATGGACATACTTTGGTTATTTAGCTGCGGTTAAATCACAAAATGGTGCTGCAATGTCATTAGGTCGGACTTCGACTTTCTTTGATATTTACTTCCAACGCGATCTTGAAGCTGGTTTAATTACAGAAAAAGACGCTCAAGAAATTGTTGACCATTTTGTTATGAAGTTACGTATGGTTCGTTTCTTACGTACGCCAGAATATGATGAATTATTCTCTGGTGACCCAATTTGGGCAACTGAATCTATCGCTGGTATGGGTGTTGACGGTCGTACATTAGTTACTAAGACTTCTTTCCGTTTCTTAAATACTTTATATACAATGGGTCCATCTCCAGAACCTAACATGACAATCCTTTGGTCTGAAAAATTACCAAGTGGATTTAAAGAGTTCGCATCAAAAGTATCTATCGATACATCATCATTACAATATGAAAATGATGATTTAATGCGTCCTGACTTTAATAATGATGACTATGCTATTGCATGTTGTGTAAGCCCAATGATTGTTGGTAAACAAATGCAATTCTTTGGTGCGCGTGCAAACCTTGCTAAAACTCTACTATACGCAATCAACGGCGGTGTGGATGAAAAATTAAAAATGCAAGTTGGTCCTAAAGAGACTCCAATCACTGATGAATATTTAGATTTTGATACAGTGTTTGCTCGTTTAGACCACTTTATGGATTGGTTAGCAAAACAATACGTAACAGCATTAAATGCAATTCACTATATGCACGATAAATACAGCTATGAAGCATCATTAATGGCGCTTCATGATCGTGATGTTATTCGTACTATGGCTTGTGGTATTGCTGGTCTTTCAGTTGCAGCTGACTCTCTTTCTGCGATTAAGTATGCAAAAGTAAAAGCAATTCGTGATGAAGATGGTTTAGCTACTGACTTTGAAATTGAAGGTGAATATCCACAATTTGGTAATAACGATCCACGAGTTGATGATATCGCTGTTGATTTAGTTGAACGTTTTATGAAGAAAATTCAAAAACTTAAAACTTATCGTAATGCAACTCCTACACAATCTGTATTAACCATTACATCAAATGTTGTTTATGGGAAGAAAACAGGTAATACTCCAGACGGACGTCGTGCTGGTGCGCCATTTGGACCAGGTGCTAACCCAATGCATGGTCGTGACCAAAAAGGTGCGGTAGCTTCATTAACATCTGTTGCTAAACTTCCATTTGCTTATGCTAAAGATGGTATTTCTTATACTTTCTCTATCGTTCCAAATGCATTAGGTAAAGATGATGATGTGCGTAAACGCAACTTAGCTGGTTTAATGGATGGTTATTTCCATCACGAAGCTACAGTAGAAGGTGGTCAACATCTAAATGTTAATGTATTAAATCGTGATACATTATTAGATGCGATGGAACATCCTGAAAAATATCCACAATTAACTATTCGTGTTTCTGGATATGCGGTGCGTTTCAACTCATTAACTAAAGAACAACAAAATGACGTAATTAATCGTACATTTACGCAAAAAATTTAGTTTAGTTAATTGTTAGATTAATTGAAATAGCGTCCTTAAGGGCGCTATTTTTTTATCAGCACGAACACTATTTTGCCAACTTTAATTAAATATTAATACGATGATAATAATTTAATATTGTTGATATTTATCCAGTATAATTAATCGAAATATAATTCATGGCGATTAATACTATTGGTTTAAGTTTGACGATAGTGGAGTTAAAATTATTAAAAAGTCATATGAGCAATGATTCGAGATTATCTATGGAACAACAAAATATTATTATGACAACTAAGTCGCCTGTTAAAGGCCGTATCCACTCTTTTGAATCCTTTGGTACTGTTGATGGTCCAGGGATTCGTTTTATTGTTTTTTTTCAAGGTTGCCTAATGCGTTGCTTGTATTGCCATAATCGTGATACATGGGATTTAAAAGCTGGTCGAGAGGTCACCGTTGATGAGCTTATGAAAGAGATTGTTTCTTACAAAAGTTTTATTATGCCCAATGGTGGTGGTGTGACAGCTTCGGGCGGTGAGGCTACGTTACAAGCTGAGTTTGTTACTCAATGGTTTATAGCTTGTCATCAAGAAGGCATTAGTACTTGTTTGGATACTAATGGTTATGCAAGGCAACTCGACCATGTTGTTGATGAACTTTTAGAGGTAACAGATTTGGTCATGCTTGATTTAAAGCAAGTTAATGATGAAATTCATCAAAAATTAGTTGGAGTGTCAAATAAACGAGTTCTTGAATTTGCTAAATATTTGCAAAAAATTAATAAGCGAACTTGGATACGTTATGTTGTTGTTCCTGGGTGGACTGATGATGATAATTCCGCACATCTGCTTGGTAAATTTATTGAGGGGATGGATAATATTGAGCGTGTAGAATTACTTGCTTATCATAAACTAGGTGCTTATAAATGGGATACGATTGGTGATAAATATAAGTTGGAAGGCGTTGAGGCTCCACCAAGAGAAACCCTTGATAGGATCCAAGGTATTTTAGAAAGCTATGGTCATTATGTTACATTTAGTAAATAGTTGATAGATTGTTTGATAAGAGGCGCATTCAATTGTGCCTCTTTTGTATCTATTGTAATCTTTTTCGTTTTATTGCACGTATAACAAAAATCCCACCCTCAAAAGCTAGAATGCAAACAGATAACCAAATAAATCCATATGATACAATATGTTCTGATGAAAATTTCTCATGCAAAAACAGTATAGAAATAACTGTTAGTAGTACTGGCTCTACATATCCTAATAAACCAAATAATCCCATAGGCAGTAAGCGACTTGCAACAAAATAGATTGCAAAAGCAATAGCCGTGATGATCCCCAAGGTTGGTATGTAAATCGGGAAATCAGAAAGATCACTAATTATTTTGTCTAAACGATAATTTAAGGCACAATATATAAGGCACCCTAGGAAGATAAAGAAAAAGTCAGAAAACGTGCCCACAATGCCATCTATTCGCAATTTGCGCCTTGTCATAAAGTAGATTGGATACCCCAAAGCAATAACAGCGGTTTCCCATGAGAAAGCACCAGTGATGTAAATTTCAATAGCAACGCCTAATATTGCAAGTGCAACAGCTATTTTTTGCAAGAAGCTGAGCTTTTCTTTATAAAAAATTTTCCCAGAAATCACCATTGCTAGTGGCAATAAAAAATAACCTAGCGATGCTGATAACCCATGTCCGTTAAGTGGTGCCCAAATAAAAATCATCATCTGTATTGTGAGCAAAACAGAAGAAAATAATAACCCTAATAAAAAAAGTGGTTGTTGTTTTATTCGTCTAAAAAGTGCAGTTATAACTGACCACTGTTTTCCTGCAATGATTAATATAGCTATTGTAGGAAATGAAGTTAGTAATCGCCAACAAAAAATATCAACAACAGATAAGGAGTGTAACAAAACTGGGTAGTAATAAAGTAACCCAAAGAGACATGATGCCAGTATTGAAAGCGCTACACCTTTTATCATTTTTTTCACCTTTATTAATAAAAAAATAGCGCTAATAGATAGCGCTATTCTCTAAGATAATGTGAGTTATTTAATAAACTCAACACCATTCATATAAGGTACTAAAACGGATGGAACTTTAATTGAACCATCTGCTTGTTGATAGTTTTCCATAATAGCAACAAGTGTACGTCCAACAGCTAGACCAGAACCATTTAGTGTATGTACTAAATATGTTTTATTATCAGCTTTATTACGATAACGAGCTTGCATTCGGCGAGCTTGGAAATCCCACATATTTGAGCAAGAAGAAATTTCTCGGTATGTATTTTGAGCTGGTACCCATACTTCAAGATCATAGGTTTTACAAGAGCCAAAGCCCATATCTCCAGTACATAACACAATTTTTCGATATGGTAATTCAAGTAATTGTAATACTTTTTCTGCGTGAGCAGTTAACTCTTCTAATGCTTTCATAGATTCTTCAGGTTTAACAATTTGAACTAATTCTACTTTATCAAATTGATGCATACGAATTAAGCCGCGAGTATCTTTACCGTAAGATCCTGCTTCAGAGCGAAAGCAAGGGGTGTGTGCTGTCATTTTTAAAGGTAATACACTTTCATCAAGGATTTCATCGCGCACAAGATTAGTGACAGGCACTTCGGCAGTTGGAATTAACGCATAATTACTGCTTTCAGCTTCTTCATCAAGCGGTTTAGTATGAAATAAGTCACCTGCAAACTTTGGCAATTGCCCTGTTCCAAAAAGTGTTGCTTGATTGACTAAATACGGAACATAAATTTCGGTATAACCGTGCTGTTCTGTGTGTAAATCTAACATGAATTGAGTAATAGCACGATGTAAGCGTGCTATTTGTGATTTCATAACCACAAAACGAGCACCTGTGAGTTTTACCCCTGCTGCAAAGTCAAGATCACCAAAGCGTTCTCCTAATGCAACATGATCTTGAATTGGGAAATCAAATTTTCTTGGTGTGCCAAAGCGAGAAATTTCAACATTATCATTTTCATCTTTTCCGTCGGGAACAGAGGCATCAGGAATATTTGGGATAGTGGAAGCGATATCTCTAATTTTGCTTAGTAGGATATCAAGCTCTGCTTTAGCGCTATTGAGTTTTTCACCAAGTTTATTGACTTCCTCACGGACAGCGGTAATATCTTCGCCTCGTGCTTTGGCTTCACCAATTGCTTTTGAACGAGCATTACGTTCGGCTTGTAAGTTCTCGGTTTCAATTTGTAATACTTTGCGTCTTTCTTCTAAGTGACGAATCGTATCAACATCTAATTTAAATCCTCGACGTGCTAATTTATTAGCAACAACATCCAATTCATTTCGGAGTAAATTTGGGTCCAACATAAATAATGTCCATTATTATTAACTAGGAAATATGTTTCTACTTTATCGTTATTCTATTATAGAAAAGAGAACATATAAATTAAAAGTAGATTGATTTACCAATATAAAAATTTGTGAGCTTAGTATACTAGAATTATATCGGGATTCAACCGAAATGGCGCACCCGAAGGGATTCGAACCCCTGACCGCTCGGTTCGAAGCCGAGTGCTCTATCCAGCTGAGCTACGGATGCGTGTAAGTTCGTTAAAAAAGTGGTGCATCCGAAGGGATTCGAACCCCTGACCGCCCGGTTCGTAGCCGAGTACTCTATCCAGCTGAGCTACGGATGCGTTTTGAATTTATTTAAAATGGTGCATCCGAAGGGATTCGAACCCCTGACCGCCCGGTTCGTAGCCGGGTACTCTATCCAGCTGAGCTACGGATGCATACTTTAATTTATTAAATGGCGGTGAGAGAGGGATTCGAACCCTCGATGCAGCTTTTGACCGCATACTCCCTTAGCAGGGGAGCGCCTTCAGCCTCTCGGCCATCTCACCAAGACATTATGACTTTGCTTGAACAACAAAATCATAATGTGTGGCGCACATATTACGTTTTACAAAAAATAAGTCAAACATTTTTTTGTTTACGCGTGCTAGTTGTTTATTTACTACTCAATATTACTCTCTTGGCTCCAATAATTCATCATTTGTATCTTGTGATTGATGAATTTTGTTATATATCTCTTCCCTATGAATAGAAACTTCTTTAGGTGCATTAATACCTACTCTGACTTGATTTCCTTTCACGCCTAAGATAGTAATAACTACATCATCACCAATTATTAGTGTTTCACCTACTCTCCTAGTTAAAATTAACATTAGATCTCCTAATATCAGTTAAGTATATTCAAACAATTTTAATATATAGCTTCGTCAGCCCCCATCAATAAGACAGAAAGACGGAATATTACAGAAACACTTAATATTCAACTAACAAATATTTGAGCATATCTGGCTAACTTGCTTGTAATTTATTACTGATTTCTTTTTTCACAGAAGATAAAGCTTCTGGTAATGCTGAGAGATCCATTCCACCTGCCTGAGCAAAATCAGGTCGCCCACCACCTTTACCACCTATTTTTAAAGCTAATTGGGAAACTAATTCTCCAGCTTTAACTATATTGACTAAATCGTTGGTTACACTAGCAGCTAAATTGATTTTATCACCATTGACGGCGGCCAAAATTATCACGCTTGTCTTTAATTGATTTTTAAGATCATCAATCATCGTTCGTAATAATTTTGCTTCAACGTTATCAAGTTTAGCAATTAGTAAATTTTTACCATTGATTTTTTCGCATTGATTAAGTAGTTGTGCACTTTCTTGGCTAGCTTTCTGTGCTTTTAATTGTTCAATTGTTCTTTCAAGCTGTTTATTTTGATCGATCAATTGCTCAATGCGCACTAAAACTGCCGACTTATCACTTTTAGTTAGTTGTCCAATCTGAGTTAATAAATTGGATTCATTATGTATCACATCTATTGCATTTTGCCCTGAAGTTGCCTCAATACGGCGTACACCAGAAGCTATGCTTGATTCTGATATTATTTTAAATAAACCAATATCACCAGTTCTATCTACGTGAGTACCACCACAAAGTTCAATTGAAAAATCGCCCATTGTCAAAACTCTAACGATATCTTCATATTTTTCACCAAATAAAGCCATTGCGCCTTTATTTTTAGCCTTATCAATTGGCATTAGCTCAATATCTACTGGTAAATTATGACGAATCTGTTGATTTACTAAGTTCTCTATTTCAATAATTTGTTCTGGCGTAATGGCTTGATTATGTGAAAAGTCAAAACGCAGATAGCTATCATTAACTAAAGACCCTTTTTGATGAACATGGTTACCTAAAATACGTTGTAAAGCAGCTTGTAATAGATGCGTAGCTGAATGATTACGGCGAATACGTTCACGTAATTCAACATCAATAGCAGCAGTGACATTATCACCAACTTTTAAAGAACCTTTTATGATTTGTCCTATATGACCAATACTGTTACCATATTTTTGGCTATCAAAAACACTAAATTCAAGGTTAGCTGCAGTTAGTAAGCCTTTATCACCAATTTGGCCACCAGACTCTCCATAAAATGGTGTTTTGTCTAAAACGACAATAGCTTCATCGCCAGCGTGAATATTCTCGACTTTTTGACCGTTTTTAAATATAGCAATAACTTTTCCTGATGATTCTGTTGCTTGGTAACCTAAAAATTCAGTTTTATCATCAAGTTTGATAACATTACTATAATCAACATTAAATGAGCTTGATTCGCGAGCTCGTTTTCGTTGCTCTTCCATGCATTGGTTAAAGCCATCTTCATCGATAGTAATGTTTTTTTCACGACACACATCTGCCGTTAGATCTAATGGGAAACCATAAGTATCATATAGTTTAAAAGCAATATCTCCAGGTAAAACTTTACCTGTTATTTTGGCTAATTCCTGATCTAATAATGATAATCCTCTTTCAAGTGTCTTCAAAAACTGCTCTTCTTCAATTTTGAGTGCGTCTTCGACTAGTTTTCGATTATTTTCTAATTCAATCGCTGCACTTCCCATCACATCAATTAGTGGTTTAACTAGTTTATAGAAGAAAATATCTTTTGCTCCTAGCATGTGCCCATGGCGCACTGCGCGGCGAATAATGCGGCGTAATACATAGCCTCGCCCTTCGTTCGAAGGCAAAACACCATCCGAAATTAGGAATGCACAAGAGCGAATATGGTCGGCAATAACGCGTAGCGATTTATTTTCTAAATCTTTAGTCTGAATAACGTTAGCTGCATCATTAATTAATTTCTTAAACAGATCTATTTCATAATTAGTGTTAACGTGTTGCAAAACTGCAGCAATACGTTCCAGTCCCATACCTGTATCAACAGACGGTTTAGGTAGTGGTTCCATTGTGCCATCAGGATGGCGATTAAATTGCATAAAGACAATGTTCCAAATTTCTATAAATCTGTCACCATCTTCTTCTGCGCTACCAGGAGGTCCTCCCCAAATATGATCACCATGATCATAGAAAATTTCGGTACAAGGACCACAAGGGCCAGTATCCCCCATCTGCCAGAAGTTATCTGAGGCATACGGAGCACCTTTATTATCACCGATACGTACTATGCGTTCTTTAGGGATACCGATTTCTTTTTCCCATATTGCATATGCTTCGTCATCTGTCTCATAAACGGTAACGGTTAACTTCTCTTTAGGTAAGTTAAACCATTCTTTACTGGTCAATAATTCCCATGCAAAATGTATTGCATCATGTTTAAAGTAGTCACCGAAACTAAAGTTTCCTAACATTTCAAAGAATGTATGATGCCGAGCAGTGTAACCAACATTATCTAAATCATTATGTTTACCACCAGCACGAACGCAACGTTGCGATGTTGTTGCTCTAGTGTAAGAACGCTTATCAACACCAAGGAATACATCTTTAAATTGATTCATTCCAGCATTGGTAAATAATAGTGTTGGATCATTGTGTGGAACAAGGGAACTACTTGCGACAACTTCATGTCCTTTGTCACGGAAAAAGTCAAGAAAACTTTGACGAATTTCTGCAGTACTTTTCATTTATGCTTCCATATAAAACGATAGATTTTTAAACATAGTAATATACCCGTTACAACTAAAGTTGAAAAGTAAATATTCCTAAATTGGAGTGGTGCTAACTAATATTACAAGTAAATAGGGATAAAATAAAAAAGAATTAATGAGCTTTATTTGTAATAGGCTTTAAATTATATATTTTGTATTCTAGATATTATAATTATTTAAGTCAACAAATCGTAAGCAGCTTTAATATCATCTTGTGTATAACCTCTAGCAATTAAAAAATGAATAACTTTTTGTTTTTTATTGTTATTTTCAGGTTTGATTTGTTTTGACTTTTTTAATAATTGTTTATATGCAAGGTTTTCCCAGTTGATATTAGATGTTTGCAATAGTTGACGACTTAAGTCAATAGATAAGCCCCGTTGTTTAAGTTCCATTGCAATTTTATATTTTCCGTAACCTTTATTGGCACGAATAACAATATATTTTTCAATATAGTGGGTGTCATTTATCCAATTTTGATTAATACAATATTCAATCACATCTTGTATTTCAGTTTTTAGTTTAGTCAATTGGTCATGATATTCTTCTTCTGTACTTTGTTGCTTTTTTGCAAAAAAGCATATCATTTTTTTGCTTAGTTCATATGAAGAGTGATCGCGCTGTGCAAGTAATTGCACAGCTTTATTTAAGATTGATTTATTGAGTTTTTTTTCATTATTCAAGGCTGTCATTCTCTAATGAAATATCGTCTTCAGGTGCTGTAAAATCTGCTGGGCTATTTAGTAATAAATCACGTAGTTTTGTTTCGAGTCCTTTTGCGATTTCAGGATGTTCTTGTAAAAACTTAATTGAATTAGCTTTACCTTGCCCAACTTTTTCGCCATTGTAGCTATACCATGCACCAGCTTTATCGACTAATTTATGTTTAACCCCTAAGTCAATCAATTCGCCTTCTTTGGAAATACCACAACCATAAAGAATCTGGAATTCTGCTTGTCTAAAAGGTGCTGCAACTTTATTTTTAACTACTTTAACTCGAGTATCATTACCAATAACATCTTCGCCTTCTTTAACAGATCCTGTACGACGAATATCAAGGCGAACAGAAGCATAGAATTTTAGTGCATTACCGCCAGTTGTTGTTTCTGGACTACCAAACATAACACCAATTTTCATACGAATTTGGTTAATAAATACAACTAAACAATTTGCATTTTTTATATTCGCAGTTAGTTTACGTAAGGCTTGTGACATTAAGCGAGCTTGTAATCCCATATGAGAATCGCCCATTTCACCTTCAATTTCAGCTTTTGGTGTTAATGCAGCTACTGAGTCGACAATGATAACATCAACAGCACCAGAACGAACCAATGCATCACAAATTTCAAGAGCTTGTTCTCCAGTATCAGGTTGAGAAACTAATAAGTCGTCAACCTGAACGCCTAGTTTAGCAGCATAAATTGGATCAAGTGCATGTTCAGCGTCAATAAATGCACAAGTTTTACCTTCTTTTTGAGCTTGTGCTATGACAGATAAGGTAAGTGTTGTTTTACCAGATGATTCTGGTCCAAAAATTTCAACAATACGACCCATTGGTAAACCGCCGATACCTAGTGCAATATCAAGTCCTAAAGAACCTGTAGATACAGCATCCACATCTAACGTTTGGGTATCTCCTAAACGCATAATTGAACCTTTACCAAATTGTTTTTCTATTTGACTTAATGCAGCGGAAAGTGCGCGTTGTTTATTTTCGTTCATATTGTAAAATTCCAAGAAGTTAAGATTGATAATCATTATACTGTATTGTTATACAGTATCAAGTTTTTTTATACACAACAATTATTTAGTTAATTATGGAAATTACTTCACAAATTTTTATGGATAATTTATTTGATGTAATAACTGAAACTAACAAATGGTGATAAAATATCAATATTCAAGATTAAATTTATTGGTTTATTCTGTTAATTTTATAACTATAAATTTTTATCAAATTTAAGCTAATAATGAAAGAATAATGTATTTGATAAAGATTGTTTTCTTTTATATTTAATAATAATTAAAATTCGCCAATTTAATTTAGTAATACTTTCATAAAAAAAAATCATTTGATATGATTGGTTTTGAATCAGACACAACCAACTTTTATTCATTAAAATATTTGTTCTTCAAAAGATTATTTAATAATAATGTATTAGTTTTACATTTAAATGTAATGCTAATCTAAAATATTTATACAGATTCAAAAATATTTCGAAATAAAGGAAAATAATGGCCATTGATAAACAACATTATGTTTTATGCTCACACTGTGATTTGGTCATAGAATTAGCTGATATAACAGTAGGGCATAAAGCTGTTTGCCCGCGCTGTAATACTACATTAGCTAAAAATGGTAGCAATATGAAGTTTAGAGCTGCTATGTATGCTACTTGTTCATTAATTATGATTATTGTCGCCTGCGGCTTTGTCTTTATTGATATCCGAATTGTAGGAAATTACATTGGTGTTAGTGCATTAGATATTCCTAAAACCCTTTATTTAGATAAATATAGCTATGTTTCAGCGCTTTTTATTTTATTTGTTTTGCTTTTTCCTATATTTAATTTGTTAATTACCGTCCTGCTTTGCTCCAGAATTCAATTAACAAAATATCGCAAACGCGATCTACTTATTGTTTATGAAAAATTTCAACATTGGTGTATGCCGGAAATCTTTCTTACTGGTGTTTTGGTCAGTTTTGTTAAATTAATGAGTTATGGCAGTATTGGGGTCACTGGTACGTTTTGGGCATTTTGTCTATTTGTCTTTTTTTATATAAAATCTTTAGTTATTTTCTCTCCTGAAGTAATTTGGAACGAAATTCATCGTAATAACTTTGCTGTTAATTCATTGAAAGTTGGAAAAACAGGAATTAGCCAAAATCTAAAATTATGTAATTGTTGTCAGGCTATATTACCCATAAATTATAAAAAATGCCCTAGATGTAAACAAAAAAGTAAAATTAGAGATCGTGATAAAATACAATGGACTATAGCTTTATTAATTACTTCATTAATTCTTTACATTCCTGCTAATTTGTTTGGAATTATGATAACTGTTGTTTTGGGGGTGGCATCAACTTCAAATATCATGGATGGAGTTATTTATATGTGGCAAGCAGGTGATGTACCTGTAGCTCTTGTTATTTTTCTCGCTAGTGTCGTTATACCAATTTTAAAAATTATTTCACTAAGTTGGCTTTGTTATTTTGCATTAGCAGTAAAACGGAAAAATAAGAATAATTGCTTAAAAATGAAAAAATTATATACTGCAGTTGAGTTTATTGGTAAATGGTCAATGATAGATATATTTGTTGTTTCTGTTATTTGTTCTTTAGTGAGAAATCAGCAAATGATGGGGGTTTATCCAGATATTGGTGTTACATTTTTTGCAACTGTCGTTATTATCACAATGATTGCATCACAAAAATTTGATCCTCGTTTAATTTGGGATCGTCCGCAAAATAAAAAATAGTTTAATGGGAACAATATGGCTACATCAAGTAAATTGGCAAAAATAATTAAAATTAGAGCTATTTCAGCAATATGGATTATTCCTATTGTTACTGCAATTGTTGGTCTTTGGATAATCTACTCTCATTATGCTTATAGAGGTACTTCGTTCACATTACTAGCAAAAGATGCAAGTGGCATTGTTGCAGGTAAAACGGTAATTAAAAATCGCAGTGTTGATATTGGTATAGTCGATGAAGTGACGTTATCTGATGACTACCAGCAAGTGGTTATAAAAGGCCGTATTTATAATGATATGGAGCCGTTACTGAAAAATGATTCGATTTTTTGGGTTGTTAAGCCAGAAATTGGTCGTGATGGAGTAACGGGATTAGGTACTATTTTATCCGGTATCTATATAGAATTGGCCGCTGGAAACGATACTCACGGTTTTCAAAACAAGCCTTTTGCGCTTTTTGATACGCCTCCGTTGTCCGATCCTAGTATCAAAGGAATTCGCCTGAATTTAGAAAGTGAGCAAAATGGTGTAATTCCTCGAGGGGCAGCTATTATGTTTCATGGCTATCGCGTAGGCAATGTGGAGACTTCGGAATTTGATGTTGAATCGCGTAAGATGAAATATCAAATTTTTATTACTAAACCTTATGATGTGTTAGTAACACAAAACGTACGATTTTGGAAAGAAGGGGGTATCAATTTAACTCTTTCATCTCGAGGGGCAAGTCTAGATGTTCCTTCTCTGGATGTATTAATGTCTGGAGGAATTAGTTTTGATTTACCTGAAGGCTCCAAATTAGGTGCACCTGCTGAGCAAAATGCAGTTTATACATTATATGAAGATAAAAAATCTATCCAAGATTCACAGTATACTGAATATAAAGAATTTCTTATTATGCTTTCAGATTCTATCTCAGGGTTAACAGAGGGAGTACCAGTTGAATATCATGGTATTAGATTAGGAACAGTATTTAAAGTACCATTTTATACCGCTGAAATGTTAGAAAAATCATCAATTTTAAATAAAAGGGTGCCGATATTAATTAGGATAGAGCCTGATCGTTTATCTGAATTAGTTGATGAGAAAATCGATATTGCCGCTTTGATAATGAAAGAACAAAAAAATGGGTTAAGAGCGTCATTAAAAACTTCAAATATGTTCACTGGTGCGTTATATATAGATCTTGATTTTTATCCTGAGTTAAAAAATAAGTATGATCCTCAACTAGCGAAGCAGTTTGGTTACGATACAATTGAGGCGACTTCGACAGGGATTGCACAAATTCAGGCAAAAATTATGCAGTTACTTGACAATTTTAATAATTTGCCACTTAACAACACACTATCACAATTTAATCAATCATTAGCTTCGAGTGAAGGATTAATGAAATCATTAAATCGTATTATGGCAAGTAAAGAGATGCAAAATATACCAAAAGATCTGCAAAAGACATTACGATCATTAAATGAAACAATGAAAGAATTACAACCTGGTTCTGAACTCAATACCCAAATGAAAGAGAGTTTACAAAAAGTGCAACAGATGATGGATGAATTAACGCCATTACTTAATACTCTTAATGATAAGAGCAATGCACTGATTTTTTCTGCTCCAGCGAAGAAAGATCAAGAGCCTAAAGCAAAAGGTAAAAAATGATGAACAAAATATATAAAAAGCTACTTACAGTCATATTTATGCCATTACTTGCTATATTAGTCGGTTGTTCAGCTAACAACCCAAGTAAAAGCTATTTTCAACTAACTAGTAATTTACAGAGTCCAGTATCGCAAAAAATAAAAACTACCAAATATTTTATTTGGATTGAGTCGGTAGATGTGGTGAGTTTTTTAAATAAACCAGGTATTGTATTACAAACTGATAATATCAAATATGAAACAGCAATGCATCATTTATGGGCTTCAACACTATCTCAGCAATTGCAAGAACGATTGACGCAAGATTTAACGGTCATGTTACCAAATTATTTAGTCTCTAGCAGATCAATTACAACGCCAACATTGACGGTTAAGTTATTTATTGATGGGTTTCATGGAAGCTATACTGGTGATGCGGTGATTAAAGGACGATGGGTTGTTACTGATAGTAAAAATAATATTGAAAGCAAACCATTTGAACGCCATGTTCCTTTAGCAAGTAATGGATATGATGCTTTAGTTAACGCGCTATCTAAAGGTTGGCAGGATGAAGAACTAGACTTTGCAAACTCAATAAAACTTTAATGTCATAATAATATTCCGCCATAATGTTGGCGGAATATTTGAATTTAAACAGTAATTGATCTTAATGATCGTTTGAACTGACTAAAAACCTTGTCATCAATTTCTACCCATTTACGAACACTATTGATAAATGCGATTTTATCGGCTTTTAAAAGGTCATCTTTTAAAATCGTTTTTTCTAACAATTGATTGTGATCTAAATAAAATTGCCTCATGGTGCCAGCTAGTAACCCCGATTCTTTTTTAGGGGTAATCCATTGATCATTAATCAGCAATGCGAGGTTACCGTTAACAAATTCAGTTATTTCATTGTGTTGGTTAAAATTAATATATTCCTTTCCTGTAATTAAATTAGGAAAATGCTCCCGATTAGACGTTTTATGATACAAATATACATTTTGGTTATGAACACACTGCTTTGCAAATGCGATTTCATTGATCTCCATTGGCGAGTTAATTATATTCTCGCTAATGGTATATAGCCCATTTTTTTGCAGTAAAATTCTGACTTTATAGATATTCCCAATATTTTTATTAGTTGCATTTGCTAACTTAATAAGTTGCAACTTAATTGCATTGATATCATAGTTAAAATCAAAATAATCAGCTGATTGAGAAAGTCTCCTTAAATGTTCTTCCAATAAGAAAAATTGTCCTTTTTCAAGCAATAATGATTCAATGACATATTTGGGAGAAGAGGTGGTGCGAGTTAAAATTGCTGTTTTAGCTAAAATCTCATTATATTCCTCTTGTGAGGTTGAATCCCAAGTGATCCCTCCGCCAACACCATAATGCATTTGTTGATTGTGTATGGTTAAAGTCCGAATTGGGATATTGAATATAGCTTTGTTCATATATGGTTCAATATAACCAATTGTCCCGCAGTAAACTCCACGTGGTGAGTTTTCAATATCTGCAATAATTTGCATTGTACTGGTTTTAGGCGCTCCAGTTATTGATCCACAAGGGAATAGTGCTTGAAAAATATGATATAAATTAACATGTTCTTTCAATTCACCTTGAATCATAGAAGTCAATTGCCAAACGGTTGGATATTTTTCGGCTGAAAATAATTTAGGAACTGTAACTGATCCTGCCTTTGCAACCCGACTTAAATCATTACGTAATAAATCAACAATCATCATATTTTCAGCTTGGTTTTTTTCAGAGAATAATAATTCTAATTGTTGTTTATCTTGGTGATTATTTAAACCGCGCGCAGTTGTTCCTTTCATTGGTTTTGTTGTAATAATTTTATTTTCTAACTTAAAAAATAATTCTGGCGAAATTGATAAAATACAATAATCGTCAAACTCAATATAAGCGCAATAATCGGCTTGATTGTTCTTTTGTAGAAAGTGGTAATAATTAATAGCACTTTCATTAAATGAAGTAGTAAATTGAATTGTATAGTTGGTTTGATAAGTATTGCCTGATTCAATTTGAGATCGAATAAAGTTAATTTTTTGATTATATTCCTCAATTGATGTATCGCTTATCAAATCAAAAGTTGGTGGAGTGTAATCACTTATTTCTACATGTTTTTGCTCAATGATAGAAAATTTATCAAAAATACCAAATATCAATAGCGGCAAATCATAATTCTGTTTTGTTTTATTTTCACTATTGAACCCCATTGCGCTTTCATAAGCGAGATATCCAACCGCATAATAGCCTTGTTGTGTGAATTTTTCGATTGAATCAAATTGTTGTTTGATTGTTGAATAATCATCAGACTTTAAAATGGCGATAGGGTTGCAAAAATATTTATGTTGATCTTCAAAGTCGATATGAATTTTCATTCTAGTATTACTCATGGACAAAATTATCAATCATTTGTAAACCAAATTCGGTTTTAATTGCTTCAGGGTGAAATTGGACTGACTCGATGGGTAACTTTTTGTGACGTAATCCC
Organism: Gilliamella sp. Occ3-1; assembly: GCF_001690655.1. Classification (GTDB taxonomy): domain Bacteria; phylum Pseudomonadota; class Gammaproteobacteria; order Enterobacterales; family Orbaceae; genus Gilliamella; species Gilliamella apicola_P. Next base: position 86,536 of record NZ_LZHQ01000024.1, read on the forward strand.
ATAATCAATCCTTGATTGTTTCTTGCTGTTACGATTAATTGAGAGTCTTTTGGTAAAAGCTTATCACAAGCAATTAATGAATGATAACGAACCACAGAAAGTGGGTTTTTGATCCCTTTAAACACGGCTTGACCATCGTGCGTTATTTCATCGACTTTTCCATGCATAGGTGTTGGTGCTTTGATGATCTTATAACCATAATATTGAGCAATCGCTTGGTGCCCTAAACAAACTCCCAATATTGGGCAAATATGACTAAATTCGGCAATAGTTGCAAGTGATATTCCAGCATCGGTAGGGGATCCCGGACCAGGTGAAATGATAATCTTAGAAAAGCTAAGCTCTTTTATTTGTTCAATTGTCATTTCGTCATTTTTAATCACTTTAATTTCTGCGCCAACTTGACACAAATAATTGTGAATATTGAAAGTAAAAGAATCATAATTATCTATTAATAATATCAAAATAGAGTCCATTAATTACATAGCGTATTGTTTTTAAACCATTGGCATTTATAACAGCCAAATTCCAGTCATACCCAGAGTCATTATACCGTTAATACAGTTAAAAACAGATATGATTGCCAGTTTGCTATCTTTTTATTTCCTTTTTTATACTGAAACATAGTATTACCTGAAACTTTTTAACAAAAATTCTCTTTCTCTGTGATAAATCTCACAAAGACATGCAACTCTACTTGTATGGTAGTATTTATGTCGTTATTTTTATCATGCTTAAATTTACAAAAGAGGTTTTAAATGAAAATTTTAAAAGCAGAAGTATTTGTATGTAGTCCGGGGCGGAATTTTGTTACATTAAAAATAACTACCGATGAAGGTGTTTATGGTGTTGGAGATGCAACACTTAATGGTCGAGAATTAGCTGTAGCATCCTATCTTAAAGATCATCTTTGCCCGCAACTTATAGGGCGAGATCCTCATCAAATTGAAGATATCTTTCAATATTTCTATAAAGGTGCGTATTGGCGCCGTGGCCCAGTTACCATGTCAGCCATTTCGTCCATAGATATGGCACTTTGGGATATCAAAGGAAAATTGGCTAATATGCCACTTTACCAGCTACTAGGTGGTGCATCACGAACAGGGGTCATGGTGTATTGTCATACGACTGGTTCAAGTATTGATGAAGCATTAGATGATTACGCTAAACATAAGGAAATGGGGTTTAAAGCAATTCGCGTACAATGTGGTATCCCTAGCATGAAGACAACCTATGGTCAAAGTAAAGGGAAAAACCTTGCTTATGAACCTGCAACAAGAGGGAATTATCCTGAAGAACAATATTGGGCAACCGAGAAGTATCTTGATTTTATGCCTAAATTGTTTGATGCAGTACGAAGTAAATTTGGTTTTAATGAGCATTTACTGCATGACATGCATCATCGCCTAACACCTATCGAAGCCGCTCGTTTTGGGAAAAGCATAGAAGATTATCGTCTATTTTGGATGGAAGATCCAACACCTGCTGAAAATCAAGAATGTTTCCGTTTAATTCGTCAACATACTGTCACACCAATTGCAGTCGGTGAAGTGTTCAATAGCATTTGGGATTGCAAACAACTGATTCAAGAGCAATTAATTGATTATATACGAACCACAATTACTCATGCAGGTGGTATTACCCATATGCGCCGTATTGCTGATTTTTCTGCTCTTTATCAAGTGAGAACAGGATCTCACGGACCATCTGATTTATCTCCAATTTGCCATGCTGCAGCACTACATTTCGATATGTGGGTACCTAATTTTGGTGTGCAAGAATTTATGGGGTATTCACAGCAAATGCTAGAAGTCTTTTCACCAAATTGGACCTTTACAGATGGTTACATGCACCCAAGTGACAAACCAGGACTAGGTATCGATTTTGACGAAAAACTTGCTGAAAAATATCCCTACAACCCAGCTTATTTACCTGTTGCTCGTTTAGAAGATGGTACGTTGTGGAATTGGTAAATTATAGGAGGTTATATGAAAAGTATTGTAATCAAAAAAACTAATGAATTGGTAATTGAGGAACGAAAAGTTCCTCAGCCTGCAAAGGGGGAAGTAAGAGTAAAAGTAAAATTAGCAGGTATTTGTGGTTCAGATAGCCATATATACCGTGGGCATAACCCATTTGTTAAATATCCAAGGGTTATTGGTCATGAATTTTTTGGTGTGATTGATGAAGTTGGTGAAGGGGTTGATAGATCTAGAATTGGAGAAAGAGTATCCGTCGATCCCGTTATTAGTTGTGGGCAGTGCTATTCTTGTTTAGTAGGCCGTCCTAATGTTTGTACATCTCTAATTGTATTAGGTGTTCATCGAGATGGTGGATTTAGTCAGTACGCAGTAGTTCCAAGTAAAAATGCTTATGTTATCCCAGATGAAATTAGTGATAAATTTGCAGTGATGATTGAGCCATTTACTATCGCAGCGAATGCAACCAGCCATTTAAAACCAACTGAAAATGATATTGCACTAATTTACGGCGCAGGCCCAATGGGACAAACTTCAGTACAAGCGTTAAAAGGAGTTTATAACGTTAAAGAGGTCATTGTTGTTGATCGAATTGAAGAACGTTTAGATATGGCAAAAATTAGTGGTGCTGACAGAGTAATAAACAACACTTCTTTATTTTTAAAAGATGAGCTAGATAAGCTTAGTATTAAACCGACAGTTATTATAGATGCAGCCTGTCATCCCTCCATTTTGCAAGAAGCAATTAGTATTGCATCACCAGCAGCAAGAATCTTGATTATGGGATTCTCAGGTGATGCCTGTCAGATAACTCAGCAATGTATTACAAGTAAAGAATTATCTATTTTTTCATCTCGATTAAATGCTAATAAATTTCCAGTTGTAATTGATTGGCTTAAGAAAAAATTAATTGACCCACAAAAGTTAATTACACATCAATTCGATTATATGCAAGTCATTCAAGCGATAGAAACTTTTGAAAAAGATCAAAAACTGTGTTGCAAGGTGTTACTCACTATTAGTTAGAAATTTTTAAATACATTTTTATTGATGATCTTTTTATATATAAAATTATAAGGCGAGTAAAATATGAATAACATAGGAAAGATTAAATGTGAAAGAAATGCTTCAGATTTAGTTAAAGCCGCTGTTTCTGGATGGCTTGGAACAGCATTAGAATTTATGGATTTTCAGTTATATTCTTTAGGTGCAGCACTAGTATTTCGTGAAATATTTTTTCCTGAACAATCGGCAATTATGGCATTAATTTTAGCTATGGGAACCTATGGGGCAGGATACATTGCCCGAATTGTTGGTGCTTTTATCTTTGGACGAATGGGCGATGCAATTGGTAGAAAGAAAGTATTATTTATTACAATTACTATGATGGGTATTTGTACAACACTAATTGGTGTACTACCAACTTATGCTCAAGTAGGTATTTTAGCTCCTTTAATGTTGGTTCTCTTACGTATAGTACAAGGATTGGGCGCTGGTGCTGAAATTTCAGGGGCAGGCACTATGCTTGCAGAATATGCTCCTATAGGAAAAAGAGGAACCATTTCTTCATTAGTTGCAATGGGTACTAATTGCGGTACATTGAGTGCTACTGCAATTTGGGCAATTACGTTTTTTTTGTTAGATAAACAACAGTTAATTGCATGGGGATGGAGAGTACCTTTTCTTGTAAGTGCGATCGTTATGATCTTTGCCATATGGCTTAGAATGAACTTAAAAGAAAGCCCTGTATTTGATGGTGTTAATGATGTAAATATCCAACCAATCAAACACATTTCATTAGTTGAAATGATAAAAAGTAAATCATTTTGGCTAGCAACTGGTTTACGTTTCGGACAGGCAGGAAATTCAGGATTAATTCAAACTTTTTTAGCAGGTTATTTAGTGCAGGCTTTATTATTCGAAAAAGGTACACCCACAGATGCTTTAATGATTAGTTCTATTGTAGGATTTATCACTATTCCTTTTTTAGGATGGTTATCGGATAAAATTGGGCGACGAATTCCATATATTATTTTGACTGTTTCTTCAATTATTCTTGCTTATCCAATGCTATCTATTGTTGTTGATAAAAGTCATTCCGTTAGCACTATAATGTTATGTTTGATTATTATTCATAATATTGCCGTACTAGGGCTATTTGCACTAGAAAATATTACAATGGCTGAAATGTTTGGTGCTCGTAATCGCTTTACTCAAATGGCAATATCTAAAGAAGCTGGAGGTCTTATTGCAGTCGGGTTTGGTCCTTTATTAGCCGGAATTTTCTGTAATATTGTCAACGATTGGTGGCCAATTGTTGTTATGATCATTGTTTATTCTTGTATTGGTTTGATATCAGCGATTTTTATGCCGGAAGTTAAAGACCGTGATTTATCTGATTTAAATGATGCCGCATTATAATTTAAAATTTTGAAGGAAAAATAATGAAACTATCAACTAAAACTTTATCACAACTACCTAAAGAGGTAGTTGTACCAAACTATGATAGAAATAAGCTTAAAACTAAAATTGTCCATCTTGGTCTTGGTGCCTTTCATCGTGCTCATCAGGCAGTTTTTACTGATATCTTAGCGGCTAAATATGGTAGTGATTGGGGATATTGTGAAGTCAATTTAATCGGCGGTGAAAAGCAAATTGAGGATTTAAAACAGCAAGATTGCTTATTTAGTGTTTGTGAAATGGCTTATGACAATTGGTCAACTCAAGTTGTTGGTGTTGCTAAAGAAGCATTACATGCCGATATAGATGGTATTGTCAAAATACTAGAAGTTATGACACGCCCTGAAATTGCTATTGTGTCAATCACTGTTACCGAAAAAGGTTATTGCTATTTACCTGCAACGGCATCAATTGATACCAATAATACACTAATTAAACACGATATTGAAAATCCAACTAAGCCAAAAACTGTCCCTGGTGTGATTGTTGAAGCATTATATTTACGTAAAGAAAAAGGTTTAAAACCGTTTACAGTTATGTCTTGTGATAATATGCCAGAAAATGGTCATGTAACGCGGAATGTCGTTTTGGCGTTAGCGAAACTGCGCGATCCAAATTTGGCTAATTGGATAGAACAAAATGTAACATTTCCTTCAACAATGGTTGATCGAATAGTACCAGCAGTGACACCAGAAACGATGGAAAAAATTCAAAAACAACTGGGAGGAATCGAAGATCCTGCAGGTATTGCTGGCGAACCCTTTAAGCAATGGGTTATTGAAGATAACTTTGTTGCTGGCCGGCCTGATTGGCAAAAAGCTGGCGCTGAACTTGTTAGTGATGTCTTGCCTTATGAAGAGATGAAGCTACGTATGTTAAATGGTAGTCACTCATTTTTAGCTTATTTAGGCTATTTAGCTGGATATTTACATATAGATGAATGTATGCAAGATCCTTTTTATGTTAAAGCTGCAAGGTATTTGATGATAAATGAACAAGCAAGTACACTACGAGTGAAAGGCGTTGATTTACAGGCTTATGCTGATTCGTTGTTTGATCGTTATCGTAATACAGGTTTAAAACATCGTACTTGGCAAATAGCCATGGATGGCACCTTAAAATTATCTCAACGTATGCTTGATTCAGTCCGTTTTCATTTAGCAAATAACACACCATTTGATTGTTTAGCTTTAGGTATTGCAGCTTGGATGCGGTATGTAAGTGGGACTGATGATGCGGGTAGGAAGATTGAGGTAAGTGACCCAATTGCCGATAAGCTGAAAGAACTAGTAGCAAATAGTCAAGATAATCAAGAACGAGTAAAATCGTTATTGTTATTATCACATGTATTTGGTGATGATCTACCTAACAATCAATATTTTGTTGAGCAGGTGACTAAAGCTTATTTGTCTTTGCGGGATATTGGTGCTAAACAGTCAGTAAAACAGTTAGAAAAAATTTCTTAAAGCATTATTAACAAAACTAACATAATTAATAAAAGCAAAGTGTAATTATCCACAAGGGCGTTACACTTTTCACCTTTACTTCTATTTAGCTCAAATAAGCTTTTTATATTGATAGTCATTTATCAAAAAAACTTTTCTTATATTTAAAAATCCCCTACTATTCTTCATAATTTAATTTTTATCTAAGATGATATATGTTTAAATCTGCCGACTTAAATATTTCAGAACCCGTTAATCAACAAATTTACCGTAAATTAAGAAAAGCGATTATTACTTGTCAAGTATTGCCTGGTGTTTTACTTTCAGAAAAAGAGATTTCTAGCCAATTTAATGTCTCAAGGCAACCAGTCAGAGAAGCTTTTATTAAGTTAGCCGAAGCGGGGCTTGTCCAAATTTTGCCGCAAAGAGGAACATTTGTCACAAAAATATCGATTAAAAAAGTTATTGATGGGCAATTTATTCGAGATGCAGTTGAATGTGCAATTATTAGACAAACCGCATTAAAAATTAATAATTCAGATATTTTATTACTGCAAAAAAATATTGATGAACAAAAAGAGGCCAATAAACATAAAAATATTCAATATTTTCTAGAAAAAGATGATGAATTCCACCAAATTTTAATGAACGTAATAGACTGCCAAATGGCATGGGAAACGGTTGAAAATATTAAAGCTATGATGGATCGCGTAAGATTTCTTTCATTAGAAGAAATTTCGCCTCCCGAAGATCTTGTTAAACAGCATGAAAAAATTCTGATAGCTTTAAAAAATCATGATCCAGATCTTGCAGCAATAGCTCAACATGAACATTTATCGGCTATTTTGGAGACTATAAAAATAGTATCAAAACAGAAGAATGAATGGTTTGTTGATTAATCTTTGATTAAAGATCTGAATTATTATTTTGAATATTTTCTGTAATTATGCCATTTGTTTTTTTGTTGTAGTTTACTCTGGTGCAGGCAATTATTTATTTTTACGTAAATAACCTAAAATACGGAAACTATCTATTTTCCATAATCTCTTATTAAAAATTAATGTATAAGTTGCACGACTGCTTTTGTTGGGACTAGGATTTTGTTGAATAATTTCAATTTTGTTATCGCTAACTTTGCTAATAATGGCAATATGACCATATCTTGACCAACCAAAAACAATAACATCTTCAACTTGTGGTTTAGTTGGTGAACCATTATGAAATTGTAATAAATTACGTTTAGGATTAAGTTGACCATCAGGAATTGATTCATCGAAGTAATTTTTAGCATGACCATAACTATCTAGTATTTTATGATTGAAGCGCTGATAATAAGAGCATTTGTTAAATTCAACACATTAATGTTTTTGATTTAAGTAATGTTTTTTCCACTATACATTATAGATGCTACCATTATAATAGACATTTACACTATTAAATTCATCAGTGACTCTGCTAATTTTTTGTGTATCAATTTCAATATTGGTAAAAGAATATGAATCAAGTATATAGTAGCTTAATACTGACAATAGCCAAATAAAGAACAGCCTTTTTCTATATTTTAATAACATTTTTATTTTTTTCGTTTTAATTATTTATAATTGTTTAATATATTAAAAAATAAAATTTAGTCGATAAGTAAAAACTTAATAATAGTAAGATTATTAATAAATCTAATATAAAACTAGACGTTTAGTATCTATTCATTAAATAGTATTTATTTTTTAATAAATTATTTAACTATGATAAGAAATTTTATTCCGCATTTATAATCTAAATTAGTATTTCATCATTAAGATAAAAATATATTTAAAATAATAATAAAATGAGGTTGAAGGATGATTAAAAAAATTAAAATAAATGTTGGTGGCCGTGTGCAAGGTGTAGGATTTCGTTTTTTTACTTATCAGCAAGCACAAAAACTGAGTTTAGTCGGTTATGTTCGAAATTTAGATAATGGAAGTGTTGAGATTATTGCTCAAGGTGATAGCTTACAAATAAGAAAATTGATAAAATGGATTGAAAATGGAGGTCCTGCTTCGTCGCGTATTTCACGTGTTAATATTTTTGAATTATTGCCACAAAACGATTTAACTTCTTTTAATGTTCGATATTAATTTAATGAAAAATAAAGTAGAATAATTAAAATTTTGGCATTCGAAATAATAATTTCTAATTAATGTGAAAAACGTAAGTTATGAATAAAAAAAATCTAATCAGTTTTTTACTTCTCATTGTTGTTATCGGTGTTTATTATAATTATCAAAAAGGAGATGAGGCGGTAGAACAATCTACCCCAAATATATCAGATAAGCCGATTTATCAAAGTGATGAAATGTTAACAGATATTTACGATTTATCTGGGGATCTTATTTATAAAATTGAGTCCAGTAATGTTAGGCATTTTGATGATTCAGATAATACTGAATTTGATTTGCCCAATTTTACGTTTTATGATCAGAATCATTTAGCTACATGGCATATTAAAGCAAAGAAAGCGACGTTGACAAAAGATAAATTTCTTTATCTTTACGATAATGTTCAATTAGATAATTTGACACAAGAAACCCAATTAAAACAAGTAAAAACTGATAATGCAGTGATAGATTTAACTTCACAATTAGTTAAATCAAAAGATCCTGTCATCATTAATGGGGTGGGGTTTTATTCAACTGGTATTGGTTTGGCGGGTAATTTACACACCAAAACGGCTAATATACTTGAAAATGTAAAAACATATTATAACACAGAGGTGAAATAAAACATGAATTCGCTAAAGCAAGTTGTTTTTTCATTAATTTTATTGCTACCAATCTCTTTAAGTAGTTTCGCTAATGAACCTACTTTGCAATCTAAAGACTCTAAAGAAGAACATAGAATGTTTGCTAATAATAAACCCATTAGGATAGATGCAGATAATCAAAAAATTGATATTGAAAATAACACAATTACATTTATTGGCAATGTTGTTATTATCCAAGAAGGATTAACAATAAAAGCTGATAAAGTGGTTATCACCGACACACAAGACACAAATAAGCAAAAAATTACAGCCTATGGTAATCCTGTGAATTATAAGCAAATTTTACCAGAAAACAATAAAGTTGTGACGGGTCATTCTTCACAAGTTATTTACAATGTAAAACAAAATAATGTTATTTTACGAGGTTATGCTGAATTATTTCAACAAGACAATCATATTGTTAGTGATCTGATTACATACGATGTTAAAAAACAGCAAATTTTAGCCAATCCTGGCAAGAATATGCGAGTAAAAAGCACTATTATCCCAAACCAAGTTAAAGGGATGAATAAATAAATGTCAATTTTAAAAGCGGAAAATCTGGCCAAAGTATACAAAAAAAGACGAGTTGTTGAAGATGTGAGTTTAACCGTCAACTCTGGCGAAATTGTTGGATTATTGGGCCCTAATGGTGCGGGTAAAACCACTACTTTTTATATGGTTGTTGGTATAGTGACATTAAATGCAGGTAAAATTTACCTTGATGATCATGATATCAGTATCTTACCTTTACATGAGCGAGCTCAAAAAGGTATTGGCTATTTACCACAAGAAGCGTCTATTTTTAGAAAATTGTCTGTTATAGATAACATTATGGCAATTTTAGAAACGCGCAAAGATATTGATAAAAATGAGAAAATCGATCGTGCCGAAGAATTACTTGAAGAGTTCCATATTTCTCATATTCGTGACAGCATAGGACAATCTCTATCAGGTGGAGAAAGACGTCGAGTAGAAATAGCAAGAGCGTTAGCTGCTAATCCTAAATTTATTTTACTTGATGAACCCTTTGCTGGGGTTGATCCAATTTCGGTGATAGATATCAAAAATATTATTAAGCATCTACGCGATCGAGGGTTGGGAGTATTAATAACCGATCACAATGTACGTGAAACTTTAGATGTTTGCGAACGTGCTTATATTGTTAATAAAGGACATTTAATTGCTGAAGGTTCACCAAATGACATCTTAAGTAACGAATATGTAAAACGCGTTTACTTAGGAAACGAGTTCAGATTATGATGAAAACCAGTTTACAACTGAAAGTCTCTCAACAATTATCCATGACGCCACAATTACAATTGGCGATTAAATTACTACAGTTGTCAACTTTAGAACTCCAACAAGAAATACAAACTGCGCTTGAAAACAATCCATTACTTGAAGTTGATGATCAATATGACGAAGTGAACGTTAAACAAAACGATGAAACAGAAAATATTGATACGCGTGAGGCTTTAGATAGCAAAGAGATTCCCGATGATATTCCATTGGATGCATCTTTAGATGATATTTATAGTGCAGGAACTCCATCTGGAACTAACTCAGATTATCGTAATGATGAATTGCCTATCTATCAAGGTGAAACTCACGAAACATTACATGCTTATCTGGAATGGCAACTTGAACTAACACCCTTTAGCGATACAGATAGGGCGATAGCGGTATCTATTATTGAAGCTATAGATGAGAGAGGCTATTTAACAGTTTCAACAGAAGAAATACTTGAAGAACAAGGTAATGATGAAATTGAAATTGCCGAAGTTGAAGCAGTATTGAAACGAATATGGAATTTTGATCCTATCGGTGTCGGTGCCAGATCGTTGCAAGAGTGCTTGTCTATTCAAATTCAACATTTAGACACTCCACCATTAGTTAAACAAATTATTGATAATTATTTAGACTTATTAGCCATACGTGATTATAGAAACTTAAAAAAAGTGTTAAATACAACAGATGAACAATTAAAAGAGGCTGTTGATTTTATACAACGTTTACAACCTTATCCCGGCGATTTGGTTAATACTGCTTCTCCAGACTATGTCATCCCTGATGTCATGGTAAAAAAGGTACAAGGAAAATGGGTTGTGTATTTAAATAGCGATACAGTTCCATCTTTACGTATTAACCAGCAATACGCCGATATGGTAAAATTAGCTAATGAAAGTGATGGGCAATATATTAGATCTCATCTGCAAGAAGCTAATTGGTTTATTAAAAGCATCGAAAACCGTAACGAAACCTTATTAAAAGTCAGCCAATTTATTGTTGAGCATCAGCAAGCCTTTTTTGAACACGGTGCTGAATACATGAAACCAATGATTTTGTCTGATGTTGCAACGGCAATTGATATGCATGAATCGACCATTTCTCGTGTAACAACTCAAAAATATCTGCATTGTCCAAGCGGAATTTATGAACTTAAATTCTTTTTCTCAAGTCATGTTAATAATGATTCAGGTGGTGAGGTTTCATCTACAGCTATCCAAGCATTAATTAAAAAATATATATCGGCAGAAAATAGTAAAAAGCCATTAAGTGATAGTAAATTAGTTTCGATGCTTGAAGAACAAGGCATTATTATTGCACGTCGCACCGTAGCAAAATACCGTGAAGCCTTATCAATTCCACCATCAAGTCAACGAAAACAGCTTTAAATTTGAATTCAAATTTTTTGGATATATATCGCTTATTTTAATCATGGGCGCAATTTGCGCCCTTTAATAAAATTAAGCTAAAAAGCTTGGAATTTTATGTTCAAAGTCGCTAATTGCATCTTCATGTTGTAGGGTTAAGCCAATATTATCTAACCCATTTAACAAGCAATGACGTTTAAAAGCATCAATTTTAAATGAATATTGCTTATCGCCGGCAATGACCACTTCATTAACTAAATCGATGGTAAATTCAATGCCTTCATTAGCTTCGACAATTTTAAATAGCTCATCGATATCTTCTTCGGATAAATTAACCAATAATAATTGATTGTTAAATGAGTTATTGTAAAAAATATCGGCAAAACTTGAACCAATAATGGTTTTAAATCCATAATCAGCAAGTGCCCATGGAGCATGTTCACGAGAAGAACCGCAACCAAAATTTTCACGTGTTAATAAAATGCTAGCACCTTTATAGCGGGGTTTATTCAAGACAAATTCAGGGTTAGGCTGCTCGCCAGCATCATCTAAAAAGCGCCATTCATGAAAGGCATGTTTACCAAATCCAGTGCGTGTTACTTTCTGTAAAAACTGTTTTGGAATGATTGCATCTGTATCAACATTAGCCGCATCCAAAGGAACGACTAGCCCAGTATGTTTTGTAAATTTTGCCATGACAAGTCTCTCCTTAAAATGGTTTGCGAATATCTGTAAAATGACCAGTAATAGCTGCGGCTGCTGCCATAGCAGGACTAACTAAATGTGTTCTAGCATCACGTCCTTGGCGACCTTCAAAATTACGGTTGCTAGTTGATGCACAGCGATCTCCCGGTGCTAATTTATCATCGTTCATTGCAAGACACATAGAGCAACCCGGTAAGCGCCATTCAAATCCTGCATCAATAAAAATCTTATCTAATCCTTCGGCTTCAGCTTGTTCTTTCACTGGTCCTGAACCGGGTACAACTAATGCTTGTACACCTTCAGCCACTTTACGGCCTTTAGCAATTTGCGCAGCAGCTCGTAAATCTTCTATACGTGAGTTTGTACAAGAACCAATAAACACTTTATTGATCTTAATATCAGTCATTTTGGTGCCAGCGATTAATCCCATATAAGTTAATGCACGCTCTGCAGAGTGTTTTTCAATAGGATCAGCAAAATCATTAGGATTCGGTACTGTTGCATCAACTGAAGTTACTTGACCAGGATTCGTTCCCCAAGTGACTTGTGGTGCGATATCTTTTCCTTCTAACGTCACAACTGTATCAAAATGTGCACCTTCGTCGGTTTTTAATGTCTTCCAATAGGCAACAGCTTTATCAAAATCCTCACCTTTAGGTGAAAATTGACGACCTTTTAAGTACTCAAAAGTCACTTCATCTGGTGCAATTATGCCAGCTTTAGCTCCCATTTCAATTGCCATATTACACAACGTCATACGTCCTTCCATGGATAATGATTTAATCGCATCACCACAAAACTCAACCACATGCCCAGTACCGCCAGCGCTGGTGGTTTTACCAATAATAGCTAAAATAATATCTTTAGCGGTAATGCCGTCAGCAACTTGCCCTTTAACTTCAATTTTCATGGTTTTAGCACGACCTTGTTTTAAGGTTTGAGTTGCTAACACATGCTCAACTTCGGAAGTACCAATACCAAAAGCTAATGCACCAAATGCGCCATGTGTAGCAGTGTGCGAATCACCACACACAATAGTCATACCCGGTAAAGTCATACCTTGCTCAGGGCCGACTACATGGACAATACCACGTAATGGGCTTTGTAAATCATATAACGAAACACCAAACTCTTTGGCATTTTTTGCCAGTTCGGTTAACTGAATGCGAGCCATTTCGCTACAGGCACTTAAATCATTACTTTTGGTTGAAGTGTTATGATCCATAGTTGCAAAAGTCTTATTGGGCTGGCGAACTTTACGATTCATTGCACGTAAGCCATCAAAGGCCTGTGGAGAGGTGACTTCATGAACTAAATGACGATCGATATATAAAATAGGCGTTTCATTTGGAGCTTCATAAACGACATGCGCATCATATAATTTCTGATACAGTGTTTTTGACATTGCAGATTCCTTATTATTTTTTACAACTGGTATTAGTTTTAAACTTTGACATTATTTACTAATCCTATAATTAATTGAATTAAAAAGGATACAAGTAGCAGTTTATTCTGCATACTTGAGTATCTTTTTACTACACATTTTACATAGCTAATTCAACTAAATAAGCTTACAAATAATGTCTCCCATTTCATCAGTTGAAACGGGTTGTTCTTTTTGTGCAAGATCGATAGTACGATAGCCTTGTTCTAATGCTTTATTTACTGCTGTTTCGATAGCTGAGGCAATATCATCACGTTTAAAGCTGTAACGGACTAACAAAGCTAATGACAAAATTTGTGCTGCAGGATTAGCAATATTTTTACCAGCAATGTCAGGTGCGCTACCACCAGCAGGTTCATATAAGCCAAAGCCTTGTTCATTAAGACTAGCAGAAGGCAACATACCCATTGAACCAGTTATCATGGCACATTCATCGGATAATATATCTCCAAATAAATTTGAGCATAAAATAACATCGAACTGAGACGGATCTTTAACAAGTTGCATTGTGGCATTATCGATATACATATGCTCAAGTTCAATATCAGGATAGTTTTTAGCTACTTCATTGACCACCTCGCGCCACAAAATTGAGGTTTGTAAAACGTTGGCTTTATCAATTGAAGTTACTTTTTTGCGACGTAAACGTGCAGCTTCAAATCCCATTTTTGCAATACGTTCTATCTCAAAACGATGATAAACTTCAGTATCAAATGCTTTTTCTTGAGCACTACTACCTTCACGTCCTTTAGGTAATCCAAAATAAATACCGCCAGTTAATTCGCGCATACATAAAATATCAAATCCACGCTCAGCAATATCGGTGCGTAATGGGCAAAGATCTTCTAAGCCTTGATATAAACGAGCAGGGCGCATATTAGCAAATAATTTGAAGTGTTTACGTAGTGGCAATAACGCACCACGTTCAGGTTGCTTTTCAGGTGGTAAATTAGACCATTTAGGACCACCCACTGAACCAAATAAAATAGCGTCAGCTTTTTCACAGCCTTCAAGTGTTTCATTAGGTAATGGGCAACCATGAATATCAATTGCTGCACCACCCACATCATATTCACTAGTAGTAATAGAAAGTTGATATTTTTGGCGGATAACATCTAATACTTTATAGGCTTGTCTCATTACTTCAGGGCCAATACCGTCGCCGGGAAGTACTGCAATATGGTAGTTTTGTGACATTTTTTATTCCTTTACAATCTAAATTAATTTTCATGTTTTGCTGTTAAACGGCAAAACAAATTATTTTTTAGTCATGATGTAATTTTTGTTTTTCTTGTGCAACTTGATTTGCTCTATATACATTATTCAATACATTAATTAAAGCCAAAGCCGATGAGTGAACAATATCAGTTGCAAGCCCCACACCATGGAACTTACGACCTTTATATTCGGCAACAATATCAACTTGTCCTAAAGCATTTTCACCTTGTCCTTTAGAAGCTAATTGATATTTTACAATCGAAATAGGTTCGCCAGTAATACGGTTGATAGCTTGATAAACAGCATCAACAGGACCGTTACCCGTTGCAGCATCAGAATACTTTTTATCACCAATTAACAAGCTAACCGAAGCGGTTGAAACAACCGTCGAACCTGATTGAACATTAAAATAGTCTAAAACATAATGTCCTTTTTCATCTTTTAATTGATTGATAAATATTAATGCCTCTAAATCATAATCGAATACTTGGCCTTTTTTATCAGCTAATTCTAAAAATGCCTCATAGACTTGATCTAAGTTATAATCTTTATCGTGATAACCAAGTTCTTCTAAACGATGTTTAACGGCGGCTCGTCCTGAGCGAGAGGTTAAATTTAATTGGATTTGATTTAATCCGATTGATTCAGGGGTCATAATTTCATAAGTTTCACGATTTTTTAAAACCCCATCTTGATGAATTCCTGAGGAGTGGGCAAAAGCGTTACTACCAATAATTGCTTTATTACCTGGAATTGGCATGTTAGTAATTTGGCTAACAATTTGGCTGGTACGATAAATCTCTTGGTGATTGATATTTGTGCGAACATTTAAGATATTTTGACGAACTTTAATCGCCATAATAACTTCTTCAAGTGCGGTATTACCCGCACGTTCGCCTAAACCATTCATCGCACCTTCAATTTGCCGAGCACCTTCTTGAACCGCGCTAATCGAGTTAGCCACCGACATGCCCAAGTCATCATGACAATGAATAGAGATAATCGCTTGATCAATGTTCGGGACACGTTCAAATAGGGTACGAATAATGCCACCAAATTGATAAGGGACAGTATAACCGACAGTATCCGGAATATTGATCGTTCTTGCCCCTGCTTTAATTGCTGCTTCAACGATACGACATAAGTTATCAATTGGGGTACGGCCTGCATCTTCACAAGAAAACTCCACATCATTAGTATAATTACGTGCACGTTTAATACAGTGCACAGCTCTTTCAATGACATCATCAAATGTCATTTTTAATTTATCTTTAACATGTAAGGTTGATGTTGCCATAAAAGTATGAATTCGAAACTGATCTGCAACTTTTAATGCCTCGGCAGCAACATCAATATCTTTATCAACACAACGAGACAATGCACAAACACAGCTATCTTTAATGGTCTTAGCAATCGTTTGAACTGATTCAAAATCACCAGGAGATGAAACAGGAAAGCCAACTTCCATCACATCGACCCGCATTCGCTCCAAAGCAAGCGCTATTTGTAACTTTTCTTTAACGCTCAAACTTGCTTGTAATGCTTGTTCACCATCGCGTAATGTTGTATCAAAAATAATGACTTGATCGCTCATTGTTTTTCCTTTTATATATTTTAGTGCTATCTCGGTATTTCAAGTTAAAAAAACAAAAAAACCCGCACTTTAGCGCGGGTTCTTGTTAATTTGTTGAGTTGGTTATTTAACTACTTCTTTTTACTTCACACACAAGCTATCCGCGCAAGTTGATGCGAGGAGGAGGCTGAGGTCAAGCGATAAATAGTTAACAAACATAAAAAATCTCTATTTGGATTGTAATTAATGAAAACTAAAACTGATGATATTTTTACCAAATGATATTTGTGGTGTCAATGATTATTTTCTGCCAATCTTAATATATTTATTTTTATTAAAAAAGTGACAAATATATAATACTAATAAATATTGCTTTACTATTTGACAAATCTATTAAAATAATAAGTTGAGACATAATAAAACCGAATTATAATGGTGAAAAGAATAACTCACGAGGGCATAATAATGAACATAGTTGATATTTCTCAAAAACGCTACACTACCAAACATTATGATCCAACAAAAAAAATTCCTGCTGATAAGATTGAACAATTATTAACTGTTTTAAGAAACAGCCCATCATCAGTTAACTCACAACCATGGCATTTTTATGTTATTGATAATGATGCGGCAAAGAATAAAATTTTACCGGCTATACTTGAATTTAATCAACCAAGAGTGACTGGCGCTTCGCATACAATTGTCTTTTGCATTAAAACACCATTAGACGAAGCCCATTTAGTCAATCTACTCAATCAAGAAGATAAAGACGGTAGATACCCTTCAACCGATCTTAAACAAGCACAAGATCAAGGTCGTCGGCACTTTGTAAAGCTCAATAGTGCAACCATTGAATCGCAACAATGTTGGGAAAGTAAACAAGCTTATCTTGCATTGGGGCAACTGCTTTTTGCAGCAACGGCAATTGGTATTGATTCAACAGCGATTGAAGGGTATGACGCCCAAAAAATGGACGAGATTTTAGATCTCAAAAGCAAAGGGCTTAAAAGCGTTATTGTAGCCACATTAGGCTATCGAGCTGAAAATGACGGCAATGCGCATCGACCAAAATCACGCTTACCTAAAGAGCAACTTTTTACGTTTTTATAAAAAATAACGTTTTCAATTATCCCACCTAGTAAAAGGTGGGATACCTTAAAATGGCTTTATATTATTTTTGATAATAATTTTGATATTGCTTGAGTTTATCTTTTAGTACTTGTTGTTCTAGGGTATTCTTCATTAAAGAAGAAATAACCACCATATCTTTGAGTATAGAATGAACAGCCTTTGTTGAATTTTTCAATTTTATAAAATTGAAAATATTTAAGTAACCAAGATATGCATAATAAATTTAATTTAAGGTATTGTTGATTATATATGCACATGGGGTGAATTTGAACGGTTTTATATAAATCTACCGTTAACACCATTTAACCAATTTACTCACATTATTACAAATAACCCTAGACCCAATCCTCAGAATCGCTACAATATACGCAATTAATCATATAGCAAATGCCTTTTGCTATTTTAACCCAATAAACGGATGATGTTTTATGGCGCAATATGTTTATACCATGAACCGCGTAGGGAAAATTGTTCCCCCTAAACGCTATATTTTAAAAGATATTTCTTTAAGTTTTTTTCCGGGTGCAAAAATTGGTGTACTCGGTTTAAATGGAGCGGGTAAATCCACTTTACTACGAATTATGGCGGGTGTTGATACCGAAATTGAAGGCGAAGCACGCCCACAACCTGATATTAAAATTGGTTATTTACCCCAAGAACCGAAATTAGATCCTAAACAAACTGTGCGTGAAGCCATTGAGCAAGCGGTTAGTGAGGCTAAACAAGCATTGGCTCGATTAGATGAAGTATATGCCGCTTATGCTGATCCTGATGCCGATTTTGATAAATTAGCCAAAGAACAAGCAGAGCTTGAAGCCATTATTCAATCGCAAGATGCTCACAATCTTGATAATCAGTTAGAGCGAGCCGCTGACGCACTACGTTTGCCAGATTGGGATGCGAAAATTGAAAATTTATCAGGTGGAGAACGCCGTCGAGTAGCAATTTGTCAATTATTACTTGAAAAGCCTGATATGTTATTAATGGATGAACCGACCAACCACTTAGATGCCGAATCGGTAGCATGGTTAGAACGATTCTTACATGACTACGAAGGTACGGTTGTTGCAGTAACTCACGATCGCTACTTCCTAGACAACGTAGCTGGTTGGATTTTAGAGCTTGACCGTGGTGAAGGCATTCCATGGGAAGGCAACTACTCATCTTGGCTTGAACAAAAAGATCAGCGCCTAGCGCAAGAAGCCTCGACCGAATCGGCACGTCGTAAATCGATCGAAAAAGAACTCGAGTGGGTACGACAAAATCCGAAAGGGCGCCAAGCAAAAAGCAAAGCCCGCCTAGCTCGCTTTGAAGAACTCAACAGTAACGATTACCAAAAACGTAACGAAACTAACGAGCTCTTTATTCCAGCTGGACAACGTTTAGGCGATAAAGTGATTGAAGTAAGCAATCTAACTAAATCGTATGGCGATCGTGTGCTGATTGATAACTTATCTTTTAGTATTCCTAAAGGGGCAATTGTTGGCATTATTGGTCCAAATGGAGCAGGGAAATCAACCCTATTTAGAATGCTATCAGGCAAAGAACAACCTGATTCAGGCACGATTACTTTGGGTGAAACAGTGCAACTTGCATCAGTTGATCAGTTCCGTGACAGTATGGACGACAAAAAAACAGTTTGGGACGAAATTTCAAACGGTCAAGATATTATGCGTATTGGCAATTTTGAAATCCCAAGTCGTGCTTATGTTGGTCGTTTTAACTTTAAAGGTGTTGATCAGCAAAAGCGTGTTGGTGAACTTTCAGGTGGTGAACGTGGGCGTGTACATTTAGCTAAATTATTACAAGTGGGCGGTAATGTATTATTACTTGACGAACCGACTAATGATTTAGATGTCGAAACCTTACGAGCACTTGAAAACGCACTCCTTGAATTCCCAGGTTGTGCTTTAGTGGTTTCACATGACCGTTGGTTTTTAGATCGTATTGCGACCCATATTTTGGATTATCAAGACGAAGGACATGTGGAATTCTTTGAAGGTAACTTTACCGAATACGAAGAATGGAAAAAGCGCACATTGGGTGCTGAAGCATTAGAGCCTAAACGTGCTAAATATAAACGAATCTCCAAATAGAATTAATTTTTATTTTATTCCGCCGATTTATATTGGCGGAATTGTTTTATCTTCTTGATAGCGATTTTAAATATTTTTCAAAATGTAATTATCTAAACTAACCCTTTAGATGAACTAATAATTCTCGAAAAAGTATCCATTAGCAAACGCGGTATAGCGTTTATACCACGTGATTTTGCATCATCACAAATGGCAATCGCAAGATCAGGTTTTGAACTTTTATGAATTGCTTTTTGAATAATTTGATGTACAGGCAGATCAATATGCTGTGTTGTATTATAAGCGGCAAGTTTATAGACATGACTAAAACCATGTTTAAATAAAAAGTTTTCAATGTCTCGCGCAGGTAAAACCGTTAAGTAATCATTAGGATTTTTATCTTCACCACATAACGATTTTACTGTATCGGCATATTTTTTACCCGCCATATCCCCATCAGTAATTACATACCAATGAATTCCCATTTTATTGGCATATTTTATAAGCGGTTTTAAACCACACTGAGCAAACTCAATAAGCTGAACTCCCTCTGAACTCAGATGATAACCACTTTGTTCTGCTAGTTCACGTAACAACCACACTTCGGTTTCGCCCTCGACTAACAACCAACATCGTGCAAATAAGGCATTTGATCGGCGATAAAGAATATGAAACGCAATACGACGACTATCACTAACGCTTAATGAATAAGGTTCAATGTATTTGGCAATAATTTTATCTGGCAGACGAATTAAACGATAAAGGTTTTCTAATGAAAATAATGATACCAGATCACTTGAGTTAGACGTGATAATTTTTTGTGTAGGGAAGTTTTTTAGTAAGCGAAATGCAACGGATAAAATGATTGGATGTAACAAACTTTCAGGCTCTTCTAAAATTAAAATAGGCATTGAACTTTGTGAAAGTGAATAATTTCCTTTAGCATCAATAATAGAGCCGAAAATTCCTAAAAATACAGTTCGTAAATAATCATTATCAAGATTATCCAATACATCATTAATTTGTTCCAAAACATTCCAATCTTCTGATCTTGGTGTACTTTTGGCATTTTTTTGTTTGTAATGATTGCGGTGTGCTTGATCGACAAAATAATACTCTAATAATGAGCGTGCGGCTTGTAGGCCTCGAGCTAATTCATCTTGGGTTAATTCGGCTGAATGGGCTTTTAGTTGGTTTGAAAGTTGGCTAATGTAGTGTTCGGATAATGGTTCGTTAGTAACAGTTAATTGCTCAGGATTAATTGCGTTTTTAAGTGTCATTACTGGATTTAGTTTGATTAATGTTGCAATTAATAATTTTTCGTTTTCTATATTAAAAGGATTGCCTTGTGCATTGAGCAATTTATGTTGTGTTATAATTTGGTTATCTTGTTTATTAGCAGAAATTTGATAAGTGATACGATGCAGATTATCTTGGTGTGATTGATACGAAACTGAGCGTAATGGTTGATAATCTTGATTATTTAATTCATGTAAGTGTGATTGGCAATAAGTGATTTTAATAATAATATTATCGCCATAACATTGGTATTGATCATGATAAAAATCGGAAACGACAAATTGATAAAACGTGTTATCCAGTGATAACAATTGCAAAGCGCTGATTAAACTTGACCGCCCCCAACGATTTTCACCCATTAGTACGCTAGAACTAGCATTTAATTTTAAAGATAGCTGACTAATACCTTTAAATCCGGAAATATCAATTTGTTCAATAAACATAGCGTATCCTTATTGTTAAAGATGATACTTTTCTGTCCTTTTACGAATTCGTTCAACTTTTTGATGCGTACTAGCAATTAACTTAGCTTCATTACGCAAGATCGTTTTTAAAGGTTGATTAAAATAAACTTTCAAAAAACGCCAAATATCGCGATCAATTAGCCCAATATTCATGGCTGAAAAATAAAGCCCAATTAAATCTTTATCACGCCAACGAACAGGAACTATTTTACGGATCTGAGCACGATGTAAATCAATCACCGACAATTTTATTTGCTGATGATTTTCAAAAAGCGGAATATCAAGCAAAAAGTGACACAAATAACAATCACGATGATTAACCCCAGCCACATGCATTCGAGCCACCATTTTTGCCAAATAAATAACTAAAGAACGCTTTATATGATAGCTAGGTGGGTTAGTTAACCATGGCTTAGTAAAATCTTCTAAACTCACAGTCGGGTTAAGATCTCTTGTCACAATAAATGAATGACGAGTCAGCGGATTTAGTCCCTTACGACCAAATGCTCGCTCATCCATCGTATTAACGCCAACTTGCTCCAAACGCTTAATCGCATCCCACTCCTGCTTAGCATCTAAAACAGGTAAACGTAACGAAATGAGATTTTTAAAAATCTCTTTAATGGTTGTACCACGATGAATTTTAATAAAATACGATGCATCACCAAGCTCAAAATTCAACGTCTTACGTTGCTTAACCGCTCGATAGACTTTGCCTGATATTAACTCAACTTCCGCAAACGGATCTTTATTTTTCCACAAAGCATCAAAAGGGGATTTTAACTTTAACTCATTCATAATGATCACAACCTAAAATAATATCTGCGGCTCGCTGGGCTAAGTGGTATAAATCAGACGTTTTACCATAATGTATTGCATTGTTGTGCCATGTTAATAACTGATCGTGATTTGTTATGGCATTTTGCAACGCTTGATTGAGATCTGCTTGTACAAAAGGCTCGGCAAGGATCACCCCAGCATTGGCATCATCAATATGATAAGCATAGCCAGAAATGCTTGACACAATCACTGGCACCCCAGCAGCTAACCCTTCAATAAGCACCATACCAGCTGCTTCTTGTCTTGCTGGGTGCAATAGCAAATCTGCCGCAAATAAAAAGTCAGGGATATCATTACGGCCTGCAAAAAAACGTACTTGATACTCAATGCCGAGTTGCTTAGCCAGTTTATGATAAGCTTCGGGATTATCCTGCCCCACTACTAAAAAAGTCACTTTTTGTTTTAAATCGCAAGGTAGTGCGGCAATGGCGGTTAAAGAACGATCTACTCCCTTACGCTTAAAATCTGATCCAATTTGCACAATCACAAAATTATGTTCATCAATTTGATTGGCTTGCCTAAATTGCTTACCTTTAGCTAGCGACTCATAATTGTATTGACGATCTTGCGCAATACCGGGTGGCAATAGGTAAAAGCGTGATGAATCAGTATGGTAATGGCGCTCAAAATCACTAATTTGCTGTTTTGTTAGTACCATAACTTTGGTTTGGCTATGTTGATTAAATACCGCATATTCGAAAGCTAAATAGTGCTTACAGCGTTTTGACAATTTATACAAAAAGCCCTTTTGTGAAACCTTTTCGGCATAACAAGTATCACCTGCAAAATAAACATCCAAATCAGGCATTTTATTAAAGCCAACTACACAATCAACAGGATTTGCTTGTAAATGAGCCTTCACCCAATGGTAATAAGATTGATTACGACTATGGTTGGATAAGCCCTTTTTAGGTACCAAAATAATGTCAAACCCACAAGGTACATCGCCTTGCCAATCTATGACATAAACACGAACATTATGTCCTCGATTTTGACAAGCTTTGGCTATTTGCAAAAAATCACGTTGCAAACCACCAAAAGGAAAATATTTATAAATACAAAAAACCAGTTGCATGCAGATTGTCTCAAGTTTGAAAGGAGTATTATATACTTAGTATTTATTTTGGTGCAAAGTTTGATTTTTATAGAACCAAATTTGCTGGAAAATTTTGGTCATAGTGACAGTTGAATAAGCATACTGTCATTTGTAAAAATAATTCAAGAGTCTATACCATTATAATTTTGTTTTATTATTAGTGTGGGTGCGTTACGCTATTGATAATCTCTCAAACTATAATAATTTTAAATGAAATTGTTAGCACCATTGAAAACGTAAAAAAAATTACCAAAAACAATAGCGAATAGCAAGGGACAAATAGATATATCTTATTTTTTTTGATAAAAAATAAACACAAAATTAAGGGCATGGTAAGGATAAGGAAAACGTCTTCACTATTTCTTCCACCTAATGGTAACGTACAAAGGTTGTCTGGATCACTTGTAAAAATCATCCATCATATTTATCGGTTGAAAATAAATTAATAATTATTAATAAAACGCGAAGTGGATAAATGAAAGGATGTCCTTTTTCATAATCATTAAATCCACTTATGATTTAAAAAAGTAACTATCACCAATAGCACTACCTTGAGCACCAAACTGGCGTAAATTGTGATCAACGGCATTCATCGATTGCCAATGGTTTTCACACCAATCAGGGGCGAGTAAAGTTGGTTTTCTGGCATTAGCTGATATGCGATGATACAAAATATTTGCTGGAGTTTGGCGAATGATATCGCCAGCAATATCGACATATTTATCTAATGTTAATACTGGAAGCCGTCCAGCCCGCCACGCTTTTGCCATAATACTACCGTCAACAATATGTAAAGGGTGTAATTTTAAACCATCGACACCACAGTCGAGCACACGCTTAAGGGTTATAAAGTTATCTTGTTTGGTTTCTTTCGGTAAACCAATAATTAAGTGAGTACAGACCTTAATGCCAAGCTTGCGTGCCTTTTGTACGGTTTGATAATAATCATCAAAAGTATGCCCTCGATTAATATCGTGTAAGGTTTTGTTATGAGCAGTTTGTAAACCAAGTTCTAACCAAACTTCATAGCCATTGGATTGATAATGCGCAAGCAAATCAAGCGCTTCATCAGGAACACAATCAGGGCGAGTACCAACACAAAGCCCAACAATATCTGTACTATTCAGGGCTTCTTCATACATATTTTTTAGAATTTCAACCTCGGCGTAGGTGCTGGTATAAGCCTGAAAATAAGCAAGGTATCGTTTAGATTTTTTCATTTGTTGGGCTTGCGAAGTTAATTGCTCAGAAATTGATTTAACCTGAATAGATTCATCAATGATTGAGGCAACATTACAAAAAGTACAACCACCTTGACCAATAGTGCCATCTCGATTGGGACAGCTAAAGCCACCATGTAAAGTAAGTTTATAGATCTTTTCGCCATAACGACGTTGTAAATCGGAACCGAATGTATTAACGACTAAATGAAGTTGCATTATAAACCAAATAAAATTTTTAATTATTTTAGCAATATGCCTTGTATGCCATACCTCAGTCATAATACTACATTTCAACAATATATAAATATTTTTTATAACTCAAAAAAAAGATTGAAATTAAGCACTGATTAAGTAAGGATAATTAGTGTTGTTTTTTTATACTGTAGTGTACGACAACGTTTAAGGTTTGTTGCGATTAATAACTAGGAGTTAACATGTTTAGTAAAGATATGACTATTGCCGATTATGATGCGGAATTGTGGAATGCTATTAAAGGTGAAGAACAGCGCCAAGAAGATCACCTTGAACTGATCGCATCAGAAAACTACACCAGCCCACGAGTAATGCAAGCGCAAGGTTCGCAATTAACCAATAAATATGCCGAAGGTTATCCCGGAAGACGTTATTATGGGGGTTGTGAGTATGTTGATATTGTTGAAAAATTAGCAATTGAACGGGCTAAAGCTTTATTTGGTGCTGATTATGCTAATGTGCAACCGCATTCAGGTTCACAAGCTAATTTTGCCGTTTATATGGCACTTTTAAATACAGGCGATACGGTTTTAGGTATGAACCTGTCTGAAGGTGGGCATTTGACGCACGGTTCGCCCGTTAGCTTTTCGGGTAAACTTTATCATGTTGTGGATTATGGTGTTGATGATTCAGGGCGTATTGATTATGACAAGTTAGTTAAAACAGCCCAAGAATCTAAACCTAAAATGATTATTGGTGGATTTTCGGCTTATTCTGGGGGGGTGGATTGGCAACGTATGCGTGAAATCGCAGATAGTGTGGGCGCTTATTTGTTTGTGGATATGGCGCATGTGGCAGGGCTAGTTGCGGCAGGTGTTTATCCAAATCCAGTTCCTTATGCTCACGTTGTTACTACTACAACTCATAAAACTTTAGGTGGTCCTCGTGGCGGTTTGATTTTGGCTAAAGGTGGTAGTGAAGAATTATATAAAAAGTTAAATTCGGCTGTCTTTCCAGGAGCGCAAGGTGGTCCTTTAATGCATGTAATTGCCGCTAAAGCAGTTGCGTTAAAAGAGGCGATGGAGCCTGAGTATAAAATCTATCAACAACAAGTGGTGAAAAACGCTAAAGCTATGGTCGAGGTGATTTTGCAACGTGGCTATAAAGTAGTTTCTGGCGAAACACAAAACCATCTGTTTTTAATTGATTTAGTCGATAAAAATATTACAGGTAAAGAAGCTGATGCGGCTTTAGGTAGTGCTAATATTACCGTTAATAAAAATAGTGTACCAAAAGATCCACAAAGCCCATTTGTAACATCTGGTGTGCGTATCGGTACGCCGGCTATTACTCGCCGAGGCTTTAGAGAAGCCGAGTCGCGAGATTTAGCTAATTGGATTTGTGATGTTTTAGATAATATCGATGACGAGCAAAACATCCAAGCTGTGAAAGAAAAGGTGCTTGCAATTTGCCGTCGTTTGCCGGTTTATCAGCATTAATGGTTGTTTCATTTCGCCGACGGTTGTCGGCGAAATGGTTTTTTGCTTTTATTTACCAATATTGGCATTTGTGTCAGTTTTGTTTTGGGTTTGTGCTTGTTTGTGCTGTTCGATATAGCGGTCAAGGTAACCTTCATGCCATAACCAGCCTCCTGTAACTCCAATACTAAGTAAAATTGCTAACCAAAAAATAATAACTAATTTGTTGTGACGTTGTTTCATTGGATCGTGCAAATTACGTTTTGCATTGGTAGGGAGCTGGGCTTTGCTAGTGAGCAAGCTTCCTAGCATTAAATTAATTTTGACTTGCCCATTAATTGCCCAACCAGATGCTTCTAGTAATGGCCCAAGCGTTCTTCGACGTAATTTTAACCATGCTAAAATAACAGAAGGTCCTGAAATAATTAGAAATAACCCAATAAAAACTAAAGGTACTTGCCACCAAGCTAGTGCAAAAATGGCTTGGAATATTGTGGCTAATGCTGTGCCGATTGCGCCAATGGCTAAACCAATTGCAGCAAAAATCCCTACACTTTTACCAATATCAAATTTATTAGCTGGATTTTGTAGTGCTTGTTCACTTGATTTTTCAACATCGGCATCTTTGCTGCTTGCCCATTTGTTAATTTGTTCGGTAATCACACGTCCCATACGTTGATAAGGAGCCCAAATTGCTTGTTGGATGCTGATTGGCTTAGTGATTATTTTAACAACATTGGCGTCCCAATCGTTACCTTTATTGTCAATAAACACACCATTGCGACCTTCAATTAATAAATCACCTTGTCCTGCTGTCATTGCTGCTGCAATTAGCTGTTTTTCTCCATGTCTAGTGCATTCACAATAAAGTAAACAGAGTTCAGAATAATTTGCCATGGTTGTGTGTTTGGCAATATTATCGACCGCAACGCAAAGTGTTGCACAGCGGCCATCAATGTAGAGTTTACCAAGTTGAAATGCTGCTCGTGTTTCAGGCTGGAAGAAGTCTGCAAAAGAGGCAAAGTTAACTAGTAAACGGTAAAGATGTTTATGAAATAGGACTAATTTTTCTAGCACTAGAATATCTGAGGCAGATATTGGTGTTTGATTATCTTGTTCAACCATTTTCTCAAATTCGGTCAGTAAATCATTGTTAGCTAGGTTGGTAATGATGCTAATAGGAATATCATCTATATTGGCCGAAGGCTCAATTTCAACGGTTAATTGTGCCATTTCGGGCTTAGTGCTAATAAGTGTGGTATATGCTTGCAAGCTTTGTTGTATATTTTGCCATTCTTGTTGTGTTAGTTGGTCTGGGTTGGATAATGATGATTCTATTAATGCCTTAAATCGGCTGATTTTAGCTTTCCAAAGTGGATTTAGCCCATTGACTAGATCTAGAGTATCAGTTGTGTCGATTTTGGATAGCGGCAATTCGGCTAATTCTTCTTCAGATAGTAATCCGTTTTGTGTTGGTACAATATATTTTTCGTCGACATTAAGTGCCGTTTGCGCTTGAGGGGCGTATTGTGCTAATTCAGCACGTAAAAAATAATCATCAATTTTGGGTTTTAATAGCTGAATTATTTTCCAAATTTCTGCGGTATTTTCACCAAATGGGGTTTGCGTATTACTTATTTTTGTTTGCCATTGTAACCAAGTTTGTAGATTTTCAACAAAGGTGGTTGCTATGTTTAAATCAATGCCATCTTGCCCACTCATATCTTTTTGTGCACCAGTAGTTTTGATTGCTGTTGTAATAAACATTTGCATGTTTGGTGACAATTCGCTTGATGGAGGAAAGATCAAGTCACCATTATAAAGTTTGTCAGCATTGATTTTTATTGATTGTTGTATATCATCTTGTGTTAAATAATCCACATTTTTTTTATTTAAGCTAGCTAAAATGCTTTGTGCGGTGACCGATAATTTTTTTCCTTGCGGGGTCGATGCGTTAATTTGTGATAATGGTAATGTTTCACTTGTACTTAAGATACTATCAAATGAATTGATTTTATCGCAAGTCCAGCTAATGGCATCTAAAATATCAGGTATGCGAATACGTCCGTCATTATCTGAATCGAGTAGAGATAAGGTTCGTTCATCAAAATCCAACCCTGTTGTTGGGCAACTTAAAGCCACCCATAATTTAGGATCTAAATCAGGTAAATTGATAATATCACTGGCACTTTTAAATACGACTTGATCAAGCCCACCAACACGTTGAAATGTCCACATATGGCTCATAATAATCTCCACACAGAAATTTAATAATATTTTTACTAATTAATATATCAGTATTTATCTTTTTTGATAGAACAGAACAGTGATTTCTAGTATTTGTAAGATCTATTGGTTTATCTTTTGTATTTGCTTTAGTTGCCTTTGGTAACTTTATGATAGAATAATGTCTTATTACTTAATATCTAAATAAAAACCACCAATAACTATGTCATTAATTAATCTTACCAATGCTTATCTTTCATTTAGTGATGCGCCCTTGCTTGATCATATCGATATGTCTATTGAGCCAAACGAGCGTGTTTGTCTTGTTGGCCGTAACGGTGCTGGAAAATCGACTTTACTTAAAGTTTTAAATAAAGAGGTGCCATTAGACGAAGGGCAAATTATTTATGAAAATAATGCGATTGTTTCACGATTGCAACAAGATCCTCCCCGTGATGTGCAAGGTAGTGTGTTTGATTTTGTGGCTGAAGGATTACACGAACAAGCACAGTTATTACGAGATTACTATGATTTAGCATATCGCGTTGAGCTCGATCCTTGCGAAAGTAACTTAGATAAATTAGCTAAAATGCAAGAACAGTTAGATCATCAAAATGGTTGGCAATTAGATAGTCGTATTCGTAATGTTATTTCTTCATTATCGCTTGATGGTGATGCGTTGTTGTCTTCGTTATCGGGTGGGTGGTTGCGTAAAGCCGCATTAGCCAAAGCGTTGGTTTGTCAGCCAACAGTTTTATTGCTTGATGAACCAACCAATCATTTGGATATTCAAACCATTAAATGGTTGGAAGATTTTTTGAAAAGTTTTAATGGCAGTATCGTGTTCATTTCCCATGATCGTTCGTTTATTCGTCAAATGGCAACGCGTATTATTGATTTGGATCGAGGTAAAATTGCGTCTTGGAGTGGAAATTATGATAACTATTTGCTTGGTAAAGAAGAAGCATTGCGTGTTGAAGAGTTACAAAATGCTGAATTTGATAAAAAATTAGCTCAAGAAGAAGTCTGGATCCGACAAGGTATTAAAGCTCGTCGTACTCGTAATGAAGGGCGAGTGCGAGCATTAAAAGCAATGCGCCAAGAATATAGCAAGCGACGCCAAGTTATGGGTAGTGCTAAAATGCAAATTGAGGAAGCATTACGTTCAGGAAAAATTGTTTTTGAGCTTGAAAATGTGACATATCAGATTGAGGATAAGTTACTAGTTAATGATTTTTCTGTACAAGTATTACGTGGTGATAAGATCGCTCTGATTGGTCCTAATGGTATTGGTAAAACAACTTTATTAAAACTGATGTTGGGTAATTTGACACCAACATTAGGTAGTGTGCATTGTGGCACAAAGCTTGAAGTTGCTTATTTTGACCAATATCGTCTCGAACTCGATCCTGAAAAAACGGTGATGGATAATTTAGCCGAAGGTAAGCAAGAGGTCATGGTTAATGGCCGATCACGCCATGTACTTGGTTATTTACAGGACTTTTTATTTCCGCCTAAACGTGCCAGAACTCCTGTACGAGCACTGTCTGGAGGGGAGCGTAATCGTTTATTGCTGGCTAAACTATTTTTAAAACCTAGCAATTTATTAATACTTGATGAACCGACCAATGATCTTGATATTGAAACATTAGAATTGCTAGAAGAGTTAGTGAATGATTATCAAGGAACTGTCTTGTTGGTTAGTCATGATCGGCAATTTGTTGATAATGTGGTCACTCAATGTTGGTTTTTTGAAGAAAAAGGCCATATTGGTGTTTATGCTGGTGGTTATGCCGATGCTCTGCAACAACAGCAGCAGGCACAACCAGTTAAAGTAACGACAGTTAATAAACTTGAGCAACCTAAAAAAGAATTAGGTGCTACTAATAATCAAAGTAGTGAGCGAACCGCTAAAAAGAAAGTTAAACTGAGTTATAATGAACAACGAGAATTGGCACAATTACCAAGCAAAATAGAACAATTAGAATTAGAGATTACTGATTTACAAGCACAAATTGGTCAAAGTGACTTTTTTAATCAAACTCATGAAATTACTAGTCCAATTTTACAATCTTTGGCAGATAAAGAGGCTGAATTAGAAGCTGTTTTTGAAAGATGGGAACAGTTAGAGTCTTTAAGTAAATCATAAGGTAAATGTTAGTATTTTTCAGCGTTATTTATTTGTGTTATAAAATAAATAATGCTGTTTCCTTACCCTAAGGTTTTTATATAATATTTTTTACATAACCCTTTTTTAAATAACCGTTTTATTATTCCATAATTTTCTAGATAAAAAGTAGAATAATAATAGTGCGATGAGGACAAAACACGCACCAACATAACCAATGTAATCAATTGAAAGTAAAATTAATACCTTACTGCCTATAAAAGCACCGCCTCCTATTCCAATATTGAAAATACCAGAATAGACTGAAGTGGCTATATCTGTGGCATCGGGTGCGGCATCAATTACTTTGCTTTGCATAACCATTCCAATAATTGTAATGGAAAGCCCCCAAATTAAACATTGAATGATTGCAGTATAAAGCGTGAATGAACATACATAAAGCGATAATAAGCAAGTAATCAGTAATAGCATAGGGATGATGAAAATTGCGGTTGGATTCTTTTCAGCATATTTTGCAAAAATAACGCTACCAATCATTCCAGAAAAACCTACAACTAATAATAAAAGGACGATAACATTTTGGTTAAATCCACCAATATTCTTCATGAATGGCGTAATATAGGTATAGGCAGTAAAGTGACCCGCAATAATAATGGCAATTAATAAATAAATGTTTAGCAGTATTGGGCGTTTTAATACTATTGGAATATCTTTGATAGAGATAATATCCATGCTTGGTACAGTAGGCAATAAGCGGAGTAGTAATATCATCACGCAAAAAGCGATACCAGCAATACATAAAAAAGTCACGCGCCAGCCAACGAGTTGTCCTATGATGGTGCCAATTGGAATACCTAGAATGGTTGCCATCGATACGCCAATAACAATAAAGCCCATTGCTTTAGCTTTTTTACCATTGGGCGCTAACCGAACTGCAAGTGGTGTTGTAATTGCCCAAAATACCGCATGTGCACAAGCAATACCAATTCTTGCTATCATTAAACTGTAAAAATTCCATGCGACTCCAGCTAAAATATGACTACCTATAAATAGACAAAATAAAAGGATAAGTAGCTTCCTTCGTTCCATTTTTGATGTTAATACTGTGAGTGGCAATGATAATAACGAAACAGCCCACGCATAAATAGTGAGTAATAATCCAGCATGGGCTACGTCCATTGAAAAGCTTTCAGCAATATTGGGTAATAGCCCGACAGGTACAAATTCCGTTGTATTAAAAATAAATGCCGCAAATGCAAGACAAAGAATTGATGACCAAACCCGAGATCGGTTAATACTATTATTCATGATTAAGATTTTGGAGGGAATATTAGATTACTTTTGATTATAACTGAATATGTTTGTCTATTAAATAGTTGCTAAGAATAAATCTTAAACTTAATCGCCACCAATATTAGTATTTGAGGGCGATGTTTCATTATAGCGATTTATTCTAGTGCTTTAACTGCAGCTAGGGCTTTGTCATAATCAGGTTCAGAAGAGGTTTCTTTGACATATTCCACATAAACAATTTTGTCGTTTTTATCAATGACAAATACAGATCGAGAAAGTAATCGCAACTCTTCAATAACAACTCCATATTTTAAACCAAAGTTGAGTTCTTTATGATCTGAGGTGACTTTAACGGCATCAATACCTTCAGCAGCACAGTAGCGATTTAAGGCAAAAGGTAAATCGACGCTAATTGAAAATATCACTGTGTCTTTTAATTTTGCCGCTTCGACGTTAAAGCGATGCACTTGAGCACTACATACTGAGGTATCAATGGATGGAACCGAATTAATAATTCTGATTTTACCTTTAAAATCGGACAATTTAATGGGCTCCATTTTTAAATCTTGCACGATAAAATTGGGCGCTGTGTCGCCAACTTTAATTTGTGTGCCTAACAAAGTAATAGGTGCTCCGCGCATGGTGATTTCATTAACTCTTTTTTGCATAACAGTTTCCTTAGTGTTGTAACTAATAACGTTGTTTCGATAGAGTGAGCTTATTAAAGTTTTACAGCTTTATTTACTATAAATTTAGCATTATTCAGCTGTCATATTCATATTATGCTAGATTTGATAATTTATCCAATGAATAACATTTTTGATTACTCAATTTAGTGAGCAATAATAAGTCAAAAAATTTCAATAAAAATAAATGTGATAGTTATCACATATAAAAAATTTGTTTGTTTATTAATAAAGAAATTATTTTTATGATTAACTAAGCTATTAATTGGTGAATGTTGTTAAATAACCACATTGATATGCTTAAAATAAGAAATATTTATTACTTATTTATCTTATAGGGCAATTAATCTATTTAAATAAGCAGGTTAGTTATCATAAGTTGTTGGTGTTGGTTACCGAGAATTATAGTGCTTTTTAATAAGGAGACTTATATGCAAAAAATCTTTGTAAACAGTATTATTATGTGTGTCTTAATATCTACAAATGTTTATGCCAATAATATTAAAGATGTGACGACTAATCCACAAGATTTTTACCTTACAGAAAATCAATCGCCTAATAGTTTATTTTTATTACCTCCTCCTCCTTCTTTTAATAGTGTTGATTTTCTTAGGGATAAAGCGATGTACGATTGGGGTAAGTCACTTCGTAATTCTGAACGAGGACATCAAGCTTATTTAGATGCTGATTCTAGTAAGGATAATATAGCCAAACAGTTTTCCTCCTCTTTTGGATCTGAAATTTCTATAACTACAACTCCCGAGATTTATAAACTCATTACTACGATGAAAGAAGATGCCGGTGATCTGGCGACTCGTTCTGCTAAAAATTTTTATAATCGAGTTAGACCATTTTCTTTTTTTAATGAGCCAACTTGTCGTCCAGAAGATGAAAAAACATTATCAACTAATGGCTCTTATCCATCAGGTCATACTACAATGGGATTTGCTATTTCGCTAGTACTTGCTGAAATCAATCCAGAGAGACAAAATGAAATTTTTAAGCGTGGTTATGAAATAGGCGAAAGTCGGGTAATTTGTGGTTATCATTGGCAAAGTGATGTCGATGCTGCAAAGATTATGGCAGCGGCTGTTGTGGCTCAGCTACATACAAACTCGGAATTTACTCAACAATTAATTAAGGCGAAGGAGGAGTTTAGTCATTTAAAATAGTAGATACTGATTGGTGTCATATTGATTATTATTTGAATTATTTATTGAAAAATGCTGGATTATTTACACATTATTATTTAAATTTCATCTTGATATATTGGCTATTATATTTAGTAGCCAATATATCGATTTTAAATTTATATAGTTTTAAAAGGGATATCAGGCAAAATCGCTTCACCTTGCCAATATAACTCACTAGCAATACTTCCTGCTATTTGATAATAAAGTTGGCTAAATTCGCTATCAGGGTGGTTAATAACAGTGGGCTTTCCTGTATCAAGATCTTGGCGTAACATTTTTTGAAGTGGAATTTGCCCTAGCAATTTGGTTTGATATTGCTCAGCTAAATGTTTTGCGCCACCTTCACCAAAGATGGCCTCATGATGTCCACAATGTTCGCAAATGTGGTAACTCATGTTTTCAATAATTCCTAGTGTTGGGATGTTTACTTTATTAAACATGGTAATACCTTTTTTTGCATCGATTAAAGCAATATCTTGAGGAGTTGTGATAATCACAGCAGCAGTAACTGGAATGTTTTGCGCTAGGGTTAATTGGATATCCCCTGTGCCTGGAGGCATATCAATGACAAGATAGTCGAGTTCTGGCCAAAGCGTATCTTGTAAAATCTGTAATAGTGCTTTACTTGCCATAGGTCCACGCCATACCATAGCACCATTAGGATCAACCAAATAACCAATGGAATTACTAGCAAGCCCATATGCCATGATTGGTGTCATATGTTTATTATCGGGTGTTAATGGTTGCTGGTTTTCTGTACCTAGCATGGTTGGGATCGAGGGACCATAAATATCTGCATCTAAAATCCCTACTTTCGCCCCTTGTTTTTGTAAAGCTAGCGCAAGATTGACAGCTGTTGATGATTTGCCCACACCGCCTTTTCCTGAGCTTATCGCGATAATGTTTTTTATATTATTAATGGCATTTTGGTTATTAGCACGTTTTAAAGTAGCAATTTTATATTCAATATGCCAGTCAACTTCATTAACGCTGTTAAGTTTAAGCAATTTTGGAGTGGTTATTTTTTTCAATTCTTCAAAAGTAGATTGCCAAGCGAAAGGCATTGTTAAATTTATAGTTAAGTGGTGATTAACTATTTCGCATTTTTTTATTGCTCCAAGTTCAAGTAAATTTTTTTGTAGAGTTGGATGAGTAAAATTTTCAAGAATTTTTTTTACTTCAGTGTTCATTGTGGTTATCTCTTTATGCCTTAGTATTTATACTCGTTTTATTTCCAATTACCTTGCATTAAAAGCGTAAAATACCTTAAATAATAAGGCGGTAAACAGTAAATTGGTTTACCCTCATAAAAAATGATTATTTTCTGTTTTGAAATATGAATTGAGTATATAAATTTTATCAAATTATGGCATAAATCTAGCGATAATCCCACGATTGATGTACTATTTCTGCCATTATGTAAAAAAGGGTAATAAATCAACATGACAACTCAACGCAAAATATTGGTGACTTGTGCACTTCCTTATGCCAATGGTGCAATTCACTTAGGTCATATGCTAGAACACATTCAAGCTGATGTATGGGTACGCTATCAACGTATGCGTGGTAATGAGATCTATTTTATTTGTGCTGACGATGCCCATGGCACGCCAATTATGCTAAAGGCTCAGCAATTGGGAATTACTCCAGAGCAGATGATTAGTGAAGTCAAAACCGAACATCTACGTGATTTTTCTGGCTTTAATATTAGTTATGATAATTACCATTCAACACATAGCCCAGAAAATCGTGAGATATCAGAGCAAATTTATAAGCGTTTGAAAGCGAATGGTTATATTAAAACTAAAGTTATTTCACAGCTATTCGATCCTGAAAAACAGATGTTTTTACCTGATCGCTTTGTAAAAGGCACTTGCCCACGTTGTAAAGCGCCTGATCAGTATGGTGATAACTGTGAAGTGTGTAGTGCTACTTATAATCCTATTGATTTAATTGACCCTAAGTCTGTGGTTTCGGGCGCTACGCCGATTTTAAAAGAGTCTGAACATTTCTTTTTTGATCTACCTGCTTTTTCAAATATGTTACAAGAGTGGATTCGCTCAGGAACATTACAAGATCAAGTTGCTAATAAAATGCAAGAATGGTTCGAATCAGGCTTACAACCGTGGGATATTAGCCGTGATGCACCTTATTTTGGATTTGAGATCCCCGATGCGCCTGGTAAGTATTTTTACGTTTGGTTAGATGCACCAATCGGTTATATGGGATCTTTCTTAAATTACTGTAATAAACAAAATAAACCAATTTTTGATGAGTTTTGGGACAAAAATTCAAATACAGAACTTTACCATTTTATTGGTAAAGATATCGTGTACTTCCATAGTTTATTTTGGCCAGCTATGCTTGAAGGTAGTGAATATCGTAAACCATCGAATATTTTTGTTCATGGGTATGTCACGGTTGACGGCGCAAAAATGTCTAAATCACGCGGTACTTTTATTCAAGCAAGTACCTATTTAAAACATTTAGATCCTGACTGTTTGCGTTATTATTATGCCGCTAAACTATCATCACATATCGATGATATTGACTTAAATTTAGAAGACTTTGTTCAACGTGTAAACAGTGATTTAGTCAACAAGGTCGTTAATATTGCTTCGCGTTCGGCTGGTTTTATTTATA
Source organism: Gilliamella sp. Occ3-1 (assembly GCF_001690655.1). Taxonomy (GTDB): domain Bacteria; phylum Pseudomonadota; class Gammaproteobacteria; order Enterobacterales; family Orbaceae; genus Gilliamella; species Gilliamella apicola_P. The sequence goes on from NZ_LZHQ01000024.1 coordinate 122,766, forward strand.
AACGCTTTGACGGCAAATTATCAGATAAAGTGGCAGAGCCTGAACTGTATTCCTTGTTTGTTGAAAAAGCAGAAGTGATTGCTGACTACTTTGAACAACGCGAATCAGGCAAAGCAATTCGTGAAATTATGGCACTTGCTGACGAAGCTAACCGCTATATTGACGAAAAGGCACCTTGGGTGGTTGCTAAACAAGAAGGGCAAGATCAAACATTGCAAGATATTTGCTCAATGGGAATTCACTTATTCCGCATCTTAATGACCTATTTAAAACCAATAGTGCCTTCATTGGCTGAACGTACAGAAGCATTTTTAAATAGCAAATTAGAATGGAATACTATTGCTAATGCGTTAACTAGTCATAAAATTAACCAGTTTAAAGCCTTATTTAATCGTATTGATATGGATAAAATTACAAACATGATTGAAGAAACAAAACAACAAGCTGCATTAGCCCAACCGGCAAAACCTAAAGTTGCTGAACCTATCGCCGAGACGATTAATTTTGACGACTTTGCTAAAGTCGATATGCGCGTTGCTTTAATTAAACATGCTTGCTTTGTTGAAGGATCCGATAAATTACTTCAATTAACGCTTGATATTGGTGACGAAACCCGTAATGTGTTTTCAGGTATCAAGCAGTTTTATCCTGACCCAGAGGTGTTAATTGGGCGTTTAACTATTATGATTGCTAACTTAGCTCCTCGTAAAATGCGCTTTGGTGTTTCAGAAGGTATGGTGCTTTGTGCGAGTGGTAAAGGTGATGATGAAGGTGTGTACCTACTATCACCAGATAGTGGCGCTAAACCAGGAATGCGAATTTCGTAATTGATACCTTTATTATAGAAGTCACATCTTAACAAGTTAATATGCTTGTTAAGATGTTTCCGATAACTATGTGTTTCAGTATAAAAATTGCTTATTTGATAAATAATTGTAGCTTTTGTTTTTTGGGGCTGTTTTTTTATTATAAATATGTTGCCATTCCAATTTTGAATTTATGTCGTTTGAGGGTACTGATGGTTGGTTGCTTAAACTTTTTAAAAAGCCTATAAAAGCCTTTCCGTTTACACTTAGAAACCTATTCCATATCTGGCGCCCAATTTCATTTAAACACCATTTTTTGATCGAAGTAAATAAAATTTCACTTTAAATCAATATGCTATATTTTTCTTTTTATCCTGAAATTGGCAATCAAAATAACGATTGCCAAAGCTCAATTTTGTTAAAATTCATATTTTACTGTTTGGTTTAACATTACTTGTAAATTCATTATTTTCTTACTTTTGATTTTCTGACGGATTTCCTGAATAAGGAAATATGCTGTCTTTTAGTGAAAAAGAGAAATCTTTAGTATTAATCTCCCCAATAATTTTGTTGCTATCGTATAAAGCCTGTAAAAATTCGGCCATTTGCTTTGCTGTATGGTACTTTGTAAAAGTTGCATCGTAGTTGTATTCACTAACATTATTGGCTTTTTCACCAAATTCCGTTTTTGTTGCAGCAGGAGCCAATACCTTTGCGGTTAATTGTGCGTTAGCTTGCTTTAATTCCTGTGCTAGCCCTTCAGTAAAAGCATTGACATAGAATTTTGTTGCGCAATAAGTTACCGCATTAGGAACGAGAGTATACCCGCCTCGGGAGGAGATGTTTATTAGTTGTGTTTCGGGTTCATTTTGATATTTACGTACATACAGTGTTGAAAAAATCGTTAGGGTTTCAATATTTAAATGAAGCATTGATTCTATTTTTACTAAATCTTGATCGCTAACACTGCCGTAATGACCAAAACCGGCATTATTAATCCATGTTTCAATAAAATAGCTGTCTAAATCATTAAAAAGGGAATAAGCGTTGGTTGGTTGTGATAAATCACAAAGTTTTATAATTACGTCTAATGCTGGGGCAATTTTTGCAATTTCTTGTTGTAAAAGTTCCAAATTTTCTTGTCTTCTTGCAATAACAATAAGGTTTTTATTTCGTTTTGCAAAAGCAATAGCGGCAGCATAACCTATGCCTGAACTAGCACCTGTTATGGCGGTATATTTTTTATGTGTATTGGTCATTTTTATTTCATCTAATATTTCAAATATCTGTATTTAATTAAAATCATTCAACCTATTGAATATATGATAAATGTAACTAACGTGTTTTTATCTCTAGAATTACTTAACATAACTTGATAACCTGCGCGCATAAATAATGTTGTGTAGGCTTTGTAAATACCCCAAACTTAATACACAACTCACGTAGAAAATTAAGCTGCCTGTTTTAATGTTTTATACTCGATCGGCGTCATATTATTTAGTGCTTCATGAGGCCTTTCGGTGTTATAAATCGTTAACCATTCTTCGGTTATTCTCCTTGCTTGCGCTAGGTTGTTAAAAAGATATAAATCTAACACTTCAGTTCGATAAGTCCGATTAAATCGTTCAATGTAACCATTTTGATAAGGGCTACCGGGTTTGATGTAATCTATAGTTATACCATGTGTTTTTGCCCAATTAGTAAACGTGTTTCCGGTGAATTCTGGTCCATTATCGACTCGTATTTTTAATGGATAC
>NZ_LZHQ01000025.1 GCF_001690655.1 Gilliamella sp. Occ3-1
GACAGTTCGGTCCCTATCTGCCATGGGCGTAGGAAAATTGAGAGGGTTTGCTTCTAGTACGAGAGGACCGAAGTGAACGCACCGCTGGTGTTCGGGTTGTGATGCCAATTGCATTGCCCGGTAGCTACGTGCGGAATAGATAAGTGCTGAAAGCATCTAAGCACGAAACTAGCCTTGAGATGAGTTTTCCCTGAAGAGATTCAGTAAGGTCCGTTTGAGACTAAGACGTAGATAGGTCAGGTGTGTAAGTGTAGTGATACATTGAGCTAACTGATACTAATGAACCGAGAGTCTTAACCTTACAACTCGGAGTTGTTTTGGGTTACGCGATATTGAGTTGATTAAAAGTTGAAAGAACAGTTTGTTCCGGATTGAGAGATGAGTATTGATATGAGATAATGAATAGATATTGATACTGATTGAGAGAGACAGGATATGTCTGGCGGTAATAGCGCGGTGGTCCCACCTGACCCCATGCCGAACTCAGAAGTGAAACGCCGTAGTGCCGATGGTAGTGTGGGTATTACCCATGTGAGAGTAGGGTGCCGCCAGACTTTTAAATATAGAGAGCCTAGCAGCAATGCTGGGCTTTTTTGCTATTTATAGAAAATTATTGAATAGTATGTTACCGATTGTTTATATTAATTCTATTACTATAATAAATATTTAATAAATGAATACTTTAATAGCTTTTAATAAACCATCTAATGTTACGACTCAATTTTCGCCGCATGAAAAGTATCAGACATTAAAAAATTTTATAAACTTACCTAGGTTTTATCCTGCAGGTCGGTTAGATACTGATAGTGAAGGGCTATTATTGTTAACGAATGATGGTAAATTACAAGCTAAAATTAGCTCACCAAAATTTAAATTACCAAAAACCTATTGGGTGCAAGTTGAAGGACTTATCAATCAAAAGGCTATATATAAACTAAGAAAAGGTATACAATTAAAAGAATTTTATACTGCGCCAGCTACAGTAACCTTTCTTGACGAACCAACACAATTATGGAAAAGGGTTCCTCCCATTAGAGAACGTAAAACAATACCTACATCTTGGATTAGTATTACCATTTCTGAAGGCAAAAATCGACAAGTTAGACGAATGTGTGCTGCAGTTGGTTTTCCTTGTTTAAGACTGGTTAGAGTACAGATCGGTAAATACAATTTATTTGATCATCAGTTATTGTTAGGTGAATGGCGATATATCACAACTCAAAATCTTTATATCTAAAAAGTATTACTCATTGTTTATAAATAACTTATTATTCTTTTTATCATTGCGCAAAAAGATCTGGTAAAGAAACAAGACAGTCTTTTTTAGAATACATTGGGCTTTATTCTAAAATGAGATAAAATTATCTTAGAAATGATCATGGGATAAATTATTTATGGTTGAACAAAAAAAAGAAGGTTTTTTCTCTCGTTTAAAAAAAGGTCTTTTTAAGACTAAACAAAATATTGGTTCTGGTTTTCTCAGTTTATTTAAAGGGAAAAGGATCGATGATGCTTTATTTGAAGAATTAGAAGAGCAGTTACTTATTGCCGATGTGGGTTTTGACACAACACAAAAAATTATTGATACCTTAACTAAACAAGCATCAAGAAAAGAACTAAAAGATGCTGACGCATTACATGGTCTTTTAAAACAAGAAATGAAATCTATTTTAGATGGAGTAGACAAGCCCTTTGATATAGAAAGTCATAAGCCATTTGTAATATTGATGGTTGGTGTTAATGGTGTTGGAAAAACAACAACAATTGGTAAATTGGCTCGTCAATTTCAACAACAAGGCAAATCGGTTATGCTTGCGGCGGGTGATACCTTTCGGGCAGCGGCTGTTGAACAATTACAAGTTTGGGGAGAACGGAATAACATCCCAGTTATTGCACAACATACCAATGCAGATTCTGCTTCTGTCATATATGATGCAATACAAGCAGCAAAAGCAAAAAAGATAGATATATTAATAGCTGATACCGCAGGACGCTTACAAAACAAATCTCATTTAATGGATGAGCTAAAAAAAATAGTACGCGTAATTAAGAAACACGATGAAACAGCCCCGCATGAAATTATGTTAACTATTGATGCTGGTACTGGCCAAAATGCAATTAGCCAAACCAAGCTATTTAATGAAGCTGTTGGTGTCACAGGGATGACCTTAACTAAATTAGATGGTACTGCAAAAGGGGGAATTATCTTTAGCATTGCCGATCAGTTTAATATTCCTATTCGTTATATTGGTGTCGGGGAAAAAATTGAAGATCTAAGGCCTTTTATTGCTGATGATTTTATCAATGCTCTGTTTGATGAAACAGATGAATAGAGATCAATCATGATTCAATTTCAGCGTGTAAGTAAAGTGTATTCTGGTGGAAAACCTGCACTACAAAATATTAGCTTCACTTTATTACCTGGTGAAATGGCTTTTTTGACTGGACACTCTGGTGCAGGTAAAAGTACGCTAATGAGATTAATCTGTGGTTTAGAGAGAGCGAATGATGGCAACGTACTGTTAAATGGCGTTGATGTTTCAAGTTTAAGACGCCAAGAAATGCCATTTTTACGTCGCACAATTGGTATGATTTTTCAAGATCACCAATTACTGATGGATCACACTGTTTATGATAACGTGGCTATTCCATTAATCATTTTAGGCAAACCTGCTGAAGAAATTAAAAGAAGAGTTTCCGCTTCACTGGATAAAGTTGGATTACTCAATAAGATGAAATTTTATCCGATACAGCTATCAGGTGGTGAACAGCAACGAGTGGGTATTGCTCGCGCTATTGTTAATCGCCCGAGTGTTTTGCTTGCTGATGAACCGACGGGTAATTTAGATGACAAACTTTCAAAAGATATCTTAAAGCTTTTTGAGGAATTTAATCAAGCTGGTGTAACGGTTTTGATGGCAACGCATAATATGGGACTTATACGACGCAAACACCATCGGATACTGCATTTAACTCAAGGGCATTTAGAGGTTAAAAATTAATGACTTTTGCTAATATTAAACCTACTAAATCGAAGAATAAAGACGAAAATAGCTTTTTTTCTCGTTGGAAAAGACAAATCGGTTATGCTTGGCGCAACACGTTTAATGACTTTTCTCAGCATATTATTGCCTCACTACTGACCATTTTTGTTATTGCCATTTCAATTACTTTACCAACTATCAGCTATTTACTTTGGAAAAACGCCAATCAAACAGCACAGCAATGGAACCCAACGCCTAATTTAACTGTTTATATAAATAAAGCGTTAACATCAGAACAAACGACTGAATTGGTCACTAAACTTAAATCTTATCATGAAGTCGATCGTGTCAAATATCTTTCTCAAGATGAAACAAAAGAAGAATTTCAAACATGGTCTGGATTTAGTAATGCACTAGATTTACTAGACGAAAATCCATTACCTGCAGTAGCAATTGTTATACCAAAAGACGAAGCAAAAAAGACAGTTATATTGCATCAATTGCAAACGGAATTACTTACTATTGATGGTATTGATGATATAAAATTAGATGATAGTTGGTTTACTCGTTTAACTGCGTTAACTAATATGGTTAAATCTATCGTATGGATTATTTCTATATTTATGATTATAGCTGTATCCCTTGTGATAGGTAACAGCATCCGTTTAAATATATTCTCTAGAAAACAGACGATCATCGTTATGCAATTAATTGGAGCAACAGAAGGATTTATTTTGCGTCCTTTTCTTTATAGTGGGATTTTTATAGGCTTTATTAGTGCTATTATATCGTTACTGTTATCAGAAATATTTATTTATCAAATAGAGTCAATTATATTGAAAGTTTCAGATGCTTTTGGAACAATAATTCATATTGAAGGACTATTATGGGATGAAAGTTTATTGATTATACTTATAACCATTAGTATTGGATGGCTTTCATCATTAATTGCGACTAAAAAATATTTAAAAATAGCGCAAATTGTTTAGTTATTTTAGCTAAAATAATGAACTAATTTATAATTTATTGGTCTAATCTTTAACGAACGGTAGTTTAACGTTTTATTGTTGCATACTTAATGTAGCAAAATTTATTATTTAAAGGGGGAATTAAATGAGTACTGATTTAAAAATGCAAGTAGGTGCTTTAATCCCACAAGGAAATATAGAATCATACCTTCGCATGATTAACACCTACCCAATGTTAACTGCAGAAGAAGAAAAATCATTAGGTGAAAAACTCTATTATCACGATGATGTAGATGCAGCTCGCCAGTTAATTTTATCTCATTTACGATTTGTGGCACATATTGCCCGTGGTTATTCAGGTTATGGCTTACCACAAGCGGACTTAATTCAAGAAGGTAATATTGGCTTGATGAAAGCGGTACGTCGATTTAATCCTGAAATGGGCGTTCGCTTGGTCTCATTTGCTGTGCACTGGATAAAAGCTGAAATCCACGAATACGTATTGAAAAATTGGCGTATTGTTAAAGTTGCAACAACAAAAGCGCAAAGAAAGTTATTTTTTAATCTAAGAAAGACTAAACAACGTTTAGGATGGTTCAGTAATGCTGAAGTGGACATGGTGGCTGATGAGCTAGGTGTAAGTCGTAAAGATGTACTTGAAATGGAATCACGTATGTCAGCACAAGATATGTCATTTGATATAGATAGTGATGACGATGATAATTCAATTATTGCACCGGCGCTTTACTTAGAAGATAGCAATTCTGATTTCTCAAAATCAATTGAAAATGATAATTGGGAAAATGATGCAACAGATAAGCTACACGATGCATTATTAAAATTAGATGAACGTAGTCAAGATATAATTAAAGCACGTTGGTTGGATCCTGATGAAAGCAAATCAACACTACAAGTTTTGGCTGATAAATATAGTGTTTCAGCGGAGCGTATTCGCCAACTTGAAAAAAATGCAATGAAAAAATTAAAAGTTGCTATTCAAGCATAATTTTTATTAATGTTAACTTCCTAAGCCTTACTTTTAAAAAAGTAAGGTTTTTTTTATAATTTAAAAAATTCAAACAATAAAAACTTATCGTTTTATTTTAATTTTTTATTGTTTAATAAACTCCCCAATGCTATACTGTGTTCACTTTTTATAAAACGAAAGGATCTAAAAATGAACACAGATATGACTAAAACACATTCTCGATTGAATCAATATTGTCGATTTATGACATTATTAACATTAATTCCAATTCTAATTTTGTTAATTAGCGCAGTGTCTCCACTCTTATATTATTTTTTTGATATACCAAATCTTGGACTTGAATTCGCAGGGTTTTCTTTTTTCACTAGTGGGGGAGATTATGTTGATCCTAAATCCTTAGCAGGATGGCAAGCGGCTATCGCAACATTAATGGATACTTCATTAATACTTCTTTTAGTTTATGCGTTTTATCAACTTAGACTACTGTTTATCAATTACAGTCAATCCGAATATTTCTCAGTAAAATCAGCCAACCATTGTTACATCTTTGGCAAATTGCTTGTTTGTTGGGTGGTTATAAGTTTTTTATCTGAACCTTTATTAACAACGATCTTAACTTATAATCAAGAGGAATCAGCACGTTACTTTTCTATTTCTTTTTCTAGTGATGAAATTATAACGTTATTTCTTGCGATTAGTATTATGCTCATTGGTCAAATACTAAAAAAGGCCTGCCAACTAGCTGAAGAAAATAAACAATTTATTTAAAAGGAGTCATCTGTGCCAATTATAATAAATTTAGACGTAATGCTTGCTAAACGTAAAGTTAAATCAAAAGATCTAGCGGTAGCAGTTGGTATTACAGAACAAAATTTATCATTACTTAAGCAAGGTAAAGTAAAAGGATTTAGACTAGCAACACTCGAAGCAATCTGCAAACATCTAGATTGCCAACCAGGTGATATACTAGAATATACCAACGAAGAATAACTTATTAACTTATTAACTTATTGCAAGTAATGCTGCCTCTTGTGCGTGAATTAAGGCTGTATCAAAAAAAGGTATATTACGATCGGATTGAGAGATTAATAACCCAATTTCCGTGCAGCCTAAAATAACACCTTCTGCGCCATTTTTAACGAGTTTATCAACAATATTAAGATAGGCTTGCTTAGAATCAGGCTGAATAATACCTTTGCAAAGTTCATCATAAATGATCTCATTAATAATATTTCTGTCTTGAGATTCAGGAATAAGCACATTTAAATTTTTATCGATCAGTTTAGATTTATAAAAGTCCTGCTCCATTGTATATTTAGTCCCTAACAAAGCGACCGATTTAATATTTTGTGCGAGTAAATGTTTAGCTGTCACATCGGCAATATGAATAATCGGAATATTAATTGCTTTTTGGATTTGATCTGCAACTTTATGCATAGTATTGGTACAAATAACAATAAAATCTGCACCAGCTAATTCAACTCTTTTAGCCGCATCAATTAAAATTTCTGCGCTTTTGTTCCACTCATTATTGGCTTGGCAACTTTCAATCGCTTGAAAATCAACACTATATAAAATTATTTTTGCTGAATGCAGGCCACCTAATGATTTGGCAATAGTTTTATTAATAACTTGATAATAAGTTGTGGTGCTTTCCCAACTCATCCCCCCGATTAAACCGATTGTTTTCATTTTTCATATACCTAAAATTTATTTATTTTTTGTTAACTCGTTTTACTAAATAGTAGAATAGCTATGTTATAAAGTCTATATAAAAAATAATGTAGTTATAAATATGGCCTTTAAGGTAACAATCTCAAATGAAGAAAGGAAAAAAACAGTTATGGCTTGCATTGATTATTTATTTCATACTTTCCTTGCCCTGCTTTGCCGATCTCAAAGTGATTCTTTGTGATAACAAATATCAAAAGATAGCACCTGTTCCAAAGGCGATAGGTAACGGTCAAGATCCCAAAAACAACCTTTATTGGGCCGTGGCTTATGGCTTTAAAACCTATTTTGCTAAACAAAAAGAGTGTCAAGTTGTACAAATTAATCGACCAAGATCAGGAAAAATATTAGAAGAAATAATTTACAAACACCAAGACAAAGATGTCTATCTAATTGCACAGGCGTATAATGGCAAATATATTAATAATACGGTTGATGATTTTATTGATTATTCAGCAGGCAAAAAGGCAAAAGCGTTTAAATTAGATAATAAAACAGTGATAGCGGGGGGAAGTGCAGATCTGGTTATCTATATTGGTCATGATTCACTAATGGAATGGTCATGGAAAAAATATTTACCTGATAGCTGGCGCTGGGAAACGTTATCAAAAGAACAACAAGAAAAACAAAAATCACGTTATGCGGCAGTATTTGCTTGCAAAAGCCAACAATATTTTACGTCACCACTATCGAGACTAGGTATTACCCCACTTATTTTAACTTTGCACCGTATGGCGCCCGAAGCTTATAGTGTACACGCAATGATTAACAGTTGGTTAAATGGTGAATCAAAGGCTGATATTCGATTAAAAGTGGCAAGCACCTACAGTCAATATCAAAAACTCAGCAAGCCTGCTTTGCATATTTTTACCACAGAATACAGCCAATAATTGGCTAATATTTTGTTTTCAATAACCTTAGATAAATTGTAAAGGTGTAATGAATTATGACAATACCAAAAATAGTTATTCTAACCGGTGCTGGTATTTCTGCCGAATCGGGTTTATCAACCTTTCGTGCCCAAAATGGATTATGGGAAGGTTATGATGTTAATGATGTAGCAACTTACGAAGGCTATATACGCAACCCAACAGCGGTACATGATTTTTATAATATGTTACGCCGTAAATTACAAAATCCAGACGTAAAACCGAACGCAGCCCACTTTGCGCTAGCTGAATTAGAACAGAAATTAGGTACTGATAACGTCTTAATTGTGACACAAAATGTGGATAACTTACACGAACAAGCCGGATCTAAAAATATTATTCACATGCATGGTGAATTATTAAAAGTCCGTAATGAAAAAACAGGACAGATAATTGGTTGCTTTAACGATGTGAATTATCAACAAAACAAATTCATTCGCCCACACATAGTCTGGTTTGGTGAAATTCCGCTACAAATGGAACAAATTTATAATGCGCTTTTGCAAGCAGATTACTTTATATCCATAGGCACATCTGGCAATGTCTATCCTGCTGCTGGATTTGTACAAATGGCTAATCAAGCTGGCGCTAAATCGATTGAACTTAATTTAGAGCCCAGCTTAGGTGAAAGCCTGTTTCAAACCAAAATTTACGGACCAGCAAGTAAAATTGTTCCTGAATTTATTAAAAAATTTATCTAACTATTATTCAAGTTTATCTAAATAATACTTACCACCCAAATTATTTATTTGGGTACGAATCCATTTTGCTTTTCTTTGAATATTGCTATTGGGCTTAACAGGACTCCATTTTCTTGGATTGGGTAAAATAGCAGCCAGTAAACTTGCCTGAGTGGAAGTTAATTGGTTAGCACTAACGTTGAAATAGTGGCGAGAAGCTGCTTCAATACCAAAAACTCCCTCATCCCATTCAACGCTATTTAAGTAAATTTCGAGTATGCGCTGTTTAGACCAAGTAAGCTCAATCCAAAGCGTAAACCACGACTCAAACCCTTTACGAACCCAGCTACGCGATGGCCATAAAAAAATATTTTTGGCAACTTGCTGTGTAATTGTGCTGGCGCCGTGAATTTTCTTATTATTTTGATTATGTTTTAAAGCACGATTAATTGCCTTTAAATCAAATCCCCAATGATTAGAAAAGTTTTGATCTTCGGCAGCAATAACTGCCATTTTAATATTATCAGAGATTTGCTCCCAATCTTTCCATGTGCGTTGTTGATTAATATCCCAATGAGTGATTTTTCTTTCTACCATTAGCATAGAACCAAAAGGATTAACCCAACGCATTAATAGAACAAGGAAAACGGACAATAGCATAAATCCAATTATCACTTCTTTAATTGTTCTCAAGATTTTTTTGAATAAAGGTTTCATGCTGATTCAGATAAAATAACGTAAAAAATTAGCAAATAAGATACGATATATTATTGATTAAATAAATAACTTTTTATGAATTCAACAATCTGAATTGGTTTATTTATATCAAAAACTGGTAAAGAAATATCTAATGGCTCATCACTCACTACCGCTATTGTAAACTCGTCAATATAGAGTGCTTTTTTATTTATTTTACGATGGCAAATAATTTTAGGAATCTTTTCGTTTTTAAATCCTTCAATCAATATAATTTCAACATCTTTAAATTGGTTAATTAATGTGATTAAATCTATTGGTTTGTTTTGTGTTTCGCAAATCAAAGCATATCGATTATCACAAGCAACAATTGTTTGTAACGATCCAGCTTTACGTAATTCATAGCTATCTTTACCAGGAATATCGATGCCAATATCGTGATGAGCATGTTTTAAAGTACCCACTTTAAAATTTTGTTCAACGAGTAACGAAACGATTTTTTTCAATAATGTTGTTTTACCACTACTACTATAGCCACTAATGCCGATAATTTTTTGGTTGTTCATAGAATCCTTTTTTCAAAAGTGTTATATTGCAATGTGCAATTAATATTGCATCATTTTATACAATGCTAACGATAAAGGTAACCATATGTATGATTTTTTGAATGATTATAATCAGACTGTCCATCCCAAATTGCTCAAGAGTTTTATTGATATTACTGAGCAAAAATTTAGTGGTTATGGTTTAGACCAATGTTGTAATCAAGCAAGAGAAAGCATAAAAAAACAATTACAGTCGCCCAATGCTGATATTCATTTTATGCTTGGTGGTACTATTACTAATTTGACGGTAATTTCTCATATTTTACGACCTTATCAGGCGGTAATTGCTGCTGATACAGGGCATGTAAATGTACATGAAACAGGTGCCATTGAAGCAACGGGCCATAAAGTATTAACAGTCCAAACTGAAGATGGAAAATTAACTCCTGAACTACTCAAGTCGGTGTTAACTTATCATTGTGATGAGCATATGGTACAACCTAAGCTTGTATATATATCAAATACAACTGAACTAGGTACTATATATACTAAGCAAGAACTAAAGAGATTATATCAATTTTGCCAAAAAAATCACCTTTATCTTTACTTAGATGGTGCTCGTTTGGCAATGGCTTTAGCTGCAAATGGTAATGATATATCTTTTCCTGACTTAGCAAAATACACAGATGTATTTTATATTGGTGGTACAAAAGTTGGTGCTTTTGCTGGTGAAGCGGTAGTGTTTAATAACTTATCAGTTAATCAAAATTTCCGTTTCAGTATGAAACAAAAAGGAGCAATTTTAGCAAAAAGCTGGATTGTGGGTTCACAAATGAATGTATTGATGCAAAATAATCTTTATTTAGAACTGGGTAAACACAGTAATAACATGGCTAATAAATTAAAACAACTTTTTGAAAATATTGGATTAACATTTATAACGAAACCACAAAGTAACCAGTTGTTTGTTAATTTTCCTAATAAGCTAGCTAAAAAAATTCTTACACATTATGCTGTTGATAATCTTGGTCAAACGGACTCTAACCATATCGGTTTGCGGTTTTGTACTTCATGGTCTACTCAAGATGAAGATATAGAGTTGTTTGCTAAACAATTAAGAAAGTGGTTAGCATAACATATTGATAAGCATAATAAGATTAGATAAATAATCAATTATATTGGTTATATTATCAATTGATTATACATTTATCTTATTTTGGTTACTTTGCTTGCTGATTTGCCCGTTTTAGTTCTTCAAGTGTATTAATATTAATAAAACAAGACGCTTTATCATTAAAGTCGACTGATTTTGCATTAACTTGTTCTAAAAATAACATTAATTTACGATTGCCTTGTTCTAAATAAATTTTTAGTTGCTGGGCAACTGTTTTATGAATAAGCAGAATGATTGGATGGTGGTATTTCTCATCAAAAGGATAGATTGCTTGATGATTTTGCATATATTTTGATAAACGTGTGATTAAATCATTAGGCAAAAATGGCGTATCACAACTGACAAATAAATTCCAATCGGTTTTGCTGCGTAATAAGCCACTGTAAATACCCGATAACGGCCCGCAAAATCCTGCTATGTCATCACTAAATACCGGATAACCAGCTATTTGGTATTGTTCAGTATGACGATTGCAATTAATCATAATTGCATCAACGTGAGGTTTTATGCAATCAATGACATGTTGGTAAAGTGGTTTTTGATGTAATAATAACAGTCCTTTGTCGTTGCCATTCATGCGGGTACTTTTACCTCCAGCTAGAATGATTGCAGTAATAGAGGGTTTTTCCATAAATTATTTCTCTTTTACGTTGCGAAAAAACAAAATAACATTACTATATAGCAAAGTTATTGCAAGTCGTAGCGTATCATTTTTTTATGATTGCTTAATTATCATTATCTTCGAAAGGTTTGAAGATTTACTAAAGGTAACAATTATGAAATGTCATCGTATTGATGAAGTAATGGAATTATTGCAATCCGCATGGGAAGGCGATTCTGATCTTAATTTATTACAATTTTTAGCTAAATTAGGTAAAGAGGCTGGTTTTGAAGGTGAATTAAAAGATTTGAGTGATGAAGTTTTAATTTATCATTTAAAAATGCGAGGTTCGGATAAGAATGATGTTATTCCGGGTCTAAAAAAAGATTATGAAGAAGATTTTAAAACCGCATTGTTAAAAGCTCGTGGGATTATAAAAGAATAAGGAGAATCATTAAAATGAAAAAAACACTTATCGCAATTAGTATTTTACTTTTTTCTGTAAACTGTTTTGCAAATGAAAGCCCAACTATTACTAAGGCTGACACGTCAACGAATGTATTTGAGCCGATTGAATTAGGTAAACAATATGCTGCGCTACCAACTAATCCATCGCCAGACAAAGAAGTTATTGAGTTCTTTTCGTTTAATTGCCCAAGCTGTTTTAGATTTGAAATTCAAAATCAAGGCTCCCAAACGATTAGTAAAGCTTTACCAGAAGGAGTCAAATTTAAACGCTACCACTTAGAAGATTTTGGACCATTAGCTAAAGATCTTGCGCAAGCATGGGCTGTGGCTAATGTACTAGGTATAGAAGATAAAGCTTCAGATGCACTTTATAATGCTGTTCAAAAAGATAAAACAATAAAAACAGCAGATGACATTAAAGCTGTTTTTGAAAAATTAGGTGTTAGTAATGAAGTGTACGATAAAACTAAAGATAGCTTTTTGGTTAATGCGTTTATGGCACAACAAGCAGATGCGATTAAAGAGATGAAACCAGATTCAATCCCTATGGTTATTGTTAATCGTAAGTTTTTTATCATATCAAATCAACTTAATGTAACTAGTGATGATGCATTTATTAATGATTATGCAAGAGTTACTGCATTTGTAGCAGGGTTAGATCCTCATGCAAAAATAGAAGAAAAAGCGCATTCTGATAAAAAATAAATGGTTAAAAAGTTTAGAAACAACATAAGTTAATCACTTATGTTTGACGTTTTAAGTCCCATTGTACCATTTTGTACAATGGGATTTTTTATTATAGTAAAATTGCTATTCTCGTTCTAAAGCATAAATTGGATCGAGTTTAGCTGCCCGTCTAGCAGGGAAATAACCAAAAATAATACCAATTATGCTTGAAAAACTAAATGCCGCTATAATAGCTATTGCCGAGAAATTCATTGCAAATGATGTAACAACAGAATTAAAAATAAACCCGATGGCAAACGAGAGTACAATACCTATTGTTCCGCCAATTAAACATACTAATACAGCTTCAATTAAAAATTGCTGTAATATGTCGCTTGACCGAGCACCAACGGCCATTCGTACGCCAATTTCTCGAGTTCTTTCTGTGACTGATACTAACATGATATTCATCACACCAATACCGCCAACAACGAGTGAAATCAGCGCAATAGCCGAAACCAATAACGTCATTACCCAAGCGGATGAGTTGATTGTTTCTCGTATATTGTCGGAATTAAAGATGAAAAAATCTTTTGTACCATGTCGTTGTAACATAATTCGATTAATAGCTTGTTCGGCAACAGATAAATTAACATTATCTTTAACACGTACCGTAATGCTTTTTAAAGATGTTTGACCTACCATGCGGTTAATTACAGTAGTATAAGGTAACCAAACATTCAGGCTTTCATTGCTACCAAATCCTTGCTGTTGTTTAGTTGCAACACCAATTATTCTTACTGGTAACTGTCCAACCATTAAAATTTTTCCAATTGGGTTTTGATTTGCAAATAACCGTTTAACAGTATTGTCATCAATCACTGCATCTTGTGCCGAGGCAATAATACTTGCTTCATCAAAAGATTTTCCTTGAGAAATAGTGTAACCACGAACCGCAAAAAATTGCTCCCCTACACCATTTACTGTTCCAGTTACTGCTAAATTATTAATTCGGAAATAAACACTGGTTGCAAGGTTAGGAGTCGTACTGTGGACAAAGTTTTGTTGCGCCAAAAAATCTGCGTCTGATGAGCGTAATGTAGTAATTTTATCCGCATTACGATCACCAAAGCCCGATCCTGCATAGATTTCTAACGTGCTAGTTCCTAATGAGTTAATGTTAGATAAAATTTTCTGCTTTGTACCTTGTCCTAATGCAACAACAGAGACTACCGAGGCAATACCAATAATTATGCCTAACATGGTTAAAAATGTCCGTAGTCGCTGCGAAAGCATTGATAGCATAGCCATTTTAAAAGCATCGCGAAAACGGTAATATTTTGCCAGTAGATTATCTTGGGTTCTGGTTGCTTCGATTTGCTTAACTTGCCGATTATCATTTTGTTTAGATTGATAATTAGGGTTAATAGAATCAGAAATAATATTACCGTCACTAATTTCAACAATCCTTTGGGCACTTTGGGCAATATTTGAATCGTGGGTAACAATAATAACAGTGTGACCTTGTTGATGTAATTCTTGTAATATAGCCATCACTTCTAAACCGCTTTTACGGTCGAGTGCTCCCGTTGGTTCATCAGCTAAAATGATTTGTCCACCGTTAATTAAAGCTCTGGCAATACTGACCCGCTGTTGTTGCCCTCCAGATAACTGGTTAGGTTTATTGTGGATTTTTTCGGCAAGCCCTAAACGTGTTAAAATTTCGCCCGCTCTTTTTTGACGTTGTTCATTGGTAACACCAGCATAAATAGCAGGAATTTCTACATTACCTTGTGCGGTTAATGCATTTAATAAATGGTAACGTTGAAAGATAAAACCAAAATGCTCTCGGCGTAACTGAGCTAACTCATCAGGTGACAATTCACTTGTTGTGCGTCCTCCAATAGAATAAGTGCCTGAGGTTGGTTTATCTAAACAGCCTAAAATATTCATCAAAGTGGATTTACCCGATCCTGATGAGCCAATAATCGCCACCATTTCACCTGCATTAATTGTCAGATTTATGCTTTTAAGAACCTGTATGGTTGAATCGCCTGCTGGAAATTCACGAACAATATTCTCAAGCTTAATAAGAGGTATATTATTGACCATATTAGAATCGAATCCTTGGGGCTCTTGCATTATTACCACCTAGTGAAGCACCATTAGTGCCACTGACCACAACCATATCACCCTCTTTAATCCCTGATTTTATCTCAACATTGACATTATTATCGATACCCAAAGTAACTTCATGTTCTTCGATCTCATTATGTTTATCTAACAGGTAAATAATGGCTTTATTATTGCTCAATTTTTTTTGAATTGCTTGAGATGGAATGGTTAGTACATCTTTTGCTTCAGACAAGACAATATAAACTTGCGCTGTCATTGAAATTCTTAACACATGGTCGGGATTATCTACATCAAATAATCCATTATAATAAATTGCGCTTTTTGTTGTTGATGATGAACTTAACGAGGTTGTTTCAGTATTAATTGAGTCTGGTGCAGGCTCTATAGCCCTTAGCGTTAAACCATCAAAACGTCTATTAGGTTGGCCTAAAATGGTAAAGTAAACAGGCATTCCTTTTTTTACATTGATCACATCGGCTTCAGAAATTTGCGCTTCAATGGTCATTTTATCAAGTTGCGCTACTTTAACAATGGTTGGTGCACTTTGAACAGAGTTAACAGTTTGTCCTTCATTGACTGGAATTGCAACAATCACTCCATCAATGGGAGAGCGAATTTTAGTATATCCCAAATTAACTTTGGCGGTATCGACTGCAATTTGTGCTTTAACAATATCAGCATCAAGTGCTGCAATATCGGCTTTGATTGCATCGAGTTCGGCTTTTGCAGCATCTAACTCCGATTGAACGCCAACGCCTTTATGAACGAGTTTATACTGGCGATCATAGGTTAATTGATTGTTAACAAACCTCGCTTTTTTTGCTTCACGTTGTGCCTCTAAACTATTAAGTGACGCTTCAGATTGTTTTAAATCATTGCTTTGTTTAAGATCGTCAATCTCAGCAATCATATCGCCTTGTTTAACTTCATCGCCCAATTCAACATAGAGTTTTTTAATTTGTCCAGAAACCTGCGCACCAACACTAACTTGTTTAAAAGCACTAATTGTTCCATCAGCTAGTACGGTTTTTTCAATATTACCTTTGGTAACTGGTGAGGTAATATAATCAACTTTAGGTTCTGAATCAGATATAGCTAAGTATGCAATATAAATAATTGCAAAGAAGATAGTAGCTATAACGATATATTTAATTTTAATCGACTTTAACAATCCTTTTCATCCTTTAATTTATTTGAATTTTTTATATTTTATCTTATTAAATAAAATGGTATTGATAATCATTCTTAATAAATTGTAATAATTATGAAAATTATCTAGTACAAATTCTCTATTTTAGGCTAAAACAACATAATTTCCTGAATTTTTTTACAAAAATTGAAGTATTCAATAAGCGATAACGCGATCTTTATTCGGATTTATTGGTGATTACGCTATAATGGCACAAATTTTTGTAATTGGTAAAGTTAGAAGAACAATGGCGTTAAAAATAACCAATAAATGTATTAATTGTGACATGTGTGAGCCTGAGTGCCCAAATGAGGCAATCTCAATGGGGTTTGATACTTATGAAATTGATCCCAATAAATGTACAGAATGTGTCGGTTATTATGATCATTCGACTTGTCAGCGAGTCTGCCCTATTCAAAATGCCATTATTGCGGATCCTGAACATATTGAAACAAAAGAAGAGTTATTAGTAAAATTTGAGGGGCTTAAGTCTTCTTAAATCAGTTTAATTTAATATCAATTCGAAGTTCTTTTGGAATTTCAAAAGTGATATTTTCTAAAATGCCATCTGTCTCAATAAGCGATGTACAACCTAAGTTTTTTAAATGATCAATCACCTGCTGTACTAAAATCTCAGGCGCAGAAGCTCCTGCTGTTACGCCGATCGTATGTGTGTTTATTAACCACTCTTTTTGGATGTCAGATGCAAAATCAATTAAATAAGCTTGTTTGCTGTTTCGCCTTGCTAGCTCGGCTAGGCGATTTGAATTAGACGAATTTTTAGAACCTACGACTAAAACAATGTCTGCGCGTGATGATAATTGTTTCACTGCTTGCTGGCGATTGGTTGTGGCATAGCAGATATCATTTTTGCGTGGGCTGCGAATATTAGGAAAACGTTTTTTTAAAGCATCTATAATTTGAGCCGTATCATCAACGGATAACGTTGTTTGAGTGGTAAAGCAAAGATTATTTTCGTTTTTTACCTGTAGCTTTTTTACATCATCAATTGATTCGATTAAATAAATACCACCTTCGGGATTGCTATATTGTCCCATTGTACCATCTACTTCAATATGCCCAGCATGGCCGATTAAAATAACTTCTTCACCACGATAACTCGATCTAGCCACTTCCATATGTACTTTGGTTACAAGTGGGCAAGTGGCATCAAAAACACGGAGTTTACGTTGTTTGGCTTCCTCACGGATAGCTTTAGACACTCCATGCGCTGAAAAGATAAGAATTGAGTTATCGGGTACTTCGCTAATATCTTCAATGAAAATTGCCCCTAATTCTTTTAGGCGATTAACGACATAGCGATTGTGTACTACTTCGTGACGGACATAAACTGGTGCGCCAAACAATTCTAGTGCGCGTTCAACAATTGTGATAGCACGATCAACACCAGCGCAAAAACCGCGAGGATTGGCCAAAATAATTTGCATACTATACAGTCTTCTTTGGTTTTTTATAATTACTGAAAATAAATAGTCCAATACCAACGCAGATTGCACAGTCAGCAATATTAAAAGTTGGATAGTGCCAGTCACCAAAATTGACATCTAAAAAGTCAATCACAAAACCATGATAAAGACGATCAAATAAATTACCTAATGCACCGCCTAAAATCATTGATAACGACAAGTTCTCTAATTTTTGTTGGCGAGTGTTGCGGTATAACATATGTACTATCACGGCACTGATAATTAAAGCGATAGCAGCAAGCATCATACGTTGCCCTTCAAAAATGCTAAAGGCAGCGCCAATATTGCGTACATAAGTGATAGAGAAGAATGGCAAAAGATTCACTGATTCAAATAACGAGAAATTATTCAAAATCCAAAATTTACTTGCGATATCAATGATAAAAACAATGATTGCAAATAATAACCAATAAAGTCCATTATCTTTTTTCATATAGTTTGTGCTCATTATTATGTTTCCGCCGACAATCGTCGGCGGAAAGGGTACTAGATTGCTTAAGGGATTGGCATAGCCCCATTTAATTTACTAAATAGATTGCTATGCGAAATGCCTTACCTCGCCTTTGCCGTGAATGTTTTCTTCACAACGTTTGCATAAATGTGATGTTGGCTCATTATCGACAGTATAGTGCCAGCAACGAGGGCATTTATCACCTTGTGCTTTAGCGAGTTCAATTTTCAGTCCCTGAATATCGCTTTGCACCGCATTTTTTGGTGCTTCTTGTAATGGTTTTACGCTAGCTTGTGATGTTAGTAATACAAAGCGTAATTCGTTTTCTAATTTAACTAATGTTGCTGCAATATCTTTATCAGCATAAAGCGTAACAGCAGCTTCAAGTGCACCACCAATCACTTTATCATTACGACCTTGTTCAAGTACTTTATTCACTTCGCTACGAATGGCTAAAATCTGAGCCCAATATTCGCTATTTAATGCTTCGCTTTCTGGCAATGTAAATAGTGCTGTATACCACTCATCTTCAAAAACAAATTCTTGTTTATCAGCCATTGGCAGATATTGCCAAATTTCATCAGCAGTGAATGATAAAATAGGTGCAATCCAACGAACCATTGCTTGCGCAATATGATATAAAGCAGTTTGGCAACTGTGACGGGCAATACTATCACTTTTTGCTGTGTATTGGCGATCTTTAATAATATCTAAATAGAATGATCCCATTTCGATTGAGCAAAATTGCATAATACGTTGTACAACTTTATGGAAATCGTAATTTTCATAAGCCTGAATAATTTGTTCTTGTGCTTCTTTTGCCATACTAACTGCCCAGCGATCAAGAACAACCATATCCTCTGGTTTTACCATATCTTTAGCTGGATCAAATCCATTTAAATTCGCCAGTAAAAAACGTGCGGTATTACGAATACGGCGATAACTATCGGCAGCTCGTTTGATAATTTCTTCCGAATAACTCATTTCGCCTGAATAATCAGTAGATGCAATCCATAAGCGTAAAATATCAGCCCCAAGTTTGTTCATCACTTCTTGTGGTGTCACAATATTACCTAGTGACTTAGACATTTTACGGCCTTGACCGTCAACCACAAAACCATGTGTTAATACTTGTTTATAAGGGGCTTTATTATCAATTGCTGTTGATAACATTAATGAAGACATAAACCAACCTCGATGTTGATCTGAACCTTCTAAATAAAGTTCTGCATCATGTCCTTCAAATTCAGGGCGTGCACGCACAACAGAAGAGAATGTTGATCCTGAGTCAAACCAAACATCTAACGTATCAGGTACTTTACGATAATCATCAGCATCAGGGCCTAAAAGATCTTTAATATCAGCATCCCACCAAGCTTGAATGCCATCTTTTTCAACTAACTGTGCAACTTTTTCAACTAATGCTAGTGTATCTGGATGAAGTTCTTCGGTCTCTTTGTGAACAAACAACGTCATAGGTACACCCCATGTGCGTTGGCGAGAAATA
Source organism: Gilliamella sp. Occ3-1 (assembly GCF_001690655.1). GTDB lineage: Bacteria > Pseudomonadota > Gammaproteobacteria > Enterobacterales > Orbaceae > Gilliamella > Gilliamella apicola_P. The sequence continues at coordinate 19,201 of NZ_LZHQ01000025.1, forward strand.
CACCAATCAGGGCGATTAGTAACCATGGTTTCAATGCGTGCTTGTCCCCAATCAGGGATCCAACGAACTTGTTTAATTTCTTTTAATGATTGCGTTCGCAGACCTTGTTTATCCATGCTAATAAACCATTGTGGTGTAGCACGATAAATAACAGGTGTTTTATGACGCCAACAACATGGATAGCTATGTTCAATATTTTCAAAGTGTAATAGTGCGTTATGTTCTTTTAACATTTCAACGACAACTTTATTCGCTTTGAACACAAATAACCCATCGAGACCAGCGCCCGTTCCAGGCAAGTAACAACCATTACCACCAACTGGATTTGCCACTTCAAGACCATATTTTTGACCGACCATAAAGTCTTCTGTACCATGTCCTGGTGCGGTATGCACAGCTCCTGTACCTGCATCAATTGTAACGTGTTCGCCAAGTACAACTGGTTCATCAAAATCAAGGAATGGGTGTTTAAAACGTAACAACTCAAGAGCATTACCTTGACAGCTACCTAATACTTTCCATTGGTCGATATTGGCGCGTTGCATCACAGACTCAACTAAATCAGTTGCTAAAATTAAGCACTCTTTATCATTGATTTGAACAAGTTGATATTCAAAATCAGCATTTAAAGCTATCCCTCGGCTAGCTGGTAATGTCCAAGGCGTGGTTGTCCAGATAACAGCATAAATGGTTAAATCAGTATTGATACCAAATTTATTTGCTACGGCTTGATTATCAACAGCTTTAAATTTCACATCAATTGCTGGCGATGATTTATCATAATATTCAACTTCTGCTTCGGCTAAAGATGACATACAATCGGTACACCAATAAACAGGTTTAGCACCTTTAACTAAATGACCATTTTTTATCACTTCACCTAACGCACGGATAATATTCGCTTCGGTATTGTAGTCCATTGTACGGTAAGGGTTTTGCCAATCACCTAGTACGCCCATACGGATAAAATCAGCCTTTTGTAGTTCAACTTGTGAAGCGGCATAATCGCGGCAAATTTGACGAAACTCAGCAGGTGTTACTTTTACACCAGGTTTTCCAACTTGCTCTTCAACTTTTTGTTCAATCGGTAAGCCATGACAATCCCATCCTGGAATATAAGGGGAATTATAACCGCTTAACCCTTTTGATTTGATAATAATATCTTTAAGGATTTTATTAACGGCGTGACCAATATGTAGTTTTCCGTTTGCATAAGGAGGGCCATCATGCAGAATAAAGTTTTTTTTACCTTTTTTGACCAAGCGAATTTTGCGATAAAGTTCTTTATCGTACCAATTTTGTAACATTGCTGGTTCGCGTTTAGCAAGATCACCTCGCATTGGGAATCCAGTTTCCGGTAGATTCAATGTATTTTTATAGTCTGTCATGCTGATTTATTCCAGTTAAATGTGTTGATACTACTTTATTATTGGTTAATTTTGCACTGATCTTTTTCGCAGTGCAAATATCTTGTGTAATTTGTTGTTTTAATTCTGCTAATGAGTCAAATTTTTTCTCATCGCGTATTTTTTTGATGAACGTTATGTCTAAATATTGTCCATATATATTACCCGAAAAGTCAAAAAGGTTTACCTCAAGTATTGCGGTTTTTCCATTAATAGTTGGTCTTATCCCAATATTGGCAATACCGTTATAATGCTGATTATTGCAGATATTTTTGACTTTAACAAAATAGACTCCTTGTAGTGCAGGCTTTTTTCGATGTAAGTGAATATTTGCTGTTGGAAATCCCAATTCCCTTGCTAAAGCATTGCCATGAACTACGCGACCTTGAATTGTATAATCACGGTCTAATAGACAATGAGCCAATTCAAAATCACTATTCAAAAGTGCTTGGCGAATAGCAGTACTACTTATACGAAAATTATTCCAAACAAATGTTGGTATGCTTTCTACTACAAAATCATGATTTCGCGAATATTGTTGTAGAAGGTTGATATCACCTTTACGTTCAAATCCGAACCGAAAATCATCACCAATTGTAATGTATTTAGCTTGTAGCTTATTGATCAACCAATCTTGAATAAAATGATCGGCAGACATATTGGCAAAAGTTTGGGTAAATGGAATAGCAATAATATAGTCGATACCTAATTTTTCAATAAAAATAACTTTTTCATGAAATGAAGTTAAACGTGACGGCGCATTATCTTGGGCAAAAAACTCTAGTGGTTGCGGCTCAAATAACATCACAACAGTGGGAAGATTGAGTTTTTTACCTTGTTTAATAATATGGTTAATTAATTGTTGATGTCCTAAATGCACGCCATCAAAATTTCCCAAGGTTAGAACACATTGAGAAAACTGATTTTTTAGATTAGTTATACCACGGATAATCTTCATGAAAACAATGTTATTTATATTAAGTAACCAAGAATTATACCAATCTTTCTTGAAGATGCACGCAATATAAAGTTGGATTTTATCGCTTTTCTTCAAGCATTTTCACTGTTTGAGATAAAATGCTAAGTGACTTGGTCATACTTTAAACTGTTGTGATTCAAACATACTCATTTATAAAATTAATAATGGTTTAGTGCTCGCAAAAATTCTTGCCTTGTGCTTGGATTTGTTTTAAATCCTCCTCCGAGCGCAGTTGTTGTTGTAATACTATTGGAGTCTTTAATGCCTCGGGCTTTAACACAATAATGGGTTGCATCAATAGAAACTGCCACATTAACCGTACCTAGTAGTGTTTGTAGTGCCACTAAAATTTGTTGTGTTAATCTTTCTTGTACTTGAGGACGTTGGGAAAAAAAAGTTACAATTCGATTAATTTTCGATAAACCAATGACTTTATCTTTGGGAATATAAGAAACCGTTGCTTTACCATCTATTGTGACAAAATGGTGTTCACAGATACTAGTTAGTGTAATATCGCGAACCGTTATCATTTCATCAACTTGCATTTTATTTTCGATTAACGTAATTTTTGGAAAATTTTCGTAATAAAGACCAGAAAAAATCTCATCAACATACATTTTCGACACGCGGTGAGGAGTTTGTGCAAGGCTATCATCAGATAAATCAAGTTCCATTAGCTTCATAATTTCACGAAAATGCGACTCGATTTTTGCTTTACGCTCATTATTATCTATAACTAAACGGCATAATGGTGTTTCAAGATTTTTAGCTGCAAGGGCTTCTTTGACTTTTTGCGCGGCAGGGCTTAATTGTGTCATTTATTACATACTCAAGCGAAAATGAATACGTTATTATATAACACTCATTATGCAATATACAGTTGTTTACAGATGATTTATACTGAAACACATGCTTTTCTGAAACTTTTTGACATGATATTATCTCCTTCGTAAGAATATTATTGCTAATTAGGTTATACTATCAGCTATAAAATTAAATAACGTTTAGGTAACCATAATGCCAAATAAAACACCAATTATTTTAATTGATGGATCATCTTATCTTTATCGCGCTTTTTTTGCTTGTCCCCCATTAACCAATGCTAAAGGTGAACCAACAGGTGCTATTTTTGGCGTAATTAATATGATTCGTAGTTTACTTAATCAATATAATCCTACACATATTGCAGTGATCTTTGATGCTAAAGGAGGATCTTTCCGTAACGAGATCTATAGTGAATATAAAGCCACTCGGGAGGCAATGCCAGAAAATCTTCGACCACAAATTGAACCTATTCATACTATTTTGAAAGCCATGGGGTTACCCCTGCTTTGTATTAAAGGTGTTGAAGCGGATGATGTAATTGGCACATTAGCAAGACAAGCTGAACGGGAAAATCTAGAGGTATTAATCAGCACTGGTGATAAAGATATGGCACAACTAGTAAGTGATAAAATCACATTGATTAATACGATGAATAATACAAAACTAGATCCACAAGGAGTAATGGATAAATTTGGTGTTCCACCAGAAAAAATTATTGATTATTTAGCGTTAAGAGGTGATTCTTCCGATAATATCCCTGGTGTACCTGGTATAGGGGAAAAGACAGCTCAAAGCTTATTGACTGAATTTAACAGTGTCAAAGATATTTATACTCATCTAGATGATATAGAAAAATTACCTATCCGAGGAGCTAAATCATTAAAGCAAAAATTGAAAGATAATCAAAAAGAGGCTGAAGTTTCTTATCTATTAGCAACGATCAAAACCGATGTTAAGTTAGATTTTACCAATGAACAACTGCTTGCTGGTGATGTTGATATTAATGCATTAGTTGAATTATTTACTTATTACGGTTTTCATCGATGGCAAAAAGAGTTAATTACTGGCATGTTCTTAAAAAAACAAAAAAATCTAACGACAGAAGTTAAAGATAATCAATCTTTATTTGATACGGATGATAAAGCTGTTAAACAAAAAGTGGCAATTGATTACCAATGCATTTTAACTCATGAGCAGTTAGATAATTGGGTTGATAAATTAGCTAAGAGTAAACAATTTGCTTTTGATACAGAAACGAATAGTATTGATCATGTACATACAAAGTTAGTCGGTATTTCAGTAAGTGTTAATCCTAATGAAGCTGCTTATATTCCACTCGCGCATCAATATTTAGGTGTGCCACAGCAGTTACCACTAGATGATGTAATAACTAAATTAAAACCAATATTTGAAGATCCAGAAATCAAAAAAATAGCCCAAAATGCAAAATTTGATTACAGTGTGCTGGCAAACTATGGAATAACAGTGCAAGGGATTGCGTTTGATACTATGATTGAATCTTATGTATTAAATAGCACCGAGCGTCATGATATGGACAGCATGGCTAGTCGTTATTTAAATTATAACACCATTACCTATGATGAACTAACCAAAGTTAATAAAAAACAATTTACTATTGATGAAATCGAGTTAGAAAAAACAACAAAATATGCTGCTGAAGATGCCGACATTACTTTGCAACTACATCAAAAATTATGGCCAATTCTCGAAAAAAATCAAAAATTTACTAAGCTATTTACTGATATTGAGATACCTCTTGCGATAGTGTTAGCTGAAATGGAAAGAACGGGTGTACTTGTGGATGCTAAACAGCTCAACAAATTTTCTAATGAACTTAGTAAGCAATTACACGATACAGAAATTCAATTGCAATTACTTGCAGGAGAAAAATTTAATCCTGCATCACCTAAACAGATTCAAACGATTTTGTTTGATAAGCATCAATTGCCCGTATTAAAAAAGACACCAAAAGGCGATCCTTCAACTAGCGAAGAAGTATTAAGTGAGCTTTCTCGCGAATATGAATTGCCAAGAATGATTTTGTTTCATCGTGGTCTGGCTAAACTTAAAAATACTTATACTGATAAATTGCCCTTAATGATTAGCCCTAAAGATGAAAGGATTCATACCAATTATAACCAGATTGGAACTATAACGGGTCGATTGTCATCAAATGACCCTAATTTACAAAATATTCCAGTGCGAAATGAAGAAGGGCGACGAATTCGCCAAGCTTTTATTGCACCAAAGGGATATAAAATTATTTCGGCAGACTACTCGCAAATTGAATTACGTATCATGGCGCATCTATCACAAGATAAAAGTTTACTTGATGCTTTTTCTCATGACAAAGACATTCACCGTGTTACGGCTAGTGAAATTTTAGGTAAAACTGAATCTGAAGTGACTTCTGAAGAGCGAAGACGTGCAAAAGCGGTTAACTTCGGATTAATTTATGGTATGAGCGCCTTTGGTTTATCCAAACAAATTAATATTGCGCGTAAAGAAGCCCAGTTTTATATCGATCGTTATTTTGAGCGCTACCCAGGTGTTCAAGCGTATATGGACCAAATTCGCCAACAAGCTGCTGAACAAGGTTATGTTGAAACCCTATCTGGTCGACGTTTATATCTTCCGAAAATAATATCAGGGAGTGGTATTGAACGACGTGGTGCTGAGCGTGCTGCCATTAATGCCCCAATGCAAGGTACAGCGGCTGATATTATTAAAACAGCAATGATTAAGGTAAGTGAATGGATAAAAAGCTTACCTGTAGATAATATTAGAATGGTTATGCAAGTACACGATGAGTTAGTATTTGAAGTAAAAGAAGAATTAGTTGAGCAATATAAAGCTCAGATAAAATCGATCATGGAAAATTGTTACCAACTATCTATACCATTAAAAGTGGATGTAGGTTTCGGTAATAATTGGGATGAAGCACATTAATTATACTAAATTCGTACTAAATAATTCAGCCTTATCTGTCTAGTTAAGGCTGATATTATACTTAAACATATACTTTCCTTAAACTTTTTAACAAGTTAAATTAACCTGTTAACTATAATGGAACTATTGCCGAAACCTTTTGGCGTGTTAGAATAAGCAACTAAATTGAATTGATACAAACATATTATTCTGCTTGTTAATATATGGCAGAATCAAAGGAAATGGTGCTGGTATTCATTTCGTTGTTAAAGCTCTATTTTCGTTATTATTAGGATTATTTCATGAAAATCAAAACCCGTTTTGCACCTAGCCCAACAGGCTATTTACATGTAGGTGGTGCTCGTACAGCACTTTATTCTTGGCTCTATACTCGCCATGCAAAAGGTGCATTTGTATTACGCATTGAAGATACCGATCTTGAGCGCTCAACGCCTGAAGCGATTGAAGCAATAATGGAAGGTATGAATTGGTTAAAATTATCATGGGACGAAGGTCCTTATTATCAAACTAAACGCTTTGATCGTTATAATCAAGTCATCGATGAAATGTTAGCCAAAGGCACAGCTTATCGTTGCTACTGTTCTAAAGAACGTCTTGAAAAATTGCGTGAAGAGCAGATGGCAAAAGGTGAAAAAGCGCGTTACGATGGGCATTGCCGTTGTGCTTCAGTACAACAAGAGCATACACATGATGAGCCACATGTTGTTCGTTTTGCTAACCCTACTGATGGCACCGTTATTTTTAATGATTTAATCCGTGGTCCAATTGAGATTGCTAATAAAGAGCTTGATGATCTTATTATTCGCCGCACTGATGGTTCACCAACTTATAATTTCTGTGTCGTTGTTGATGATTGGGATATGGAAATTACCCATGTTATTCGTGGTGAAGATCACATCAACAACACACCACGCCAGATCAATATCCTAGAAGCATTAGGAGCGCCAATTCCTAAATATGGTCATGTATCAATGATTTTAGGGGATGATGGACAAAAATTATCTAAACGTCACGGAGCGGTTAGTGTCATGCAATATCGTGATGATGGTTATTTGCCCGAAGCATTACTTAACTATTTAGTGCGTCTTGGTTGGTCACACGGTGATCAAGAGATATTTTCTGTTCCGGAAATGATTAGTTATTTTTCATTAGATGCGGTTAGTAAATCAGCCAGTGCCTTTAATACAGAAAAATTACTTTGGTTAAATCACCATTATATCAACCATCTTGATGCGGATTATGTTGCTCAACATTTGATTTGGCATATGAACCAACAAGGATATGATTTATCAAAAGGCCCTGATCTTATCACTATTATTAAGTTATTTGGTGAACGTTGTAAAACGCTTAAAGAGATGGCTGAATCATGTGCTTATTGCTATCGAGATTTTGAAGATTATGATGCCGATGCGGCTAAAAAACATTTGCGCCCAGTTGCCAAAGAGCCATTAGAAACAATTAAAGCAAAAATTGAAGCTATTGCTGACTTTGATTGGCAAATTGATAAAATTCATCATGCGATTGAAGCAACTGCAACCGAGCTTAATGTTGGTATGGGTAAAGTTGGCATGCCATTACGCGTTGCTGTAACAGGTATCGGGCAATCGCCATCGGTTGATGCAACTGTTTTTGCGGTAGGCAAAAAACGAGCGCTTGCTAGAATTGATAAGGCTTTGGCATATATTAATCAACGTGAGCAATCTCAAAATTAATATATTTATTGCAGGGAAATCCCTGCAACCCTTTTTGTCAAAGTGAGAACTTCTATGGTTCGCTTAAAAAAACGCTATTGGATCTTACTCAGTATCTTATTTTTCCTCATACTGTTTTGCTTGTTTGGGTGGCATTATTGGCAGACTTTCAAGCAGAAAAATGGGATTATTGTCGATTGGCATGGTGCTAGCGTTGGCTTTAAAGGTCTTACTTTTGACGAACTTACTGTCAGTAAACCATCCCAAGTTTCTATAACTGCTAAAAATTTATCAATTTCATTATCGCAGTTAACTGCAAATAATTTAGATATCTATTGGCAACCCAATGAATCTGAAATAGCTTTAGAAACTATTGAAAATACGGTTGATACAACGACCGAAACGCTTAATCAATCTGATCCCGATCTCTCTTTGATTTCAACTATTATTTATTGGTTACCTAAAACGATTCATATAGATACACTGCGACTTTATGAACAAAATAAAGCGAGATTAGATTTAAAAGTTGATATAAATAAACAGCAAGAAGCAATACAACTTAATTTATCAACCAATACCCAAGAAATAACACAATTGTCTGCCACTTTATTGTTTAATCAACAGGCTTTGCGGATTGACATACAAAACGGCCTTTTTAAAACATCCCTAAATCAATTTGGTTTACAAAATAGTAATTTAGTATTACCGTTTACTGGTTGGCTATCTAGTCATCAATTGGAATTAACAACTTCGGATAAAGCATCAATTAGTTTAGAAAAAGCAAATCTTTCTGATGATTTAATCCTTGGTTCTTCCAATGGGGATTTCAATTTTCAACTTAAATCAAACATTCCATTTGATAGTAACCAACTATCTGCTATAGCAACATTAACCATTAATAAACTCAATGGTATTTATAAAACTAGTGAAATCAAATCGGTTACAGGCGATATCAATATTATTATCAAAGATAACCAATTTACTATTTCAACACCGGCATTAAATATTCAAGAAGTAAATATGGGGATCGCTTTTGAAAAGATTAAATTAGTTGGAAACTATTTAGCTTCGTTTAAAGCACCAAACAAAGGAACGGTTACATGGAAAAAAGCTCAAGCTAATATCTTCTCTGGTTTGGTTTTTATTGAAGAAAATAAATTGAATTTAGCTAAATTACCCCAACAATTTAATTTAAGGTTAAAACAGATACAACTAAAAGATATTTTTAAGCAATATCCTTCTGAAGGGCTTGCTGGTGATGGTGCAATTGATGGTGTTTTACCTATTACGTTATCAGAGATAAAGAAAAAGGGTGAAACAGCTTTAAAATTTGTCATTAAAAATGGCAAGTTAGTTACGATCAACGAGGGTTATTTACAATTTGAAAATTCTGCCCTCAAAAGCTATGGGCAAAATAACCCCAATATGAAAATACTCACTGATATTATTAAAAATTTTCATTATACTAAGTTACAAGGCGCAGTTGATTACGCTAATGACATTGCCAAATTAAAATTGAATATTCAAGGCAGTAATTTGGATGTCGAAAATGGCAAAGCGGTTAATTTAAATATCAACCTTGAAGAAAATATGACTAAGTTGCTCATGAGTTTACAGTTATCCGATCAAATTAGTGAGCCAATCCGTAAACGTATTGAAGCTTATTTAAAAAATAAATCTTCAAAATAAGGGGTTATTTTATGGTACGAAATATTATTGCAATTATAATATTAGCAGGTGTATTAATGGGATGTTCACCAACAGTTAAAGTTCAAACACCGAGTGAACCAATTAATATCAATTTAAATGTTAAGATAGACCATGAAATTAATATTAAGGTTGATAAAGCTTTAGATAATATAATCAATAAATCTGGATTATATTAATTAATAAATTTTGTTTTTATCTGTCTTTTTGATTATAAGTATTAAAAACCCATACTCACATTTAAATAAAATATGATGTATTTATTAAGGAGTTTGTTATGAATATCTGTGAAAAAGTAACCTTGGCATTATTTTCAGTTATGTTATCTTTTTCTGCGCTTGCATTAAATTTGGATCAAGCAATGGATTCATTAAGTCAAGCCAAAGCTCAAGGGATAGTTGGTGAACAGGCTGATGGTTATTTAGGTGTAGTGAAAAACGAAGGTAACGCTTCTGAAATTGCGCAATTAATTAATCAGGCTCGTAAAGAACAATACCAAAAAGTATCAGCTGAAAGTAATGTCCCTTTAAGTGAAGTAGAAAAAAAGGCTGGTAGTAAAGCGCAAGAAAAGACCCCAGCAGGTCAATATATAAAGCGACAAGACCAATGGTTAAAAAAATAATTGCTACTTTTTTCAGTAGTAAGAAAAGTATAATCACATTATGCTTTAATTGTGTATAAATAATGTGTATTCTGTTTGTTTAAATATTTGTTTTATGTTTAACAAAATAAAAAAATTTTTATCTAGTTAGTTTTTACTTGTAACAGTATCGCTTATGCGATTTGAAATGGAGAAAATCAATGTGTTCGATTTTAGGTATTCTTGATATTAAATCAGATCCAGAACAACTACGAACAAAAGCATTAGAGCTATCATGTCTACAGCGTCATCGTGGTCCTGATTGGTCTGGTATCTTTGCGTGTGATAAAGCAATTCTTGCTCATGAACGTTTATCAATTGTAGATGTTAATACAGGATCTCAGCCTCTTTATAATAAAGATAAAACCCTAGTTTTAGCGGTAAATGGCGAAATTTATAATCATCAAGAACTCCGAAATCAGTACAAAGATCGTTATGAGTTTCAAACAGGTTCTGACTGCGAAGTGATTCTTGCTTTATATCAAGAAAAAGGTATTGATTGCCTTGATGAATTACAAGGTATGTTTGCTTTTATCCTTTATGATATCAATAAAGGCAGCTATTTTATTGGCCGTGACCATATTGGTATTATTCCAATGTATACAGGTCATGATGAAAATGGCACATTTTATGTTGCCTCTGAAATGAAAGCATTAGTGCCTGTTTGTAAAACAATTGAAGCTTTCCCTCCGGGATGCTATCTATCTAGTACTGAAGGTGAAATCAAAACGTATTACAAACGTGACTGGATGGATTACGAAAATGTGAAAGACAATAAAACGGATATTAATGCACTGCGTGTTGCATTAGAAGAGTCTGTAAAAAGTCATTTAATGTCTGACGTGCCATATGGTGTTTTATTGTCAGGTGGACTTGATTCTTCCGTCATTTCAGCAATCACTAAAAAATTCTCAGCACGTCGTGTTGAAGATCACGAAAAATCAGAAGCATGGTGGCCACAGTTACACTCATTTGCTGTAGGTTTAAAAGGTGCTCCAGATCTTAAAGCTGCACAAGCGGTTGCTGATCATCTAGGTACAGTTCACCACGAAATTAACTTTACCATTCAAGAAGGTATTGATGCGATTCGTGACGTGATTTATTTTATTGAAACTTATGATGTAACTACAATTCGTGCTTCAACACCAATGTATTTAATGGCACGTAAAATCAAAGCAATGGGAATAAAAATGGTTCTTTCTGGTGAAGGTGCTGATGAAGTTTTCGGCGGTTACCTCTATTTCCACAAAGCACCAAATGCTAAAGAGTTCCATGAAGAAACCGTACGTAAATTAGCAGCACTACATATGTATGATTGTGCACGTGCGAATAAAGCAATGGCGGCTTGGGGTGTTGAAGCTCGAGTACCATTCCTTGATAAAAAATTCTTAGATGTCGCAATGCGCATTAATCCAAAAGATAAAATGTGTGGTAGCAATGGTAAAATGGAAAAACATATTGTCCGTGAAGCATTTGAGTCTTACTTACCTGCATCTGTTGTTTGGCGTCAAAAAGAACAATTCTCTGATGGTGTTGGTTATAGTTGGATTGATACATTAAAAGAAATTGCAGAAAGTAAAATTACTGATCAGCAATTAGAAAATGCAAAATTCCGCTTCCCATATAATACGCCAACTTCGAAAGAAGCTTATATGTATCGTGAAATTTTCAATGAACTATTTCCAGTTGAAAGTGCGGCTCATTGTGTACCTGGTGGTCCAACTGTTGCATGTTCAACTGCTAAAGCAATTGAATGGGATGAATCATTTAAGAACTTAAACGATCCATCTGGACGTGCGGCGGTTGGTGTTCATAACGACGCTTATAAAAAATAATTGGTTTTAGCGATAATTATTTGATATAAAAAAACGGGGAATATTCCCCGTTTTTTATTAACGATAGACCAAATTAAATTATTAATGTGCAGCGCCTTTAGGTGCACCAATCGGTAAAACCGTACGACCAAATTGCTCATTAATCACTTCTGCCATTGCTAAATAAACAGCACTTGCTCCACAAATAATGCCTTCAAAACCTGCAATATGAATAATGCCATGGTTACCTGAAATATTACCAATAGCTAATAAAGCAAATAAAACGGTTAAACTAGCAAAAACAAATTGTAATGCGCGGTTGCCTTTTAATGTACCAATAAACATAAAGCCAGTGAAAATTCCCCATAACGCAAGGAAAATACCAACAAAAGTGGCATCAGATGGTGCTGTCGCTGGTGAAGTTGGTAAATACCAAATACCCACTAACGCAATCCAAAAGAAACCATAAGAAGTAAATGCCGTTGTACCAAACGTATTACCTTTTCGAAATTCTAAAATGCCAGCAATGACTTGCGCAAGGCCTCCATAAAAAATACCCATTGAGACAATTACTGTCATAGCAGGAAAAAATCCAGCATTATGAATATTCAATAAAATTGTTGTCATACCAAATCCCATTAAGCCAAGAGGGCCAGGATTTGCAAGTTTTGTTTGTTCCATAAGGATCCTATAAATTAAGTAAGATGATTAAAGAGCGGCAATAATAAGTGTAGAAAACGCTATAATCAAGGTTTTAGAAAAATTATTTTTTTTTGCCCCTTGATATTAATAATAACGTTCCCATTTATGTGAAAACAAAAAGCATTTCTTTGTGAAGTAACGGATTGAAAATTAAAATTTAAGACTTATATACAAGAAATAAAATACAGGTTTTGAGGAGAAAAGATTATGGGTAAAATTATTGGTATTGATTTAGGTACAACAAATTCATGTGTTGCTGTAATGGACAATGGTCAAGCAAAAGTATTAGAAAACGCTGAAGGCGATCGTACAACCCCCTCCATTATTGCTTACACACAAGATGGAGAAATCTTAGTTGGTCAACCAGCAAAACGTCAAGCAGTAACCAATCCACAAAATACACTATTTGCAATTAAACGTTTAATTGGTCGTCGTTTTGAAGATGCCGAAGTACAACGTGACGTTAGCATCATGCCATATAAGATCGTAAAAGCTGACAATGGCGACGCATGGGTTGATGTTAAAGGTCAAAAAATTGCACCACCACAAATTTCTGCTGAAGTATTGAAAAAAATGAAAAAAACAGCAGAAGATTATCTTGGTGAAGCAGTGACTGAAGCGGTTATTACTGTACCTGCTTATTTTAACGATGCACAACGTCAAGCAACTAAAGATGCTGGTCGTATTGCAGGACTTGATGTAAAACGTATCATCAACGAACCAACAGCTGCAGCGCTTGCTTATGGTTTAGATAAAGATGTAGGTAACCGAACTATAGCGGTTTATGACCTTGGTGGTGGTACATTTGATATTTCTATTATCGAAATTGACGATGTTGATGGCGAAAAAACCTTTGAAGTATTAGCAACAAATGGTGATACTCACTTAGGTGGTGAAGATTTTGACTCACGCTTAATCAATTATTTGGTTGACGAATTTAAACGTGAACAAAACTTCGATCTAAAAAATGATCCGCTAGCAATGCAACGATTAAAAGAAGCGGCAGAAAAAGCGAAAATTGAATTATCATCAGCGCAACAAACTGATATTAATTTACCTTATATCACTGCTGATGCAAGTGGTCCAAAACATTTAAATATTAAAGTGACTCGCGCTAAATTAGAATCATTAGTAGAAGATTTAGTTAAACGTTCAATGGATCCTGTAAAAACAGCATTACAAGATGCAGGTCTTTCTGTTTCTGACATTAAAGACGTTATTCTTGTTGGTGGACAAACTCGTATGCCAATGGTTCAAAAAGCGGTTGCTGACTTCTTTGGTAAAGAGCCACGTAAAGATGTAAACCCTGACGAAGCGGTTGCTGTTGGTGCAGCTGTTCAAGGTGGTGTACTTGGTGGTGATGTTAAAGATGTTTTATTACTTGATGTAACTCCATTGTCTTTAGGTATTGAGACTATGGGTGGTGTAATGACAACTTTAATTGAAAAGAACACAACTATTCCAACAAAACATAGTCAAGTGTTCTCAACAGCTGAAGATAATCAATCAGCAGTAACCATTCATGTATTGCAAGGCGAACGTAAACGTGCGGGTGATAACAAATCATTAGGTCAATTCAACCTAGACGGTATTCAACCTGCACCTCGCGGTATGCCACAAATTGAAGTTACTTTTGATATTGATGCTGATGGTATTTTGCATGTATCTGCGAAAGACAAAAATACTGGACGTGAACAAAAAATTACGATTAAAGCCTCTTCAGGATTAAGTGAAGAAGAGATTCAAAAAATGGTAAACGACGCAGAAGCAAATGCCGATGCAGACCGTAAATTTGAAGAACTAGCTCAAACTCGTAACCAAGCAGATCATCTAGTTCATTCAACACGTAAACAAGTGACTGAAGCGGGTGATCAGTTATCAGCTGATGATAAAAAAGCGATTGAAGAAGCAGTAAGTGCTTTAGAAACTGCCTCTCGTGGCGAAGATAAAGCAGAAATTGAAGCAAAAATTAATGCATTAATGGAAGCTTCTAAAAAATTGCTTGAATTAGCACAACAACAAGCTCAAGCAGCTCAAAGTGCAGAAACAAATAGTGGAAGCTCCACCGCGCAAGATGATGTTGTTGATGCTGATTTCAAAGAAGTTGATGATGATAAAAAATAATCATTATTAATTACTATTTTTATAATGAGTTATTTCAACAAGTTTTAAACATGTAATACATTAAACGGGCGCGAGGTAACTCAAGCCCGTTTAGTTGTTTATGAAAACAGATAATAATAAAGGTTAATTATGGCGAAGAAAGATTATTATGAGACATTGGGCGTTAGTAAAAGTGCCAGTGAAAGTGAGATAAAAAAAGCCTATAAACGCCTAGCCATGAAATATCATCCCGATAAAAATCAGGATAACAAAGCCGAAGCTGAAGCAAAATTTAAAGAAGTTAAAGAAGCTTATGAAATCTTAACTGATCCGCAAAAAAAAGCCGCTTATGATCAATATGGTCATGCTGCTTTTGAACAAGGACAAGGTGGAACTGGAGGATTCGGCGGTTTTGGCGGTTTTGCAGGCGGAGCGTTTGATGACATATTTAGTGATTTTTTTGGCGGTGGTCGTAGGGGCAGTCAAACCGAAACTCGAGGCAATGATTTACAATACAATATCACACTATCATTAGAAGAAGCTGCTGCCGGTGTTAGTAAAGAAATTAAAGTCCCAACATGGGTAAGCTGTGATACTTGCCATGGACAAGGAGCCGAAAAGTCTTCTGATGTGGTAACGTGTAACACATGTCATGGTACCGGTGTTGTACAAATGCGCCAAGGCTTTTTTGCTGTGCAACAAGAGTGTCCAACTTGTCATGGTCGTGGTAAAGTTGTTAAAAATCCATGTAAAAAATGTCACGGTGAAGGCCGAGTACAAAAAACAAAAACATTATCTGTTACTATTCCTGCTGGTGTTGATACAGGAAATCGTATCCGACTTTCTGGTGAAGGTGAAGCTGGATTAAATGGTGCGCCATCTGGTGATTTATACGTACAAGTGCAAGTTAAATCACATGCTATTTTTGAACGAGACGGTACAAACTTACATTGTGAAATTCCAATTAATATTGTATTAGCATCACTTGGTGGCGAAGTTGAAGTGCCGACCCTTAATGGCAAGGTCAGCTTAACAATTCCTGCTGAAACTCAAACAGGAAAAATGTTCCGACTACGAGGCAAAGGCATAAAATCATTGCGTGGTAATGCTATAGGTGATCTTTACTGCCATGTTGTGGTTGAAACACCAGTTAATTTAACCAATAAACAAAAAGAGTTGCTTAAAGAATTAGGCGAAAGCTTTAAAGCCGATAAAAACGCTAAACATAGCCCCAAAGAAAAAAACTTTTTTGATAAAGTAAAAACGTTTTTTGGTTAATATCGCAATATAAAAAGCAAAGTAATAATAGCGTGGTTGAAGTCATGGTTATTCTACCAGCCACGCTAATTATTAAAATAGTAAACCCTATCTATGCCAATGAATAAATATTCTCTGGTTTCTGATTTCTTTAATTTTTAAGTAAAAGTAAACATTTTGTGTCTACAAATAGTCGTTTTCCCGAATAGTTTTTATTATAGTGTTTTAGCTTGTTGCCTTAATTTATTTTCAGCAAATTTTTCAAATTTAAATGAATATTTAATTCAATAATTAATGGTTTTATAACGTTTGTTTTTACACTGGCTTAAGTGACGAATAGCTTTAATCAGGTTTTTTTAGCAAGTTATAAAAATGGTTGGACAACTGATACCATAAAACATTTGCTCAAATCGGGGATGGTTATTTATTCCTTAATGATATACGCCATATCTCTTATCCTAGTCAGTAATTTCTCAAATTGCTGCAATCAACGTGGGTAATTTCTAAAATAGATAAACAAGGATTGTTTTAATAATATAATGTTACGTTAACAATCCTCTTAAAACTAACTAATTTAACACTCAAAATTTTTAATAATGTCTCTCTTAAAAAATATGCATTAGTGTAGCTCACCTAAGTTTCACTTTGTTAGTTGTCATTTGATAGTGATATTTACTTAACCAAACTATATCTTTTAAGGTGTCACACAAGCTAATCCGGCAATACTATCAGGATTATTTAAAAAAATTTGTCCATAACTCATGATGATATACTGTTTGTCTTGATACGACTCAGATGCCCAGTATGGTGGAAAATTCCAATCACTAACATTAGTATTAAAAGATCCCCACTCATTAAATAGACCACCTATCCATCGATTACCTCTTTGGTAACTGAGTTGTCTCAAACTTTCATTTTTTTGCCCTGGCTCGCCCCACATCCAAGAATAACCGTCATTCGCATTGGTATAATCCCCAACGCTAGGAACACGATAATTACTACCTAAACCATTACAAAAATTTTTAGCTTGGTTATAATCTGTACCCAAATCCGGTTTCGCTATATACCAACGCTCTAACTTAAAACTATAAAGTAGCTGGTTGTGGTTACTGTCTGCGTAAAGTTTAAACAAAGAGGGATTAAAGTTTTTATTATTTGAATCTTTATTTGGGCCTTTTAATGTTATTTTTAATTGTAATTTATTTTGATTTGAATTTTGGTTAAGTTTTTCTGCACTTAATAATATATTCACCGAACTACCTCCACTTACAGCTGAAACCGTAGTGCCATTAGCATTGATTACTTGTTGAGGTGTAATACCTGTTAACAGTAAATAAAAACTGAGATTATCTGCCCCCGTAGTTGGAAAATTATCCTTTGGATTATTAATATTATTTACATGAAAGCCATGCAAGTTGTTCCAGTTTTTACCTGGCATACCATACATTCCCAGAGGTTGGGCATAACAAATCCGTGCTTCATTTGCTGATATTTTTGGATTAAGAATATATGTTTGACTTGCACTACCAAGACTCCACGACGTACCAAAATTTGTTATCTTGGGTTCGCCATACAAAGTCGATAGTTGAGCATCTCTTACTTTAAGATGTAACTGATAAGGTGCTGAGCAGGGATCAAATTTACTCGTAGGATTGTTTTTGATAGTGTTTGTAATGTCAACACTATTTACATCATACCATATAAGCTCTAGTAGACCAGTCATATCGACATTATTATCGCCATCATCATCCACCCAATAATTATTTGTCACTATTAGATCTCTTAAATTAATCTTCGGGTAACTGCTATTACTCGATAACGGTATAAGAGTTTGGATACTGTCAAAAGATTCTGCACTACTTGGTAACTCAATTATCTCATCCGGAGAAGCTATCATAGCATTTGGGTATAAATTTGACCTGCCCATTTCTGGCACATACTCACGCCCATCAGATAGTCTTATGCCTAATAATGCTTGAATTTCTCCTTTGGTAGCGCCACTATCAAAAGAAAGATAGGGGGCATGACCGTGTATCACATCTAATGTCTTAGCTGTTAACGCATTAGCATAATAGGTATGGGAGATCATTAAAAATAAGCATAATACAAAATAATGTAATATATATTTTGTTTTATAAAATTGTTTTTTAAAAGAATGAAAAAAAGAGGTAAAAATCGAAACGATAAAATGCTTATAATTGCTATTGAATTTCCTAAATTGGTAAATAACTGTTTTTAACATTATTAATTTCCTTTTCCAATATTGATTTTATTATTTTTATTTTATCTTTTTATTAAAAAGTCAAAATAAATCCATGAAATAAGTACTAATTAACAACTAACATCAGGAGCAAGTATAAATGTTTCTGAATTTTTATAAATAAATTTTATTTTACTTCTTAAAAAAATTGTATTGTTTAGGTTACCTTACCTAATTGATAGCTTATATTGTCACTTTGTTAAGCGCCTTAACCATTGACCTTGGTCTTATTGTGCAAAGATTGGTATAATAGCCGTCATTTATTCGAATAAATAGAAATTATGTCGCAATCTACTTATAATGCCGTTGATATTGAAGTCTTAAAAGGGCTTGATCCAGTTCGTCATCGACCTGGAATGTACACTGACACAAGCCGACCAAACCATTTAGGGCAAGAAGTCATTGATAACAGTGTTGATGAAGCTATCGCAGGTCATGCTCGTAAAATTAAGGTTACCCTTTTTCAAGATAATTCACTAGAAGTTATCGACGATGGGCGAGGAATGCCGGTTGATATTCACCCTGAAGAAGGTGTACCCGCGATTGAATTATTGCTTTGTCGTTTACATGCTGGCGGAAAGTTCTCGAACAAAAATTACCAATTTTCAGGTGGCTTACATGGTGTAGGTATTTCGGTAGTCAATGCATTATCAAAACGTGTTGAAGTTACAGTTCATCGTGATGGACAAGTGTACGAAATAGCTTTTGAAAACGGTAATAAAGTTGAAGATCTGCATATTACGGGCACTTGTGGTCGTCGTAATACAGGTACCAAAGTTCATTTTTGGTCTGACGAAAAATATTTTGATTCGCCTAGATTTTCTGTCCCACGCTTATCACATCTACTAAAAGCTAAAGCGGTGCTTTGCCCTGGCCTTGAAATTATTTTTAAAGATGAAATCAATAATACCGAACAACGTTGGTGTTATGAAGATGGCCTAAAAGATTATCTAATGGAATCTGTCAGCGGTTACTCTCTTTTACCTGAAACGCCTTTTACAGGTAATCATACCGGCGAAACAGAAGCCGTAGAATGGGCACTGCTTTGGATGCCAGAAGGTGGAGAATTATTAACTGAAAGTTACGTTAACTTAATCCCAACCGTACAAGGTGGCACCCATGTTAATGGTTTACGCCAAGGATTATTAGACTCAATGCGTGAGTTTTGTGAGTTTCGCAATTTGTTACCACGAGGACTAAAATTAACCGCCGATGATATATGGGAACGCTGTGCCTATGTTATTTCAGTCAAAATGCAAGAGCCTCAGTTTGCGGGTCAAACTAAAGAGCGCTTATCATCGCGCCAAAGTGCGGCATTTGTTTCGGCTATTGTGAAAGATGCATTTAGTCTTTGGTTGAATCAAAATGTACAAATAGCCGAATTACTAGCTGAAATGGTAATTTCAAGTGCACAAAAACGCTTAAAAGCGTCCAAAAAAGTCATTCGAAAGAAATTAACCAGTGGTCCAGCATTACCAGGCAAATTGGCCGATTGCTCATCACAAGACTTAAGTCGTACTGAACTGTTTTTAGTGGAAGGAGATTCTGCGGGAGGTTCGGCTAAACAAGCACGAGATCGTGAATATCAAGCCATTATGCCTCTTAAAGGCAAAATCTTAAATACATGGGAAGTCTCGTCCGATGAAGTACTAGGCTCACAAGAAATCCATGATATTTCTGTTGCTATCGGTATCGATCCAGATAGCGATGATTTAAGCCAATTACGTTATGGTAAAATCTGTATTTTAGCCGATGCCGACTCAGATGGACTACATATTGCAACATTACTTTGTGCTTTATTTGTTCGGCACTTTCGTACCATGATTGAACATGGGCATGTCTTTGTTGCTATGCCGCCGCTTTACCGTATCGATTTAGGAAAAGAAGTTCATTACGCCCTAGATGAAGAAGAAAAAGAAGGCATTTTAGAACAGCTTAAACGTAAAAAAGGCAAGCCCAATGTGCAGCGCTTTAAAGGTCTAGGTGAAATGAATCCACTACAACTACGCGAAACAACAATGGATCCCAATACGCGTCGTTTAGTGCAGCTTTCGCTTGATGATGCTGAGCAAACGATGGCATTAATGGATATGCTACTTGCTAAAAAACGCTCAGAAGATCGCCGCGAATGGTTACAAGAAAAAGGCGATCAAGTTGAACTTGATGTCTAACAAACAGAATGATTTAGAGGAACAATAATGAGTGAGATAACTCATGACGGAGTAGAAATCCAGTCGTTACGCACTTTTACCGAAAGTGCCTATTTAAACTACTCAATGTATGTCATTATGGATCGTGCCTTGCCATTTATTGGGGATGGCTTAAAACCAGTGCAACGACGCATTGTTTATGCTATGTCTGAATTAGGACTTAACGTACAAGCCAAATTTAAAAAATCTGCGCGTACCGTCGGGGATGTGCTTGGTAAATATCATCCTCATGGTGATAGTGCCTGTTATGAAGCGATGGTGCTCATGGCGCAACCATTTTCATATCGCTATCCATTAGTTGATGGGCAAGGTAACTGGGGGGCTCCTGATGATCCTAAATCATTCGCCGCTATGCGTTACACTGAATCACGTTTGTCAAAATATGCCGAACTACTATTAGGTGAACTAGGACAAGGAACGGTTGATTATACGCCTAACTTTGATGGTACTTTACAAGAACCTAAAATGTTACCGGCTAGATTACCCAACATTTTATTAAATGGTACAACAGGTATCGCGGTCGGCATGGCAACTGATATACCACCTCATAACCTCCGTGAAGTCGCGAATGCGGCAATTATGCTTGCTGATAACCCCAATGCGACGATCAACGAAGTAATGGCTCACATACAAGGCCCCGATTTCCCAACAGAAGCTGAAATTATTACTTCACCAGAAGACATAGCGAAAATCTATAAAACGGGGCGTGGTTCAATCCGTATGCGTGCTGTTTGGAAGAAAGAAGAAGGTGATATTGTAATTACAGATCTGCCTCATCAAGTTTCGGGTGCTAAAATCTTAGAACAAATAGCTTCTCAGATGCGAGCCAAAAAACTACCTTTAATTGAAGATTTACGTGATGAGTCTGATCACGAAAATCCAACTCGTCTGGTTATTGTGCCACGTTCAAATCGAGTAGATTTAGAGCAAGTGATGAATCATCTATTTGCCACAACCGATCTCGAAAAAAGTTATCGGGTTAATATGAATATGATTGGGCTTGATAATCGCCCATCAGTAAAAGGCTTAGTTGAAATTCTAACTGAATGGTTAGAGTATCGAAAAAATACCGTCACTCGACGTTTAAATTACCGTTTAGATAAAATATTAAAAAGACTCCATACTCTCGATGGCTTATTAATTGCTTTTTTAAATATTGATGAAGTCATCGAAATTATTCGTCACGAAGATGAACCTAAACAAGAATTAATTAATCGTTTTGCCTTAACTGAAATTCAAGCCGAAGCGATTTTAGAGTTAAAACTTCGCCATTTAGCCAAACTTGAAGAGATGCGCATTAAAGGCGAACAAAGTGAGCTTGCAAAAGAGCGTGATCATCTGCAAGCTTTGTTAGCTTCACCTAAAAAATTGAGTAATTTAATTAAAAAAGAGCTAAAAGAGGATGCTGAAAAATATGGTGATGACCGTCGTTCTCCAATTGTTGAGCGCAGTGAAGCTAAAGCTATTAGTGAACAAGAGTTAACACCATCTGAACCTGTTACTGTCGTTTTATCTGAAATGGGTTGGGTAAGAACAGCAAAAGGTCATGATATTGATCCTACTGGTTTAAGTTATAAATCCGGTGATAGTTTTAAAGCTGCCGCCAAAGGCAAAAGTAATCAACCTGTTATTTTCATCGATTCAACGGGACGTAGTTATGCTATAGAGCCAAACACGTTACCATCAGCACGAAGTCAAGGCGAACCATTAACTGGTAAATTAGCACTACCCGCTGGTGCAACAGTTGAACATGTGCTCATGTCTCAAAATGATAACCAAAAATTATTACTTGCTTCAAGTGCTGGTTATGGATTTATTGGTCAATTTAGTGATTTGGTTGCTCGCAATCGTAATGGTAAAGCAATTATTAATTTGCCTAAAGAATCTAAAATATTACCACCAATTGAAATCACATCTGAAGATAGTTTACTACTATCAATCACCAAAGCAGGGAGAATGCTCATATTTCCTGTAAAAGATTTACCTGAGCTCGCTAAAGGTAAAGGAAATAAAATTGTATCACTTTCAGATGCTGATGACTGCCTTGCTTATACTCTATTAATTAAGCAAGACAACTCAATAACGTTATATGCTGGTAAACGCAAACTTACATTATATCCTGCTGATTTACAAAAATTTAAGGTAGAGCGAGCACGAAAAGGTACACCATTACCGAGAGGTTTACAAAAGATAGATAAAATAGAGGTGAACGAATAATATGTCTTTTATCTGGGCAATAATTGCAGGCTTTGTTTTGAGCACTGTATTAAAAACAGGATGGGGATTTATTCTTGGGCTTTTTGTTGGGCCAATGCTTTACCGCACGTTTTGTAATAAATTGACCGAACAAAGAACACAAGCAAATCCAACACTTTATTTAACTGTTGTTTTTGAAGTTCTAGGTCACTTAAGTAAAGCTAAAGGGGTCGTCACACAAGATGATATTAATCTTGCTAGTCAATTTATGGATAGATTACAACTTGACCGAAACGGCCGAAAACTAGCACAAGATTCATTTAATAATGGTAAAGCAAGTGACTACCCACTAAGATCTCGTTTGGCTGAGCTATACGCACAATATCGTTTTCGACGTAATGTGTTAAATATTTTTTGTGAGCAATTGATCCAAGCCGCATTAGTTGATGGCGTTTTAGACGAGAAAGAACAACAAATTTTATTTATTGTGGCTGAAGAATTTAATATTCCGCGTCAACAAATGGCAATATATATCCAAATGATGATGGGAAGTTATCACTTCCGTCAAAATGGCTATAGTAACCAACACGGACAACGAGGCCAATACCAACGCAGTAATAATTATGGAAATTATCAAGGTCGCTCACCACAATCCGACCTACAAAATGCTTACAAAATTTTAGGTGTTGCAGCTACAGCTGAAATCTCAGAAATAAAAAGAGCTTATCGTAAATTAATGAATGAGCATCATCCTGATAAGTTAGTATCGAAAGGCTTACCGAAAGAGATGCTTGAAGCCGCCAAAAAACGTGCACAAGAGATTCAAGCGGCCTATGATCTTATCAAAGCATCACGTGGATTTAAGTAGAGACTATCATCATGATGCATTGGCGATCAATTTTACGAATTATCGGTTTATTAGTATCCCTATTATCGATATTCATGTTATTACCAGCACTTGTTGCATTAATCTATCGCGATGGGGCTGGTACAATTTTTGTTCGCTCTTTTTTTGTTGCCTTAATTTTAGGAATTGCACTATGGTTTCCTAATCGTAATCATCGCCACGAGCTGAGCACACGTGAAGGCTTTTTTATCGTCGTACTATTTTGGGTTGTTCTAGGATCAATTGGCGCTTTTCCTTTTATTTTTGATACACATATTAATTTAAATTTAAATACTGCATTTTTTGAATCATTTTCAAGCTTAACCACAACAGGTGCCACCACAATTGTTAAGTTAGATCATCTACCTAAAGCTTTACTTTTCTATCGCCAATTATTGCAATGGCTTGGAGGGATGGGGATTATTGTGCTAGCTGTTGCTATCTTACCATTACTGGGGGTAGGGGGAATGCAACTTTATCGTGCCGAAATTCCCGGTCCGCAAAAAGACAGTAAAATGCGTCCACGTATTGCTGAAACAGCTAAAACACTTTGGTCAATTTATATTTTGCTAACAACGCTTTGTGCTATTTGTCTCTGGCTGGCCGGTATGAATGTATTTGATGCTGTGTCACATAGTTTCTCTACAATATCAATGGGAGGGTTTTCAACCCATGATGATAATTTAGCCTATTTTAATAGTCCGGTAATCAATTACATTGTCACCCTCTTTTTGATTTTATCCGGCTGTAATTTTGCGCTCCATTTTGCCGCACTAAGTGGCTTTTCGATTAAAGAGTACTGGCGTGATCAAGAGTTAAGAATATTTATATTTATTCTACTGATACTAGTTGCTATCTGCACAATTGTTATTTATTTCTATAAACCACACCGCCTGAGCATTGATAAAATTATCTTACAAGTAGTATCCATATCATCAACAGCAGGCTTTAGTGTCGATGATATCAACACATGGCCATCATCATTACCAATCTTTTTATTGTGCGCTTCATTTATTGGTGGTTGTGCGGGATCAACGGGTGGCGGTTTAAAAGTGGTTCGTGTGTTAATTTTGTTTATGCAAGGCTCACGTGAACTAAAGCGCCTTATTCATCCTAACGCTATTTATACTTTAAAATTAAATAATCGCGTGGTTTCTGAACGCATAATCGAAGCGATTTGGGGATTCTTTTCTGCATATACGTTGGTCTTTTTAGTTAGCTTATTTATTATTATGGCAACAGGCATTGATGCCACTGACTCTTTTTACATAGTAGCATCATCACTTAACAATTTAGGGGTCGGTCTTGGTAGTGTAAGTGATAATTTTGCTAGTGTCAGTGATATAGTAAAATGGGTAATGGTGGTTGACATGTTATTTGGGCGATTAGAAATATTTACCTTACTAGTTTTATTCACACCAACATTTTGGAAAAGCTAAATTTATACTGAAACATATAGTTACCGGAAAGTTTTTAACAGGATATGCAATTTTTATAAATATTTTATTGATTATTTGCTCAATTACAGACAGAATTACAACGCAGCATGTGCTGTATTTATTAGAGGTAATCACCTGACATATGGAATGGATCATGGATCCTACAATCTGGATTGGCTTATCCACTCTGGTTGTACTTGAAATCGTCCTTGGTATTGATAACATTGTTTTTATAGCCATTCTTGCCGAGAAACTTCCCCCCCAACAACGAGATAAAGCCCGCGTTACCGGTCTTGCTTTTGCATTAATCACTCGAATTTTATTATTAATGTTTACGGGTTGGTTAGTCACACTTACTACACCGCTATTTTCGATATCCGAGATCAGTTTTAATGCCCGACAACTAATTATGCTAATTGGTGGTATATTTTTGCTATTTAAAGCTACCATGGAGCTAAATGAACGCCTTGAAGGCACATCAAATGAAGATGGTAAACCTAAAAAGACATCTCACTTCTGGACTGTCGTTGCTCAAATAGTTGTACTTGATGCTGTGTTCTCGCTTGATTCAGTCATTACAGCTGTTGGAATGGTCGAACATATCCCTGTGATGATTATTGCCGTTTGCATAGCAATAGGCATTATGATGGTTGCAAGCAAACCATTGGCTAATTTTGTCAACGCCCATCCAACCATTGTGATCCTATGTTTGAGCTTCTTATTAATGATAGGATTTAGCCTTGTTGCCGAAGGTTTTGATTTTATTATTCCAAAAGGTTACTTATATGCGGCGATCGGTTTCTCAATCATGATTGAATTTTTTAATCAATTAGCCATACTAAATCGCCGTAAAGCATTAAATAAAAAACCGCTACGAGAACGTACTGCAGAAGCTATTTTACATCTACTAAAAGGTGATGCTGAGGAAGATCCAGATACTCATAATATTGATATCGTATCTGATACTAATAAAAAAGTATCAGTGTTTAATCATCAAGAACTCAGCATGGTTGAACGAGTACTTGGACTTGCACAGCGTTCGGTCAGTAGCATTATGACATCTCGACTTGATGTTGATATGGTCAATATTAATGACGATCGTGATGTTATAATAAAAGAAATTTTTGATAATCCTCATTCTCGTTTAGTTGTCACTGATAATGACTCAATTGATGAGCCTTTAGGTATTATCCAAGTTAATGACCTTTTAAAAGATGTACTACAAAGCAAAGCACCGATCGATATACACTCACTAATCAAACAACCTTTAATCTTTCCAGAAACCGTATCGTTACTGGTTGCATTAGAACAATTTAAAAAGGCCAAAACTCATTTTGCTTTTGTGGTTGATGAATTTGGTTCAATGCAGGGGGTTGTCTCGGTAACAGATATTATCGAAACCATTGCTGGTGATTTTCCAACAGAAGAAGAGGAAATTGATGCTAAACATGATATTCAATGTCTAGATGATAATAGCTGGATTGCTAATGGTTATATTCCAGTTGAAGAGCTAGTCCGTTTTGTACCAATACCGATCGATGATAAACGTGAATATCATACCCTAGCGGGGCTATTAATGGAAAAAGCTCAACATTTACTCAATGTTGGTGAAACCTTGCAAATTGGCGATTATTTATTTGAAGTAGCTGAAGTAGAAAGTCATAGAATTCTTAAAGTAAAAATCACGTTAAATAAACCTGATTCTGTAGCATTATAATACAGCAAAGAGAAATAACTAGAATAACGCTTGACCAAAATAAATAACTAGCAATAATTGACGCTGGAAAATTTTTGTTTATTTGAAGGTGCGGAGTAAATACTCCTCATCTTTTTTATTTTTCCCCTTTAGTAAAAAATAGGTAAAACTGTTTATAAACTTTTACTCTTACTTATCAATCTAAATTAGGCCTAAACTTATGAAGTCAATATTCGAAAAAACCTTTCAATTGAAAGAGAAAAAAACAACTATCGGTACTGAAATTATCGCTGGTTGTACTACCTTTTTAACAATGGTTTATATCATCTTCGTGAATCCTTCCATCTTATCAGCAACAGGTATGGATACTTCTGCTGTTTTTGTTCTAACTTGTATCGTAACAGCCTTTGCTACCATTTTAATGGGGCTATTTGCCAATTTACCAATTGCATTAGCACCTGCCATGGGGCTTAACGTCTTTTTTGCCTATGGCATATGTGGGGCAATGGGCTATTCTTGGCAAATTGGTATGGGAGCGATATTTTGGGGTTCTTTAATCTTTTTTGCGTTATCACTATTTAAAGTTCGTCACTGGTTAATTGAACATATTCCACAATGTCTGCGTGTAGGTATTAGTGCAGGTATTGGACTATTTATTGCTTTTATGGGATTTCAAAATATGGGCATTGTAGTCGCTTCTCCTTCTACACTATTAACTATGGGGAATATCTTATCGCTTAAAGTCCTATTAGGATCACTAGGTTTTTTCATCATTGTTATTTTAGCGGCGCGTAACTTTCATGCAGCAGTATTAATTTCAATTTTAGTTGTAACTTTATTAGCACTATGGCTCGATCCAAATATCACTTACCAAGGTATTATATCTATGCCACCAAGTGTAACTAGTGTTGTTGGTCATGTAGATTTAGCAGGTTCGCTTAATATCGGTATCATGGGCGTTATTTTTTCAATAATGATTGTCAGCTTATTCGACTCATCAGGCACTATTTTAGCACTAACAGATAAAGCAGGAATTAGTGACGAAAAAGGTCGATTCCCCAAAATGCGTCAAGCGCTGTTAATTGATAGTTTTAGCTCCTCTTTGGGTGGATTATTTGGTACATCATCAGTGTTAACTTATATTGAAAGTTCCGCAGGTATCTCTGTGGGCGGTCGAACAGGATTAACCGCAGTAGTAGTTGGACTATTATTCTTATTGGTAGCCTTTTTCTCGCCACTGGCACATTTAGTACCTACCTATGCAACATCAGGCGCACTTATCTTTGTTGGGATCTTAATGGTTTCCAGCCTAGTTAAAGTTAACTGGTCTGACTTAACAGAGGCAACACCCGCTTTTATTACAGCAATTATGATGCCATTTGCCTTTGCAATTACTGAAGGGGTTGCACTAGGTTTTATCTCTTATGTAGTGTTAAAAACCTTTACTGGCAAATTTAAACAATTAAATCTTTGTGTAATAATTTTTGCTTTACTATTTGCTTTAAAATTTATTTTTATTGATCATCATTAAAAATGCCCCCCATCGTTACTTACGATGGGGAAATTTTTCTAAGATACCTAACGCACTTATTGTGCTATACCCAGTACCTAATTATAAAAATTAAAATCTAGTGTCTTTCTATTAAAATAGCGACCGCCTTCGATAAATAATTAACACCAAGATCAAGAACTTATTGATCGCAAAAACTTGACATTATCTCCCCTGGGGTCTAGAATCTTGCGACCCAGAACTTATACACATAGGTTTTGGTCTACAGTTATTAATTACGTATCTAAAAAGCAATTTTAAATTTATTTTAATTAATCAGGAGCTTATTAATGGCAACAATTAATCAGCTGGTACGCAAACCAAGAGCACTAAAGGAAGCAAAAAGCAACGTTCCTGCCCTTGAAGCATGCCCGCAAAAACGCGGTGTTTGTACTCGTGTTTACACAACTACACCGAAAAAACCAAACTCAGCATTACGTAAAGTATGTCGTGTACGTTTAACCAACGGTTTTGAAGTTACTTCTTATATCGGTGGTGAAGGTCACAATCTACAAGAACATAGTGTAATTTTAATCCGTGGTGGTCGTGTTAAAGACTTACCTGGTGTTCGTTACCACACTGTTCGCGGTGCATTAGACTGCGCAGGTGTTAAAGATCGCAAACAAAGCCGTTCTAAATACGGTGTTAAACGACCTAAAGCTTAATGGAACTCCGTTAAGTAAGGCCAAACTATATAATTCCATTTAACTCATTTGAGTTTTGGGTAAACCTGAAAATTTATAACATATAAACGGAGTATTCCAATGCCACGTCGTCATGTTGTCGGTCAAAGAAAAATTCTTCCTGATCCGAAGTTCGGTTCAGAGTTACTGGCGAAATTTGTAAATATTTTAATGATAGATGGTAAAAAATCTATCGCAGAATCAATCGTATATTCAGCTCTTGATAAATTAGCTGAGCGTAGTGGAAAAGACCACTTAGCAGCTTTTGAAGTTGCATTAGATAACGTAAGACCAACTGTAGAAGTTAAGTCACGTCGCGTTGGTGGTTCTACATACCAAGTTCCTGTTGAAGTGCGTCCAGTTCGTCGTAATGCACTTGCAATGCGTTGGATTGTAGATGCTGCACGTAAACGTGGCGATAAATCAATGGCTTTACGCCTAGCGAATGAACTTATGGATGCTTTTGAAAACAAAGGTACTGCTGTGAAAAAACGCGAAGATGTTCATCGTATGGCTGAAGCTAATAGAGCGTTTGCACACTATCGTTGGTAATATTCTCTCTTATAGTTGTATAAGTGACTTGAATTAGGACTGATAGCCCTTATCTGCTATTAGTCACCAAAATGATGTTTTATTAAGCAAACGATTCTAAACAGAGGATTAATATGGCTCGTACAACCCCTATAGCACGCTACCGTAACATCGGTATCAGTGCACATATTGACGCAGGTAAAACAACAACGACTGAACGTATTTTGTTTTATACTGGTGTTAGTCACAAAATTGGTGAAGTTCATGATGGCGCAGCTACCATGGACTGGATGGAACAAGAACAAGAACGTGGTATTACTATCACATCTGCGGCAACAACAGCATTCTGGTCAGGTATGGGACAACAATTTGAACCACACCGTATCAACATCATCGACACACCAGGACACGTTGACTTTACAATCGAAGTTGAACGTTCCATGCGTGTTCTTGATGGTGCAGTAATGGTTTACTGTGCGGTTGGCGGTGTTCAACCTCAATCAGAAACTGTATGGCGTCAAGCAAACAAATATAAAGTTCCACGTATTGCATTTGTCAACAAAATGGACCGTATGGGAGCCAACTTCTTACGTGTTGTTGATCAAATTAAAACTCGTTTAGCAGCAGTTCCAGTTCCTTTAGTTTTACCAATCGGTGCTGAAGAAGGATTTACTGGTGTTGTTGATTTACTTAAACGTAAAGCAATTAACTGGAATGATGCTGATCAAGGTGTAACGTTTACTTATGAAGATGTGCCAGCGGACATGGTTGACCAAGTTGAAGAATGGCGTTCTTTCTTAATAGAAACTGCAGCTGAAGCAAGTGAAGAGTTAATGGAAAAATACCTTGGCGGTGAAGAGTTAACTGAACAAGAAGTAAAAGCGGCATTGCGTGAGCGCGTACTTGCCAACGAAATCATCTTAGTAACTTGTGGTAGTGCCTTTAAAAACAAAGGTGTACAATTCATGCTTGATGCGGTTATTGAGTATTTACCAGCACCAACTGATGTACCTGCAATCAAAGGTGAATTACCAAATGGTGAAGCTGCTGAACGTCACTCAAGTGATGATGAACCATTCTCATCTTTAGCGTTCAAAATTGCAACAGACCCATTTGTTGGTAACTTAACATTTTTCCGTGTTTACTCTGGTGTTGTTAACTCTGGTGATACTGTTCTTAACTCTGTAAAAGATAAAAAAGAACGTTTTGGTCGTATCGTTCAGATGCATGCTAACAAACGTGAAGAAATTAAAGAAGTTCGTGCGGGCGATATTGCTGCTGCAATTGGTCTTAAAGATGTCACAACAGGTGATACTCTTTGTGCTGAAAGCGCACCAATTATTCTTGAAAGAATGGAATTCCCAGAACCCGTAATTTCGGTTGCTGTTGAACCAAAAACTAAAGCTGACCAAGAAAAAATGGGTCTTGCTTTAGGTAGACTTGCTCAAGAAGACCCTTCATTCCGTGTTCACACTGATGAAGAGTCAGGTCAAACTATTATTTCTGGTATGGGTGAGCTTCACTTAGAAATTATCGTTGATCGTATGAAACGTGAATTTAAAGTGGAAGCAAATGTCGGTAAACCACAAGTTGCTTACCGTGAAACAATTCGCAATGAAGTAGAACAAGAAGGTAAATTTGTTCGTCAGTCTGGTGGTCGTGGTCAGTACGGTCATGTGTGGTTAAAAATAAAACCATTAGAGGCTGGTGGCGAAGGCTACAAATTCAACAATGAAATTGTTGGTGGTGTGGTTCCTAAAGAATACATCCCTGCAGTTGACAAAGGCTGTCAAGAACAAATGAAAAATGGTGTTCTTGCTGGTTACCCAATCGTTGATGTTGAAGTTACTATCTTTGATGGTTCTTACCATGATGTTGACTCATCAGAAATGGCATTTAAAATTGCTGGTTCAATGGCATTTAAAGACGGCTTCATGAAAGCTAAACCTGTGCTTTTAGAACCAATTATGAAAGTAGAAGTCGAAACTCCAGAAGATTATATGGGTGATGTTATCGGTGATTTAAATCGCCGTCGAGGTATGATCGAAGGAATGGATGATACTGCAACTGGTAAAACAGTTAAAGCACAAGTTCCACTTTCAGAAATGTTTGGTTACGCAACAGATCTTCGTTCACAAACTCAAGGTCGTGCTTCTTACTCAATGGAGTTTTTGAAGTACAATGAAGCACCAACAAATATTGCAACCGCAATTATTGAAGCTCGTAAAGCGAAATAATTTTTATCTAAATAAAGTAACGCTCCCCTTAATAACTTAAGGGAAGCGATTTAATAAAGGAACATTAAGATGTCTAAAGAAAAATTTGAACGTACAAAACCCCACGTTAACGTTGGTACAATCGGCCACGTTGACCACGGGAAAACAACTTTAACAGCTGCAATTACAGCTGTACTTGCAAAAAAATACGGCGGTCAAGCTCGTGCATTCGATCAAATCGATAACGCACCGGAAGAAAAAGCACGTGGTATCACCATCAACACTTCACACGTTGAATACGATACACCAACTCGTCACTATGCACACGTAGACTGCCCAGGCCATGCTGACTATGTTAAAAACATGATCACTGGTGCTGCACAAATGGATGGTGCTATCTTAGTAGTGGCAGCAACAGATGGTCCTATGCCACAAACTCGTGAACACATCCTTTTAGGTCGTCAAGTAGGTGTTCCTTACATCATCGTATTCTTAAATAAATGTGATATGGTTGATGACGAAGAATTATTAGAATTAGTTGAAATGGAAGTACGTGAACTTCTATCTCAATATGATTTCCCAGGTGATGATACACCAGTAATTCGTGGTTCTGCGCTTAAAGCGTTAGAAGGCGATGCAGCATGGGAAGACAAAATTGTTGAATTAGCAGAAGCATTAGATAGCTATATTCCAGAGCCAGAGCGTGATATCGACAAACCATTCCTATTACCAATTGAAGACGTATTCTCAATTTCAGGACGTGGTACAGTAGTAACTGGTCGTGTTGAACGCGGTGTAATTAAAGTTGGTGAAGAAGTTGAAATTGTTGGTATCAAGCCAACTACTAAAACAACTTGTACTGGTGTTGAAATGTTCCGTAAATTGCTAGACGAAGGTCGTGCAGGTGAAAACGTTGGTGTATTACTACGTGGTACAAAACGTGAAGAAATCGAACGAGGTCAAGTACTTGCAAAACCAGGTTCAATCACTCCACATACTGATTTTGAATCAGAAGTGTATATTTTAAGCAAAGATGAAGGTGGTCGTCACACTCCATTCTTCAAAGGTTACCGTCCACAGTTCTACTTCCGTACAACTGACGTAACTGGTACTATCGAATTACCAGAAGGTGTAGAGATGGTAATGCCTGGAGATAACATTAAAATGACAGTATCCTTAATTCACCCAATTGCAATGGCAGAAGGTTTACGTTTTGCGATTCGTGAAGGTGGTCGTACTGTTGGTGCAGGTGTTGTTGCTAAAGTTATTAAGTAATCAAA
>NZ_LZHQ01000026.1 GCF_001690655.1 Gilliamella sp. Occ3-1
TTTTCAAAGCTAATTTAGCTATTTGAATACGACATTGCGTATTATTTCTAGTATGTTTTTCAAAATCAATTAATTGTGAGTGACATTTAGCTAATTCACCTATACGCCTATATATATCGGCTAACAATAATTGGGGTTGATATCTTTTCAAAAATAAAGAAGAGGTATTATAAGTTAGACATAAATTAAGTTGTTTTATTGCATCCTCTAAATTCTGTTGAGAATTATATATTAATGCTTTAAATAAATATAAAACACTTTTATTTTCAGTTAGTTTTTCTAAATCTGAAATGTTAATTGCTAATTTATGTCCTTGATGATAAATATGTTGATAACACATTAATTGATAATAGTAATCAATCTCTTGTTTATTAATTGCTATATCCCAGTATGAATAAGCTTCCTCCCATTTTTCACAAGCCATTAAAATCAAAGCTTTGGTTTTGTTATCTTTAATTTGTTCAAAATTTATATCAGCATTATCAAAAAATATTGATGGTTGATATTGATGGTAACTCGCTTCGGCTAAAATTTGGTACGCAATATTTTTATGTTTGTTGTCACCAAGTAATAAAATTCTTTTCGAACGTTCTATAGCACTGTTCCAGTCTCTATGATAACTAGACATTAACATAAACCTTTTCAAAATTTCTAAATCAACAAATTTATTTGTTGAAGGCTTATCTAAATTTTTGATGGCTTGAAAAATTCGCTCACAACATTTTCCATCTCTAAAAGGATAAAGATTTTTTATTCTAGATATGTATGGTTGTTCAATAATAAACCCATTACGAACAATTTTATCTATAGCTTCAATTAACTCATTTTCTTTGGTCACTACTGGACCAAATCCATCTTTTCTAAAATCAAAATATCCTTTAGTATAAGTATGTTTCCCTGAATAAAACTCATCTTCATCAAATTGATAATAAATAACTTGTTTTTCCAAAAAAGCCATATCAAAAGCAACAGAGGAATAATCAGTTACCAATAGTGAAGATTTTAAAAATAAATTTTGTATACTCTCTTCCTGAGATTTCCATGTTTCAATATAAGCAGGCAATTCAAAATTATCAAGATAAGGCTCTATATTTTTATGTGGTGCAAAAATTATCTTAATATTTTTATTTGAAATTTCTTTCAACCTTGAATTTTTTAAAAAACTTTGCCAATAAATTGCATATTGCGTTAGCATAAAATTAGAATTTATATCTCTTTTAAACTGCCCTAATTTAGTTGCAGGTAAAATATAATTTCTCCATGTGGGCATAATTAAAATAATTTTATCATTTGATGAAAATTTTTTATGTTTAAAAAAAAGGGAATCATGCCTTGCTAAACCTGTTAAAACCACTTCTTTTGCTGTCAAATAGTATTGTTGATTAAACGTAATAGAGTCTTTTTCCGCTTTAGTACTTGTAATCATTAAATCAATATTAGGTTTACCATTTAACCATGTTGATAAATCTTGACTTATTACTCCATGTTGCAAAAATACAAACTGTTGTTTTATCATAGAGTTATCACTAAAAAAATTATGGATATGTTTCTCTGCATGACTACTGATAATCTTAGATGCTCTTTTTAATAAAAATTTATGTTGTGCAGAATTAAAATCTAGTAATTTAAAATTATCTGCTTTTAATCTATTCCAATCATGAGAATCTTTTGAAAGTACATAATAAATTTTTTGTTCAGGATGTTTTTTATTTATATATCGATATAAATGCTCAGCGTTATCGTCTGCTTGAATATCTCTATCCATTAATATCCAATGTTCATCTTGGTTTTCAGGCAATAATTTTTTTAGGTGAGTAAATAAACTTTCTCTAGTTAATTTATTAAAAACTTGACCAGAAAGTGAAATTCTCGACAAAATACCGTTAATTATTATTTGAAAATTATTAAAATGATCAGGTAATTTTATCCACATTTTATTTGTTGTAACAAAATACTCTGCAGCGAAGGTATGCCTCTTCTGTTTTATGTACCTTGGTATTGTATCCTCACCATCAAACATCACAGAAATTACACTATCTTCAAAGGAATTATAAGAAATTAATATTTCTTGTTTAGCTTGATCAAATCTCTCGATATAAGCTGTTTGTTTAAAACTATCATCATTTTTAAATGCCCCCAACATTCCTATCTTAAAGAATAACCAGATACCAGCCAATTCAAATTCTAAAATTACCTTTCTATTAATATATCTAAAAGTTTTTTTTACATTTTGATGAAATTTTTTCTTTTGTTCTTCGTCTAAAATTTCCAAAGGAGATGGATTGTTCAAAAGATACTTACAATACCATGATAAATCATATAATACTTGTCGTTGAATAAACTCTGGTACTTTGCCTTGCATTTTGTTATGATAAAATTCTAGAATAAAAATGTAACCATATTCAAATATATCTAGATATTTGCGAGTATCCTGCCAAGATTTATCAATAGTTGAAGACTCATCTGCTCTTTTCCTGTAATAATATTTTGCGTTAGGTATAAAAGCAGCCTGAAGAGATTGCATATAGAATAAATATTCCGAAATAAATCTTGCATCCTCAAATGTAGGTTTCACTTTCTTATGAAAAAGTAAACCATTATTAATAATTATTTTTAAATCAAAAACAGAAGAACTAGCGGACATAATAATATTTTTTTCAAGATTACTTCCAGAAGTATATATAACGCCATTTTGGAATTTATATTTCAAGGCATGAGTGTCGCTATATTGTCTAGATTTTTCATAAAAAAATACTAAATTACAATTAATAATTCCTAAGTTAGGATTATTATCAATAGTTTTAGCAATTTCTTCGAAATAATCTAAACAGATAAAGTCATCTGGATCAATGAAGCTTACCCATTTTGTTTTCGCAAAATCCATACCTAAATTACGTGCAGATGCTTGCCCACCATTTTCTTTGTGAATATAGGTAATATTATCAGGATATTTTTCTACCCATTCATGAATAATTTTTGCTGAGTTATCAGGAGAATCATCATCAACCAAAATTAAATGAATATGTGATTTAAAACCAATTGTCTGATTTACCAGACTCTTAAAATAATCATTTAGATATTTTTCCACACCATATACAGCTGATATAACCGTAAATACTTGTTCGGTTTTATATCTTCTTTTCGGAGTGTATTTTAATATGTTATTTTTTCTTTTTTGATACATATCAGAGAAAAAGATCTTAGGATTTCTCTTGAATTTTTTCCATTTTTTATCTATTGACATAGTAATATAATCCTTATATATGGTCACAACAACCCAACATTATTATTGTAAGTATTTGTAAATTAATAATAAAATTACTAAGTATAAGAAGACTTTAAAAAATTCATTAAATCTTCTTGATACTGTAATCTTATTTTTTTGTTAGAAAATCATTTGCACAAATAGAATGTGGCAGCATTTTATTATTATTATTATTATTTTTTTTTATAATACAAAATACGGTATTGACATAGTAATATAATCCTTATATATGGTCACAACAACCCAACATTATTATTGTAATTATTTGTAAATTAATAATAAAATTACTAAGTATAAAAAGACTTTAAAAAATTCATTAAATCTTCTTGATACTGTAATCTTATTTTTTTGTTAGAAAATCATTTGCACAAATAGAATGTGGCAGCATTTTATTATTATTATTATTTTTTTTTATAATACAAAATACGGTATTGACATAGTAATATAATCCTTATATATGGTCACAACAACCCAACATTATTATTGTAATTATTTGTAAATTAATAATAAAATTACTAAGTATAAAAAGACTTTAAAAAATTCATTAAATCTTCTTGATACTGTAATCCTATTTTTTTTGTTAGAAAATCATTTGCACAAATAGAATGTGGCAGCATTTTATTATTATTATTTTTTTTTTTATAATACAAAACACGGTAATTTGTATTAGCAAATGCTGAACGAATATTAAAGTAATAACAAATATCACGAGCCAATATTGATTGGCTTTCAAGGTACATCATCCATGGCACTAAAAATGTAGCTAAATTAATATCATTATCAGCTCTAAATCTATTATTAATAAATTCCCCAATATCTTTATAAAAATAATCCCATGCAAAATTAAAATAAGTTTTTTTTAACGGTATGTATGTATGAACTAAGGGAATATTTATATCTTTTCCATACTTTTTAAATAATAGTCTTCTAGAGTTTAACGATGCTAATAATGTAGGAGTACTAATTCCTTTTTTGAGCATAACATCTAAATTTTTATTATTTAGGAATAGAGATGATAAATTATTGCCACTTAAAAAATGAGATTTAGGTAAATCTCTAGCGACAAAGACATCATCATTAAAATAAATAAAGTTCTCTGATAAATTAGGTATATTATGTAGATGAGCTTCTATCACATGGGAATTAAAAGTAGGAAGATGTTTTTTATCAATTATTTGATTATGATCAACAATAACAACTTTATCAGGTAACTTAAATTCTGGGATTTGATTGTCCGTAACTAAAAATATATTTCTTACCCATGGCATAAAATTTTTAATACTTTTAATCACATAAAACAACTCGCCATGATATTCAAACCGTGCATTATCTATGGAGATGGGATTAATGCCATTAATTTGTTTATTTTTATAATATTCAAACTTTGCTACCCAATCAGGAGCTTGATTATTTACCCATGTAATAACTACATCAACAGGTTCATTACATTCATTTGCAGTAATATCATATAATCTAAAATCATTTTCAATCAAAATATTTTCATGCAATAAATTATGGCCTTGTTCATCTAGGGACAATGGGTATTTCTTTATAAAATAATCCCTAAAAAATATTCCCGGATTTTTTAAAAGTTTATTAAGTTTACTCATATTATGAATCTAATGTATATCAATAGTAAATTTGTTATAACAGAGTCTTGGTTATTTTTTCGAAATAAACATTATTTTGAATAACATATAGTTTTAATATCAATTCATCATTTTGATAAAACGATTCTTTAAAATCCTCACTTTTAAGTTCACTATAATATTCTAATTTATTGAAAGTTAATTTTATCTCCAATTTATAAGTCCCATCAGGAATATTATCAATTGATAAACCTTCATTTCTAAAACTGAACATACCTGCTTTATCATAACTAATATAATCACCATTAAATAACTTCCTACTAATATTCGGATCTGAAAATTTTGCTAATTGCTTTGAGTGACATGAACTTTCATTGATAAATAATAAGTAGTTTTTTATACATGGACTATATTCTGGGCAAGGAATCCCAATAATAGCCGCAATTCCCTTTAAATAAATTCTATTTTCCTGAAGAAACATATAATATAATTCAACATAAGGATGATATTTTGTTTTATTGGTGGATTCTTCAAAGGGATTTAATTTGTGTATATTATGAAATACGCCTTGACCTACATAGATGGGTTTATTTTCAATTGTCTTATTCCAATATTCCTTTTTAGATTTTATTTGATTTTGATGGGTTTTAATCCAAGGTTCACTGAGCATTACATGAGGTCTTTCCCAAGCAATGTCATATTTAGTAGATCTTGCGGGAGCTCCTACAATTATACAATTATTTAGGTATTCCCCTTTTACTATGCTAGCAAACCCGACAACTGAACCTTCTCCAATTTGGCTCCCAGATAAAATTACTGAATTAAAAGCAAACCATACATGTTCACCAATAATAATATCTTTAGATTTATTTACTCGTTCTCCTGAATTAACATCATAAATTGCGTGAGCATCATCAGAACGAATTTGGTTACCTGTAGAAAACATACAATCATCTCCAATGATGATTTTTGTTTTTTCTGCTGATGTGATATATATTTTATTTGTACAAGTTACATTATCACCAATGTTAATGTGACAAGAATAGCCAGCTCTTATTTGTCCTGATAAGTTTCCATTTTTCCCAATAAGGATAACCGCATTATGCGATGGAAAATCAAAACTAATATTACGAATTTTACTTGTATCCGCAATAATTAACTTATTATTACCGCCAACAAAATTTACTGTTACAGTATGCAAATTTTTTGGTGCTACAATCAAATTTCCTTTATTATCTGAATAATAACCATCCACGTTGATATTTGCCACTGTATATATCATTTATGTTTTCTCTTATGAATAAACTACTCAATATTTAACTTAAAGTCAGCATAATAAATAGATCCCTTAATTTGAGATTTATTACACAAATAACTACGATATCTTTCAAACAACTGAGTGTTGGGTTTCTGCCTTTCCTTCCAAAAACGGTCGAGTCCGTTTTGAAAAGTTAACCCTTTTATATCATAATGTGCTTTACCGAGAGCAATAACAGGTAATCCATGAATCAAAGCTGAAAGTCCACAAGTACTGTTAACTGTTACCAATCCAATTGCTTTTCTAAGTAAAATTGGCATAGGAACGCCGAGGATATATATCACCCGTTTACTAACATCGTAACGACTAGCCAATTTTTTTATTAATCGGTTATAATTATTAAAACCTTCATCCATCGGATGATGCTTGATTAGTAAATAGCTTTTTTTATCAGCAAATAAAGAAAATGAGCGTATAACTCTGAAAATATATGATTTCATAGAGTGATAATGGCTATGCACTTGAATTTGAAAATCTTGATTGCATTGCAAAGGAAAAATATAGAATGGTTTATACTCATTGTTAATAACATTTTTTATCAATCTAGGTTTTATTAACCTTGATTTCAATTTTCTAATTAAAGCTAAAGCCCAATGGGAAGCATAAAAAGATAATGATGTGTTCCTATGGTGTATATAATTAGAATATTTATATTTCTTTAATAGCATAAAAATATAATAAATAATACTGTAGTAAATCATTGAATAATAATGAGACTTCCCATTACTTTCATCTATAGAGGTAATTTCAACATTCTGATAAAAATCATGATTTTTTGGTAAGAGAGAAAAACCATTAACCCCATCTTTCTCAAAAGTAATATAATGAGGTCTAAGATAACCTTCTTCAAACACCCAAAATGACAAATTTGGATTAGAATCTACTACTGACTTGGCTATTTTATGATAAGTACGGCAATCACCAAAAACAACAATGGCATCGATAGTATGTTGTTGAATGTAATTTTCCAAAAATTGAGGGAAGACCTCAATCGAGTCATAGAAAGAAACACTATTACATGGATAAAAATGCTCATCACCTCCATTTAAATTTATTTTGAAAACATTATTGTTGAAATTTTGTAACCAATCTGCAACTTTGTTAAAGAAAGGACCTACAGGACCTTGTAACAATAGTATATTTCTCTTGGTATGGGCTAGTTCGTGTAAATAGTGGCTCATTTATATCCATTATGTATCAAGTAAATTCTATTAATTATCCATATTTTAAATATGAAACTCATAAGCTTTCAATTTAAGGTCATAATCGCTAATTAGCATCAACATTTACTTTAGTATTTAAAAATAATTTTAAAATACTCTATTACTTTATCATAAATTTATATTAATTTGTAATTTTTTATTAAAAATATTGAAAAAATCAATTTTCTCAATAAAAAAACTGAATACCACTTTTTTTCTAATCAGTAAATGAATTGTAAATCCCCCCCCAAACCTAGTACACAATTCACGTAGAAAATTAAGCTGCTTGTTTTAGTGTTTTATACTCTATCGGTGTCATGTTATTTAATGCCTCATGCAGTCTTTCAGTGTTATCAATCGTTAACCATTCTTCGGTTATTCTCTTTGCTTGTGCTAAGTTGTTAAAAAGATATAAATCGAGTACTTCAGTACGATAGGTACGATTAAATCGTTCAATATAGCCATTTTGATAAGGGCTACCGGGCTGGATATAATCAATGGTTATATTATGTGATTTAGCCCAGTTTATAAAGGTTTTTCCTGTAAATTCTGGCCCATTATCGACGCGTATTTTTAATGGATACCCATGATATTCAGCCAATTTATCTAAGTAACGGGTAACTCTCCCTGCTGGTAAGCTTACTGCAATATCAATGCCTAACGCCTCACGATTAAAGTCATCGATGACATTGAATGTCCTAAAGTGACGCTGATTACGACTACTGTCACTCATAAAATCCATTGACCAGCACTCACCTTGTTTATTGGGGACTAATAACCTTTCCAGGCATCGTGGAGGAATACGTTTTTTACGCTTTACCCTGAGATTAAGCTTTAATTGGCAATACACCCGATACACCCGTTTATGATTCCATTTATAGCCGAGCTTTTTAATACGATTAAAGCATTTAGGAAAGCCCCAGCGTAAATGCCGGTCTGTGATAGCATTCAACACCGAAATAATCACTGAATCATCCTGTAACTTAGGTTGATAATAGTAAGCACAACGGCTTAAGCCAACAATGGCACAATTCATAGCAATACTAACCGAATGATTTTGTTGTAGTTGCTGTGCCCACGTTTTACGTGCCTTTTTGTGAGCACTAAAGCTTTTTTATGATTTCTTCCTGAAGCTG
>NZ_LZHQ01000027.1 GCF_001690655.1 Gilliamella sp. Occ3-1
AACCGAATGATTTTGTTGTAGTTGCTGTGCCCACGTTTTACGTGCTTTTGTGGGCACTACAGCTTTTTTATGATTTCTTCCTGAAGCTGGGATTTTAAGCTCAGTTCGGCAAACATCTGTTTAAGCTTACGGTTTTCAGCCTCCAGCTCCTTTAAGCGTTTGATATCCGAAGTTTCCATTCCGCCGTATTTTTCCCGCCATTTATAGAAAGTTGAATTACCCATGCCATATTTACGACAGAGTTCTTTAACCGGAATACCCGCTTCAGCTTCTTTTAAAATAGCGACGATTTGATGTTCAGTCATTTTTTTCATGTTTAAATCCTCTTTACTTTTATCATAGAGAATTTTCTACTTTTTTGCTGTATTATTTTAGGGGAGAGTTACAGATACAATAAAGTGTCCTGACTTATAATATTTTTAAAAATAATCAATATGTTGTGATGAATATTTTTCTACTTCATTAATGGGTTTTACATAAGTAAGTGTATAAATAAACATAATATAGATCCTTAATAAATATACAAAAAATAAATTTTTCAAAATGTTAAGCTGTGTTGCTCAACTTAAACCATTTAAATATCTATTTAGCTACCCATTTACCATCTTCACCTTTGTGATAAACCTTTTCGACAGCAGCCCAAGCTACTTTAAAAGCAATAGTTTCTGGTGCACTATTATCACGCCGTTTATGCGAATCTTGATATTCCTTAATTGCACTATTAAACGCTTCTTTAAAAATATCTTGCGCATGTTCAGGCAAGACATGGCGTACTGAATCAGGTAAATCTGCACGTGTTTTATATGGCATATCACATCCCCTCATAAATTAATTTTGATGGCTGAAAATTTAAAATGGTAATAGTAAAAATAATACCCCACCTAACCAGGTTTCAGATATTATTCCGTTTACAAAATATTTGATTTTAAAATCAATAGTTATAACAATATATATTTATTAAATAATTTTATTTAACTTGCAAATTCAACAATAAAAATATTTGTATATAAACACCGCTAAATATTTAATAATGCATTTCTATCTAGCATTCTTTTAATTAAGCTAACAACAAAAATTGGACGTAAACGTTAAATTCGTTTGTTTACATCAACAACAAATCGCCCTTTTATTTGCCCTGCAATCATTTTATTTGCCACCTCAACACAATCATTTAGTGTGATTGTATTACTAATATGAGATAACACTTTTTCATCCAGATTGTGTGCCAATAAATTCCATGCTGCCACACGTTTATCATAATTTGCCATCACACTATCCACCCCAGCTAACGAAACACCTCTTAAAATAAACGGCGCGACCGTTGCTGGTAAGTCCATGCCTTGAGCAAGACCACAACACGCCACAATGCCGCCATATTGAGTTTGGGCACAAGCATTTGCTAAAGTGTGCGAACCAACCGCATCGACAACAGCTGACCACAGTTCTTTTTGTAATGGTTTACCTGTTTCTTTTAAGGTTTGACCATCAATAATATTTACTGCGCCAAGTTGTCGTAAATAATGATCTTCTTCAATTTTACTCGTTGATACGGTGACTTGATAACCAAGTTTAGTAAGTAATGCAACGGCAATTGAGCCAACTCCACCACTAGCACCTGTTACCAAAACCATACCATCTTGTGGTTTTACACCGAAATCAACAATACGTTGGACACAAAGGCCTGCTGTATAACCTGCCGTACCAATTGCCATTGCTTGATAATCTGTAAGTTTGTTGGGCAAGGGTATTAGCCAATCAGATTTTAAATAAGCATATTGTGACAAACATCCCCAATGAGTCTCGCCACACCCCC
This sequence comes from Gilliamella sp. Occ3-1, assembly GCF_001690655.1. Taxonomy (GTDB): domain Bacteria; phylum Pseudomonadota; class Gammaproteobacteria; order Enterobacterales; family Orbaceae; genus Gilliamella; species Gilliamella apicola_P. The sequence goes on from NZ_LZHQ01000027.1 coordinate 1,814, forward strand.
ATCCATTTAATATAACTATATCGCCTTTTTGATAGCGACCACTACGACACTCTAGCACAATACCAACACCATCAATACCTGGTATCATTGGCCACTGTCTAACAACAGGACTTTTATTAGTTAAAGCTAGCGCATCTTTATAGTTAATACTTGAATAGGTTATTTGGATTAAGGTATCACCTTCTTGGGCTAATAACTGCTGTTTACTAATACTCTTTAAGGAGCATGAAAACCCCGTTTTTTCTTCTTTCGATAAAACAATGGCATTAAATGGCATAGTGTCTCCTCATCACATATAGTATCGGAACATCTAAATAATATAAGAAACCGCTTAAATATTAGATGTTTTTTAATAATAAAGAACCATTCAAGAAAAAGCAATGTGATATGTTTGGTTGTGAGGAATAAATAAAAACTGAGCTGATAATAACAAATTACCATGCTCAGTTATAAATCAGAGTTACCAATTAAATAGGCTTGAATACTTAATTTTTAATCGTATTATTTTGCTTTTTCTGCGCGGCTGATGAAACCGCACCAATAAACACAACATCACTTGATGAGTTCAATGCGGTTTCAACCGAATCTTGAATAACGCCAATTGCAATTCCAATCCCAATCACTTTAGCTGAAATTTCGTTTGGTATACCAAACATACTACAAGCGACAGGAATAAGCAGTAACGATCCACCCGCAATCCCTGATGCCCCACAAGCACATACTGAAGTTACAATACAAAGTAATACCGCAGAATAGATATCAACATGTATACCAGCACTAGCTGGCATTGAGTTGACGGTGGCTAGAGTTAAAACTGTTATAGTAACGGCAGCTCCTGACATATTAATTGCAGCGCCTAACGGTACTGCAACCGAATAAGTATCTTCATCCATTTTATATTTTTTACAGATCTCCATATTAACGGGAATATTTGCTGCTGAACTTCGGGTAAAGAAGGCTGGGATTGCACTCTCTTTTAAAGAGGTAAATACTAATGGATAAGGGTTTTTGTGCATAACTAAATAAGCTAATAATGGATTAATCACCAATGCAACAAACAGCATACAAGAAACTAACACAACCAATAGATGTGCATATTTCAGTAATTCACCAAAACCTGTTTCAGCTAGCGTTGAGGCCACTAATCCAAATACCCCTAAAGGAGCAAAGCGGATAATAATTCTTACAATAAAAGAAATAGCATAAGACAGATCATTCATCATGGTTTTAGTACTTTGGCTTGAGTGTCTTAATGCCAAGCCGATACCAACACCCCAAATGATAAGACCAATATAATTTGCATTAATTAGTGCATTTATGGGATTATCGATCATTTTTTCTAGCAAGGTTTTTAAAACAGCAGCAATACCGTTAGGTGGTGTAAGTTCAAGGTTATTTAACGTATCACCAAATGAAATCTGCGATGGAAATAAAAAACTAGTAATGGTTGCTATTAAAGCAGCTAAGATCATACCGACAAAATAAAGAGCAATTAATGGTCTCATATTGGCTTGTTTGCCATGTTGATGATTTGATATTGATGCAATTACCAAAATGAGCACTAGTATAGGAGCAACCGATTTTAAAGCATTAATAAATAGCCCACCTATAAGTGACATCGCTAATGCGGTATCTTTCGACACCGCAGCGAGAATAATACCAAATATTAAACCCAACAAAATCTGCGGTATCAGCCCTATTTTAAAATAAAAACGAACCAAAGGATTGGATGAGTGCGTCATACTACTTTCCTGTTTATTTAAGACAAGCTCAAAACCTTACCATATTTAAGCAATAAATTTATATAAAAAAAACATCACAATAAACTTTTTTTATATATTACTTTAATTAATCACTAAGTTTAATTATTAATTGAAAATCAAGTTAAGCTTAAAATCATCGCTTTTGGAAAAAATCATAGAAAAGCCGTAGCATAACTCAGGCACGAAAAACGTGAGAAAAGATGACAAATCATTCAATTTATCTCAATTACTATTAGTGATCTATAAATAAAATTGTATATTTGCTTATTTTTGAATTAAAACTAATTAGATAAAAAATGGACAAAAAACTAGGTAAATAGCAACAGTGCTAGCCAAAAGTATAGCTACAAGGAAATTACTCACTCATTCAAATTTAGACAGTCATAACCTAAAAACAAGGAAAATCTCAATACATTATTTGCGTATCTTTAGAAGATTCGCAAAGCAGTTTATGTCACCAATGTGATAGAATCTTTAAATAGTGTTGTTACTATCCCATCAAGAAACGTAAGATTTTCCCAACCAATAACTCAGTTTAAAAAATCGTTTATTTATAACAATCCAACTCACTTCAGAAAAATGGACTATGCTTATTCAAAACTAAAAAAGTGCAATAGGTCGCTTAGTGTAAAATTTGGTGACAGAATCAACCGTCACCTTTTGATGGCAAATACACAAAATTTAGAATGAGGTCTATCATTATGACGATTTTATTTTAGATAGTTTGGGATCTTAAATCCGTATAACATGAAAATAACAAACATATCCAAATAGCCAACATAATAATATCATTCACTAATTCTTGACTAATCATTATTGTCCTTGCCCCGGAATATAATCTGGACCATAAACCCTTTTCATTGCATCAACAACAAAATCAAGCTCTTTTCCCGGCCAATTTACATTTTCGCAGCTTTGTTGTGAAAATTTATGCCCAGCTCCGTATCCAACACCATAGGCTTTTCCCTCATCATTCCAATATATAAAATGCTCTTTACCACCATCAATTTTAGTCAAATTTCCATGATAGGTTCTTTCCGTTGGACTATTTCCATATATTTGTTTAAAATCAGATCCTTCTGTTGCCCCCCATGTCAATAATCTTTTATCTTTATCAATAGCAACACACCCATTATATCGACAATAAAGCGTATCTATGTTTGATTGGATGTGCGTAGGTGTTATCACATTTTTTCCAGGCTCCATACCAATCCCTATATAACTTCCAGCCCCCATACCATAAACATTACCTGACGAGGTTAAAAACGCGGTGAAACGATTGCCCCCAGTGATATGCACTATTTCCTTGCCACTAACGCCAGAGGGGAGATTTGTAATTTGTATTGGCCTGGTCTGATATACATGAGCAGCAGGATTGTAAAAACCAAATGCATTATCTTCGTCATCACCCCATCCAAAAATTTCACCAGCATCATTAATGGCATATCCACCTTCGTAAGCCGCGCCAAGTAATACCACTGGTCTATTGTTAAAATATTCTCGAGGAATCTGATAGAGATCATTCTTCGCTTCCAGTTCTCCGTTCGCCGTTTGACCAAATATACCATACCCCCAAGTATAAACATCACCGCTTTTGGTTAAAGCATAAGATGTATACTCTCCTGTACCTATCATAACAACATTTTCATTTTCTAAAACTAATACAGGCACGCTTGGATAAGATTTCGCATTACCATTACCAGATGCCTCATGATATCCATTTTGTCCCCAGCCCCAGACATTACCTTTTTCATCTAATGCAATAACATGATATATCCCTGCAGCTAATTGTGTAATAGTGATCCCGTTATTAGCAAAAAACTCTATTCTAGCAGGTGGATGATATACGCCATCATGCGGTACTCCATTACCCTGCTGCCCTGAATTTCTAAACCCCCAAACCCAAACATCACCGTTTTCTATTGTTATACCCGTATCAACGAAGTGAGTTTTTGAAATAATACTTATTGCTGACTTTGATTTTGATGTTAAAATTACAGCATCTGTATCTGCTTTCACTAATAATGAAAAAAACATACAGGATATGAATAATACTACTTTTTTTAATTTCATTTATTGTAACTCCTATTCAGTTATTCCTTATATTTACTTTTATTAATAAATTTGCCATCTCTGTCTGGATAATTTTTGTCAAAGCATCATATAATGTTTGATATTCTTGAACCTTAGATAAATTACCTCTCATTTTCTCGACAAACCATTTTCCATACCCTGTTTTATATTCATATCGTCTGCCTTGAAATTAGCTACATTTGGTACAATGTTTTACATGTTAGTTAACTATTACCATACTAAAATAGTGTATTGATGTTAAAAAATAGGCTACCACTAATTACAAGACAATAAGGTAATGTGATACTACTTTTATCAATTTTTTTAAGTGTTTATATATAATTGCTATGATTGCCATTGGTAAACCAAAAAATGTAATCACAACCAAGAAAAACAGAACGCGATCTGTTGGAATGGATATCAAAAGTACAGCAATTAATTTTATATACCCAACTATAATCGCCAATAAAAGAGAAACAGCCCACAGATTAGAAATATAGCTAATGCACCATAATTTGGCTGCTCTCTATCAAAAATAAAATTTAATATAGTCAAAACGAATATTATTATGGCGATCTTATTTTAGATAGTTTTAGGATCTTAAATCCGTATAACATGAAAATAACAAAACATATCTAAATAGATAACATAATAATATTATTCACTAATTCTTAACTAATCATTACTGTCCTTGGCCTGGAATATGTTTATTACCATAAACCCCTTTCATTGCATCAACAACAAATTTAAGCTCTTTCCCTGGCCAATTTACATTTTCATTGGTTTGTTGTGAAAATTTATGCCCAGATCCGTATCCAACACCATAGGCTTTCCCCTTATCATTCCAATATATTATATGCTCTTTACCTATATCAATTTTAGTCAAATTACCATAGTAATTTCTTTTCGTTGGAGTACGTCCATATAGTTGTCTAAAAGCAGATCCTTCTGTTGCCCCCCATGTCCATAATCCATTCTTTTTATCAATAGCAACACACCCTACATATCGACAAGAAAGCATCTTTATATTTCGTATGATAAGCATAGGTGTTGTCACCTTTATTTGAGGCCCCATATTAAGCCCTAAATAATTTCCTGCCCCCATACCATAAACATCACCTGACGAGGTTAAAAACGCGGTGAAACGATCGCCCCCAGTGATATGCACTATTTTCTTGCCATTAACGTCAGGGGGTAGATTTGTAATTTTTTTTGGTGTGGTTCGATATACATGAGCAGCTGGATTGTAAAAACCAAATGCATTATCTTCATCATCACCCCATCCAAAAACTTCACCAGCATTATTAATGGCATATCCACTTTCGTAACCACCGCCAATAGATACCACCGGTCTATTATTAAAATATTGTCGAGGGATCTTATAAACATCATTAACCACCTTCCTTTTTCCGTTCCCCATTTGACCATATACACCATGCCCCCAAGTATAAACATCGCCGCTTTTGGTTAAAGCATAAGATGAATATAGTCCTGCACTAATCATAACAACATTTTTTTTCTTTAAAGTTAAAAAAGGCCAGCATTGATAGCCCGCCGCATTACCATTACCAGATGCCTCATGATATCCATTTTGTCCCCAGCCCCAGACATTACCTTTTTCATCTAATGCAATAATGTGATATAACCCTGCAGCTAATTGTGTAACATTTAGATCTCTATCAGCAAAAAACTCCACCCTAGCAGGTCTGCTAAATCCGCTACTAGCATGGCATATTCCATTACCTTGCAGCCCTGTATTTCTAAACCCCCAAACCCAAACATCACCGTTTTCTAACGTTAAACCCGTATCAACTAAGTTGCTAGTTAAGGAAATACCTATTGCTGACTTTGATTTTAAATTTGCTAACTTTGTTGTTGGTAAATTTACTGCATCTGTACCTGCTTTCACTAATAATGGAAAAAATAAACAGGATATGAATAATGCGGCTTTTTTTAATTTCATTAAGTGTACCCCCCTAGTTGTTTATTCCTTATACTTTCTTTTATTAATAAATTCACCCGCTTCTATCTGAGTGATTCCTATCAAAGCATCATATAATGTTTGATAATCTTGAACTTTAGGTAAATTACCTTTCATTTTTTCGATAAACCACTTTCCATACGCTGTTCTATATTCAGCTGTCGTTACTCTTGGACAAATTTTACATATCCGTTAGCTATTACAATACAACGCTAAAATAGTGTGATAGACGTTAAAAAATAACTACCACTAATTGCAAGACCATAAGGTAACGTGATACCACTTTCGATCTTTTTTAAGTATTTATATATAATTGCTATGATTGCCATCGGTAAACCACAAAATGTAATCACAACCAAGAAAGACAGAACGCGATCTGTTGGAATGGATATCAAAAGTACAACAATTAATTTTATATCCCCAGCACCAACTAATCGGCAATAAAAAAGAAACAGGCCACAGATTAGAAATATAGCTGATGCGCCATAATTTAGCTGTCCTTTACCAAAAATAGAATTTAACATAATCAAAACGAATATTATTATGACGATTTTATTTGAGATAGTTCGGGATCTTAAATCCGTATAACACGAAAATAACAGACATATCCAAATAGCCAACATAATAATATCATTCACTAATTCTTGACTAATCATTATTGTCCTTGCCCCGGAACATAATCTGGACCATAAACCCTTTTCATTGCATCAACAACAAAATCAAGCTCTTTTCCCGGCCAATTTACATTTTCGCTGCTTTGTTGTGAAAATTTATGCCCAGCTCCGTATCCAACACCATAGGCTTGCCCCTCATCATTCCAATATATTATGTGCTCTTTACCCATATCAATTTTATCCAAATTTCCATTATAAGTTCTTCTCGTTGCAATAGATCCATATACTTGTGGGAAAGCAGATCCTTTTGTTGCCCCCCATGTCCATAATCCTTTATCTTTATCAATAGCAACACACCCTACATATCGACAAGAAATCATCTCTATGTTTCCTATGATGCGCCTAGGTGTTGTCACCTTTTTTCCATATGGTATACCCATCCCCAAATAACTTCCTTCCCCCATACCATAAACATTACCTGACGAGGTTAAAAACACGGTGTAACGATCGCCTCCAGCAATATACACTATATCCTTACCTCTAACGCCAGAGGGTAGATTTGTAATTTGTATTGGTCTGCTCCGATATACATGTGCATGTGGATAATTATCAATACCAAATGCATTATCTTCATCATCACCCCATCCAAAAATTTCACCAGCATCATTAATGGCATATCCACTTTCGTAAGCCGCACCAAGTAATACCACTGGCCTATTGTTAAAATATTCTCGAGGGACCTTATAAACATCATTAACTGCCTTCTGTTCTCCGTTCGCCATTTGACCATATATACCATGCCCCCAAGTATAAACATCACCACTTTTGGTTAAAGCATAAGATGTATACTCTCCTGTACCTATCATAACAACATTTTCATTTTCTAAAACTAAAATAGGTAAACTTGGATAAGCTCCCCCATTACCATTACCAGATGCCTCATGATATCCATTTTGTCCCCAACCCCAGACATTACCTTTTTCATCTAATGCAATAATATGATATATTCCTGCAGCTAATTGTGTAATAGAGAGCCCTTTATTAGCAAAAAACTCTACTCTAGCAGGTGGAGCCTTTTCATTGTTAACATGTGATATGCCATTACCTTGCACCCCTGCATTTCTAAACCCCCAAACCCAAACATCACCGTTTTCTAACGTTATGCCTGTATCAACTAAGAAAGTTTGTGAAGCAATGTCTATTACTGACTTTGTCGTTAAAATAATAGCATCTGTATCTGCTTTCACTAATAATGGAAAAAATGAAAAAGATATGAATAACACTACTTTTTTTAATTTCATTTATTATAACTCCTAATGGCTATTATTCAGACTCACTTTTATTAATAAATTTGCCTGTTTCTGTCTGGATAATTCTTGTCAAAGCATCATATAATGTTTGATAATCTTGAGCCTCATGTAAATATTGTTTGTTACCTTTCATACAATTGGTAAACCATTTTCCATATACTTTTTTATATTCATCATCTGTTTTCAAATTAGCTGCTTTTGGAGAGAGTTTTACATAGTGGATAGCCGCATTACTAGCTACCTCATCAATATAACCTTTTTCTTTATTGTCAGATGACGTTAATCCACTAGTTATTGCTTGACAAACACCGTTTTCCAAAAATTGATCTCTAAGGAGATCTGCTCCAGTATCATCTTTGCCATCTGTAATAATAATCATTATTTTATTACGAGCCGCATTACTTTTTGCTATTACTGGAACAGTCCTTAACAAAGCTGTAATAGTATCTGTCCCACCGCCTGGTCGCCAATTCGCTTTTTTAATATAATCTAAAATTTTAGAATTATGCTCTCTATCATCACTAAACGGAATTAAACGAGGCGATAATTTAAAGCTTTTTAGATTCTTTGCAGCTTCAGCAAATCTTTCAAAACTGCTTTGCATATTTATTATTTCTTCGCTCATAATTCCATTATTATATAATGGAGATTGGCACATTCCTTGAAATGGTGAAAAATCAGCGACAGTTGGCGAAATAGGTCGATTAAATGTTATAATATTAGTTTTCATTTCACTAAATAATGTATTAATAGTTCCTTTGACATCGACTGTTTCGGTATTAGCAAATGAATAATGCACATTGGGATGAGCGTCAGAAAACATATGATCATACTGTTCAACTATTTTGGCGTATTGACTTTTAATAATACTTTTATTCTTCTTATTTAATGGATAATCATCAGGATCTTTTAGATCACAAGCATATTTTGCTGTTCCATTATTAAGACTTTCAGTACTATTTTGAAGACGACATAGCCCTTTATCGACCAACGCTTCATTAGTATGTAGCCCTAAAGCAGGACCAAGTATTTGTGAATAATAAAGATAATAAAAATAATCTAAATTGTAATAAACCGTGTCTTCATAATTTCCAAGATAGTCATACTTTAAATAATCTTGAATAATCCCATTTTTTTCTAATTTACTCCATTTTTGATATGCAATATTTTTATTTGCCCAAAAATTATAATCAACAACATTGTAAGGGGATTTCAATTTGTACATTATCGAGCAAGAATAACTCTCTCCACCAGCTAGATTTTTAGTTTTGTTCTGGACAGGAACACCAATATCATAGGGAACCAATGCAAACTTATATTCTGGATATTGTTTAAACTTATTGATAATATTAGCAATTGCTGTTTTCATATAATGAAGACGCTCCTTGTCGGCATTTCCATTTTGCTGAGAGTAACGATTACAGTTATAGTCGTTATATAGGCATGTTGCTGAACCCGAAAAATCACTAATAAAAGCGATATCAACTGTTTCAATACGATCAAACTTTTTTGTATTTCCATAGCTTCCTGTTTTATTACTTACAAGGATAGATTGATTTGACTCATCGGGTTTTCCGTCTTCTTTCCCACTTATTAGAGAATCAAATTTTTGCTTATAGACAATACTATAGACTCTTTTATTTTTTTCATATTCTACGTCAATAGTGGCATCGATACCTTCTATAAAATCGTCACTAATTTTATGATTTATAAAATAATTAATATAGTTCAATGCCATTTTACGATTTTGTTCAATTGCAGATTGATCAACATTTTTATTGTTTAAAGCTACAATAGCTAACGAAGCTTCGTTAGTTGCTTCAGAGACTCGAGCTCGATTACGCATTGTTTGGGTATGATCTATTGAAACTACCATACAAAGAAACATAGCAGGTAACATAATCGCAAGACTTAAAACAATACTTCCTGAAGTACACTTAAAAAAAGATTTTTTATTGTTCTGGTTAGCTTTAATATTGCACATATAATCCTCGCAAAAGTGTGTTGATTAGAGATGATAAATTGGACAACTTGTTCTATTAGAACTCAAAATATCACCACAACGCGACAGCACAACAATATTACTACATAAATTTGGTAAGGTGTCCGTAGCCTTTCTGTTTGAGTTAATCCATTTTAAATAAAGGCTTTCTTCGTTAACAATACACATGCTAACGCGATATAAGGGAATCCAACGCCCTGCTAACCCCGAGGTAGGATCGGTAATTCGTGGAACATACGGAACAAGCTTGGAATAATTACTAAGTGAACTATTTGAATGATCGGTTATACTAGGTAATGAAGTAAAATAGTTTTCAATTTCATTATTACACGCACCAGAGGTGCAAGATTTAGCGCTTAATGTCGCGAATTTTGCGTCTTTTATACTTGCTGGATGATTAGTATCTTGGAAAATAAATAAACCATCTATTTTTAGAGCAACATCACGCCCATTTAATAATGAGCTTGCTAGTCGGCGGAGTTCTTCCACTTGAGTATTATCAAACAGCTCATGAGATTGAGAGCAGGAATTAGTGTTACTGCATAATGAAGATATATTACCTTGAATACTCGAGCCATCTATAACTGGGTAGATGGATGATCTTTCACGGAAAATAGAGGCTACAGTATAGTTTGCTCGTTCTAATTTATTTTGTAGCATGACACTACAGTAAACATCGTAGATAATAAATACTAAGACTGAAAATAAACAGAAACACGCTGCAAACTCAATTGACATAATACCGTCTTTATTGCGAAAAAAATTACCATAATATTTCATTTGCTATTTCATTCCTTTAATTATCAATTATTTTAATAAAATTCACGGTAAACAACAGTCTTTTTTTCCAAAGAGGTATCTAATATACGGCTAAACAAATTGGAGAATATGGCACGATAATCATATTTCAATTTAAACAATAGTATTCGAGTATCGTCGCTAGGAGAACCTTGACAATTATTCTTAATTGTCTCGTCGATTGTTTTACAATATGTCACGGCTATTTCAAATTTTTTTGGATCAGCTATATAAGGCCATAAAGGCACTTCAGTTCTGATCAACTGCTGTAATTTTTGATTATAATCATTCTTTTGCGAAATAGCCGTTTGTCTAGTTATTTCTGTAGTCACTAAATCCAAAGCAGAACCAATAAACATAATCCGGCTAAATTCAATTATAAACAAAAATAGAATAATTATATAAGGAAAAACAATTGCAAATTCTATCGGAACATTCGCATTTTTTTGACGAAAAAATAATTTCCAACATTTCAACATAATTTTTGCTCTACATTCTATTAAGGGTTAATCTTCTTTTTCTTTAATATTGAAAAAGATGTTTTCTGTTGTTTATTTTTCTTTATTTCCTTACTGCCAATAATAGCTGTAGCTATTTCTTTTATTTCATTACTATGATGCGCATTTTTAAATTTATCCATTTTAGGGATAAATTTACGCGTAAAATCAATACTTCTACCTAAAAAATCTTCAATATCCTCATCTCGTAAAGCATTTTTTTTATCATAAGGAAGATTTTCATTTAGACAGACCAAAAAACGCTTATTTAGTAAATTCTGATTTTGTGTAGTAGTACGCGAAATTTCATCCAGCAATTTTTTAGCAACTTTGACTGAGAATGGATCCCGATTTATTACGATAAAAACAATACTAGAAAACGTAATAATTTCCTCAAAATGCCTAATGGAGGAGGATAATCCCATATTTTGATCAATAACAGTGATATTGAATTGTCCTGAATTCAAATCATCATATTTCCAAGCCCGTTCACTGGATTCAATTTTTACTTGTAAAGACAGTCCAACATCAACTAATGAATCATCTTGGGGTATTGGCATTTCAAATAAAAAATCGGCATTAGGACTTGTAGTTGCGCCTTGAATATAAAAAAGAGGATAATTAGTTAGTGAACTGATATTTTTTAGTGTATGGATAGCCAATGATGAAGTACCAATTCCCCCTTTACAACCTAAAAATGTAATAATGCTACCCGTTCTTTGGCTTGAACCGGTGGTAATACTTCTTGAGTGTAATATAGTTGGAATCTTCTCTAATTGGCTATTTTCTAATAAAAAATGAATTCCTCTTTTTAATAAATATTCAGAAAACTGAATTGAATCATGCATACCAATGAGTATTGTCGTTGCCTTAATTGGAATATAACGATTAATAGTTTCAGATAATAACTCAGCATCATCTTCTTCTTTGATATCTATAATAATAGCATCGTATTGGTTCCAATGCGGCTCTTCTTTTAATTCAGATAAATCTAATGAGATGGTCTCTATACTTAATACATTGTAAAGGAAAAGTATAGAACGTATATTTTCGATCAATTCACTTCTTTTACTTAAAATAGCAATGTGAAAACCAGTGATACGTCCAGCTACAAATTCTTGTGAAGTCCCTTTTGCCATATCTATATCTTTTTTATTATCAAATAATTGCATAATAATCCCATTAACCTTTTATTCAATAAAACCCATGTCATTAATAAATTTTTCACTTTCATTAGAAATTGGTACTGTTTTACGTCGTTGTTTATCGACATTATTTTTAATGTTAAAGAAGCTATTAATTACATCTGTTCGTTCTAACATCGGTAATTCTACACCATTAAAACTATTATTAGGTGTAACTAAATTAACTGTTGCAAATACAACCATTTCATTCTTTTCACGAGTTGATGCTGCGCTACGTGCTAATGCTCCTAAAATTGGAATTTCACTAATAAAAGGAACACGAGATAATGCTTCTGAATCTTGTTCATTAATTAGGCCTGCAATAACAAAGCTGTCTCCATCAGATAAATCAATAGTAGAACTCGTTCTCCGAGTTTGTAAGGTGGGAATATTATAGTTATTGAAAGCATATGATCCTGCAACCGAACTCACTTCATTATTAATAAATAATCTAATACGTTTATCATTATTCACTTTGGTACTAATGTTTAATTTGATACCATACTCTTTATAAGTAACCTCTGATTCACCATCTTTATTTTTAGTCACAATAGGAATCTCACCACCAACTAAAAATGATGCACTTTCACCAGATAAGACAGATAAATTAGGTTGTGCTAGAATTTTAGCCAAATTATCATTTTTTATTGCTCGAACCATTGTTGTAATATTATGAATATTAAAGCCTTTTTTCAAACCCAACAGCGTAAATTCACCAACATTATTCATCTTAATATCATTCCCACCAGACATACTGTCCAAAGTTAAACTTTGCCATTCAATACCCAATGAATCAGTGAATTTTTTGCTAACTTCAACAAAGGTCAACTTTACATTAACTTGATACTCCTCAATCACTCTAATATTATCTATAATATTGTTATATACATAATAGTCTTGAAATGTGAGATCTTCATCTAATTCCGGTGCTTTGCTTCGTATTCGTTCAGCATTTTGACCTACAAGTGAACCCACAACCGCCATAATTTTACTTTTTGTTGTAGTATCTGGAGTGGTGCCATTTAGTACATAAACAAATTTACCATTTGGATCTCCATTATCATAACGATCAATTGTCACGCTACTATTCGGAAAATTTTGCGCTAATCTGTGTGTAATTTGAGATAAAAGTGGATCAACATTAATTGTATCATTAAGAATAATATTATTTGCATCATCATATACTAGCAAGCTAGTTCTACCATTTGATTTACCATATATAATTAATGATTTGCCATCTACAACTTCATAATTTGCTACACTGTCTTGGCTAATGAAAACAGTACCAACATTCTCAGGTAAAACAATTGATTTGCTTTGCCCAATCTGCAAATTATGGATGTTAGCAAAAACTAACGGGGAAAAGCTAATTGATAATAAGCAAACTAGCTGTCTGATTGTGTTCATAATTGGTTTAACTTTTATTAGCATCCTTAGTTACCTTTTAACAAATTAATCTGTCTATTCTTTGAAAATATAGCCTTATCAGTTAATGGCCAGCCCTTTTCTTTATCATTTAACAAATGTAATCCATCTTCAACATTGTTTTTAAAAGTGCTTGGGTAAATCATAATTGTTGAATTTGTCATTAATGTTCTTAACAATTTAATTTCTTGATTTGAAAGCTCTAATTGAATTTGATTTACACTTCTTTTCTGAAATCCTGAACCATCTTCATCAGTTTGATCAATATAAAGAATTTTTTTGCCGACAATAATCGGTTTTATACTATTCTTAACAAAATCATCACTAGGCGAAACTAATTTATTAAATTTTGATCCACCATCGCTATAAAATATATAAAGATCAACAAGATCACCAACCTTTAGATTTCTTACTAAATAAGAATCAATTTGTTCTAATTTGAATGGAAACATGTAATTGCCTTCTTTTACAGCTAGCAGTCTATAGTCATCTGAGTTGGGTGAAGCGACAAAACTATTTTCGATGAATGTATCTTTCGCTATATGATTCTTAGCAACATAAGAATCAATTGCTATCGCATCACTTATATATTTGGATTTTTCATTAGCTAAGGTATCAACTTCTATTGATTTAAAATAGTAATCATCCTTAGTCAATATTTTCGTTTTACTAATATCATGTTTTGCAACAGCTATTGTTATGCTCTCTCTTTTGGGTTCTTCCCTTACTTGTACTTGCATATAATCCCCTGGCTCAGCAACAGGCACCGGTGTAGGTTCAGGTGTCGATTTTGTAAACAATAATGCTAGTCCCACAACTAACATTAATATATATAAAATAATTATTTTTTTCTCTTTCATGCAAACTCCATATGATCTATATTTATTATTACATTTATTTATTTTCTAAATAAAAATCAAATGCAAAACAGTGATCTTTACCGTTAGAACAAGGACCAGCATCAAAATCCTTCACTGTTGAGTCCTGCTTTGTTTTTATTTGTAGAATTAATGATTTTTCTGCAGTTAAAGTTCCTGTTACCTTGGCAAAATCACGATCACTACGGGAAATTAGATTAATAATATGATTAATTCCCTTTTTAGGAAGTGTTACATCATAAAACGATAATTTAAATTCTTTTGGCGAGATTTTTTCAATCAAATATTGATTTTTATTCAATTGATTAAATGTTTCTAAAGTAATCCGACTAAATTTTTTGTGTTCACCTGATCGAACAGCTACAATAGCCAATTGGGTTGTCGCCTGACTGGCTAGACTATTTTGTTTAGAAGAAGTTAGATTAGTAACTGTTCTAGAATTAGTTACAGCAGCTTGTTGAGAGGCAATATTTGACCTATTTCCTGTTTCTAATTTACTTACATTTGCTAGTTTAGCACCGATTTCTGACTTAGAATTAATTTTTGAATTGGTTCCTTTTTTAGGATTAATAATGTAATTAGTTTTGGATACTTTCTGAGATGCTATTTTTTCAATTGTGTACTGCTTTTGGTTATTACTTTGTGTTGGTTTAACATCATTAAATTTAATCGCATCAATTGGTTCGATCTGTTTTAGTTCTTGAATTAAGATTTCTGGATCATTAGATAACCGATGCCCTAAACAAAATTTCTTAGCTAATTGCATTTTATTCAATTTTACCAGTGAGTACAGCAAATTGTGAAGAATGGTTTGATCACGAAATCCTTTTGTATATAAAATGTTTAGATGCTTATAAGCTTCATTATAATCTTTATTCAAAATAGATAACATTGCTAGATTATTTGTAACTTTATTCTCATCATAAAAGTTTTCTCTAGCTAAGTTGAATGAATATCGCGCAGCGTCATATTGTTTCTTTTTCAACAAAACAATACCTTTTACATTATATGCTTCGCCATTTTTACGATTAATTGCGATGGCTTTGTCTAAATATTCTAATGCAGTATCATTATTTCCCATTTTAGACTCAACATGACCATACAAAACAAAAATATTATCGTTTTTACTCCTACTTAAAACAGGCGTTAATGTTCTTTTCGCAGCCTCATAATCATTAGACAAGTAATAGACTTGAGCAAGTTTATATCTTGTATCTTCGGTATCGGAATTTTGTAAACGTTGTTTATAAAGCTCGATTAAACCACCGTAATTTTTAGTTGTTTCATGGATATAAATTTTTTGTTGCTCATTTAAATCATTTCTTACGGTACTGTTTTGACATCCAGTAGCAACAAACAACATTGAACATGCCACAATAAATTTTGGATTTATTAACTTTCTTGGTTTACAGCAGATTGAAAAATCGTTCATTATTTCTAGATCCCTATTATCCTAATTATTACTACTTAAAACTGATACAATATTCATCAAAACAGGCCCTGCAACAATAACAAGAACAGGCGTTAAAAAAAATACCATCATCGGTACTGTCATTTTAGCTGCAATAGCAGCAATTTTTTCTTCTATGGTTAACTTTTGTATCTCTCTAATTTCAGCTGATAAATCTAATAAAGCATCATAAATTGAGTTACCATAATTAATACTCCTTCTTAAGGTAATACAAAACATTCTGACTTCTTTACATGGTACTTCTTTCAAAATTAAATCAATAGCTAGTTCAATACCATTGACATCCATCATTAAACAAGCCCTATCTAATATAGTTGCCACATCCCTATTAATCGGTTTTACTCTTGTACTTAGATACCTAAAACCATTTTCAACAGTCATACCTGATTTAACCATAATTGCCATCATATCAATGATCAGCGGTAAGTCTTGCGAAATCTTTTTAATTCTTTTTGCAGTTTGTCTTTTTAACAGCTTATCGGGCAAAAAGATAACCACCACAATAAAAATAAATAAAGTTATCAATAACATACCTGAATCAATTTCAACAAATGAAAAAATTTGATTTACAAGATAAAAAAATGAAAATCCAATAATAACAGCATAGACTTTCCAACTATTTTTTTCTTGAAAGCGACGTAAAAAACCTAAGCTTAAACTATTTTTTGCAACAATTTTTTCAAAAGCAATATCCCTTTTGTTAATATCCCTTTTAGATATTTTCGTCTCTTGGCCTTCACTATTTATTAACAAACTGAGTTTTTCTTTTCTTTGATATAGCAAATAGGAGCATACCAACTCTCTACTACTGATACCAATTAAAATAATTGGGATTATTATATTTAGTAAACTTGTCATAATTTAAATGATCTTACTAATCATTCCTTTTATAATTAAAGAACCGATAACCACACTACCGACAACATAATACAAAAGATAGTGACCAAGTGTTGTATTAATCAAATACTCATAGTGTGTCTCTGAAAGAAATCTAAGTGCCAATATAAAAGCAAAAGGCATGCAAGCTAATATTCTCATTGTCATTCTTAATTCCGCAGTTTTACCGTCTCTAGTTTTGCTTAAAATTCTATTGTTTGTTAACATTTTTGCTAATCGACTCATGATTTCTTTCAGTTCCCCACCACTATCTAGATTAACCATTACTGTTAAAATAAAAAAGTAGTACTCTGGAAAAGGAAGCTGTAAATAAGATTTCATTAAAACTTCTTCAATATTTTCACCAATTTCTATTCGGTCATCCATTTCCTTCATTGTTTTACCGACTACTCCATCAATAGAGTCACCACACAACCTAAAGCTTGTAATTATGGCACCGCCAGATGACACAACACCTGTAATGGTATTTAATGCTTCAGGGAATGTATCGTAAAACTCTTTTTTCAACTTTCTTTTTTTTATAACAATGGTTATAACAATTGTGGCAATAACACTAACTAGTGCTGCAGTATAGCTATCATAATGAGTATAATTTGCATTTAATATGATACCTACAAACATACCTGCAAAAATGTAAACAAATAACCGTGCTTTAGATTGCCCTATTACAAATATATTATAATTAGATTTAATCATCAGGTTAGTCTCAAATATCATTTGATCCCAAAACGCACGAGCCCAAGACGATTGTCGCTTTTGTGATAGTTGGTTTTCAACCAAACTAGTCAATGAAGCATTTTTAACTTCAGTTTCATAAAAAATTTGCAACCGCCCTTTACGACGACGCAAATTCCAAATATTTATAATAGCTACAATGATAAGTACAATTGAAAGAATTAAAATCATATTTTTAAACCTGCTGCGTTTATCATTAGTTTTTCTAATATGTCCGACATTTCATAGTATTGGGCACTATCATAAAGTGCAGATCTTCTAACTAATCCATTACAAACAAATTCACCTCGAATCATACCTTTTTCACTTCTTTCTTCATGAATTTTAAATTGAAACACATCATGAGTAATAATATTTCCAGATTCTAATCCCATTATTTCAGTAATACTCATCACTTTACGTTGTCCATCTGGCAGACGAGAAACTTGAATAATAAAATTAACGGAAGAAGCTATATAATGCCTAACTGCAGCAATAGGTAATTCTGGCTGAGCCATAATGATCATGCTTTCTAACCGAGATAAGGCATCTTTAGCTGTATTGGCATGTAACGTCGACATTGAACCACTGTGACCAGTATTCATAGCTTGAAGCATTTCAAAAGCCTCTTCACCACGGCATTCCCCTAAAATAATCCGGTCTGGACGCATGCGTAAAGCGTTAACTAATAGATTTTGCATAGTTACTCTTCCACGCCCATCCTCTCCGCCTGATTTGGTCTCCATTCTAACCACATGATCTTGTTGTAGTTTTAATTCTGCAGCATCTTCGAGTGTAATGGTACGTTCATTGTCACCTATAAACCCAGATAATGCATTTAACATCGTTGTCTTACCTGAACCTGTCCCGCCAGAAACAATAATATTCATTCGACAACGAGTCGCAATAACTAAAAAATTAGCCATATCGTCATTTAGTGACTCATATTGTATTAAATCATGGAATGTACGACGACCATTACCAAATTTACGAATTGACATTGAGGTACCATCAATGGCAATCGGTGGAATAACAACATTAAGCCGACTACCATCGGGCATTCTAGAATCAACTAAAGGATGAGCCTCATCAATATTTTTGCCTACTTTATTTACTAAACGCCTTGCAATATCAATTAGTTGGCGTTCACTAATAAAAAATTTATTCGTTTTGCTGAGAATACCACCCCGTTCAACATAAATACTATGAGGGCCGTTTACTAAAATATCATTGACTGTTTCATCTTTCATCAACGAATCAATTGGACCATAACCAACGATTTCGTCACAAATCATACTTGCTAGCGTACCAGATTCATCCGGCGTGATATAAGCACTGCCGGAATTAACAATGTCTCTGATTATAGTTTGAATTTCACGCAAAATTCGGTTCGGTTCATTCTTTAATTGCTCAACTAAATCAAGATCAATTACTTGAAAAACCAAATCGCGAATCTTATTCCATTCATTAGAAAATTGAAATTGCTCATTAGCCATGTTTTTTTAACAACACCTTATCAAAATAAAAGCTACTGACTTTTCTTTTTATCAGTAACTTTTATTTTATAAAATAAGAATAATAAATTATCCTTGTACAACAATTCCAAGGGAGCACATAGCCATCAACCAGGCATGACTAATACCTCCTTGATATAATTATTAACCGCCAATAGTATTAATAATACCATCCATTTTGGATTTTAATTGGTTAAATGTACCACTTAACATCTGAGCAACTGGACCATCTGATTTAAAAATAACCATAACAACTACGGCTACACCCGCAGCTACAATTGCATATTCAATTGCAGTTACACCACGTTCACTTTTAACAAATTTACCTAAAAAATTTCTTGCTTTTGCGCGAACTGTTGATAAATACATCATTATTTTCTCCTTTTTATATATTTCATAAATATTCTGTAAATATTTACTTGTTTTTTAATGTTTTATTTACCTTCTTTTCAGAAAGTTTTCATATATTACACTGTTTAATGTAAAAAGGCTAGCAATTAATCAAAAAAATTTCAAATAATTTACTTTTAATATGTTGACTGATTAAAAAACGATCTATTTTATTAAAAAATTAAGGATATAGTAAAAAAAAAGAAAATATTTAATTGTCGGTATTGATGATTTTACATGTAAGGTTTATGTGTGAATTTAATCAAATAATTCTCAATTTAGCTTGACACAGTTTTGATTAATGATGTGTTAGCCCAATTTTTTATATTATTGAATGTATTTATTCCAATAAAAGACGTGAATATCAAGGAACAAGCTAACACTTATTTGTAAAAATATATAATAACTATCGTATCAGTCAAAAATTCACATAATCATCCTGTCTACAATCTTTTTTTATTTTTATATCAATAAATGATCGATACGATAACCAATTTATGGAGTTGTTTTGGAGGTCGATAAGTTATTCAACTGTGCTTATAAATAATTTTTATCTAATTTTTTGGGAAGGACATAAAACAAAACAGGCTATCCTTAACAAAAAGGTAATGATCAACTTTTATACCAGTCAATAGCTACATATCTTTTCAGAAGAGTTTAATAAGCATTAGGATGAATATAGTAACTATCCAAGCCTATCACTCATACTTTAACAAATCTATAATCAATTTAAAAACATTTGAATGTCCTTTGCGACTTGGATAGTAAAGGTAAAAAGAGTCATAAGTGATAGCAAACTCGGTTAACAACTCAACTAATGACCCCGATGTTAATTCCTTTTCAATATCGGCTTTAGCCGTCCAAGTGATGCCTAAACCATCTAAAGCCGCTTGCTTACGCAAATGATTATTAATCATAAATTGTGAATGAGGGTGATATTTAATCATCTTTCCTGCTTGCGTAAACTCCCATGGCAATTCAGTTCCGTGCTGTGAGGATATTCTCATACCAATTAAGCGATGTTCATCTAACTCTTTAATTTGTTTCGGTATCACTTTTCCGATTAAATATTCAGGGCTAGCAACTAAAGCCATTTTTAAGGGCGGTGATATTTTTACAGCAATCATCTCTTTGGCTAAATCACTTCCTAAACGACATCCCATATCAAAACCTTGTTTAACAATGTCAGCCCAACTATTATCGGCTTGAATTTCGACCTTAATCAGCGGATAACGGGGTAAAAAATCGCGTAATTTTGGATAAATAATATGTTCTACAGCGATACTTGGCGCGTTTATCCTGATCGTTCCTGAAGGTATATTAATAAAATTGTTTAGTGCGTTCACCTCTTGATTAATCGAGTCAAATAAAGGGGATAGCTTTCGGTATAGTTGTTCTCCTGCTTCAGTCAGTGATACATTACGAGTATTACGATTAAATAAACGCAAATTTAATCGGGTCTCTAGATTTCGCATACTATGACTTAACGCTGATGAGGAAATTCCCAATCGTTGCCCTGCTTTAACAAAACTGCTGGTTTGTGCTACGGTAATAAAGTAATTTAACTCATTAAGGTTGTACATAATTGCATTTTATTAGTGAATTTAATTCACTACACTATAAAACAACCACCCATTTATCTCAATAAAAGCTCTCGTTAAAATGACGTTATTATTAAATTAATAAATTAATCAAAAATCCAAGATATGCCATGCGTGAAAATTTAGGTATAGCCAAAGTTTAATTATTTGCGATATAACTAATTAAAAGGGAGCTCTACAATGTCAAAAGAAGTTATTGTTTTAAGTGGATCTGGGGCAATAGGTATAGCCAGGCGTATAGCGGTGGGTAAAGTACTGTTATTAGCCGATTTAAAAATTGAAAATGCTGAAAAACAGGCTCAAGAACTGCGTAATGCTGGATATAATACCCATACTATCGCTTGCGATGTATCAAATCGAGTATCGGTCAATAAACTGGTAGAGACGGCCACTGGATTAGGCAAAATAATGGGCTTAGTCAACACGGCTGGTGTATCGCCTTCCCAAGCATCTGCACAGCGAATCTTTGAAGTCGATTTATATGGTAACGCCCTGTTATTTGATGCATTTAGTGGGGTAATGGCAAAAGGTAGTTCGGCTTTGGTCATTGGTTCACAATCATCACATCGCTTAGACCCGCTTACATTGGAACAAACTAAAGCCCTAGCCTTAACACCCACAGAAGCATTACTCAATTTACCTTTTATTAAAGAAGTAAATGATAGTTTAAAAGCTTATCAACTAGCCAAAAAAGGAAATGCCTTAAGAGTGCAGGCAGAAGCGGTCAACTGGGGGCATCGTGGTGCAAGAATAAACTGTATTAGTGCAGGTATTATCCATACACCTTTAGCCAATGAAGAACTCAATGGCGATCGTAAAGATTTTTACCGCAAAATGCTTAAAGAATTACCAGTAGGTCGTGGTGGATCGCCAGATGAAATTGCTAACCTAGCCGAACTCATTATGTCCGAAAAAGGAGCTTATATTACTGGTAGTGATATGTTAATTGATGGCGGTGCCACAGCAAAATTTTGGTGGGATCTAACCGACTAATTTTTATTAAACGTCTAGTATAAGGAATAACACGATGTATGAATTTAGTTTTCAAAATCCAACTCGTATAGAATTTGGTATCGATAAAGAAAAAAACATGGGTCGCTATATGAAGGAGTTTGGTGCCAAAAGAGTATTAATTGTCTTTGGTAGTGATCGCATCAAACAATCTGGTTTATTTGATAATGTAACAGCAAGCTTGCGTGAATACGGCATTGAATTCACCGAATGTAGTAAAATTAAAAGTAATCCCATTTTAAGCAAAGTTCAAGAGGGGATCACTATCGCTAAAAAATTTGGCGCCGATAGCGTACTTAGTATTGGCGGTGGCTCCTGCTTAGATAGTGTAAAAGCGATTGCCGCTGGTAGTTTATACGATGGAGATGTATGGGACTTCTTTACTGGCTCCCCAGTAACCAAAGCACTTAATATATTTGATATAATGACCTTAGCTGCAACTGGTAGTGAAATGAACAATGGTGGTGTTGTCACAAACGAAAAAACTAAACAAAAATATCCAATTCATGGTTTTAGTTTATTTCCGAAAGTATCGGTAATTAATCCTCAACTTCAAACCACAATCAGTTGTGATTATCTAGTGTATTCGGCCGCTGATATTATCGCCCATTCCATTGAAGGGTACTTTACTGCATCGATACAGCCTGAACTCATTAATTTACTAATCGAAGCTAATATAAAAACCGTGATCCGTACCACCGAAATACTTCTACAAAATCCCAATGATTTAGATGCACGTGGTGAATTTGCTTGGGCGGCAACGCTGGCTTTAAATGGTTTAACCTATCTAGGTACAGCTGGCTTTAGCTACCCCAACCATATGATCGAACATGCAATGAGTGCAATCTGTGATGTACCACACGGTGCTGGATTATCAGTTGTTATGCCAGCTTGGATGACTTGGTATCACGATCGTAATCCAAAACAGTTCCAACGTTTTGCTAAAGAGATTTTTGGTTTATCAACGGCTGAACAAGGTATTGAAGCATTAAGAGCCTGGTTTAACAAAATAGGCACACCAACTACACTTGAGCAACTCAATATTAACCAACAGGATCTAAAACTGATCGTAGACAATGCAGCACAAAACGCTATTGATTGGCAAATGAGCGACATTTATAGCAAGCAGGTCATTGCTAATATTTTAAATTTGGCTAAATAATGAATGTTAGATGGATTTACCGTCCATCTAAAACAGGTCTTAATTTTTAAAATACGTCAGGTTGGCAATGCCATACAAAATGTGGCATTCCCCGCCAAGAACTATTATTACCACAAAAATATGGATCACCAACGCTAACTACAAAGCCAAGCAATCAATAGAAGAATCATTACGCAAATTAAAAACAGATTATATTGATTTATTATTAATTCACCAGCCATTTAATGACTACTATTATGCTTACCGATTAATGGAAGAAGCTTACGAAAAAGGCAAGGCTAAAGCCATCGGCGTTAGCAATTTTACCCAGATCGCCTTTTGAACTTTGCCCTTTCAGAACAAGAGATAAAGCTCATTACTACTTTAGATACTGGCATAGTTTTTTCTTCTCGCATCAAAATCCAAAAATGGAGGATTGGTTTATGTCCATTGCGAAATAGAAAAAAACAATAAATAAAAAATGAGTTACTTTATTGAGCTATAAATGACGGTATAATTATTTTATTGTTTGTAATCAACACAAATTAAACAAAAATAAATTATGATTTTGGCGTAAATATTTTCAATAGCGAATTGATTGTTAGATGAAAATAGGAATCATCTTGCAATCCTTTTGCTGAAATATAAGCGCCTTGCAAAGTGGATATGATCAGTGTTACTGCTTCTAACGGTGCAAGAATATTAGAAATACTTCCATCCGAAATTCCCATTCTTATAAGATTTTCTAACGTTTTTTTCATTGTCAAAAATCCGCGTGTAACTTCTGCCGCTAAATGAGGATTTGTCATAATAGACCGATCCCGTGCCATTTGACCAACTAAACAGCCTCGTTGTATATTACGAGGTTTTAATAGCAAATTTGACAGTTTATTATAAGCATTTGTATTAGTATTTAGTACTGAAGCATTGATACTTATTAACTGTTCTACATTATAAGTTATAGCATATAAGGCCAAATCTTCTTTACCGTTGAAATGGTGGTAAAGACTACCTTGTCCAACACCTGACCGCTTTAAAATATCTTTAGGGCTAGTATTTGCTAGACCTTTTTCTAATAAGAGATCAGCCATAGCAATAATGAGCTTTTCTCTGGAATTTTGTTTAGTTTTTTGTTCGTTATTCATATTGCTATAACTCAACACACCATCAATTGACGGTATGTTTAATTAACTAATTATTTAATTTGTAAAATGGTATCCACCAAACGATTTGAAAAACCCCATTCATTGTCGTACCAACTGACAACTTTGAGTAAAGTACCATCCATTACTTTAGTTAGCTTAGAATCAAAAATAGAGGAAGTTGGATTGCCAATAATATCAGAAGAAACAATTTCATCTTCTGTATAGGCAAGAATACCATCCATTTTTTTCAAGTTTACAGCTTTTTTGATAGTATCATTTACTAATTGTACTGTCACTTCTTTCTCTAGATTTAATGTAAGATCTATCATGGATCCAGTAATGACAGGAACACGCACCGAACCACCATCTAATTTGCCTTTTAATTCAGGAAAAACAAGTCCAATTGACTGCGCAGCACCAGTTGAAGTTGGAACAATATTTTGCGCTGCACTTCGTGCTCGCCTCATATCCCTATGCGGTGCGTCCTGAAGATTTTGATCCTGCGTATAAGCATGAATGGTTGTCATAAAGCCTGATTTAATTCCAAAATTCTCATGTAACACTTTAACTAAAGGAGCTAAACAATTTGTTGTACATGAAGCATTAGAAATAATGTGGTGTTCATCTTTGTTATATAAATGCTCATTCACCCCCTGAACAATAGTTAAATCGACATTTTTTGCTGGAGCAGAAATGAGCACTTTTTTAGCTCCAGCTTTAATATGAGACTGTGCTCTTGTGCCATCATTAAATACACCTGTTGATTCTAATACCACATCAACTTGATGTTTAGCCCATGGGAGAGACTCAGGATCACGTTCTTGATATACCGCAATTTCTTGACCGTCAATAATTAAACAACCTTTTTTTACATCAATACTTTTAGTAAAACGTCCAAATGTTGTGTCATATTTTAAAAGATGAGCGAGCTGATCAATTGAACCCAGATCATTGATCGCAACAATTTTTATGTCGTGTGAACAATCCTGCAATGCACGGACAAAACTACGCCCAATACGACCAAAACCATTAATTGCTACATTAGTCATTATTACCTCCAATTATATTAATAAAACATACTAATTGGTACGGTAACACAAAAAACACCCTATATACTAATTAAAATTAAAATAATTAATAAATGCAAATAATTCACTGAAATTTATTTAATTTTACTTATACAAATAAATAGAATACCATAAATCAAAACATACCAATTGGTATGCAATTAAGTAAGGAAAAATTAAATGGATAAAAAAAATAATTATCGTTGGTTTGTGCTTGGAATTGGTGTTCTGGCACAAGCAACATTTGCGATGGGTTTTGCTGGCATACCCATTACTGGAATTTTTAATGCGAGATACTTATCATTTTTCATTATACGAACTTGGTTTCGTTTTAGGAGCAATGGGATTAGGTGTTGCAGCTTCAGAGATAATTTGGGGGATCCTGACAGATAAATTAGGTGACAAAAAGGTTTTGATTTTTGGGTTATGGTCGTCAGCTATAATGTATGCCTTAATCGCTATATCACTCACGCCAGAAGCTTCACTTGGTGGTGTTAAATATTTACATTTGGGAGTAGCACTAGTTGTAACAGGAGCTTTCAGCGGTAGTATTAACTCATCATCAGGCAGAACTGTGATGTCATGGTTTGATGATAGTGAACGTGGATTTGCTATGAGTGTTCGTCAAACCGCAATCCCAGTTGGCGGTGCGATTGGAACTGGACTACTGCCTTGGTTATCCTATTCATATGGATTTGAACTGATGTTTATTGTATTAGCTACCACAGGCTTTAGCGTTGGTCTTGTAGTTGTATTGTTTATCAACACTAAACAGAGTGAATCAAAATATACACCAAAATCAACCCTCACTATCCCCTCCCCCACTAAAAACTGGGGCAGTTTGGAGGGTCGTTATGGCTGCGGGTTTTCTAACGGTACCTCAAATGGCAGTACTCACATTTGGTAGCATCTATATGCGTGATAACCTACATATAGATTTAACATCAATAGCTATTATTCTTATTGGTGTTCAGATTGGTGGTGGGCTGCTCAGGATCTGGTCAGGTTACTATACAGACAAAAAAAAGAATCGTATTGCCTTATTAAAATATTACGCCATACTTGGCGGAATGGCATCTTTATCTTTAATGCTTTGTTTAATGGTGAGTAATACATATATCGGCATTATATTTATTGTGTTAACGGGGTTATTTGGCCATGCGTGGCACGGTATTGCTTATACCGAGGTAGCAGTGAAAGCGGGCATTGAACGTGCGGGAACAGCCTTGGGTATGATTGGCACTACCGTATTTATCACTTCGTTTCTAACTCCTATTATCATTACTGATATCGCCCATAGCTACGGATGGCGAACGGTATGGGGCACTGTAACCATTCTGACATTTGCTTCGCTATTGTGTTTTATTTCATTGGCGAAAAAGGAAAAAGCGACGCTTTCAAATTGAAAACTAATTTAAAAGTATTTGTTCAGTTAAATATGATGATTGCCACTCACGCTTTAGCTATAAAAACAAAATTAGTTACTAATGTTTACGCTTTTAGCCTAATATCAGAATTACATTTAGTAGACTGACCAATAAATACTTAAGCATAATTTTAAGCTTAAAACATTTATATTATTTGCCATAAAATCGATCCTATATTACATTGATTTTATTTAATTTTTTACACTCAACTAATAACTTTCGTTAGTTAACACAGCATGGGATATAAATTTACTTTTATACTAAATAGATATTTTATTGGAGCGGGAAACGAGGTTCGAACTCGCGACCCCGACCTTGGCAAGGTCGTGCTCTACCAACTGAGCTATTCCCGCTTATTGAAGTGCTTTGTAAGAAGTGGTGAGCATTATACAAAAATTTTTGTATCTCGCAACCTCTTTTTATTATTATTTTTTGTCTTTCCAACTAAGTGATTCAAAAACACCAAATAAAAATAACCGTAACACTTTAAATTTGTCTTGTTGTTTTTCTTGTTTGGTCATGGTTGAGTTTAACATCCAAGCTTGTAAGCCATGAGTAACAGTAAAGGCGATTAGGCCAATATTGGCAACAACATTTGCCGGTTTTGGATATGGGTAGATTAAGTTAAATAATAAAAATAACCACATTAATGAATATAAGGTTTTACCAATAAAGATGAACATTAATTATTTTTCTCGTATAAATAGATAGCTGTGAACTTGCCCTGCAGTCTTTTCACGATGTAGGCGCCAGTTAGTTGGAATATAAGTTGTTAGATCATGCTGTATTTCTATTTCAATATAAATATAAGCTGACGGCTTTAGCCAGTTATTATTCTCAAGCTCGCTAACCGTTTTTTCGACTAATGATTGATGAAATGGCGGATCGATAAATACAATATCAAACTGTTTTACAGCAGGTCTGTTTAGCCACTGTAAAGTGTCGGTATGATAAATATCGAGTGCGTCGCTAGCAATAATCTGTTTATTTTTGATAAGTAGTTGCGCTACTTGTTTATCTTTTTCAAGCAAAGTAACTCTTTGGGCACCTCTTGATGCGGCTTCAAAGCCTAATGAGCCACTACCCGAAAAGCAGTCCAAACAATCACTATCATGTATAACTGGCATTAACCAGTTGTATAGGGTTTCTTTGATTCGATCGGTAGTTGGGCGTAATCCTTGTTTGTCTAGTACCGACAATTTACGCCCGCGCCATTTTCCGCCAATAATTCTTATTGAACCATTCATGTTAAATCCTTTATCAGAATAGTTCAGAAGTATTACCTTCTGAATCTGTTACTTCCGTGCCCACCTCTTGGATCGCATAAGTTGTCGGTTCGGTACCTTTTATAAAGTACTCTGACATTTTTTTAGAGCCTGATTGAGGTAATAAACCCGTTTTTTGATCGATAGTGACAGAAATTACATTTTGTGGTTTTACATCTTCTATTACTGGTACATCTTTTAGAGCTACTTTCATATAATCAACCCATATTGGATTTGCAGTTACTGCGCCTGCTTCTGCTCGAAAAGTTCGACCCAACTCACGGCGGTGATCATCAAATCCCATCCAAACAGTGGTCACAATATTACCACCAAATCCAGAAAACCAAACGTCCTTAGATGAGTTAGTTGTTCCCGTTTTACCACCTACATCTTTTCTACCCAATTCTTTTGCACGCCATGCAGTACCTTGCCAATCTGAACCACCAAATACGATAGAGCGAAGACCATCTTTCATAATAAACGCAATACCACTATTTACTGTGTGTGGTGCATATTTTGGCATTACATCAGTGTTAATATTATCAGTGTTAATATTAGGTAAGACTAAATTATCATCTGCTTTTAAGTTTTCTTTGTCTGGCTCTTCATTAATATTTGATTCACTTTTAACATTAGCAAGTGATGCTGGTGTTGATTCAGCAATGATCTCATCATCAGCACAATTGTGACAAGCAATCAAAGGTTGATGCTGATAAATTACACCATTACCATCATTTTCCTCAATTTTTTCAATTAAATATGGTGTTATTAAATAACCTCCGTTAGTGATAACCGAGTAAGCTCTTGCCACTTGCAATGGCGTAAATGAAGCCGAGCCTAAAGCCAACGATTCATTATGAGAAATGTTTTCTTTAGGAAATCCAAAACGCTCTAAATAAGTTGCGGCATAATCTATACCAACTGCACGCAATGCTCTTACCATCATTACATTTTTAGACATTCCTAGCCCAATTCTTAAACGTAGAGGCCCTGCATAGGTAGGTGGTGAGTTTTTTGGACGCCATATTGCACTACCTGCAGAACGGACAATAGGTGCGTCATTAAGAAGTGTCGCCATTGTTAAACCTTGCTCTAATGTTGAGGTATAAATAAATGGTTTAATATTCGAGCCTAATTGTCGAATTGCTTGCGTTGCTCGATTAAATTTACTCAAATTAAAATCATAACCACCAACAATTGCTTTGATCGCACCATTGTCTGAATCAAGTGATACTAGTGCAGCATTAACAGCTGGGATTTGTGATAATTCCCAATTATCACCAGTTTTTTTGACCCAAATTAACTGTCCTACCTTTATGGTGTCAGAGACTTTTCTTGGGTAAGCGCCTTGTCTTGTATCGCTAATAAATGGGCGAGCCCATTTCATATTTTCATATGCTATAGTAATATTACTTTTATCAGATAATACCGCTGTTGCTTCTTTATCTGAAGATGTCATCACTACAGCTGGACATATGCCAGCATAGCATATGTATTTATTAAGGGTCTGATGGATCTGTTCAAAATCCCATGGAGTTTCGTTCGGTTGCCATAATACTTTTTCAGCACCACGATACCCGTGCCTGATATCATAATCAATAATATGCTTTTGCACCGTTTCTGTTGCGGCTATTTGATCAGTTTTTGATATAGTCGTATAGACCTTATAGCCATCTGTGTAAGCATTTTCGCCAAATTTGTCATACATGAATTGACGTGCCATTTCGGCAACATAAGGCGCCGAAAACTCAATTTGTGGTGAATGGTAGTTAGCACCTAGCGGTTTTCTAATCGCTGCGTAATATTCTGCTTGAGTAATATAGGATTGATCTAGCATTCGTCCTAGTACCCAATTGCGCCTTGTTAATGCGCGTTCTGGATGTGAAATTGGGTTGTAAGCTGATGGCGCATTTGGTAAACCGGCTAATAAAGCCGCTTCATCAACAGTTAACTGATCAGGTGTTTTACCAAAAAAAGTATAAGATGCTGCTGCAACACCATATGCTCTAGAACCAAAGTTAATCATGTTAAGGTATAGTGCCATGATTTCTTCTTTTGATAACTCTTTTTCCATACGGATAGCTAAAATCATTTCTTTGACTTTACGCGTTATGCTTTTTTCAGGTGTTAAGAAAAAGTTCTTAGCGACTTGTTGCGTAATTGTACTTCCACCTTGAGAAAATCCTTTCTGCTTTAAACCAACATACATCGCTCGAACAATACCAATTGGATCGATACCAAAATGCTCATGGAAACGGGCATCTTCGGTTGCAATAACAGCATTAATAACTATTGGGGGAATTTTATCATATCTCAAAGGAGTCCTGCGCCGTTCTCCAAAAATGGCAATTATTTCTCCATCCTTACTTAATACTTGCATTGGTGTTTGCAATTTAACATTTTTTAATGTTGCAACATCGGGAAGATCCTTCGAATAATGAGCATAACCTGCAATGCCAATAATCAAGCCGCAAAGAAATAAGCCAATGAATAATTTTAGAAGAAAATTTAACACTCTAATTAATATCACAAATCTTTCCTTTCTAAATTTTAAGGCAAAAATAATGGCACGAGAATTCTCTCTGCGCTAAATTTAGTAAAACTGCTTTCAGGTCAAGATCATCACATTGACATTAAAAGAAATGCTAATGGCCGATGTCTTGTTTATTAAAACACGCTAAAATTATGAGCATTATCTCCCATCTTTATCTTTATTTTAAGTGATTTTTTACC
The DNA here is from genome assembly GCF_001690655.1 of Gilliamella sp. Occ3-1. Classification (GTDB taxonomy): domain Bacteria; phylum Pseudomonadota; class Gammaproteobacteria; order Enterobacterales; family Orbaceae; genus Gilliamella; species Gilliamella apicola_P. Next base: position 32,715 of record NZ_LZHQ01000027.1, read on the forward strand.
AAATAATGAAATAATTCTAATTTAACCAGTAAAGACGGAATTATGTGGAGCATAAAACTTAGCATATCAAAGATACAATTACTGATCTCAACTCTTTTTTACTCAGTGTTAATCGCACTTTGTTTAGTTATGTTTGCTAACACATCCTTAAATTGTTATACCTTTGTTATTATTCTATTATTAATAATAGAATACTGGCACTGCCTATGTTATTTCAAAACTATTAAAGGCGAATTTGCGTTATTTCACTGTATCAATCAAATATACTGGCACAAACAACGTTGGTACTTAATACATAAACCGTTGATATTTCGTTATATCATTATTTTGAATTTAAAATCCCGACATAATGGCAAACGCTGTACGCTGTTATTAATGGTTGATAATCTTCAACCTAACTATTGGCGTACATTACGTTTTTACTTAAAGCAAATCGAATTAACTTGACACAAACACCTACTTTCCTGAAACTTTTTGTCATAAAAATCGTTACATTAATGAGATTTTTTGATCCAATACTGATAAGGTTGAGATTCTATTTGCAATGACAGTAATTGATGATCCATATGGCGGCAAAAGCTAGGTACATCACGAGTAGTTGCAAAATCATCAGCGATCACATAAAGAACTTGTCCTATAGATAGTTCTCGGATCGCTTTTCTAATCAACATAATAGGTTCAGGACAACGCAATCCAAGCGTATTGAGTTCTTTGTCAATAGTTATATTCATCTTTAAATGATATTTGATAATTATAAAAAAATATTACTTAGATAATGGGTCACAGCATCTTGAGCATTTGATCCAATAACCTCTAATTCGGGCAATAATGCTTTTAATTCCGAGCTTCCATTTTGCATTATACAGCCTTTACCCGCGACTTTTAACATTTCGTAGTCATTCATACCATCACCAAAAGCAATGCTATTTTTTAAGCTATAACCTAATTTTTCTACCACTTTTTTTAGTGCGCTGCCCTTAGACACATTTTCTGCCATTACTTCAAGGCAATTTAAAGTTGAAAAAGCAACGCTAAGCCTGCCACCAAATTTTGCATCAAGTCGATTTTTTAATTGAACCAAATGTGGGTAAAGTGCATTATCTGTAGTAGTAAAATAAATTTTAGCAACATCGCTGGTATCAAAATTAAGTGGATTAAATAATTGATAAGTAAAATTTGTCTCTCGATAAAATTCTAATGAATATGAATCTTCTTTATTAATTAGCCAATGATCACCTCGATATAAATGAGTATAAACTAAAGGATCATTCATGCTCATTTTTGCTACCTCACTGACAAGCGATGGTTCAATACTTTGACTAAAAATTAGATTGCCTTCGCTATCATGCACCCTAGCACCATTTGCTGTTATCATGAATGCATCAATTTCCATATTTTCTCGCATTTGAGCGACATCAATGTGGTGTCTACCAGTAGCAAAAACAAAATGAATACCTTTTTTACGTAGCGCTTGAAGAACTTGTTTGGTATAAGGCGATAAGCTATGTTCAGGAGTTAATAAAGTGCCGTCTAAATCAGAAGCAACAACATGCATAATATTCTCTACTTTTATAATAATCGTAATAATAATGACTTAAATAAGATACTTTAAAATACAAATCACTTATCAAAGCAAACGCTAAAATAAGTTAAAGTATGATACAACTCTGTTGACATTTACTCAACCAATTGAGGTGTAATAAAAATAACTAGCTCTCGTTTTTGTTGTTTATTACTGTTATGTCTAAATAAATTTCCAATAATTGACATGTCACCTACACTAGGTACCTTTTCTTTACTTTTAGTATTAAATTGTTGAAATATTCCCCCTAATACTACTGTTTCGCCATTTTTTATTTGAACTTGTGTTTTGATCTCTTGCGTATCAATAGCTAGCGCTTCACCACCATCACTACGCTTTATTGAGCGACCAGCTGTATTTTGCGTAATATATAAATCTAAAATTATCCGATTATCTGATAGTATTTTAGGAGTAACTTCTAACCCCAAAACCGCAGACTTAAATTCAATAGATGTAGAACCATTATTACCACTAGAAACCTCGTAAGGGATTTCAGTGCCTTGTTTTATCGATGCCATATTTTGATTAGCTGTTAACAAATTAGGACTGGCTATAATTTCAAGTTGATTTTCTGATTCAAGTGCTGACAATTCTAAATTAAGTAAATGACCAGATATTTTAGTTAAATTAAAACCTACAGTTGTAGTGGGGTAACTAGCGCCAAGCCCCACATCAAACTTATCTAATAGTTGCGATGATTTTCCTGAATATCCCCATTTTATACCCAGCTCTGACATACTCTCTTCATTCATGGTAACAATATGCGCTGAAATATGAACTTGAGGCATTGGTTTATCCATCGTTTTAACTAATTTTTGGATATTAGCAAATTGTTTAGCTAAATCGGTAATAATAAGTGAATTTGTCCGCTTATCGATCGCAACCTTACCCCGTTCTGATAATAATCCTTGTTGTTGAATTGTTTCAATTAAGGTGGTTGGGTCTGCATGATTAACTGCTATAGGCAAAGAACTAAGTGGCTGGTTTAATTCTTTCTCTTTTTGTTCGGATTGTTGTTTTTTTAATGAAAATTCTGGTTCTATCGCTTTAGAAACGAACAAAATATTATCATCAACTTCGGCTTGTAAATTTGCCGAATCCAATATGATCTTTAGCGCTTTGTGCCAATCAACATCGTTGAGTTTAATAGTTTGCTTAATTGGTATATCTTCGGACATGACTAAATTCATCTGCTGACTATCGGCTAAAGCTTGTAAGATAATTGCAATGTCGGTTTGGTAAAATGTCATTGAGATATTTTTTTGCGAATCGACATTTACTGATTTCTTCATATTAGCATGAGTTGCATTTATAACCATTGTTAAAAATATAAAAATTATTATAGTTAACAAACTTATTTTTGCTTTAGTCAATCTGCAAATACATTGATCTAACCATTGATACGTTTGATTTTTACTATTGTTATTATTCATTTAGCGACATTGTCCATGATACAGTACTATGGCAATAATCAGGTAAATCGGCTTGCCACGTTATTTTATTGTTTAATAAAGATTGCAAACGCCAAGGAAACAAAACGTTAGGCACCACATCATCGGTTATAGCTAACCATTGATTTTCAGATATTAACCAAATTTGCTGATAATTCTGATCAATTTGATTCATGCTTCCCCTAAAATGCCAAACTTGAATTTGTTCAAGCAGTAACGCCGTTTGCTCACTACAAGAAACAGAGTTATTTTGTTGAAAAGGATCTCGTTCTAAAGACATATCAGCCTTTAGTTCAAAACAGATAGCAATTAATAAGTTAATAAATTGATAGAGATAACGTTTCACTTTATGCCTTTTTTAAATAATAGCGTAAACATGATCTGTAACTGCTGTTCTTGCTTGCTGATTTTTAGATTCTGAAAATCAAGATAATAAAAATCATCCGTTAATGATGAAATTAAAGCCATAAAATCAAAAAATTGCCCTTCTAATTCAATATCCCAATTAACCGTATTGTCAGTTTGATAATGTTTAAAGGAACTTAATGCTAAATGATTTTGTTCGATAACCTGTGCTAGTTCTTTTTCAGATATCAAACTATATAAACTATTTTTACTTGACTGATAACGCCTTACTTTTGCCTGTAACGATTCAATTTCAGTAATCTTTTGCTGATATAGCTTGGCCTTTAGCGCAGCTTGTTGCTGGTTTTCTTTAATGAAAAGTTGATAAACAATAACAAAAAATATCAAACAGCATAAAATACACAAGGCATATTGTTGCCAAACTGGGCGATAGAAAAAATCACGGTTCATTAAGTTCCATTTCCATTTCAAAAAATAAATTATTTTTATTGGTCGATACTGTCTTTATTTGACTTTTAGCGATACTTTTTAGCATTAACAAATTTTGATTAAAATGAGTAAGTTCGACATAACTAAAGCTTTGCCCTTCTATCACTAATTTTTTAGGTTCATAATAGAAAGAATCAAGCCAAATTACTGAAGGTAACTGCGCTGAAAGCAATAATAGGGATTGCTGAATTTGTTTTTGGCTTAATGACGGATTAGGCAAATAATTAGCTAATTCTTCAGTTAATTTTTGTACTATCTTTTGCTGGTGTAGTAATTTTTCATCATAAGTTTGTAAATCATTTTGAGCTTGTATCCACAAATAACAGAGCAAACAACTTATTATGCCCATAAATCCAATAACCACTCCTATCAATTGTCGTTGATGTTTTGCATGTTTTTCTTGCCGCCAAGGTAAAAAATTAACTTTATTATTTTCAAATCGACAACCTACAAAGGTTAATTGTCGTTGATGCTTTTTAAAAAGATTGACCCAATTTTCAATATAATGACGTTCAACTATCATCACTGTAATTTGTTTTTTATGTTCAGTTGAATAAACAAAATCAAAAAACACACTTTTAGTCGGTACTTGGAATAATTTATAGATGTTAGCTTCAACATATAAAATCAATTCATTTAAATTTAGCTTTACATCAGGTAAGGTTAATTGTTGTATTTGAATTAAATTAATATCCAAATTAAGTTCAAATATTGTACGCACAGAATTTTTTTTTCGTAACTCATCAATAAAAACATCTATATCAGTTTCATTTTGATAATTAAATACAATAAAACCTTTGCTAGTGGCTGTTGTAGCATTTTTCTTGACTGAATTTTCAATCCTATAGCGTAAAATAGTAGGTTCTATATAAATAATGACGCTACTTTTATTAAAAATCATGATGGATTATCTTCTAGTTTCTGGTAACAGAATCGCTTAATCATAACCATCTTTTCCTAAATAAAAACCGACAAAAGCGATTTTTGCGAACCATCACCCAAAAAACGTCTAAAATTAAATCGAACGAAGCGAATTTTAGAGAATTTTAAAAAAAAAGGTTGACTGAAATAAGACGTGCCTTATAATGCACATCCACACGGTAAGGGTGATTAGCTCAGTTGGGAGAGCACCTCCCTTACAAGGAGGGGGTCACTGGTTCGAACCCGGTATCACCCACCAATCTTTACCGTGACGTTTCAGTAATGAAACCTTGGGGTGATTAGCTCAGTTGGGAGAGCACCTCCCTTACAAGGAGGGGGTCACTGGTTCGAACCCGGTATCACCCACCATCTTTAGATGGGTCGTTAGCTCAGTCGGTAGAGCAGCGGACTTTTAATCCGTTGGTCGAGCGTTCGAATCGCTCACGACCCACCATTTTATTGAATAGTTCCTAAATAAATCCAATCAATCTAATTAAGAAATACCAACATGTCGTTTCGAATGAGTGAGAAACATAACATGTCAAATAACCAAGCTTACGACCATCTATTTTCTTTTAGCTATACTTATTATAATTAATCAATTAAACCATAACCAAACTGATATAGTGTTTTCATATCGTTTGGTAAATCTGAGTATTGTTGTTTCACACTATCCATAGAATCAGGTAATGAAAATGGCATTTTAGCTACATAAGGTTTATTATCAAATAATCTATCAAATAGTACCACATCATTTACCCCAAAATTGGCAATTATTGCGCTAGAATATTGTTTTAAAGGAGTAAGAATTGCTGGTCTATCTAAATAAATAGTAACAATGACAGGATGCGTTTTACTTGCATACTCAATAAATTCAATATTTTTATCGTTAGGCTGGAATGCTAATGAGCCCTCATGATGCTCTAAACCAAAAAAGTAACCTTTATGATTTTGTTCGTAAGGTGCGTTTATTCTAACTACTATGACATCAGCTTGTTCTAACTTATCTACTATATTAACTTTATTTTTTAAAAGATTTCTAGTATCGGGTAAAAAACCATGTAAATAGATTTTATTATTGAAATTTAACGGTAGGATTTTTTGTTTATTTTCAAGTAATACAAGTGAATTATATTGAGCTTGATTAGCAACTTTTTGAAAATGCCTGTTACCAACAAAACTTGTTTTGCTCGGATCAACATAAGAGTTTTCAAATTGACCTAAAGAAAATTTTTGAATCAAAATAGCTAAAACTGCTTTATCTATATATTCTTCATCAATTTTTTTATTATTAACAGCAGTTACAATAATTGAACTATCACTAACTCCACCAAATTGTTGAATGCCGGCTTGAATAGCTTTAATAAAACGCTGCTCTTTGGTTAAATTTTCCACACCCCACGGCATCCCTTCTACTTTAGGTTTAACTCCTTGAGGAGTACCATTAATACAAACTTCATTACAATCATTTGTAATATTCCAATCACTCATAATAACACCTTTAAATTTATAGGTATCGCGTAACAAGTCTTTTAATAAAAAAGAATTAAATCCGCCGCCAACAGCATCAAGTTTATGATTATTTAATTCGGCATTTTTTAATATAGAATAAGTTGGCATAACACCAGCAACGTTTGCTTCAAAGGCGCCAGTAAATGGGATGATATGCTCCTTTAAACTATCTTTTTGTGTAAAAAGTGCATATTTACCATAAGCACTATGACTGTCAAAACCATTTTCGGCAGCGCCATACCCCACCCAATGTTTAACAACAGCGGCTACACTTCGTGAATTTAAACCATCTACACCTTGTATTCCTGATATATAACCTCTAACCATCTTTTTACTTAGTTCAGGATTTTCACCAAACGTACCTTCAAAACGAGCCCAACGAGGTTCGGTAGCTAAATCCGCCATTGGCGATAATGCTTGCGTTACTCCTAATGCTCTATATTCTTGCCGAATAATATCACCATATTTATTGATATCTTTTTCACGACCAATAGCCGCCATTCCTAATGTACCAGGCCATTGGCTAAAACCACTTTTTATACCTAATTCATTCCCATAATAAAACGTATTTCTAGGATCAACACTTATAGTCAATGGGATGGCTAAACGAGAGGATTCAGCTATTTTTTGTAACTGATTATTTTGCTCTGCTAAATCTTTAGGGTTAACCTCTAATCGGGTAATAAAGCTGTTAACCTTATCATTCAAAATTAATACGGTAAGTTTTTCGAAATCGTACTTATCACCACGCCCGATTTCATTATTTAAACTTGGCGCATTACCATGCATCATTACCCCTGCTTTTTCTTCTAATGACATTCTTGAAAGAAGATCCTGCGCACGTTGTTGTGGTGATAAACGCCAATCCTCATATGGCGTTAGTTTTCCATCTTTATCCATATCCTTAAACTCAAGATTATCCACAATGATTTTTTTTAATTGATAACTCTCAAGTTTGACTTGATCAATCGCAAATAATGGACTTGTTGTTAGAATAGCACTAATTAATAGCGCTGGTTTTGAAATATTTCTTTTCATCTTATTTCCTTAAGTGACGTATTACACACATTTATTATTAATATTAAATTTTTAAAATAGCTGATTTGAATAAACAATAACAAATGATCTGATAATCTATACTATGATGAATTATGTTGCTTATTTTTACCTGTATAACTAACTGAATATACAGTAATAGTCTAAATTCATACTATGTAAATTATCACTAATAAGTTAAAGAAGATATCCTATAATTTAACAATTGAATGTAATTGTGATAATCGTCACATTCTTAATTTGTAGAAATTAATCGCATTATTTGTTGTAATTAGAGAAAATACTGTAATAAATATATAAAAACAAAACTAACAACTTATCACGGGCAAACGATATAATTAGTTTTTATAAATCAAATCGATTAATAATTTACAAGCGATATACATCATTACAGCACCAATTATCCTGTCCAATATTACCCACATTCTTTTCTTTCTAAATAGCGGTATGAGTAATTTTGCACCATAACCAAGACTAAAAAAACCAGATGAATGAAACACTAACTGCACCAATCAAAAAATGCAAATTTTTGTTCATTAGTTAATGTGCCAGCAATTCCACCCACAATAACAACAGTATCCAAATAGACATGAGGATTAAGTAGTGTAACAGCCAAAGTTGCCAGTACAACTTTTAATAAGTTGTTATTGTTTAGTAAGTTAGATTCTATTTGCATGCTACTTGTGCCTTTAATTGCATTTTTAAACGCACAAAAACCATACCAAACTAAAAAAATCGCCCCAGAGATTGCTAAAATATTAGTAATTAAAGAATTGCTACGAATAAAAGTACCTACCCCAAAAATCACAATTGACATTAAGGCAAAATCACAAACAAAACAAATTGCCGACACATAAAAGATATGATTTTTTAATAATTCTTGCTTGAGTACAAATAAATTTTGAGCACCAATAGCAATAATTAGACTAGCTGAAATAAAAGCACCACGTAATATTTCTAATAGCATTTAGTTATAACACCAGAATAAAGATGGGATAATTTATTATATAATCTAAATGCTATAAGTTTATAACAAACGTATTGAATTTGTTATTTGTTATTTGTTATTTGTTATTTGTTATTTGTTATTTGTTATTTTTCTCTAACCACAATAGCTTGGTTTTATTTTTGTTTAAATAGAGAATGATCATTCCAATAACTAACCAAATAATACCGACCATTTTTGCGTCATTATCAATATGTAATAATACAGGTAATAGCACTAAAATACCTATAATAGGCATAAAGACATCTAAAAACCACGAAAACCATCCTTTTGAGCCTTTTTTAAACTTAAAATAGCCAATTACAGATAAATGTAACATGATAAATGCAGTTAATGCTCCAATATCAACAAATGAGACTAAAGTTGGCAACCCTTTAGCATTATTAGCAGCAATAACAACTAAACATAAATTAAATAGCGCTGCAAATATAATAGCCATTGTAGGTACACCACTTTTTTTTCCCACTTTTGCAAAAAATGAAGGTAAACGTTTGTCACGCCCCATACTGAATAAAAGACGACTTGCTGCGGCTTGTCCAACCATTGCTGCAAATGATGCACCAATAGCTTTCATTAAACCTAGCGCCCATCCTAACCATAAATTAATTTCTTGATTAACAATATGATAGTAAACTTTACCTTGTAGTTCTGGATGACTACGCAAATATTCAGGGTTATAAGGGTTTAGTAAGCTACCGACATAAATTTGTAGCACAAATAAACAACCAGCTAAAATTAAACAACATATAATCGCTTTACTAACTAAATTATGAGGTCCGCCATTTTCTTCTGAAAAAGTAGCAATAGCGTCAAATCCCAAATAAGATAGTACAGCAATAGACACAGCATTAAATAAATTACTCCAACTGAATAAATCACCACCAATAAAAGGTAGTAACCAATCTCTGTTACTACCATTAGTGGCTATTATCCAAATACCAACAGATAACACAGCAAGTAATATAATAATTTCAAATATCAAGATGATTAACGTAATTTTAGTCGATTTTCTAACACCAACTAAATTCAGCGTAGTAGTTAACATAACAGCTAAACATGTCCATACCCATATTGGTACTTCGGGAATCAATGCATTGAACGATATACCGCTAAATAAGTACGCAACCGCAGGGATAAACATATAATCAAGTAACAGCAACCAGCCTACTAAAAATCCAGCACTAGGATGAATGCCAATAGAACAATAAGCATAAACAGCTCCCGCATGCGGTAAAGCGTTTGCCATTCTGGCGTAAGAAAGCGCGGTAAATGCCATTACAAAAGTTGCTATGATATAAACCAAAGCAACTGCACCATCACTTATCGCATCTAAAACACCAAATAATCCTACAGGTGCTGCTGGACCAATAAAAAGCAATCCCAGAATGACTAAATCCCGGAATCGCATATTTTTATTTAACTGTTGCATAATCATTCTCTAGCGCAATTATCAGTAATTGATGAAATATTAAATGATTAATTCACAACGTGCTAAGATCAGCTTGTTATTAGATTATAATTATTTGTTATAAAAAAATACTTTAGTGATATTCTTTAACCTCATAGGTATAAGACATTTTTGCTGTTTTACCAAGCATGATAGAGGCACTGCAATATTCTTCTGATGCAAGTTTTACGGCTGTTTCGACTGTTTCGTTATCGATATTAATACCCGTAATGACAATATGAAAATTAATTGACGTATACACTTTAGGAGAGGATCCTGCTTGAGTTTTATCAATATCTATCCAAAGATCACGAACATCTTTTTTTTTATTTTTTAAAATCGCAATAATATCATAAGCCATACAACCAGCTGCACCATGCAATAAAAGCTCCATAGGGCGAGATCCACGATTACGACCGCCATGTTCAATACCGCCATCCATCACTAGCGAATGCCCACTTGCTGTCTCACCTAAAAAACCAAATTCATCAATCCACTTTAAACGATCTTTCATAATTATCTCCTTTAAATTTATCTTTAAACTTCTTACTAGTTACAAATTTATTAAATAACATAATCGTTTTTAACCAGTCTGTCATTATTTTGATTATTACTTTATTGATCAAATATGACAATGTTAGTGAACTTTTTACTAAGAGAATCATTAAGATCTTTTAAATTATTCAGGTAAAATCACTGTATTATTTGCAACAAATAATATTAGTAATGTGTAATTAAAATCTATGTTCTAATCTTAATCTTTGCTTAATAAATAATTATATAGATTGGGTTACCCTACTCTAAGGATTGAATATGATTTTTAAGTTTATTATCTTCCTTTTGATAGGATCCTTGGCTGGATTATTAGCTAGTATTTTGGTGGTGATGTATTAGTTATTATGCTAGCAAGCATCTCGATGGCTAAAGTAGGTGTACAACTTGCACAAAAATTATCGATTAAAAAATTAATTAAATTTTTTGGTATATTTTATTATTGCTTGCAACGAAATTAATCATTTCTTAAACATCATTAACAAATAAAAAGGCCGCAAAAGCGACCTTATCAGTTTTGATGCAATACCATTAAATGACTATCTTGCTTCTTTAACTGCAAGTCCTAATTGCCAAACAGCCATTGCATAATGGGTGCTATGGTTATAACGAGTAATAGTATAAAAGTTCGGTAATCCATACCAGTATTGATAACGATCGCCCATATCAAGACGCAATAAACTAACTTTTGTATGCCCATCTAATGAACTTTGGGGTTTTAATCCAGCTTTTGCCAATGTTTTAATTGAGTACTTAGTACTAAACCCAGTATCAAGTGATAGTGCTTGACCATCGGCCATCACAGCCACTTTTTTACCTCGTTGCCAACCATGTGACTTAAAATAGTTTGCCACACTACCAATGGCATCAACGGGATCCCATAGATCAATATATCCATCATGATTAAAATCAACAGCGTGGCTTCTAAATGCTGATGGCATAAATTGACCATATCCCATAGCACCAGCAAATGATCCACTCAAATCAAAGGGATCAACGCCTTCATCTCGGCACATAACTAAAAAATCTTCTAATTCGTTAGAAAAATATTGCGCACGTCTTGGATAGTAAAAGGCAAGAGTTGACAAGGCATCAATGATTTTAGTTTTTCCCATCACTCTACCCCAACCTGTTTCAACGCCAATAATGCCAACAATAATTTCAGGTGGCACTCCATATTCATTATAAGCACGCTGTAATTCTTTTTGGTATTGGTTCCAAAATTCAACACCACGAGGAAGGTTACTTGGTGTAATAAATTTATTTTTATATCGAATCCAAGCACCATTTGGTGCCGTTGGCGAGGTTGTTTTTGGTGCTTGTTTATCCATTAAATTAATTACCCAATCAAGCTTATTGGCTTGAGCAAGCACATTACGGAGTTGTTGACGATTAAAACCATGCTTACTGACCATTCTATCAATAAATTTTTCTTTATCTAAGTCTAATGAAGCACTAGCGATTTTAGATTGATTATGATCTTTTTCCAGATAAACACCGCCTTTAACATTTGCATGTCCACGGTGTTCTTTCATGGGAGATGTTGAAGATCTATTACTACTACAAGCTGCTAGCAATAAAATTGTAATAATAAAGATGGCAATACGCTGCATAAAAAACCCATATATTAAATAATTAAAAATCGAAAACATCATAAGATATTAGTTGTTATTTAACAATGTTTGGGCATGGTTTCCCATCCACAACTTGTTTGATATTATTTAAAGTCGTATCAGAAATATTTAATAATGCTTCTTGTGTTAAAAAGGCTTGATGCCCCGTGAAAATAACATTATGACAGGAAGATAAGCGACGGAACACATCATCTAAAATAACATCATTAGATTTGTCTTCAAAAAAGAGATCACGTTCGTTTTCATAAACATCCATGCCTAAAGCACCAATTTTTGTTTTCTTTAATGCATCAATAGCTGCGGTTGCATCAAGTAATGCGCCACGACTAGTATTGATAATCATCACACCGTCTTTCATTTTTTGGAAAGAATCTTTATTCAATAAATGATAATTTTCAGGTGTCATAGGGCAATGTAACGTAATCACATCAGATTTTGCATATAACTCATCTAACTCAACGTATTGCGCTCCTAATTCAACTGCAACATCATTAGGATAAGGATCATAGGCAAGAATATGCATACCAAAACCTTTCAAAATGCGAATAACTGCTTGACCAATTTTGCCCGTACCAATAACACCAGCAGTACGATTGTGCATATTAAAGCCAGTTAATCCATCTAACGAAAAATTAGCATCACGAGTACGCTGATAGGCTTTATGCGTTCTTCTATTTAACGTCATCATTAAAGCTACTGCATGCTCTGCAACCGCTTCAGGCGAATAAGCTGGCACACGCACTACTGTAATACCTAACTTTTCAGCCTCAGCTAAATCAACATTATCAAATCCAGCGCAACGAAGTGCTAAAATCTTAATACCATAACTTGCCAATTTTTTTAGTACTTTTTTATCTGCTTCATCATTAACAAATGCACAAACCACATCATAACCTTGGGCTGTAACCACTGTTTTACAGCTAAGTTTATGTTCATAATATTCGATATCAAAGCCATATTTTTTATTAGCGATCTCTAAATGTTCTTTATCATAATGCTTGCTACTAAAGACAGCCACTCTGATTGAACTTTTCATATTACTACACCCCCTCTTAATGGTAGTTTGTTAATTTATTATTGACATTAATTTTATACTGAAACACATAGTTACCGGAAACTTTTTAACAAAGAACAGCTAAAATAATGAATCTCTAGCTTTAAAAAAGCTATTGCACATAACTTTCTTATATTGAAAACATAACTTTGGATAAAACGATCAATCTTGGCTTGCAGAATTATTTTTTATATGTTGTGTGCTATGATAACACTTTGCCAAAAACTAACAATAAAGTTAAATAATGAATGATTCGCAAAATTCACTTTTAAAAACCATTTTTACTACCAAGATGCTGATCTGCATTTTTACGGGTTTTGCTTCTGGGCTTCCTTTTTATTTATTATTACAACTATTACCGGCTTGGTTGGAAAGTGAAAGTATAAATATCAAAACGATAGGTATTTTTTCATTAACACAAATTCCCTATATTTTAAAATTTATCTGGTCACCATTTATGGATGGCTTTTCATTGTTTAATTTAGGCAGGCGACGAGGTTGGATGCTTGGTTCTCAAATAGTACTTATCTTTTCAATTGCAATATTGGGATTTTTTTCGCCATCGTTAGACATCTGGTTAATCGCAACTATCTCCTTTATTATTGCTCTGTTTTCAGCAACGCAGGATGTTGCTCTCGATGCTTTTAGACGAGAACTATTACTTGATAAAGAATTAGGCCTTGGAAACAGTATTCATACTAACGCCTATCGGATTGCTGGATTAGTACCAGGTTCATTATCACTTATATTATCAAACTCTCTACCATGGAATAGTGTTTTCATCATTACCGCACTATTTATGCTACCTGCTATCATAATGACACTACTAGTAAAAGAGCCGATTAGTCAAACATGCAAAAAACATGATTTCGAAGATGTTATCATTAAACCATTTAGTGAATTTATTACTCGAAATGGACCTAAAACAGCAATATTGATTTTAACATTTATCTTTTTATATAAATTGGGCGATAGTATGGCTACATCCTTAGCCACACCTTTCTACTTACAAATGGGCTATAGTCGCCCTGATATTGGTTGGATTGCCAAAAATGCTTCTTTGTGGCCAAGTGTATTTGGTGCATTAATTGGTGGCATTTTGATGATAAAAATAGGCATAAACCGAGCATTATGGTCTTTTGGTGTTGTCCAAGTTATATCAATTTTAGGATTTATTTGGCTTTCTATAGAAGGACCTTTTAATACAATAGGAATATTTCAAAAAACGTTATTAGCCATAGTGATAGGGATTGAATCGCTTGGTGTCGGTCTTGGTTCGGCTGCTTTTGTAGCGTTTATTGCTAAAACAACTAATCCACTTTATACCGCTACACAATTTGCTTTATTTACCAGCATTGCTTCAGTGCCAAGAACTCTAATTAATGCATCTACCGGTTTTATGGTTGAACACTTAGGATGGACAAACTTTTTTTGGTTATGTTTTATTCTTGCTTTTCCCGGTATGTTATTATTGTTAAAAGTTGCCCCGTGGAATAACCAATCTTAGGAGAAAATATGGACAAACTAACCCAAGCATTCGACTTTAGACATGCATGTAAAAAATTTGATAATACCAAAAAAATTAATGATGATGATATTAAATATATTTTAGAAGCGGGTCGTCAATCTCCTTCATCATTTGGCATGGAGCCATGGCATTTTGTGGTTGTTGATAGTCACAAGATAAAAGTTGAATTACGTAATGTTTGCTATAACCAAGAACAAGTTACCAGCTGTTCACATTTTGTAATTGTACTTTACCGCAAAGCCAATAATTTTACGTTACAGAGTGATTATTTGCGACGTTCAATTGCACGCACTTTACCTGATCCAGATAATCAAACTACTATTGACATCGCCTGCCAAGCATTTATCAATTTTTGTGAACAAGGACTCGCTGACGGTTTAACAATTAATCACTGGTCAGAAATGCAAGATTATATTGCTTGCGCCAATATGATGACTGCAGCGGCATTTCGTGGTATTGATTCATGTGCTATTGGTGGATTCGATCATGATAAAGTCATAAAGATTCTAGAAAAATATATTCCACAATTTGGTGGCGACTCATTCGGGATAGGACTTTGCTTAACTTTTGGTTATCGAATTAATGAACCAACAGCGCATATCCGTTGGCCACTTTCAGACTTAACAACGTATCTATCTGATAACAGCGAAACGAATTAAACAATGAACACCTTCAAGCAAGCAACGGCGAATGAAGGTGTAGATAAATAGAAAAAGATTAATATTATTCTATTGTTTGATAAAGCGCTTCGGCTTCAGATGAAGCTGAATCCATAATAAAGGAAATTCCAGATAAAATATTACCTATCTGAGGATCAGTAATATTTTGTTGTACTGAGTTTAAAATCTCTTGAGCCCAATTAATTTTTGTAAGTACAGCTTCGACACTTTTTTTTGAAGGATTACTCATCTTCTCTCCTACTGTTAGGATGTTAACTAAACCAATAATCAAAAATATCTTATTAAATAATAAAAAATTTCAGATAAAGGATATCAGAATAAGAAAATCGCATATTCTAAACAGTAAAAACAAAAACAAAAATTAATGTAGTTTAAATAAAGAATAAATGTATTTAAAATAATTGAAAATAAAAAGATAAACTTTTAGTTTAATGAAAATTAACGCAATACAAAAAAGCCTATTATGATTACCTATTGCTACAATAAACAATTCTTTTACATTATAACGATTGATAATGTTAGACTTATTGGCAATAAATTGCGTTAATTTTGCCTAAAATTGTCAAAGTTTTAAAATAAGTAAGGATTTAAAATGAAAACCAAACATGCTCGTTTATTAATACTTGGCTCTGGTCCTGCCGGTTACACTGCTGCTGTTTATGCTGCACGAGCTAACCTTTCCCCCGTGTTAATTACTGGAATGCAAGAAGGTGGGCAACTAACAACCACAACCGATCTTGAAAACTGGCCAGCCGGTGCTCCTGATTTAACAGGACCAGAATTAATGGTTAAGATGAAAGAACATGCAGAAAGATTTAATACTGAAATTATTTTAGATCAAATTGATCGTGTTGAGTTTAGCACAAAGCCATTTAAGCTTTATGGTAGCGAAACGCAATACAGTTGTGATGCGCTTATTATTGCAACTGGCGCATCAGCGCAATACCTTGGTTTACCGTCAGAAGAAGCATTCAAAAGTAAAGGTGTGTCGGCTTGTGCTACCTGTGATGGATTTTTCTATCGCAACCAAAAAGTTGCCGTAGTGGGTGGTGGCAATACTGCGGTTGAAGAAACGCTTTATTTAGCCAATATCGCGAGTGAAGTACATTTAATTCACCGTCGAGATATCTTTAGAGCAGAAAAAATCTTAATGGATCGCTTAGATCAAAAAATTAAAGAAGGTAAAGTTATCCTACATACTCATCGTGTAGTTGATGAAGTTTTAGGGGATAACATGGGAGTAACTGGAGTTAGAATCCGTAGCTCACAACATCCTAATATTACCGAAGAGTTATCGGTTTTAGGCGTGTTTATCGCTATTGGTCACAAACCAAACACCGCTATATTTGAAGGTCAACTTGAACTAAATGGCGGTTATATCAAAGTACAATCAGGCACGCAAGGCAACGCTACTCAAACCAGTGTCGAAGGGATTTTTGCTGCTGGTGATGTAATGGATCATGTCTATCGGCAAGCAATCACTTCAGCAGGTACAGGCTGTATGGCTGCTTTAGATGCAGAACATTATTTGGATAATTTAAAATAAGCAGTAAAGATCTTTATGTCATTAGATAAAAAACGCCAGACCTATCTACTTGGCTGGTTAAAACAGCAAGCAAAAATGCATAAAACTAATTTTCGTGCTTCAATTTTAACCAGTTTTGTTTTAACTATATTAGTCATTATTCAATCTGCATTGCTCGCTGTAATTTTGCAAAAAATTATTATTGAACAACACTATTTTGTGGATATTCTGCCTTTTTTGGGCGCACTAGTTGCAGTGTTACTTGGTCGAGCAGGTTTAATTTATCTACGCGAAAAGATCAACTTTGCCATAGGCAAAAAAGTTCGTCAGCAAATTCGACAGCAATTAATTGATCAACTTGAGTTGCATGGGCCTGCTTATTTAAATCAAAGCACGATCGGCGCATGGAGTACGTTGCTTATTGAACAAGTTGATAAATTGCATGACTTTTTTGCCCGTTATCTTCCCCAAATGCGATTGGCAGGCATGGCACCGATTTTAATCTGTATTGCTATCTTCCCATTTAACTGGGCTGCTGCTACAATTTTGCTGTGCACCGCCCCCCTAATTCCTATTTTTATGATTTTAGTGGGAATGGGAGCCGCTGATATTAATCGTCGTCATTTTAAAGCGCTCGCATATTTAAGCGGTCATTTTTTAGATCGTTTAAAAGGACTCAATACCATTCGATTATTCAACCAAGGCGAAAAACAAACTAACGAAATAGCCATTGCCTCTGAAGATTTTCGTATTAAAACTATGCAAGTGCTCAAAATAGCCTTTTTATCTTCAGCCGTATTGGAGTTTTTTACTTCTATTTCAATCGCCATTGTGGCGGTTTATTTTGGATTTTCGTATTTAGGCGAATTCGATTTTGGTGCATATAATGGAACTGTTACTTTATTTGCTGGTTTTTTTGCGCTAATGTTAGCCCCTGAATACTTTCAACCTTTACGTGATTTGGGCACTTACTATCATGCCAAAGCTGAAGCAATCGCAGCAGCAGATAATATCGAAACTTTTTTAAGTAAAAAAATCGCACCAAAACAAGCCAATGATAATATAACAAACATAAAATTGACTGAGCCATTAAAAACAATTAAAGCAGATAATTTAATTGTATTATCTAACGAACAACAACCTATCGTTGGTCCATTATCGTTTAGCTTGCAAGCACCATTTAAATTAGCTCTAATAGGAACTAGTGGCGAGGGTAAAACTTCGTTAATACAAGTACTACTCGGCTTTTTACCTTATCAAGGCTCACTAAAGATTAATGGTATTGAATTTAATCAATTAGATATTAGTGATTGGCAACTGCAAGTAAGCTGGATTGGTCAAAATCCTTACTTGATTAATGGTACTATCCGTGAAAATATTTTATTGGGTAAACAAAATGCAACCAACCATGAACTGGATAACGTGATAGCCAAAACCCAATTGACCGAAGTTATTGCTAAATTACCACAAGGCATCAAAACCCAAGTTGGCGAAGATGCAGTACGTTTATCAGTTGGACAAGCACAGCGGATCGCCTTAGCCAGAGCAATGCTAAAATCTTGTCAATTATTGATTCTTGATGAACCAACTGCTAGTTTAGATAAACAAACTATCCAAAATTTGGATCAGCAATACATTGCCCCTAATAGCATTACAATTACTCATCAAACAGATGACATGCAAGATTTTAAACAAATCTGGCAATTGGCTAATGGTAAGCTACACTGTGATATCAAGGGGGATTTATGCTAGCTATATTACGCCCTTATATCGCACTATATAAACACTATTTTGGGCAAATTTTATTGGGATTATTTTTGTCAATTCTTACCCTATTTGCCAGCGTATTCTTGCTATCATTATCAGGCTGGTTTTTGGCTTCTACCGCTTTTGTTGGCGTTGCAGGTTTGTATACTTTCAATTATATGTTGCCTGCTGCTGGTGTTCGTGCTGCGGCAATTATTCGAACCGCCGCTCGCTATATGGAGCGTTTAGTTGATCATAATACTACATTTAAAATCTTAGCTTATTTAAGAACGTTAGCTTTCCGTAAGATTTTGCCCTTAAGTGCCAATCAATTAGCCCACTACCAACGGGCTGACTTGCTTAATCGCTTTATTGTCGATATTGACGCACTTGATCACTTATACCTAAAACTTTTTTCACCTATTGTAACCGCACTTGTTACCATTGTTGTTTTGTTTATTGGGTTAGCAAATATAAACTTACCTATTGCGTTAATTATTACTATTATCCTTACAACCACCTTACTTGTGGTTCCGGTCATTTTTTATCAAGCAGGAAAACAACTCGGCAAAACACTAGCTAAACAACAAAGTGAATATCGTTTATTATTAATTAATTATCTACAAGGACAAGCTGAACTTATCCTATTTAATGCACAACCACGCTATCGTGCTAAACTTGATAAGCTTGAATCAAACTGGCTTTATAACCAGCAACGTCAATCAACATTAATGGCACTATCAAGCGCATTGATTGTGCTGATTGCTGGATTTTTAACGTTGCTTGTTCTATGGCTAATTACCCAATACACCCTATCCCCTTTAGTAGCACTATTTGTATTTGTTAGTCTTGCAAGTGCTGAAATACTCATGCCAATTCCTAGCGCATTTATCTTTTTAGGGCAAGTACTGACTTCCGCAACACGCACAACGGGTATTTTTAATCAAACACCCGACATTCAATTTGTTTCTAAAGGTAAAGCGATAGATTTAACTACGGCAAAATTAAAATTTGAACAAATTAATTTCAGCTACCCAAATCAACCTTTTGCGATATTAACTGATTTTTCCTTAACGGTTGAACAAGGTGAACATATTGGAATAATTGGTAAAACAGGTTGTGGTAAATCAACATTATTAAGCCTAGTAAATCGGACTTGGGAGGCAAGCTCCGGCAATATTTATTTTAATGATACCCCAATAAATCAACTGGATGAAAAAACTTTGCGACAAGCCATTGCAATGGTTCCGCAAGTTATTACTATTTTTAGTGAGACTTTACGGAAAAATTTACTCATTGGTAATCCTAATGCAACTGATCAACAGCTTATTGAGGTTCTATATCAAGTTGAATTGGACAAATTACTAACTACAGAACAAGGTTTAGATATGCTAATTGGACAAGGCGGACGTACTTTATCTGGCGGTGAAATTCGCCGTATAGGCATTGCAAGAGCATTACTGCATAATTCCCCTTTAATTTTAATGGATGAACCAACAGAAAGCCTTGATCAACGAACAGAACAACAAATTATCCAATTGATAAAACAAACATGCAAAGATAAAACACTAATCATGGTTACGCATCGTTTGACTGATAATCCGCTGTTTGATCGAATTATTTCGCTTTAATAAATGGTTTAATTTATATGTCATTCATTGCTGATAAAGGGCAATATTAACTTTCGGAAATTGTAAAAAACTAAAAGTTTTCCTTATAAATATGTTCAGGTAAATAATTAATTTTTAATTAAATCAGAATATTATAATAAAACAACTTAAATGTAGCCTCTTTTTTTGGGAGTAAGTTGTGATATTTAAAATAGTTACACGAAACCTTTCCAAAATCCGATTAATATTTTGAAAAGAAAATCAAATTTTTCTTTTTTTGTTTAAAACTAATATTACGGAAGCTGCATCCTTTAGGATGCTTCCACCTATGTGTCACAATTACAACCCATATATCTATGTTTATTAGCTATAATTTCAGCAGTTTTCTTCTATGTGGTTTTATTGTCGTTAACAAAGGTGCTAACTGAATTTAGAATAAATAGAGAAAAAAGAAAACAGATAATTAAAAAATCGCCTTTTCAGGTAGATTTAAATAATACTATTTTGCATTAGCAAACAAATATTAATAAAGGAGTATGAATTATATTGCTCAATATCGATATATTTTGTCACCTCCAAATAAATACATACACAAATTATTCATCACCGTTATTTTTAAAATATATGCTATAATGGCGCTTTATTTTTAATAAATAAGAGAGATTATTTTGCAGCAGTCGTTACAAGATTTTATTATTGATAAGATTGATGATCTAAAAGGAAAAGACATTGTTACCCTTGATGTTCGTGGAAAATCAAGTATTACCGATTATATGATTATTTGTACTGGCACTTCAAACCGTCATGTTTCCTCTATTGCTAACCATTTACTTGATGAAGCAAAAAAACAAGGTCATTTGGTGTTAGGTAGCGAAGGTAAAAGTGATGCCGATTGGGTCGTAGTTGATATGGATGCGGTCATTGTACATATAATGCAAGAAGAAAGCCGTCAGCTTTACGAACTTGAGAAGCTTTGGAGTTAATCACGTGAAGATACAGCTTATTGCTGTTGGCAATAAAATGCCAAACTGGATTACCACTGCTTTTAATGATTATCAATCACGATTTCCTAAAGATATGCCTTTAGAGCTTATTGAAATCCCCGCTGGAAAACGTACCAAAAATGCAGATATTGTACGGATCTTAGATAAAGAAGGCGAAGCAATGTTAAGTGCCTGTGGTAAAGGCAATCGCATTGTAACTCTTGATATTCCAGGTAAACCTTACACGACGCATAATTTAGCTGAACAATTAGAACGTTGGAAAGTAGATGGCCGTGATATGAGTTTATTAATTGGTGGCCCTGAGGGGTTATCTCCTGCTTGCAAAGCGGCGGCGGAACAGAGTTGGTCACTGTCGCCACTTACCCTACCTCATCCTTTAGTGCGGGTTATTGTAGCTGAAAGCCTTTACCGTGCATGGAGTTTAACCACTAATCATCCTTATCATCGTGAATAATAAAGTAAGGTGAATATGATGAGCGCAATTATTTTAGATTTGCAAATTGCTACAGAAGATAACCAAAATTTGCCTACCGAAGCGCAAATTATGCAATGGTTAGAGGTTATTTTACCTCAGTTTATGGATAACGCCGAGCTCACTATCCGTATTGTCGATAAACAAGAAAGTCAGCAATTAAATTGTACCTATCGTCATAAAGATAAACCAACTAACGTTTTATCTTTTCCGTTTGAATCCCCAATCGAGATCGATGTTCCTTTATTGGGTGATCTAATTATTTGTAAGCAAGTGGTTGAAGCTGAAGCTGAGCAACAACATAAATCATTAACTTCGCACTGGGCACATATGATTGTACATGGTTGTTTACATTTACTCGGTTATGATCATATTCTTGACGAAGAAGCTGAAGAAATGGAAAATATCGAAATTGATATTATGCAACAATTGGGATTTGAAGATCCTTATCAACCCGTTGATGAATAAAAATACTCAATGGGCAGTTTAGTTCGATGGCAATTTAGCTAACTAAGCAAAATATATAAAATAATTTAAATTAATAACAAAGTAAGAAAGGAAAAGAGCAAATGAGTGATGATAATCACCGGAGACCTAAAAAAGGGTTTGCATTATGGTTAAGTCAGTTATTTCATTCAGAACCAAAAGATAAAGAAGAACTGATCGAAGTGATCCGCGAAGCCGAAGAAAACGAACTTATCGATCCTGATACCTTAGATATGATTGAAGGGGTAATGGATATAGCAGAACAACGCGTTCGCGATATTATGATTCCTCGCTCTCAAATTGTTACCATAAAAGACAATTATTCACTTGATGAGTGTCTAGATATTATTTCTGAACATGGGCATTCTCGTTATCCTGTTATTAGTGAAGATAGGGATCACATAGAAGGCATTTTATTGGCTAAAGATCTTTTGATTTTTATTCGCCAAGGTATTGATAATTTCGATCTCAAAAAAATTCTCAGACCAACCGTTGTTGTTCCCGAAAGTAAACGTGTCGATCATATGTTAAAAGAGTTTCGTATGCAGCGCTATCATATGGCAATGGCTATTGATGAATTTGGTGGTGTTTCGGGGCTTGTGACTATTGAAGATATTTTAGAACTCATCGTGGGCGATATTGAAGATGAGTATGATGAAGTTGAAGATCGCGATATTCGTCGCTTAACGCAATCGGTTTATACTGTGCGAGCCCTCACTCCAGTGGAAGATTTTAATGAAATATTTTCAACTGATTTTAGTGATGATGAGATGGATACCATTGGAGGACTGGTAATGCAACATTTTGGACGCTTACCCTTACGCGGAGAAACCATTACCATTGACGGCTATCAATTTAAAGTTACCATTGCAGATCGAAGACGAATCATTCAATTGCATGTGACTATTCCTGATGGGGCTACCGTGCCTAATTTAGAGTTACCTGAAAATGCTTAAAAAAATATTATTAAGCCTAATTTTTGGTGGTATAGCGGTTTTTAGTTATGCTCCATTTCATATTTGGCCTCTAGCTTTTGTATCGTTTGCCGGTCTTTTATGGCTTATTGCTGATAGTTCTAAAAAACAAGCTATGTTACTGGGATTAAGTTGGGGCATTGGCTATTTTGCCGCAGGGATCCATTGGGTTTATATCAGTATTAAGCAATATGGAGAGTTACCCGCTCCCATTGCCATTATCATCTTAGGCCTTTTAATCCTATATTTGTCGCTTTATCCTATGCTATTTGCTTTTCTATTAAGGATGGCAAATCGTTTTGCTGGACAATTTTCATTTAAACAACTTATATTTCTTGCTCCTGTGCTTTGGCAATTAACCGAATTCTTACGAGGGTATATTTTAACCGGATTTGCTTGGTTGCAACTCGGTTATAGTCAACTAGATAGCCCATTAAAAGGCTATTTTCCTGTATTGGGGATTGATGGAGTCAATTTACTGCTAACAATTTTGTGTGGATTATTTGTTTATTGCATAAAAACAATAAATAACAAAATGCACAGGAAGCATATACTTGGTGCATTAATTGCACTACTTGCGATCTTATTTGCACCGGTTTTATTCAATAATATTAATTGGACTAAAGTTAATGACACACGTTCAGCTAATTTTGTTTTAATTCAGGGGAATATTTCGCAGTCAATTCGTTGGACAAAAGAGCAACTTAATGACACATTACAAACCTATACAAAACTGACTAAACAAAACTTTGGTAAAGATAAAATTATCATTTGGTCAGAGGCCAGTATCACCGATTACGAAATAAATCAACAATCTTTTTTACAATATCTGGATAACGAAGCCCGAGCCCATGATTCTGAAATAGCTGTTGGTATTATTGATTATCGCTTTGGTGAATATGGTTATCAATCTAATGGATATATCTACAATACTTTATTAGTATTAGGAGAAAAGGAACCTTATCAATATCCAACTATCAACCGTTATAAAAAACACCATCTAGTACCCTTTGGGGAGTTTACACCGTTAGAATCAGTACTTGAACCAATTGCTGAACTGCTCAACATTCCTATGTCCTCAATGAAATCTGGCGAAACAAAACAGCCTCAATTACAAATAAAAGGCTTTAAATTTACCCCAGCCATTTGTTATGAAGTGATTTTATCTAATTTAATATGGCAAAATTTTTCTCCAGATACAGATTTTTTACTTACTGTTTCAAACGATGCTTGGTTTGGTGATAGTATTGGACCTAAACAACATTTACAAATGGCGCAAGCTAGAGCGCTTGAATTTGGTAGACCATTAATTCGTAGTACTAATACGGGAATTACTGCAATTATTGATCCACATGGTAATATTGTTAAAAAATTACCGCAATTTGAAACAGGCGCATTATCTGCATCTGTATCACCAACAACTGGCCTAACGCCTTATGCTATATGGGGGAATTGGCCTTATTTAGTAGTAATGGCATTAATGTTTATTTCACTTTTTATAAAAAAACGTTCATAGTTCAAAATATTGGCATAATTATTGCTTAAATATAACCAAGGTTTAATAAGTCTTGTTATAATCAATAATCTAATATTGTGTTAATCACTGGTTACATCTAGCTCCAATGATAGATAAATAACTAGTAAAAAGTACTTTTATGCTAAAAAATAAGTTATAATATACACCCTTTGTAAAAATATTAAAATTATTTAATATGATACAAACCAATCAGTAGGAGACCAGTATGAACAAAAAGACAAAATTAACCAAATTAGTATTATCATTTGCAATGTTAGGACTAATGACCGGTTCGGCTGTTGCAGAAGAACTGAGTGGTACATTAGCAAAAATTAAAGATAATGGTGTTATTGTTGTTGGTCATCGAGAATCTTCTATTCCATTCTCCTATTATGGTGATAATCAAGAAGTAATTGGTTACTCACAAGATTATTCGAATTTAATCGTCGATGCGGTTAAAAAAGAATTAAACTTACCTGATCTTAAAGTAAAATATTTACCGATTACTTCTAAGACTCGCATTCAACTGCTTAACAACTATACCTATGATTTCGAATGTGGTTCGACAACTAACAATCTTGAACGCCAAAAAACAGTTGATTTTTCAAACAGTATTTTTATTGTTGGTACGCAATTCCTTGTTAAAGCGGATAGCAACATCAATAGTATTGAAGATCTAAAAGGTAAAAACGTGGTAACAACTGCAGGTACAACGTCTGAAATCCGTTTAAACCGAATCAACATGAAAAATAATTTAGGTATTCGTATCATTACACCAAAAGATCATGGTGATGCATTTAATGCATTAGAAACAGGTCGAGCTGTAGCATTATTGATGGATGACGCACTACTTGCAGGTGAACGTTCTCGTGCTATTAATCCAGCTGAATGGAAAATTGTTGGTGAACCGCTTTCTTATGAAGCTTATGGTTGTATGTTGAGAAAAGGCGATACTCAATTTAAACAATTGATGGACAAGACTATTGCCGATACGCAAAAATCAGGAAAGGCTTTAGAATCATATAATAAATGGTTTACTCAACCCGTTCCACCAAAAGGTGTAAATATGAGTCTTGAAATTTCGCCTAAAATGGTTGAGCTATTTGCCAATCCTAATGATAAAGCATTAGATTAATACTTTTCTTATCTTTCTAATCCAATGTACTAAATCAATTGCATTTAGTACATTATCTAAATTAGTGAATTAATATATTATGAGTTTTAATTGGACCCTATTTTTTGAACATACTCCTTATGGTGATGGGATTTATTTAAATTGGCTATTAGATGGCGTTTTTGTGACAGTTTCATTAGCAGCCACTGCTTGGATCATTGCTTTTGTGCTAGGGTCACTTGTGGGGATATGTAGAACTTTAGAAAATCAGTTTCTAAATAACTTTGCAGCGGGTTATATTCAGCTATTTCGTAATATACCATTGCTTGTTCAAATGTTTTTGTGGTATATGATACTACCGATAATATTAAGTGGTAGTCTACGAATTTGGTTTACTTCTTATTTATCGCCAAATATAAGCGCATTTATCACTGCTGCTATTGCTTTAGGACTATTTACATCTGCGCGTATAGCAGAACAAGTACGAACAGGTATTCAAACTTTACCTAAAGGCCAACGATATGCCGCTATTGCACTTGGTTTAACTAATCGACAAGCTTATATGTACGTTTTATTACCAAATGCATATCGACGAATTATTCCACCATTAACATCAGAGATGACCAATATTATTAAAAATTCATCGGTTGCATCAACAATAGGATTAATTGATTTAATTGGTGAAATTGATCGCATTAATGAGTCAACCAATAGCATTATCGAAATATTGTGTGGTGTCACGATTGCCTTTATGCTGATTAACTATGTGGTGATTACTGTCATGCGAATCGTTGAAAAACATACTCGTTTACCTAATATGAATCATGGAGGATAAGATGCAGTTATTTCATTGGATTGCCAATATACCTTCATTAGTATTAGATAACTATCACTTATTATTAAGTGGATTATGGTTAACAACCAAAATCACCTTTACTGCTGTGGTTTTCGGTATTATTTGGGGAACAGTATTGGCATTAATGCGTTTATCAAATAATAGAGTGCTTAACGTTTTTTCTAAATGCTATGTCAACTTATTCCGCTCTATTCCACTATTATTAGTGTTGTTGTGGTTCTATTTAGCACTCCCTCAAGTTATTAAATACCTATTTAACTTGCCACCTTATGCGGATGTGCGTATTGCTTCAGCGATGATTGCTTTTGCGCTGTTCGAAGCTGCGTATTATTCTGAAATCATTCGTGCGGGTATCAATGCTGTTGCCAAAGGTCAATATTATGCAGCCTATGCATTAGGTATGACTAAAAGCCAAGCAATGCGTTTAATTATTTTACCGCAAGCATTTAGATCTATGGTGCCATTGTTATTGACACAAGGTATTATCTTATTCCAAGATACCTCTCTAGTTTATGTCATGAGCTTAATTGATCTATTTGGCGCAAGTGTGTCGCAAATTGGTAATACACAAGGTGGTACCGTCAAGTATTCTATGATTATTTTTGCAGCTGCAAGTTATTTTATAATTTGTTTTACTGCTTCATGTTTGGTTAATTATTTCAAGAAAAGGATTACTCGATGATCTCCTTAGAAAATATTTCAAAATGGTATGGACAATTTCAGGTATTAAAAAACTGCACCACTCGAGTTGGTAAAGGCGAAGTTGTTGTTGTTTGTGGTCCTTCAGGTTCAGGAAAATCAACCCTGATAAAAACTGTAAATTGTTTAGAGCCTGTACAAAAAGGCAAAATTATTATTGATGGAACAGAAGTTACAAATAAAGCGACTAACTTAGCTAAATTACGATCCAAAGTAGGTATGGTATTTCAACACTTTGAACTGTTTCCACATTTAACTATTTTAAAAAATCTAACACTTGCACAAATTAAAGTGTTAGGTCGAACAGACGAAGAAGCTCGAGAAAAAGCGCTTAATCTTTTAGAGCGTGTTGGTTTACTTGCCCATGCAGATAAATACCCTGCTCAGCTTTCTGGTGGTCAACAACAACGTGTAGCGATCGCTCGTGCGTTATGTATGGATCCTATTGTTATGTTGTTTGATGAACCAACCTCAGCACTAGATCCTGAAATGGTAAACGAGGTGCTAGATGTTATGGTTGAACTGGCTTATGAAGGTATGACTATGATGGTGGTTACTCATGAAATGGGCTTTGCGCGTAAGGTAGCCCACCGAGTTATCTTTATGGATGCTGGTGAAATTATTGAAGATACCTCAAAAGAGCAGTTCTTTACTAATCCACAATCAGATCGTGCTAAAGACTTCTTAGCTAAAATTATCCATTAATTTAATTATTACAGGGCTTTTAGCCCTGTTTTATTATTTCTTCCTCGAATTACACATCATCTTTCAAAAAATAAACTTAAATATGCTTATCAAAACAGAATCAGCTATTATTTTGCAATAAACTGACTAAACCACTATGTCTTTGCGTTTGTGATTTAATTGCTTGTAACAAGATAGCTTCAGTCGCATAAATTGAAACCGTTTTTTTAGCACGGGTAATGGCAGTATAAAGTAAAGAACGATTAAGTAACGGCGAATTATCAGTTGGTAGGATAATATTTACATCATCGAACTCTGAACCTTGTGATTTATGAATCGTCATGGCATAAGCCGTTTCATGTTCGGGTAATCGAAATGGAGAAAATCCTTTAATAGATCCATCAGCAAAAGGGAAATAAACACGCAATTTTGAACTATCATGCTCGGCTTTTAATGTAATACCAATATCACCATTATATAGCCCTAATGAAGCACTATTACGTAATATCATGATGGGTCGACCAACATACCATGCTTCTTTATTTTTCAAATAAATTAATTTGTTTTTGGCTAAAAGTAATTCAATTTGTTTATTTAAACCTTCGACACCAAAATGTCCTTCTCTGACAGCACAAAGTAAGCGATATTCAGCAAATTTAGATAAAACCAACGCTATATTATTAGTTCCATTCTGCTTAATCACATTTAAATAATGTTTATAATGATTAATACTATCGTGTAAAATATCTTCATAAGCCTGTTGTGAAGAAAGAGCATGATACTGAATATCACTCAATGATTCATCTAATAACAATTTTTTAACAGAAGTTGAGCACCCAGCTTTGACTGCATTAGCCAACAAGCCAATACCAGATGATTCGTTAAAACGATAACTTTTTTGTAATAAGCAAATGCTATCAGTAATTTTTGCTGTTTGCTGGCAAGCTGGCACATCATAACCAGTCAATTGACTTAGCTCTTTTGCCCGTGCTTCGCTATAACCATGCAAAATAAAGGTACAAAGGTCACCAAACACAGCTCCGGCTTCAACTGATGAAAGTTGATCTTTATCACCTAACAAAATTAAACGAGCAGAATTAGGTAATGCTTCAATTACTCTTGCCATCATATTTAAATCAACCATAGATGCTTCATCAATGACTAACACATCGACATGCAATGGATTATTCTTATCATGCTTAAATGAACGATTATCTGCTTTTGCACCTAATAAACGATGTAAAGTGATTGCTTCTGCTTTTATATTTAGTGATGCAAAATCGAGTTGATCGATTGTGCGTCTCAGTGATTCGGTTAACCTTGATGCCGCTTTTCCTGTAGGTGCCGATGTAATAATTTGAGCATGCGGATTGGTTAACAAAATTCCGGCTAAAATTTTGGCAACAGTAGTTGTTTTACCCGTACCTGGTCCACCAGAAATAATAGCAACTTTGCGTGTTAACGCAGCAGCAACTGCTACTTTTTGCCAATCAATTTCGGTTTGATTCTGAATAAAAAGTTGATTAAGTACAGTGGTTAAATCAGTATTGTAGCTAAGTTCTTTATCTAAAGCTGTATGATTGAAATATTGAGCTACATTTTGTTCATCTAACCACATTCTTTGAAAATAAAGTTTATTTTCAATAAAAATAAGCGGAGACAAATTTGTTCCATCACTCACAACCTGACTATCATAAGCTTGTTCAAGAGCAATTTTCCAATCTTGCGCATTTGGCGAATCTAATTGTAACCAAAGCTGTGATTCAATCGTTGATTCATCTAAATAAGCAAGATCAAGGCAAACATGACCAGATCTTACCTCTTTACTAAGCGACATAACTAAAAAGCTAAATCGTTTAATAGTAATATCATCATTTAACTTTGCTTTATGTGTTAAAAACGTTGCCAAATGAATATCAAGCAAACTACTTTGGCTATTTTGTTTAAATTGGCTTAACCACTCGTTTAACATATTCTATTTCTGTTATTAACGTACTTATAAACCAATTATATCGTTAACTTTATCTTTTGGATAAGTCAGTTTAAAACTTAAGTTAAGATTTTTATTTTCGCCTTTGGTCAACGACACGGTTGATTGTCCTTGTAATTCGGCACCTTGCAAAAAAAGCGTGACTTTATTAAGTGTTACATTATTGTTTGCAAAAACACTGCTAGAAGCAAATGCAATTAAAAAAGCTAATTTCTGAATTTTCATATAGTTCCTTTGAAATAAAAACTAATTTATAACTATTTAAAAATAATTATGTTATAAGTTAAATGGCACATGATTCTCTCTAACAATGGTAATAAAGTAGTTATTCTATCTGTTTAATTGCTATTAATTTTAACATAGTTGTACAAAAAATAAATTATTTTTTGTTTAATATATTGAACGAAAAATAAAAATAGTTTATATTTCGTTTAAGATGAAAAACCAAATAAGGGATATTCTATGAGTAACTTCAATTATCTAAAAAAAGCAATCAAACGTAAGAATATATCTTTACAAACTGTCGCCGACGCTTGCCAAATGACTAAAGGTTATCTTAGTCAACTCATTAATGATAAAATTAAAAATCCGAGCGCACAAAAATTACAATCACTCCATCAATATTTACAAATTGAAGAACCAAACAAAAATAAAAAAGTAGGAGTGATTTTTGGCAAATTTTATCCTTTACATACTGGGCATATTTATCTTATTCAGCGAGCAATTAGTCAGGTTGATGAGTTATATGTTATTCTTTGCTCTGATACTCAACGCGACGAAGCGCTTTTTAAACAAAGTGCTATGTCTCGCCAACCAACTATTAATGATAGAATTCGTTGGCTACTGCAAACTTTTAAATATCAAAAAAATATCCACATTGAATTATTAGAAGAAGACGGCATTCCAGCTTACCCAAATGGCTGGCATGAGTGGAGTGAACGAGTAAAGAAACTATTTCAAGAAAAAGGCATAAAACCAGATTATGTTTATTCAAGTGAACCGCAAGATGTCGCTATGTATAAAGATTTGTTTGATCTAGAAACTGTCTTAATTGATCCAAAACGACAATTTATGCAAATAAGTGGTACTCAAATCCGTCAAGCACCGCTGAAAAACTGGCAATACATTCCAACCGAAGTTAGACCTTTTTTTGTTAGAACCATTGCCATTTTAGGGGGAGAATCTAGTGGTAAATCAACTTTAGTTAATAAACTAGCAAACGTATTTAACACAACCAGTGCATGGGAATATGGTAGGGATTATGTATTTTCTCAACTTGGCGGGGACGAACGCGCATTACAGTATGCTGACTACGATAAAATCGCATTAGGGCATGCACAATATATCGATTTTGCCATAAAACATGCCAATAAAGTTTCGTTTATTGATACCGATTTTGTGACAACTCAAGCTTTTTGTAAAAAATATGAAGGTAAAGAACATCCATTTTTACAAGCTATGATCAATAACTATCGTTTTGATTTAGTGATTTTACTCGGTAATAACACGCCATGGGTCGCTGATGGTTTACGTCATTTAGGCAGTCCAAAACAACGTAAAGATTTTCAAAAACTATTAATAACGTTATTAGAAAAAAATAATATCAAATATATAGAAATAGAATCTCCCGATTACGAAGAACGTTATTTACGCTGCATTGAACTAGTTAATCAACTTATTAATGATGAAGAGTAATAAATTATGAATAAATTAAGCAATCTTGCCATTTTAATTGGACGTAATAAATTCTATCCATTTTTTTGTATATTATGTGTAACACTAGCATTTTTATACACTGACCCATTTACTGAATTTGATTTACGCTATGCTACTTCTTACATAGGCGCTTTTTGCGGTCTGCTATGCGTTATCTTATTAGCAAAACGTAAAAACATGGGAAATGTATTAGGTATGTTTGCCGTAGTTGCAGAATGTTGTGCTAATGTTCTTGGCGGCAATATTGGTGCAGGACTACCGCCAGTCTACTATTTTTGTTCACACATCTATGGTTTATTCACTTGGCAAAAGAACCTTGATAATAATAAAAACGTTAAAGTTCGCTCATTCAATGAAACCACATTTTTATATACAATCATATTTCTTATTATTGCCGCTTTTATTAATATTTATTTAACGGATAAAATTGGTGTAACTAATACAACCTACCAACTAATAACTAACTGTTTTATATTTGGTCTAGGCATTGTTGCTCAATTATTATTGATGATGCGATATGTGTTTAACTGGTATTTATGGGTTATATTAAATGTACTGGTAATTGGTTTAAATATCTATACCGACAATATCATTATCGCAACACAATATTTAATTTATCTGTTTAATGCCATTTATGGAATTTGTGAATGGAAACGCTCTGAGCAACCAGAGTAAATATTCTAATTTTGTTAAAAAGTTTCAGGAAAGACTGTGTTTAAGTATAAAAATAGAAAATAAGTGCTTTATTTTCTATTTTTTATTTGAGATGCAGTCTAATTATTCAACATCCCCTTTAACCAAAGGCACAAATATAACCTCGCCCATATTTTTAGCTACAAAATTATCTCCATCACGCTCAATTAATTGTAAAACCTGTTTATTTTCGCCAACAGGAATAACTAAACGTCCTTTATCGGCTAACTGTTCTAGTAAGCTTTGTGGCACTTCAGATGCGGCGGCTGTAACAATGATGCCATCAAATGGTCCACGTTCAGGCCAACCTAACCAACCATCACCATGGCGTGTTGCAATGTTATGAATATCAAGTTGCTTTAAACGGCGTTTAGTATTCCATTGTAGACTTTTTATTCGTTCTACCGAGCAGACATTTTCGACTAACTTTGCTAAAACAGCCGTTTGATATCCCGACCCTGTTCCAATTTCAAGTACTTTTGAATTAGGCTCTAATTTTAATAGTTCAGTCATCTTTGCTACGATATAAGGCTGAGAAATAGTTTGACCGCTTCCTATTGGCAATGAACGATTATCGTAAGCTTGATGCGAAAGCGCCTCATCAACAAAATGTTCACGAGGAATTGACGCAATAGCATCTAAAACGCGCTCGTCTTTTATTCCTTGTTGCCGTAAGAATTTAATTAGGGATTGCATTTTTAGATTTTGCATTTGAGCTACTCATTTTCTATTATTAGTTCACGTATCACACTTGTTGCATAACAACCTGATGGCAAATAAAAATTGAGTTCGAGACTATGCTCATCTAACCATTGCCAATTAAGCTGCTCTGCTCGTAACAATATTGACCGTCTTGCTGTTTCTACTCGCTCTTTTTTAAATAGATCATTAAATTCAGACCAACTTTCTAAACATTTTTGCTCAAACTTCAGCGCATCAAATAATGTACCTAGTGGTGAATCCCCCACCATTGGTGCAGTAATATTGATCTCGCCTTGTTCTAAACGCATTTGTAACTGAACTAATTCGTCTGCTTGAGCAATAAACCAGCTACCACGATGCGCTAATTGTAATATATCGCCATTGAGCACGGTTTGATGCAAACTTTGGGTAATGCGTTGACTGACAATATTATTAAAAATCGCACTTCGCGCCGCAGAAAGATAAAAGCTACGTTTTTTTCGATCCTTAACCGAAATTTCGCCATTGGCCCATTTTATAGCCTGAGTAATATTATTTTCATCACGACCAAAACGCTGCTCACCAAAATAATTAGGCACACCATGCTGTTTGATTAATGCTAATTTAGATTCAATTTCAGATTGACTATTTAACGATTTTAAAATAATTTTAAAATAATTACCTTTTAATGCGCCAATTTTTAATTTTTTATTATGCCGCGTGACTTTTAATATTTTACAACCCGTCAAATTAAATGCCGAAAAGTCTGGTGTTTGTTGACCTGGCATATGTAAACTGAACCACTGCTCAGTCACTGCTTGGCGATCTTTCAAACCAGCATAACTTACTAGCTTGGTTGAAATTCCCACATATTTAGCCAACTGCTCAGCCACGAAAATGGTATTACAATCACGTTTTTGCAAAAAAACTAAAACATGTTCGCCTTCACCAGTCAACTCAAAGCCAAGATCTTCTGTCACATTAAAATCTTCGTATTGTTGCTTGTATTGTCCTTTAGTGGTCGGTTTGCCATATAAATAATTAAGTTGTGCTAACACTATTATTGCCTATTGTATAATTTAAACTGTTTCGGATTTTTTACTTAACAACACTACCGCTTGGCAAGCAATGCCTTCTTTACGCCCAGTAAAGCCTAATTGTTCAGTTGTTGTTGCTTTCACACTAATTTGATCAAAATGAACTTTCAGATCTTCTGCTATATTAACTCGCATTTGATCAACATGCGGTCGCATTTTAGGTTCTTGGGCAATAATAGTAGTATCTAAATTAACTAATTCATAACCTTTATCTTGAACAAGGGTATACACCTCTTTCAATAATATTCGACTATCTATACCTTTATATTTAAGATCTGTATCAGGAAATAGCTTACCGATGTCACCTAATGCCAATGCGCCAATTAAAGCATCGGTTATTGCATGTAACACAACATCACCATCAGAGTGAGCAACAAGGCCATATTGATAAGGAATTTTTACCCCTGCAAGAGTTATAGGACCCTCTCCACCAAACTTATGAACATCAAATCCATGACCTATTCTCATACTTTTACCTATTTGGAATCTGCTTAGTTAAATAAAAAGTAGCCAATGCTAAATCTTCAGGACGGGTTATTTTTATATTATCCCCTCGACACTCAATTAATAAAGGATGCCCACCACAATACTCAATGGCTGAAGCTTCGTCAGTGATGGCAACATGATCATTTAAAGCTTTTTGCAAACATGATTTTAGTTCGCCAGCATTAAACAGTTGAGGAGTAGAAGCGCCCCATAAATAAGTCCGATCTTCAGAATAATCAATAATGGTATCATTATTTTGACAAGCTCGCTTAATCGTATCACTAACACGAGTGGCTAATATACCGCCTTGTTTTTTAGTTGTTACTGTTTCAATCAGGCGAGTAATATCACAATGAGTCACACAAGGTCTTGCCGCATCATGAACTAAAGCCCACTGTTCATCATTCAGCAATTTTAATCCGGCTAAAACAGAATCAGCTCGAGTTTTGCCACCTAAAGCAACTTTAATCTTATCGTGCTGAGCAATTGAAAGGGTATTAAATATATTATCTTCTGAGCTAATCACAACAATAACTTGAGCGATTTGAGGATGCGTTAATAATTTATTTAGAGTATGTTCTAAAACGGTCTTCGAACCAACTTTTAGATATTGTTTAGGGATTTGACTATTCATACGGCAACCAACTCCTGCTGCCGGTACAATAGCAATGATATCATTAAGATTATTCAATTTATGCATTATCGTTTTTTAGTATCCGAATCAATTATAATTCGATAAAAATATTCATTAGGTTTAACCATACCCAAATGACTACGAGCACGCTCTTCTATTGCTTCATAGCCACGTTGCAAATCGTTAATTTCAGCAAACATCTGTTCGTTACGAGTCTTTAACTTCTCATTATCGGCACGCAAAGTGACTAACATTTCTACATTATCTTGATAATCGTACACATTATTTTTGCCATACCATAAAGAATATTGCAGATAACCCAGTACAGCTAATAACAATAAAGGTAGCTTCCATCT
Source organism: Gilliamella sp. Occ3-1 (assembly GCF_001690655.1). GTDB lineage: Bacteria > Pseudomonadota > Gammaproteobacteria > Enterobacterales > Orbaceae > Gilliamella > Gilliamella apicola_P. The sequence continues at coordinate 68,332 of NZ_LZHQ01000027.1, forward strand.
TCTCATGAATTTAGTATTATCCTTTATCTATATGCATTTAACTGGTTTTGGTAAGCCTGCAAGTTTAGTTACTTGTTTAGCAGGACCGTCTGGAAATAATTTATACAAATAACGACTATTACCCTTTTCTGCACCAAACTTTTTTTCCATTGCTTTGACTAAAGCTCGAATAGCTGGTGAGGTTTTATATTCTAAGTAAAAATCACGAACAAATAAAATAACCTCCCAATGGGCATCGGTTAATTCAATGGACTCTTTGGCTGCCAATTCTGGAACTAAATCAACATTCCAATCCTGCCAATTTTTTAAATAGCCTTTCTCATCAGTTTCTATCTGCTCTAACATTTTTTCAAAGTACGTTATTTTATTTGCGTTGTATTATACTCAATTAATCAAAATCCAACACTAATTTTGCAGACAAATACGTTATTGTTTGTTTAATTCCTTTAAAATTTGATGAAATTTAAAGCAAACGATAAAAAAAATTAAAATAGCTATTTACAAATAAGCAAGTCTACTTTATTATTCACAGCCATTGCGGAAGTGTGGCTGAGCGGTTGAAAGCACCGGTCTTGAAAACCGGCGAGGGGCGACCCTCCCAGAGTTCGAATCTCTGCGCTTCCGCCATCTAATTCTTGTGGTAAATTCCACAATCATCCAAAGAATTCCATTTTAACCTTTGATAGCAAGGGTTCTAGTGGATTTTTTTCTTTCAATTTTATTGCTAATTCCATACTCATCCAGAGTAATCCAAAACAAGCCACGCTTAGATCGTATACTAAATCGGATAACAAAAAATACTTGATCAGTTTTGTATTTTTATTAAATACGATGATCTCGTTTTGCATTGGATCGGCTACACTAATTCATACAACTTTTTTAAGGGGTTAGGTAAACTTATCACAACTAAAAAATGAGCAAATATGAATAAGATTAAACGCAAAAGACGAACATTCACTGATGATTTTAAACACCAAATGGTCAGTCTTTATCAAAATATGGTAAATCACGTAGTGAAATCGTTGCAGAATATGATTTGACACCATCAGCATTGGACCGTTGGATAACGCAAGCAAGGCAAAGTAGCTTACTGGCCTATGCACAAGAAGGCATCGCCCTAACCAGCCCTGAAAACATCCAACTAACAACAGGAAACAGCCTCACCTTAACCAGCGAAAGTCAAACCGACATCAACGCCTTAAAAAATGTCACCTTCTCATCGGCTGAAGCGGTTGGTTTATTTACCCAAAAATCGGGGATGAAATTATTTGCCAACCAAGGCGATATCGAGGTGCAAGCCCAAAATGCCAACCTCAATATGGCCGCCAAGCAAGATATCAAAGTGGATAGTGTCGATGGCAAAGTCACCATTACCGCCAAAGACAACCTCACGCTTATTTGTGGTGGCTCTTATATCAAAATCAGCAGTGAAGGCATTGAACTGGGCGCACAGGATAATGTTTTATCTTAAGTGTAATGTCTTCCAGAAGATGGGGGCCAGCGAATATGGATGTAGATGCTTTATTACCTGCTGGTTGTGAATCGGCGATACAAGAAGCGGATAAACTACAAAAAGCAAATGTAAAACTTGGATAAGTTATGGATAAAATGAATAAATCAATACAAAAGCAAGATATTGAGAGTGTTTTTCAACAGATTATTGCGCTGTCATTAAAAAATGATGCAAATTTTTACCTTATCTATCAATCATATGACTAAAAAACAAGTTTAACTGATTTGATTGCAGAAAAAAATTAACATTATTTCGATATATCAGCTATCAAATAAAGCACACACCAGGATTCATTGAACTTGATTTAAAAAATGAAAAAGATCGAACCATATTAAAACAAAGTATTCAGGAATTTTATTTAGCCATCGATCCTAAAACCGTGTTATTTGCAAAACCACGTTCAGTATATGGATAAATTTATTCCTCATTTAATGCCGAAGTATTAGCACAAGAGTTAGGAAAAATTGCTATTCAACCATCAAGTGATGGTAAACAATTATTGCGTTATTTTGACCCATCGGTGTTACCACCACTATTAAATATTTTCATTTTTGTGCAAAAAAATATTACTTAATCCGATTCATTCATGGTTATATCTTAACAGTGACGGCCATTTAATTATTTAAAAAAATCATAGAGATGAAAGTGAAAACCTTATTGGCAATTTGGGGATCATCAAGCAACAATGGCAACAAATAAACTGGATCGAAAGCCGTAATCAAACACTTGCTCGTTATCATTTTTTTCACCCAGAATATAGCTTACCAGAAAGTGAAGCTGATGGCATTATTATGCAATCTTTTCAAAATGCTACCCTCAAAGGATACCATGATAAACGAGATCTAGCCGAATATGCTTATCATAGTTTAGTTATACATCCTGAATTTATTGAACATCCAATTATTGCCGAAGCAATAAGACAACATCGGCACCAATCACTAATAAAACAATTACAAACTATAACCCCACAACAATGGGATATTATAGCGGATGAATGTATCATTAATACAAAGGAAATAAATAATGGGTTTATGTGAAAAATGCCAATCTAAAGGCCTACCAATTTATCCTGTTCGTTATGCTGTTGCACCTAAATATATCAATGCAGATTTACCCTCATGGGCAAAAAACGATATGCTGCCTATTTTAAAAGGAGATAGCAAATATGTGCTAAGAACCATGCGAGCAGGCTACCTTTATGTGTTATGTCAGTATGAAGACAATATTACATTAGATATTTCCATTTATAAAATTGATGAAAACGGCGGTTTTTGGCAACAAGATATTAGTAAAGAGCAAGATCTATTAAGATTTGGTGATATCATAAGTGAAGAAAACCCTTCTATACCTGTCAATGATATACAAACGACCTGCGGCAATAGTGCCCATTTATCAAGCAATATCGCCTTTATTACACTTTCAAAACCCGAAAAATGTGAAAAAGCTTGGCTTGCTTTTAGTGAACATAAATAGAGTGTTAAAACTTTAAAAAAATACCTTATTGATAAAGATAAACGTAACTTGCGAATGCAACTTATCAAACCAAAGCAATGGATAAATTCGCAAACCATCGGCATTGGCATAACTACCGCTAATCAGGAAGCTATCGCCTCAACCTTGGATATCCAAAACTCTGATGATTTAAAAGAAAGAATCACAACATCCTTACCAAAATTTAAAAGCATTGACTACTCATTTTGCTTTCCTTATTTGTATCAAAATAAACCATTAGACAAAAGTACGCTTTCGCAAAGTATTTTATTTCGCCAACCATTTATATATGATAAACAGCTATTCAAAAAACGAAGTACATTAGCACCTTGGCAATCACTAACCAAGCCAGTTTATGACCAAATCACCCCAAAAGAACGGTATTCAGTCTATCTACATAAAAAAATGATGTCAGCCGAACGTAACAGCACGGATAGCTCACCAATGATGGTTGTATTGACAGTATTGGTATTGCTGCTGAGTTAAGTAATTGGAGTAACAGTGCATTAAACTCGTTTAGAAAAATAATGATAGAAAGACAGCGTGAAAATGCCACTTATAGTGGTATTGCAATGCTTGAAGAAGCGATAAAAAACAGATATCTTGCTGAAAGTGAAGAAGATTTTAAAAAACATATAAAAAACACCAATAGAAAATACCTTGCTGATGCAAAATATTTTAATGAAAAAGTAAAACCTTATGATAGTGGTATTTTAGGAACCGATACAACCCGAATCGTACCATGGAGCGAAGAACAAAAAGCCCAAGGCCAACGTGTTATTAATATTGTGAGTGAATCTAAAAAAATATAATTTTGTTTCCAAATACGTTAATCCATATTTAACCGATATAGAAAAAAATGCCAAATTACTGTCCAATATGAACTTTTTAGGCAACTTTTTGGGGGTGATAGCGGGGGTTAATTGATATTGGTTTAAATTGGAACGAGGACGCTTCAGAGAAAGATCAGAATCAAAAAACATTATATTATGCATCTCTATTTACCTTGATTGTATCCACCACCGATTTATTTTTACAAATGGGTAAAACTAGTTTAATTAAAATTATAGATCGAGGGTTTAAATCATTGTGTTTTTTACTCGTTGATAAAATATTTATAAATGCATTTGTTTTTTCTACTGGAAGAATACTTACATCAATCATAGCATTGGAGTTAAATCCATGGGTTAGTCTGGGGATATTTTTACTTCAACTATATTTAGAATTAGCTGAAGACGATGATATCGAAAAATGGTTAAGGCGTTGCCGTTTTGGTAAAGGGCAAAATATAGCAGATTATGACTTTGCCTATCGCTTTAACTCGTCCGAAAAAGAAATTGTGGCACTGCAAGTGATCTTTAAAAAATATGAAGATCAGCTAGCCGAATATTACGCCGAACAAGAACAAAAACGTATCAAAGAAAATATGCCAGTATTCTCATCGAGTGATTGGCAAATTATTTATAATTGGCCTATCCCTCAATAATTATATAAGGAATTCAATTATGCCTTACGCAAAATACGATAATAAAGACCCTGTTTATAAAGATAAAGAGCAACTATTAAAAAAAAACCGGTATTAGTATTACCGATCCAATCCTACCACCCAAAAATTTGGTTAAATTAACCGGCACCTTATCCAAATTTATAAAATGTTCTAAAATGACGTTGATTTCGACTACTGCCATTCATAAAATCCATTGAGCACGTTCTCCTGTTGGGTAACGATAACTTTTCTGGAGTTTAGGCAGATAATACGCTTTTTACATTTTATTCTGAGGTTAATTTTAACTCACAATATATCCACCCAATAAACACGTTTATGATTCCATTTATAGCCTAGCTTTCGGATATGATAAAAAAACATTTACGTTGGGGTTTCCTATCTACCTGAACAATGACAAAAAATTGAGTAAGATTTTTAATCATCACTATACCCCAAACTCCGCAACGCTCGTTCATCATCGGCCCAGCCTGCTTTGACTTTTACCCAAAGCTCTAGATGGACTTTGTTATCAAAAAATGACTGCATGTCTTTACGTGCTTCAATACCAATTTTTTTGATTTTTTCACCTTTGTTGCCGATGACCATTTTCTTTTGTCCATCGCGTTCAACTAAGATTAATCCGTTAATTCGGTACATTCCGTTGCGTTCATCAACTTTGAATTGTTCAATTTCAACAGTTACTGAGTAAGGTAATTCGTCACCCAAAAAGCGCATAAGTTTTTCGCGGATGATTTCCGATGCCATAAAACGTTGCGAGCGGTCAGTAATGTAATCTTCAGGGAAATGGTGTTCGCCTTCTGGTAAGTGTTTTTTAACGATATCTTTGATAATATCTACACCTTCTCCTTTTTCTGCGCTAATTGGCACAACATCAAGAAAGTTAACTTTTTGGCTTATCGCTTGAATATGCGGTAATAATTGAGTCTTGTCGATGACGTTGTCAATTTTATTAATCACTAACAAGACTGGGCTTTTGCAGTCTTTGAGTTTGTTGGCGACCATTTCGTCGTCGTCATTCCAATGGGTGCCTTCAACCACAAAAATAACGAGTTCAACATCCCCTATTGAGCTGCTTGCAGCACGATTCATTAAGCGGTTTATGGCTCTTTTTTCTTCAATATGAAGTCCGGGGGTGTCGATATAAATAATTTGGTCATTATCCTGCGTGTCAATACCCACAATTCGGTGACGGGTCGTTTGCGCTTTGCGTGATGTAATCGAAATTTTTTGACCAAGCAATTGGTTTAGTAGCGTTGATTTACCTACATTTGGTCGGCCAACAATGGCGACAAATCCACAATGTTGTGTTGTTTCTGTCATTTTATACCTAATTGGTTGAGTGCCTCTTGTGCGGCAGCTTGTTCTGCTTTTCGGCGACTTAAGCCACGACCTAAATATTCATGGCTATCATTGTCAATTTTACATTGAATCAAGAATTCTTGTTCGTGGTTATCGCCAGTTACTTCAAGAATTAGATAACATGGGCGCGGGCGATGAATTCCTTGTAAGTATTCTTGTAATCTTGTTTTGGCATCTTTTTGTTTAATACCAGGTTGAATTTGTGTCAAGCGACTTTGGTACCATGATAAGATTAGTGAACGAACTGTGTTGAGGTTGCTATCTAAATAAATGGCACCAATTATGGCTTCTACAGCATCAGAAATAATCGATTCGCGACGAAAACCACCACTTTTTAGTTCACCTTGCCCTAAAATAAGGTGATCGCCCAATTTGAAATCTTTACCAATTTCGGCAAGTGTTTGCCCGCAAACGAGTGTTGCGCGCATTTGGCTTAGGTCACCTTCATCTTGTTTGATAAAACGGTGATATAGTTCGTCGGCTATAACAAGACTTAAAATAGAATCCCCTAAAAACTCTAAACGTTCGTTATGTAGCTTATTAGCACTTCGATGAGTAAGTGCTAATTCAAGTAGGGATGTATCTTGGAACATATAGCCGATTGATTTTTGAATTTTAATAAATTTTTTCATAATTATAGCTATCAGTGTATACCGCCAATACGACTAAAGCGGATACCTGTTGGCCATTCGTTTGGTTGTTTTTCAAAGCTGATCCAAATTGCGGTTGCTTTACCAACAAAATTAGCTTCAGGTACAAAACCAAAGTATCGACTATCACCACTGTTATCGCGGTTGTCACCCATCATAAAATAATGACCTTGTGGTACAATCCAAGTGGCTATCGGTTGTCCATCCTGATGATAAAAATAGTTAGGATTTTCTTGTGAACCTAGGGTGGTTAGAATATCGTTTGGTGTGTCCCCTAGAGTTTCTTGTTGAATATTCATATCCAATGTCACGATAGACTGAGAATCGACAATACCTTTATCAGCATATTGTTTTAGCGTATAAAAATTAGGGTTTGGTTTGAACTGTTCATGTACTTCTTTCCAGTTACTTGGTCTTGGTTTGCTGTAATGCAAATTGAGTGGCTGTGATTGTTGCCCTTCGCAATTCGTATCTGTTGCTTGGCAAGCTGGATAGATTAAAATTTGCTTTTCTTTTACCAGATAGACGATTTTGTCACCCGGTAAGCCGACAACACGCTTTATAAGATCCATTTGGGGAACATTTGGGTGTTTAAATACGGCAACATCACCACGTTGTGGTTGTCCTGTCGGAATAATGACGGTGTTAGTAATAGGATCACGCACGCCATAAGAAAATTTTTCAACAGCAATAAAGTCACCTATTAGTAATGTCTGCATCATTGATCCTGATGGAATTTGAAACGGCTCATAGATGAATGAACGTATAACAAACACGACAAACAATACCGGAAAAAACGATGCTAAATTTTCAATCCAACCTTTGGGTTTACCCACTTGAGCAAGTATCTTTCCATCAACTTCGCCATTGCTTTGGGTACGGATTTCTTCAACTTTACGTTGTCTTGCTGGTTTCCATTTGAATTTTTCTAAAAACCAAAAGATACCAGTAATGAGTGTTGCTAGTGCTAATATGATGGCAAATGTTCCAGCCATTTTTTTCCCTCTTTAAATAAATCTTTTTATTGATTTGTTTTTAATTAGTTAATCTTTTCCTACATGCAAAATGGCTAAAAAGGCTTCTTGCGGTAATTCGACATTACCTATTTGTTTCATGCGCTTTTTACCTTCTTTTTGCTTCTGTAAAAGTTTCTTTTTACGACTCACATCGCCACCATAACATTTGGCTAATACATTTTTGCGTAGTTGTTTGACCGTTGATCTTGCTATGACATGATTACCGATAGCCGCTTGTATGGCAATATCAAATAGTTGACGAGGAATAAGATCTTTCATTTTTTCAACTAATTCTCGTCCACGATATGGTGCATTGTCTTTGTGGGTAATTAAGGCTAATGCGTCAACACGTTCACCATTAATTAATACATCTAACCTTACCATGTCGGCAGCTTGGAATCGTTTAAAACTGTAATCTAATGATGCATACCCACGCGAAGTCGATTTTAGTTTGTCAAAAAAGTCTAATACAACTTCGGTCATTGGGATTTCGTACGTTAAAGCAACTTGATTGCCATGATAAACCATATTAGTTTGCACACCACGTTTTTCAACACAAAGTGTGATGACGTTGCCTAAATAAGTTTGCGGAACTAATATGTTACATTCTGCTATTGGTTCGCGTAATTCTTGAATGTTATTTACTGCTGGTAACTTGGCAGGACTATCAACGTAGATAATGTCATTTGATGTAGTTAGTACTTCATAAACAACCGTCGGTGCAGTGGTTATCAAATCAAGGTTGTATTCACGCTCTAGTCGTTCTTGAATGATTTCCATATGTAATAAACCAAGGAAACCACAACGGAATCCAAATCCTAAAGCTCCAGAATTTTCTGGCTCATAAAACAACGAGGCATCATTTAGGCTTAACTTGCCAAGGGCATCACGAAAAGCTTCGTAATCGTCAGAACTGGTTGGAAATAATCCAGCATAAACTTGTGGTTTGACCTTTTTGAAACCAGGTAATGGATTTTGCGCAGGTGCTTTTGCTAAAGTTAAGGTGTCGCCCACTGGCGCGCCTAGTATATCTTTGATCGCACAAACAACCCAACCGACTTCACCACAATGCAGGCATTGTTTGTCAATTTGTTTAGGGGTAAAAATGCCAAGTCGATCAACGTTATAAGTCATACCGGTACTCATTACTTTGATCTTATCACCTTTGTTTAATTCACCATTTTTGATGCGAATTAATGAAACTACACCTAAATAATTATCAAACCATGAATCGATAATAAGTGCTTGTAATGGTGCTGTCGAATCACCTTCTGGTGGTGGAATATCACTGACTAATTGCTCAAGTACATCAACAACGCCAACGCCAGTTTTTGCCGAGCAACGCACTGCATTGCTTGCATCAATACCTACAATGTCTTCGATTTCGGCTGCAACGCGCTCTGGTTCAGCCGCTGGTAAGTCAATTTTGTTTAGAACTGGTACAACTTCAAGATCCATATCTAACGCGGTGTAGCAGTTTGCCAGTGTTTGAGCTTCAACACCTTGTCCTGCATCCACAACTAATAACGCCCCTTCACAAGCAGCTAGCGAACGCGACACTTCATAAGAAAAGTCAACATGACCTGGTGTGTCAATAAAATTGAGCTGATATATTTCGCCATTTTTAGCATGATAATCAAGGGTTACACTTTGTGCTTTGATCGTGATGCCACGCTCACGCTCAAGATCCATTGAATCAAGTACTTGAGCTTCCATTTCACGATCCGAAAGCCCACCACAAATTTGTATTATGCGGTCTGAAAGCGTTGATTTACCATGGTCAATATGAGCAATAATTGAAAAATTGCGGATATTTTTATTCATATTAATAAATTATAATTAGTATCTTGGTTATTAACGGTTAACTATCTAAAATGCCTTTTGGTTATGACCAATATCGCTAATAATTACATAGTCAGAAAGTGAAATATTTTACACTTTTATCGCTACCAAGCATAGCGTTATTAAGAAGTTTGCACTTATTTCTGAACAATATTTTGTGCAATACGTTCAATAGTAGTACGAGGTAAATTACCTATGATGATAATGTTTTTGTGACCTAAGTTGGTTGAATAAATAGTCCTTCCACCTTGTTGAATAATTTGATTAGCTTGTTTAGCTTGTTCAGATGAGATATTGACCGTAAACGAAAATACGCCATCTGAAAACAATTTAGTCGCGATATCAGAACTATAAAAATTCAAATTATAAGCAGCTACTTCTTTAAATCCTTTAGGTAACCAAGTTAGTCGCCATTGGTCGAGCATGTTATTTTGTTTTTCTATCGACAATAAAATTGGATAAGTTCGACTGTTGATATAATCTAACTGTTTTTTCTTATCGAAATTTTTATCTAGTTGTATTACTTTAATCTGATTAATGATGTCGCTATTTTGATCTAATAAATCGATCCTAATTGGTAAATAAGTTTCATCATCAATCCAAATTTCGTAGCTATAACGATCCTGTTCTTTTGCTGTGATTTTGACCAACTGAGTACTTCTATTAGCCGTTCTTGCTTTGCCTAATGAGATAAAATCATAAACACCTTTAAGGTTATTAAAATTATTATAAACAACGTCAGGGAAAGCCTCGATAATGCGAGAACTAGTGATAGAAAATGATGAACTATTAGGCTGAAAGTAACTGGTTATGCCTTTATGTAAGATGATCTCTTTATCAGGACCTTCCAGATAGCGCAAGTAGGCATTAATATTTTCTTTTACAGGCGCACCTATATGGCTGTATTCGAATGAGGTTACATATTGATTTTTATCTTGTGATACGAAGTAAATACGGTAATCTTGCGTTTGTACAGCGTGGTTCATTTTGTTTAATAACGCAAAAGCATCCTCTATATCGTTGGCATAAATCGATACTGAGAAAAATGCAAAAAACAGAGCGAATATTATTTTTCGGCTCTGTTTTATAAAATGTTTGATAAAATAATTTGATGATTTCATTTCAAATTAGTGTGTATTTAATCTTTTTTGCAATTCATAATCTTGTACAAGCAATCTGATTTTGTCGTATTGTCGTTTTTCAAGTAATTGCTGATCGTTTTGTTGATGAATGCCACCTACAGGAGCCACACTTACACCAACTGGTACTGTATTTAATGTAGGGCTTGCACTGGCACTATCTGTTTGTCCTTGATTATATTGTACACCTGCAATAATCCCAAGAGTGACGCAAGCTGCAAGTCCAACTTGGCTTACCTTGCCTATAAAGTCTTTAACGTGGATCCAAATTAGGTTTTCAGCTTTTGGTGACGTGGTTTTGTCAATATTAGGTTGATCAGTAAGTTGATTGTATAAATCTTCAGTTGCTATCGCTTGAGCAATTTGACTAGAGATATCTAAAGTTAATGAACTACTATGATTTAATGAACTACTATGTAATTCACCTCGCATTGTGTCTCTGATAATATGGTAACGATGCCAGCATGATTGCAAATTTTCATCATTTAATACTTCATCAACAATATGGTCGTTTGTAAACTCACCATCCATAAGTAATGAAAGTTGCTCTTTCTGTTCTATTTGCATAGTAAATACCTTAAATTTATGACTACTAATTATTAATCAGTTTGTAGCCATTAACTGAGTAATGGTTTAATTTTTTCATCTATTGCATCACGTGCTCTAAAAATACGAGATCTCACTGTTCCAACCGGCACATCCATAACTTGAGCGATTTCTTCGTAGCTTAACCCTTCGATTTCGCGCAATGTAATTGCTGTTTTTAAATCATCAGGTAATGCTTCGATCGTTGCAAATACTGTTTTTTTTACTTCGTCTGAAAGTGCTAAATTTTCAGGATTATCAAGATCTCTTAATGAATCTGCACCTTCGTAACTTTCGGCTTCGCTAGCATCTATATCCGATGATGGTGGCCGTCGTCCTTGAGATGTTAAGTAATTTTTTGCTGTATTAACTGCAATTCGATACAGCCATGTATAAAAAACACTTTCACCTTTAAAAAGACTTAATGATCGATATGCCTTAATAAAAGTCTCTTGCACAACATCAGGGACTTCGGACGCTAATACATAACGAGAAACCAAATAAGCCAGTTTGTTTTGATAACGAACAACAAGTAAATTAAATGCATTTTTGTCTCCATTTAAAACGCGATCTACTAATACTTGGTCTGTTATTTGCTCCCCCATTAAAGGCCTTTCCTTATCTTATTATGTTAATAACTGACAATCGGCCCAAAGTTGTGCTGACATACAGTTAGATTCTTCAATTAGAAAAAAGTTCCCATTATTCTAATAGAAATTTAATTATTTTACTTATTAATTATGAATTTTTATTCTTTTTATACTCAAAAATATATTTTCCTGAAACTTTTTGACACGATTATATTCGAATAAGCTCGTTTGCCGAGCTTTTAATTAAGCGGAATGATTTCTCTTTCATCACGCTCATTATAAGTGATTTGATAAAATTGAGGTAGATTAAAATTAACTGAGCTACTGGTAGTAAATGTGAAACGATCGTCAGATAGGATATAAAATTCGTTTATATCTTTAACCATATTATCTCTTGAACCGTTGCAATTACGGTATATTTCAACTTGATTATGCTCGTTTAAAATGTAAAGATCAAACCCTGAATCAGTACTTTCAAAGAAGAATTGTATTATCCCAGCATAAGCAACGCTGTCAATTTCTTTCGGTAGTTCGTTAGTTTCGTCTAAAATGTTTAGTGGTCTGCCTTGTATTTTGTTATTTGATACAGCGCCATAAAAATCAATCGCACTTTCAAATTGATGGCATGATACACCTAATCGCTCAAAAAATAGATACCATGAAGCTCCATCAATTCTTAATGGTTTTACTTGCGTTGAGTTATTTTGTGTGGTAGTTAAACGTAAATCAATACATTCATCCATTAACTTTTTCATTTGTTGTTTGATTTCGTCGCTCAGGTATTCACTATAACAAAAGATTTCGAGCGAATAGGGTAAATCAGCATCTTTATGCATTCGATTTAGTAATTCCTTAATCGCCTGAAGCACTGATAGTGCACCGCTGAAATGGAGAACACGAATTTCGTTCCACGAATTACGATAAAGAAGATCAATTGATCCCACTAAACTTAGCTCATTTTTACCATAATTAAGTACACTATTAGTCACTTCATCGTCTAATTCAATGTTAGCTGTCGGATCGTCTTCTAAATTTAAAATAATAGCCAAATGGCGAATTTCGCATGGTCCATATAGCTGTTCTTCAGTTGCTGCTGGCACATCAATAGGAAAGTAATTTTTTAGATCAACGATCAATTTATTAATTTTCGAATTATTTCGGTTTTGGCCATCATGATAATAAAAGTCAGTGGTATCAGCGATTAAACCGTTAAAATAGCACCAACTTACTAGTTTTAATAAGTATTTGCTATATTCAAGATATTGATGACCAATAATTGATTGCAACACAGGTTTTTGATTGTAAACATACCATCCTGCTCGATTGATGCGATCTTCCGCAACATGAATAAACGTTAATGCCTCTTCTTGTAAATTATCAGATATATTGAGCTTTAAAGTTGTGATCTTTCCCGGTAATACTTCAAAAGCAGCATAGAGTTTACGTGTTAATATCGCCAGGTCTTGAGGACTAATTAAGGAGTCTAAATTATTACGACGACCAAAATTGAGTAAATTTCGATAGCCTGACATCATAGTGTGTAATAAGATTTCGTGTATTTCTCGGACTTGCCCTATTTTCCAAGTTTGGCATGCGTCTAATTTTGCAATTTGTTGCTCATCCCATCCCCAACTTTTCACTAGGTTACTCAAAATAATGCGACGCCATGACGGCGATTGCATTGGAATAGAAAGTTTCTCATTCACTTTTAAATAAAAGCAATTACGAATTAACTCAAGTCGCTCATAATCATTAATTTCAATAAGATATTTACTGATTCTGTCCAACAACATGTAATACGAATCCAGATACATCCCTTTATGAATTTTGCCTTTTTGAATCAGTTCCCTCATTTGATAAGCAACTGGTTTATTTTGTGGGTAAATCCATGAATACGCTTCTAATAATAGGGTTTTAAGTACCGCTTTAAAAGGTGAATCAATACTTTTATAAAGTTGCCATAAACTTGCTCCAAAATACTCTTGAGCTGATAATCCAGTTAGTGGACCAAAATCAATCCATTGATCCCGTTTGATTAAATTAAGCTCAACCATTGCTTTAATGCACTTTTCATAAGTAGGATATGTAACGTTATTCACGGTGAAATTATAAGGCACTGCAAACCAAAGCAAATATTTTCCTGCTAATAAATTTGCAGAACGATAAAATTCTTCGAGCAACAAAATATGTTGCGCCGATCCACAATTTTCGCCCATTAGACATTCATGATGCTTATTTATAAAACGATCAGCATCTACCACAAATAACGTTAATTGGACTTGCAAATTTGCTGCCCAGTCCTCGATCAAACGGCATTTTTGTTGTAATGCTTCTTTTTGTTGATCTGTTAAACTATTCTCAATACATATCCAAACATCAAGATCAGATTGAAATGACTGCCCAATAGAACAGGTACTACCCATTGAATATAAAGCAGATATTGTAGGGAGATTAATAATTTTATTTTCGTTCGCGGTTGGAATAAAATCGAATTCGGTTTTAAGCAGTTTTCTTACATCATCAGACAACTGATAACAAGCAATACCAGAAGGTATATTACCTTCCATATATCCTGGTAATTCAGGTGTATGATAATGAAAAAGAGCAGGAAGTAACAAAAATACCTGTTGAAATTCAGAAGACATACCTACGAGCGCGCGTTCACGTTTCAAAATGGCAAGAGCTTCAAGTTCTTTTTTTATGTTATTGATATAATATTGCATAGCTTCAGTTAGATAAAATACGCGTATTAAACTCGCGCATTAAATAAATCTAGCATGTTATTTGTATAAGGTAAATAGGGCAAAAATTTAAACCTCTCGAGTAAAATGAATAATTATGATAACAATTGAAAATATTGCTAAACAAATTCAAAAAAAAGAAACCGTAAAATTTATCAATAATAAAGCTGCGGTATTATTGCCTATCGTTGATATTGATCATAAATTGCATCTTTTATTTCAAGTTAGATCTAAAAAATTAAAATGGCAACCTGGAGATATTTGCTTTCCTGGTGGGCGTGTGGAATTATCTGATACCAATCCCGAATACACAGCTAAACGAGAAACAGTTGAAGAATTAGGTATATCTTTTAACCAAATAACAATTTTAGGACCATTACCCAAGTTTATTGCAACATTAGGTATGGCTATTTATCCATTTGTTGGCACAATCAATTCGCTTGATGATTTGCAACTAAATCATGATGAAGTCGAACAGATTTTTACCGTTCCTATTGAGTGGTTTATTCAAAATCCCCCTCAGCGTACAACAATGTTTGTCGGGCATAAACCAGCTGATGATTTTCCTTTTGATATCATTGTAAACCGATCGCCTAAATGGCAAAAAAGAGCTGAGTATTCTGTCTATTTTTATCAATATCATAATTGGATTATTTGGGGTTTAACTGCGCAGATTCTTAACTTTTTTATTGAAAAAATTAGAGACTAATCTGTACAGGAAATACAGTTCAGAAAAATTTTAACATTCTTAATTAGCACTAGATTAACTCTTTTTTTGACAATTCATTTCATTTTAAGCAATTAATGCTAGGCACCCTTCTATTTGATTAAAAGAACTTGAGGATTATTACTGAACGTCTTATAACAATAACAAGTTGTTTTACTATTTGTTCCTACCAAAACAACTATATGTCTTAACGCTTTTTACAAGTAGACAAGGACAACACATCAGGAGCTCTGCCAGTTCGAATACTTTCGAAGTAATATCAATCTATATCTACAAATAAAATAAGCGTTGAACAGCAATTCTCTATTTTAATAATTCAAAAATGAAGGAAATATATTATGAAACGTTTTACCAAATCTTCTATTGCGTTAGCCGTATTGTTATCATTACCTGTTGCTAGTCTTTATGCTGCTGAGCCATTAACTGCTGAAGAAAGTAGTCATTTAGTACCATTGAAAGAAATTTCTGTAACCGGAAGTTATTTACAGGCCGAAAATGCTGCTAAAGATATTTCTCGTGCTGCTGATGAAGCAGGCGCTAAATATTACTATATTACAGCAATGGAAAGTCCAGCCAATGGAACTTCCTCAGATCGTGCGATTGTTTATGCCAATATTTACAAATCTAACGCACCAATAGCCATACAGAAAGATGAAACTATTTATAATGGTGTAGTTTCTTATGAACGTTCAAAAGCTCTTTACTATTTACCGTTTGATGTTGTTAAATTTAAAGGTAATTACAATAACACTTCCGAAATCACCGAAGCTGCAAGTAAATTAGCTGCAAAAAAAAATGCTTATGCGTTTTATATCGACTCCATTTCGTCTGATGACATCAAAAACCAAGCAGAAGATATCGAAGTGGCTTTATATAAGCAAGACGCACCAGCTAGAGATTATATCGTCACAACTGCAATAGCAGGTCAAGATGCCTACGAAATTAGTAGCGAAGCGTTTAAACACATGACCCCATTTAGTACTATTAGCTTCCATGGTGTATTTAACAATACAGCAGAAATCAGTGCCGTCGCACAAAAACATGCGGTTGCTAATGGTGCACACTTTTATTATGTAAAAGAAATATCATCTAACTCTGCAAGCACGGCACAAACCGTTTTTGTTAACTTATATAAATAAGATTCGTAATTGAAATAAATCCCACGTGAGTAATTTGTTTTGCCCGTGGGATTTAACCAAAAAACGATCAAAGATCACATTATTTTTATTTTTTGTTTAGGTGTTTTTAATTAATGTCAATTAATTATCCTTTACTAAATAATAGACGATACCCCCGCCGATTTTAATCCACAAAGGCAAAAAAATTTGCTTATTTAAAACTACATTTAATAAGAAAGAATTGGAAAATAATAAGAAAGAATTGGAAAATAGATAACCTATATGGCTGGGGTACCAGGATTCGAACCTGGGCGTGGCGGGATCAAAACCCGCTGCCTTACCGCTTGGCTATACCCCAATATATAAAATAAAGATCACATTTGATACAAGGTGTGAAATTTTAACTTGCACACATCCCTAAACTAGGCTCCAAATCTAATGCGTCTACCAGTTCCGTTATACTCACATAAAAATATTGAGTAAATTAATACACCAACATTGATACAAATCAAAAAAATGAAATACCAAAATTATGTATATTGGAATGGCTGGGGTACCAGGATTCGAACCTGGGCATGGCGGGATCAAAACCCGCTGCCTTACCGCTTGGCTATACCCCAATATAGGATAGATATTAAGATTAAATGGTGCGGGTGGAGAGACTTGAACTCACACGCCTTGCGGCGCCAGAACCTAAATCTGGTGCGTCTACCAATTTCGCCACACCCGCATTAAATACTTCCTGTAAAAGTACTACCTAACCTTAATGGTGGCTACGACGGGATTCGAACCTGTGACCCCATCATTATGAGTGATGTGCTCTAACCAACTGAGCTACGTAGCCATTCATTTGCAACGTCATAACCAACACTGCGAAGCGCATTATGCTAGTGTTACGCCAAATCGTCAACCCTTTTTTTAAGATATTTTGAAAAAAAACGACAATTGATTGAGAGTTAGTCAAATCCAGTTTAATAACGCTTCAATTCGCCTTTTTTGTAACTCATAATGGATTTGTTTTCCTGTATAACCTTCAGAAATAATTTGCTGCACATTAACGTCATTAGCAATTTTATAAGCTTCTTTTATATAATTTGCTTGTGAAAACGATGTTGTTTTAGCAAAAGCTTGACTTGCGATAATTAATTGGTCAAGGTGCGAAGGATTGCGCCATACATCAATACTATTTAGCAAAGAAACAATTTTCTCAGCAGTCAGGGTTTGCACTCGTTCAAAATTATTTCGATATTGCTGAACCATGACGGCAACTTTAGTATAGTTGTTAGGTACTTTAATTTTTGCACATAATGCTTCGACTGCTAATTTGTTAGGTAACTGTGCACACAGCACTGCAAAACGGATAGTTAAATCATCAGTTAATAAAGCAGATTTTTTTAGTGCATCATTAATACTGGCGGTTAAGTCTAATGATGAAAATAATAAAGGAAATGCTCCACATTGCTCTAACACTTGAAAATAGATCTGTGGATTTAATGTCGACAATGCTTTTTCGGTTTCTTTCCATACACGCTCTGGTGTTAAGTAACTAACCTCACCGTCTAATACCATTTGTTTCATTAGCTCTATAGTTTCAGCTGCCACAGTAAAACCTAATCGATGAAAACGAGCAGCAAAACGAGCTACACGTAAAATACGTAGAGGATCTTCTCGGAAAGCTGGCGATACATGGCGTAAGATTTTATGTTTGATGTCATCAACGCCATGATATGGATCGATGATATTGCCATCTTCATCCATTGCAATAGCGTTAATTGTTAGGTCACGGCGAATCAGATCTTGTTCTAATGTGATCTCTTTACCAAAATCACAGATAAATCCAGTATAACCTCTACCGGATTTACGCTCAGTGCGAGCCAACGCATATTCTTCTTTCGTATGAGGGTGTAAAAAAACTGGAAAGTCTTTACCAACTTGTTGATATCCTAACTCCAAAAGTTCATTTGGTGTAGCGCCAACTATAACCCAATCATGGTCAGCAACAGGTAGACGCAACAATTTATCGCGCACACTCCCTCCTACAAGATAGATTTTACTCATCTATCTCATCCAGAGATCTCTTTTACGTCGACTAGGTATAATTCTTGGTAAAATAAGCCCTAAAATAAGACCTCCTCCAGCGACAAGACCACCATAGGTAAACCAAGTTATAATAAGATCACGCCGTTTATCATCCACTTGATTTAGCATTGACTCGATTCGTAAGTTTTGCTCTTTAACTTGTTTTTCTAAAACATTATTTTTATTTTGAAGTGTATCAATAGATTTTTCAGCCGATTGCAACTTTTGGACATAATCACTCATTAATTTTTGTTGATTTGCTTCGGCATTATCAACTTTGTCTTGATATTCTGCTAATTTAGCTTCTAATGCTGGAAAACGTTCTTTATAGCTAGGCTGTTCATTTAGCTTATTCGTTTCAATCCAAGCAGTATTACCACTCTTTAATTGAATGCGGGTGAATTTACCATCTGCACTTTTTTCAAGCTCAATGACCTTTGTTCCAGCTTTAACGGCATTAGAAAATGCATATTGCGAACCAGGACCTCGGCGCAAATAAATATCAACATTATCAGTCACATATTTGTCTATAGCGTAACCATCAAAAGAAATCGCAAAAAACGAAAGTAGTGCAATAATATTTATTTTTTTCATATAGTTCCAACAACCATCTATAAAGAATTTCATAATAACATAAATTGATAGCAATATAATATAACATAAAATAATATCAATTCTTATATTCATTTTATAATAAACGGCTTTAAAATCTAGAATAAAAGTATAATACAAAAATGAAATCGTTTACATTTTTTGAGATCTTAATCACAAAATATGAAATTAAAAATATTATTTTAGATAAATAGCCATTATTTTATATAAGTGACATATTACAAATTTGGAGCCATTATGAATTATCGTCTTAGCAACAACAACATAGATATTCTTTTTCGCACTGAACCATATACCGAATTGTGTTATTTTGGTAAACGATTACAAAACTTTCAACCTGAAATGATTGACATGCTTTACCCTGCTGTTCCAAATTCCCGTATTGATGTCAACGTTCCATTTACTCTATGCCCAGAAGAAAGTTTAGGTAATTTTAGTACACCAGGACTTGAAGGACACCGAAATAGTAAAGATTGGTCTCCTGTTTTTACAACTAAAGAAGTTAATAAAACTGACAATAGCATTACCATTATTAGTGAAGATAACATTGCTAAACTTCGTTTAACCTGTTTTTTTATTTTAGATAAAAGTGGTGTTTTGCAGTGTCAAAATACTTTAACCAATTTAGGTGATGAAACATATCAAGTTAATCGTTTTTCTATTACGCTACCTATTCCTGAACGGGCACAAGAATTAATGGCTTTTAGCGGTCGTTGGATTAAAGAATTTTTCCCTCATCGAACTAAAATATCACATTGTGGTTATTTACAAGAAAATCGACGAGGACGAACATCACACGAATATTTCCCTGGGATGATGGTTGGTACCGAAGGTTTTAAAGAACAAACTGGCGAAATTTGGGGAATCCACTTGGGATGGAGTGGTAATCATCGCATTCAAGTTGCAGTTAAAAGTAACGGTAAACGTTTTATTCAAGCTGAAGCTCTGTATTATGCAGGAGAAATATCACTAGCTAAAGGTGAATCTTTAAGTACGCCTTGGTTATATGCTACCTATAGCGATGAAGGCTTAAATAAAATGAGTCAACATTTCCACCAGTTTCTACGCAGTAATATTATTAAATTCGCCAAAAATAAAGCTCGTCCTGTTCATCTTAATACATGGGAAGGTATCTTTTTTGACCATAACCCTGATTACATTATGAAAATGGCGACTAAGGCAGCTCAAATTGGTGTTGAACGTTTTATCATTGATGACGGTTGGTTTGGTAAACGTGATGATGATTACCAAGGATTAGGTGATTGGTATTTAGATGAGCGAAAATATCCCAATGGTTTAGAACCGGTTATTAAACATGTTAAAGATCTTGGTATGGAGTTTGGTATTTGGGTTGAGCCAGAAATGATTAATAAAAACTCAGATCTTTATCGTGCTCATCCCGACTGGTTACTTGAACTACCAGGTTATCAACAACCAGAAGGCCGCCATCAGTATTTACTTGATCTACAAAATCCAGCTGTCTTTGAATATCTGCTTGAAAGGCTAACTTGGTTACTCAGTAGTTATAACATTGATTATATTAAATGGGATATGAATCGTGAAATTGTTCAACCTGGTCATGAAGGTAATCCTGCAATTGTTGGCCAAACTAAAACACTTTACCGATTGCTTGATATTTTGCAAGAAAAATTCCCTACCATTGAAATAGAATCTTGTTCATCAGGTGGAGGCCGAATTGATTATGAGATTTTAAAGCGTACACAACGTTTTTGGACTTCAGATTCTAACGATGCATTAGATAGACAAATAATTCAACGCGGAATGAGTTATTTCTTCCCTCCAGAAGTCATGGGTGCTCATATTGGCGGTGCATTATGTCATACTACATTCCGTGAGCTACATATGAATTTACGCGGTCTAACTGCTTTATTTGGTCATATGGGAGTTGAACTCGATCCAGTAAAAGTATCTGAGCAAGAACAGAACGGTTTTGCATATTATATTAATTTACATAAACAACTGCGTCCTTTATTACATAGCGGTAACTTTGTAAGATTGGATGTTGATGATAACCTAGCTATGCAAAGTTATGGCGTTGTAAGCCAAGACCGAAAAGAAGCTGTGTTTATTATCGCTCAACTAACATTACCAACTTACGCGTTAAGCGGTAATTTACGATTGACAGGCTTGTTGGCCGATAAACAATACCAAATTGAAGTGCTAGATATGCCTGATAATATCGATCCTAAAATAAATGGTCATGTTATGAAAGAATTACCTCAATGGATGAAGGACACAACAACGTTATCTGGTGATTGGTTAATGAATGTCGGTTTACCTTTACCAGTACTTGATCCAGCAACAGCTATATTAATAAAAGTAACTACTAAATAATGTTATTAATACTTTTAAATTAATTAGTTAGCCACTATCAGGGGATTTGCTAATCGATGTCCCCTTAATTTTTAATGAACAATTCTAGTTTTTAATTCGCCAATGATTTCATTGGCAAAGTTTTTATTTTACCTTATTATGATAAGTTAATTCAGTCATATATCAAGAGTATTGCTAAATGAATTAACTTCAAGACAGTAAAAAAGATAACCCTTTCACTTTCAGTACTTTTTGTCTTATATTATTGTTAATCTACAGAACTCTATATTGATAAGCATTAAATATTATAATTATCGATATTTTATGGATAGTAATTAAAAGGTTTTTTATGGCGACAATAAAAGATGTTGCGCGTTTAGCAAAAGTTTCAGTTGCAACCGTATCTCGCGTAATTAATAACGCAAATAACGTTCGAGATAATACTAGAGATACCGTAAAAGAAGCTATGGAAAAATTAAACTACTATCCTGATGCTAATGCACGCGCTTTATCACAACAAAATTCGAATACTATTGGTATTGTTGTAGCTGATGTATCGGATCCATTTTTTGGTGCCATGGTTAGTACAGTTGAAAAAGTTGCCTCACGAACAGGTCATTTTTTGTTAATCGGTAATGGATATCATAATGAGCAACAAGAATATAATGCAATTACTCAATTAATTGAGCATCGCTGTTCGTCGTTAGTTGTACATGCCAAAATGCTCTCTGATAGCGATCTAGAAAAATTGATGCAACAAGTACCAGGTATGGTTCTAATTAATCGTATCGTAAAAGGATTTGAAAAACGCTGTATTGCTCTTGATGATCGTTACGGCTCTTATCTTGCAGTCAAACATTTAATTCAACATGGACATACTAGAATTGGTTATTTATGTTCAAATCATAATATTTCTGATTCATCTGATCGTTTACAAGGCTATAAAGACGCATTGTTAGAACATGGTATTGATGTTAATGAAAACCTTATTGCGATTGGTTTACCTAATGAAATAGGTGGCGAACAAGCAATGATGTCATTACTTGAACGCAACTGCCATATCACCGCAATTGCTTGTTATAACGATTCAATGGCTGCTGGTGCAATGTCTGTGCTTTATGATAATGATATTAAAATTCCAAACGATATTTCGATTATTGGTTTTGATGATCTTGTTTTATCACGTTATTTACATCCTAAATTAACTACCATTCGTTATCCTTTACAGACAATGGCTGAACAAGCTGCTGAATTAGCACTAAAGCTTGCGAAAGGAGAAAGTATTCCAACAAATTTGATTAACGTCTATATACCAACCTTAACTAAGCGTTATTCAGTAGCTTTTATTAATAGTTAAAAATAAAGTAGTTATACATCAACAAAGTATCCATTTTTCATCTGAACCATATATTTTACATCTATAATATAGTTCAGATGATAAGTCTTATTTTATATCACTTAGAACCAAACTTCTGTTTGTACACCAAAACTAATTTGATGATCTTTACCATTAAAATCAAATTTACTAATATCATTTTGTAGTGCTTCTATATAAGAAACATAAAAACGAATATCAGGTCGTGAAGATAAAATACTTTTTCCGACTTTAAATGAATGGTAAAGTGTTGTTTTATATCCTTCTTCGACATAAGTTTTACTTTTAACTTTGTCTTTCTGACGAAAGTAACCTAGTTCAACACCGCTTTGATTATAAGTATCCCAGATATAAGCTGGTCTTATTGCTGATTTAAAACTTGTAAAATCGGTATGTGGAAGATTAAGATCATAAGAATAAACATCATTTCCTGAAGTTAAAGCCAAAGCATGGGCAACAATGATATTATCGCTTAAATAAGCTTCACCTTCCGATACAAAACGATAAGCTTTACCACCAGTATGTGTACCTATATAGTCATTATCCGAATTACTGGCAAACTCTGGGTTATTAGTATTAATATTAGCCAACTGTGATGCAACAGAATTGGTTGCTTCCTGTAATGTAAACTGATTAAATCCGCCAAAAAATTCATTTTGACGCAAAACAAGGCTACCAAGCCAAGCATTTTTAACAGATATACTATTTTGAATTTTAGATTTATTTGGTGCTGAATAACGAGCATTTAAACCAAGCGTTGCATTTTGCCATAATGGGATATCACGATAGCGAATTTCTAGTTCGTTTAAATCAACTTCTTCCTTTTTGTATTGGTCAATTTTATTTACTTTACTATCATCAGTACTAATTATTTCTTTTTTATTTTTCACATTTACATCTGCTCTAACTAATGATAAATCAAGAGCACCGACACCGACTTTAAGATTTTCAATACCAATACCTCCACCTGCTGGCGTTTTTTGTGTTTTCCAATCAAGCATTTGTATTTCATTATAAGGCAAAGAATGTTTACCCACCCATAATTTCGCATCAGGGAAACGTGGCACAAATCCTTTTGTTTCTAAATATATATCTGAAAATTGCATAATATTGTCATCTTGCGTATTAAATAAACCCGCAGCTTTATTTGTTGCCACGTTTCCATCAATCATAACAATTGCATCAACTCGCCTTCCATCTTGATCATAGACTTTTTGCTTAAAGATAAGATCATACCAACCACCATATTCATTACCAAATCGACCTAATGCACCTTCAGCATAATTTTTAGGTTTACCATTGCTTGAAGTTGACCAACCACCACGGAAGTAACCATTATAAGAAAATCCTATTTCTTCTTTAATATAATCTTTAAATTCAGCTAAAGTAAATGAAGTCTTTTCTGGATGATTGCTGTCTTGCATAGTATCGGTTTTTGGTGTACTAACTAGTAAAATTTGATTATTATTTGCTTGTACAGGATTAACTGGAGGCTGTTGCTTTGTAATTGCTACATTTTGACTATTTTTAAGCGCTTTTTTCTGATTATTTATAATAATTTGTTGTTTTTGAAGATTATTATTTAATTTAGCAAGTTGCTTATTAGAATCAATCAGTTGCTTTTTCAAATCATTAGACTCTTGACTAAGAACTAATAACTTTTGCTCTAATAACGCAATTCTTGCTTCTAGCTCATCTTGAGTTGCTGCCATCGCATTGGGTAAATAACACAAACCTAGCATAGTCATTAAAACAACTCGTTTTGGTTTGATTTTATATACTATTTTTTTTGAAAATTTCATTTCTTTCCCCCTCCCAAGCTTATTATTAAAAAATAATTAAAAATCTTTTAAATTTGAGACAAAAAAAAACCTAAAGAATAGTTATAACTATTCTTTAGGTTTTGCCCGCTATAAATCGGTAACAATCCAATACCTTTTACTAGGTAGTTTAAATATAACCAATACAAGCGACTATTCAAAAACTAAACACTAATACTGTGATAGATATCACATTAAAAATTATCATTTTATATACAGCATTAGTAAATATATTTCCCCTCGACTCATAATTTTTTAATTAATAAAAATCGATAAAACTAGATTTAATATTTTATGTATACGATTACATAAATGTTAACAAGATCACCGTATTTAATTACAGACTCCCTATAATAATTAGTAAATAAATCGGTGATAGTAACAATAATCAGAGTAAAATGGAGAACATATGAATCCTTCTTTCAATGAAATTATAAGCCGGCAAGATTGGAATAATTTATCTGTTTTAAGTATTAATAAACTCGATACCCATCCAAAATTTCATAGTTGGCGAAATAAACAACAAGCTAAAAATAATAGTGATTCAGATTCTATAATATTGTTAAATGGTAATTGGTTTTTTAGTTATTTTACAAGTCCCAAGCAAGTTCCAGAGTCATGGTTACAAAAGGAACTTGATGCAACTACAATTGAGGTACCATCTAACTGGCAGTTGAAGGGATATGATGCGCCAGTTTATACCAATATACGTTATCCTTTTCCATATAACCCGCCTTATGTACCAGATGAAAATCCAACAGGATGTTATTCACGATATATTTCTGTGACTAAAGAGTGGCTGACTAAAGGTGGTACACGGATTATATTTGATGGGGTTAGCTCTGCATTTCATCTTTGGTGTAATGGACGATGGGTTGGTTATTCACAAGATAGTAGAACCCCAGCAGAATTTGATCTAACGCCTTTTTTGAAAGTCGGTAAAAACCGCATAGCAGTATTAGTCTTAAAATGGTGTGATGGCAGTTATCTTGAAGATCAAGATATGTGGCGATTGAGTGGTATTTTCCGAAATGTTTCCCTACTGAATAAACCTAAATCCCACTTAAGTGATATTCATATTGATACTTTACTTGACGATTGTTATCAAAATGCAACTTTATCTCTGCAGGCCGATATTCAGCATGATGGAAACATAGATTTATTGGATGTAGGTATTGAACTATGGCAACAAAATAAGTTAGTTGTCGAGCATATGCAATCAATCGGCTTACCTTTTGTTGACGAAAAAGGAGGATACACTGACCGTTTACGTTTTCAAATACCAGTTACTAAACCACAGTTATGGAGTGCTGAAACCCCAAACCTTTATCGAATTGTTGTTAGTTTATATCACAAAAAAACAGGATTAATTGAATCAGAAGCTTATAACGTTGGATTTAGGACTATTGAAATTAAACATGGACAACTATGCTTAAATGGTAAACCACTATTAATTAAAGGCACAAATCGCCATGAGTTCTATCCTGATTTGGGATATGCATTGACGGAAGAAGCAATGTTGCATGATATCAAATTGATTAAACAACATAATTTTAATGCTGTGAGATGTAGTCATTATCCTAATGATCCTCGTTGGTATGATCTTTGTGATCTATATGGACTATATTTAGTTGACGAAGCCAATATCGAATCACATGGTATGTTTCCTATGTCTCGTTTGTCGGCCGATCCTAGATGGCTTGCTGCTTATAGTGAACGTGTAACGCGAATGGTTCAGCGCGATCGTAATCACCCTTCTATTATTATTTGGTCGTTAGGAAATGAATCGGGACATGGGGCAAACCATGATGCACTTTATGCTTGGATTAAAAGTAACGATCCAACTCGTCCTGTGCAATATGAAGGCGGTGGCGCAAACACTACTGCCACTGACATTATTTGTCCTATGTATGCCCGCGTTGAGCAAGATCAACCACATCCTAATGTTGCCAAATGGGCAATAAAAAAATGGATTTCATTACCAAATGAAAATCGCCCACTTATTTTGTGTGAATATGCCCATGCAATGGGTAATAGCCTAGGTGCATTTTATAAATACTGGCAAGCGTTCAGACAATATCCTAGGCTACAAGGTGGGTTTATTTGGGAATGGGCTGATCATGGGATACGCTGTTCTACACCTTCTGGC
Source organism: Gilliamella sp. Occ3-1 (assembly GCF_001690655.1). Classification (GTDB taxonomy): domain Bacteria; phylum Pseudomonadota; class Gammaproteobacteria; order Enterobacterales; family Orbaceae; genus Gilliamella; species Gilliamella apicola_P. The sequence continues at coordinate 94,979 of NZ_LZHQ01000027.1, forward strand.
GATAATTATTGGGCTTATGGCGGTGATTTTGGTGAAACTTATCATGACCGACAATTTTGCTTGGATGGATTAGTCTTTCCTGATAGAACTTCTCACCCAAGTTTGATTGAAGCCAAAAAGGTACAACAACCATTCCAATTTAAGCTAATTAGTCAAAAACCGTTGGTTATTGATATTACAAGCGAATATCTATTTCACCATGCAAATAATGAAACTTTATATTGGGAATTATTATTTAATGGAAAAAAATATCAAAAAGGAAAAATTAAGCTTAATATTAAACCCAATAGTTCATTACAAATAACTTTACTTGACGATATAGCAAATGATTTAAATTGTGAAGACCTACATTTATCAGTTCGTGTTATTCAAAACAAGGCTACACCATGGTCACAAGCAGGTCATATTATTGCATGGGAACAGTGGAAATTAGCTAATTCTTATATTCCTTCATTAGCTTTTTGCCAAGCAAAAAATAAACTAAAATTGACCGAAACTAAAGATGATTACATTATTAATTACAAAAACCAAAGTTGGCTATTTAATAAAAAAACAGGGCAGCTTTACCAATGGACAAAAGGTAATAAACCATTATTAGCTTCACCTTTTGCTGATCAGTTTGTTCGTGCGCCTATTGATAATGATATTGGTATTAGTGGCGATTTTGATAGTAATAATAATCCATTCGCTTGGGTTGAGCAGTGGAAAGCCGCTGGTTATTATGATCTAACCCACCAATGTTTAGGTATGCATCTTACACAATCAACAGATAAGATTGTGATCGAAGCACTGCATGGATATTTGTTCAAAAACAAAAAAGTAATTCAAACTAAATGGCAATACGAGTTCGATCAAGAAGGCAAATTCACTTTATCTGTGCAAGTTGATATTGCTAACGATATGCCCGCACCCGCAAGAGTCGGTTTATGTTATCAAATGAAACAGATTCCTAAAAAAGTAAAATGGCTTGGCTTAGGACCTCATGAAAATTATCCTGATCGAAAAACATCAGCTATTTTTGGTGATTGGTCGTTACCTTTTGCAGAACTTTATACACCTTATATTTATCCATGTGAAAATGGATTGCGTTGCGAGGTTAAAAGATTGCAACTTAATGAGATGATCATAACTGGACATCAGTTTAAATTTAACGTTAATCAATATGGGACAGAGCAATTAATAGAAAAAACTCATCGTCATTTATTGGAACCTAGGTCATGCGCTTATATAAGTATTGATGCTTATCATATGGGAATTGGTGGAGATGATTCTTGGACACCAAATGTACATCATGAATTTTTACTGACAGATAAACACTATAGCTATCAGCTTATGTTTAAATGTTAAATAAGCCATCTAAAAATAAGGCACCGTTTCGGGTGCCTTATTTTTATTCAATTGTATTTTTCGATATGGTTATTTCTTAATAATTGTTATATTCAATTTAACATTTCACCATCAAACAGCTTATCAAGTTCTTCGATAAATTCTTGCTGAGGTCGGTGATAAAAGATGCCTTGCTCGGGCATTCCTCGTAAAAAGAGATAGTATACCCCTCCAAAATGCGTTTGGTATTGGTAATTAGACAAACGTCCTTTTAAAAAACGATGCAATGCTAAACAGTAAAGTTGATATTGTAGGTCATAGCGATGATCGCACATCACTTTTTCAAGTGCTTCTTGGCTATAAGCATCAACACATTCACCTAACCAATTAGATTTATAATCAACCACATAATATTTCCCTTCAAATTTGAAGACTAAATCGATAAAGCCTCTTAGCATACCTTGTACCGACTCAAAATCTAATTCGGGACATAATCTTGATAAATGATCATATTGTTTACACAAACTATCTAATTGCTGACTAGTGACTGTTTTGCGTATAGGGAGATAGAATTGCAATTCGTTAATATGTTGCCCCATTAACACTTGCGATAATATTAAATTTGGATCATGCAGTTTTGTAGTCAATATCTGTTGCATCCAATTTGTTACTACGCTATTCCACTCTGTTTCTAAATTGAGCTTTTTTACCATCTGATTACATAATTCAACAAGATTATCTGATGTGATATCTTCCATAATGCTGTGCATTAATGTACCAACATATGCTCCTTTAGGAAAATGGTGGATATCATATAATGTGTCGTTTGATTGTACTCTATCGGATTCGTATGGGGATTCGTCCCAGTCATTAATAAGATCAGGCTTATAAGCCAATACATTATGATTATGCCTTTGTAATTCAGTATAACTTGTGACCCGCCAACTGTTTGAAATATTACGCGAAAATACGTTAGCCGATAATGCTTGGTCTGGCAAAATTGCCGGAATATACTGTTCGCTCTCTATTGGTAATTGGACATCAATTAAATTAGCTATATTGGCAATTGATCTTAATTCACTTTTTAATAAATGATTAATAGCCGATTGGCTTTTTTTCAATGAAACAAGTCCAATACTACAATGATAAACCGAGCGAGTCATTGCAACATATAATAACCGCAAATCTTCAGCAAGTCGCTCTTTTTCTATCTGCTCTTTAATCTCATCAGACAGTAACCATGCATAAGTTGGCTGATAGTCATTATCTTTATCATGATAAAATTGGCTATCGGATGCACGATATATTGAAATAAATGGTAACCAAACAATTGGAAACTCTAATCCCTTTGATTTATGAATAGTAATAATCTTGACAAGGTTTTCATCACTTTCAAGGCGTTGCTGATGATTTTCTAAATTTGGATCTGGGTTAACAATTTGTTTTGTCAACCACCGAATTAAGGCGTGTGGACCATCTAACTCATTTGATGTTTCTTGAAGTAATTCACCTAAATGCATTAAGTTAGTTAATGTTCGTTCGCCATCTTGGCGAGCTAAGATGTTTTCAGCTAGATGCCGTTTTTTCATCATTCGGCGTAACATAACCAATACACCATAATATTGCCAAATTGCTTGATATTGTTTGAATTCTTCGACCAAACTTTCCCATTTATCTTGATCGTCAGTGATTTGTTCAAGGTCTGTCATGGTTTGACCTAATAGCGATGTCATTAATGCTAACTTGAGCATTGTTTCGTTTTCTGGCATTAAAACAGCTTGCAATAGGCTCAATACATCTTTTGCTTCATTTGAAGAAAACATACTACTATTGTTTGACAAGTAGACACTCTTAACACCGCAATGAGTCAATTTTTGTTGGATAACTTTGGCCTCACGTCCATTACGCACTAAGATTGCAATGTCAGCTGTAGTCACTGGACGTTGTTCGTTTTCGCTATCAATTAACATTGACGAATTAGACAGTAAAGTCACTATTTGGCTAGCACAACAACTAGCCATGTGTTCTTGATAATCTGAATTGGTTGCAATATCATCAGGCAGTAAGTAAGCAGCTAATGCCGATACTTCTTGGTTGTTAACTTGCAAAGACTTTTGCTGATTCCGTTTTGCCGCTTCCATGGGTAAAAAAGGAATATCATTAAATATAAATGGATTATCGCAATTAGAAAATAATTGGTTAACAGCTTTGACCATCGAAGCAGATGAACGATGGTTTACATCCATGGTAAAAGAATTTTCCCCTGTCGATTGTTTAGCTTTTAAGTAAGTGAATATATCTGCACCTCGAAAGCTGTAGATTGCTTGTTTTGGATCACCAATAAATAATAGACCTCGATCTAACTTTTTCCTGTCATAAATACGATCAAAAATTTGATACTGAGCAGGATCGGTATCCTGGAACTCATCAATTAAAGCAACACAATATTTTGAGGCTATACTTTGCGCCAATCGATCACCTGCTTTTGCTTTTAGTGCACGATTTAGTTGCCAAATAAGATCGTCAAAGCTCATCTCGCCATTTTTGATTTTTTCGTTATAGAGCCCTTTTTGAATTACACTGACAATATCCATTAAGATTTGGCTTCGTAGATCAAAAGGTTGTTTATATAGATCGTCAATTTGTTCAAAAAACGAATGACATGGAACACTTTTTCCTTCTTTCGTCTTTTCGATTAAAACTGATTGCTTAAATTTTTCAAGTTCGTTGGGTAATTCAAACGTTCGAGTTTCGCTGTTAGCCCATGCCGATACTTTAATTACCCAATTGGGTAGATTTCGACTACTATATGATTGTTTGCTGACACCTGATTGTATAATGATTTCAACTAATTTTTCAGACAAAGCTAACCAAGATTTTTTAATATTTTCAATTTTTTCATAACTTTGTTGGTGAAACAACTTTATTGTTGTACTTATATCTAGGTTTACCTTGCCTGCATTGTTGAAATCTAACCCTAAATAAGGGGTGATGTCTTTTAGCAATGCCGTTGGATCTTGCCATGTAGCAAGCACTAAATAAGCAAGTGGTTTATCAAGCGGTGTAAAATAGTGACGCCAAAAATCTTGGGTTACTCTTAATTTTAACTCATATTCATCAGAGATTAGCTTTTGCTCAAATAAAACACCCGATTCAAATGCATGGCTAGTTAGTATTCGTTGGCAAAAACTATGTATAGTATAAATAGCCGCATCATCCATTGACTGTTGAGCAATAGTAAGTTGCTGTACTGCAAATTTTCTATCATCAATTAATTCAATGAGTTGTTGATAAATAGGATCTTTATGATGTCCTTGTAATAGCCCTATTCGCAGTTCTTGAATATTTTGCCTTATCCGCGATCGAAGTTCTTGAGTTGCCGCTTTGGTAAAAGTCACAACCAGAATTTCGTTAACATTTAAAGGTCTTGGGTAACTATTTTGACCAATGCCCAATAATAATCTTAAGTAAATAAAGGCAAGAGAATAAGTTTTACCGGTTCCAGCCGATGCTTCAATTAAAGTTCGACCAGTTAGAGGTAAATCAAAAAGATTAAGTTTTTTTACTCCGCTTGATGAAACCATTCAAGATTTCCTGCAGAGTTTGGTAATAAACTAATACAAGCAATTGCGGCAGTAGAAAACATAGGAGGAGCAACTTGCGGACATAGTTCATTAACTAAATATCCCACCAATGGCAAATGAGATACAATAATCACATTTTCAACCCCATCATTTAACAATATTGCTAATACGTCAGCAATATGAGATGGGCTACCACCAGGCACTAAAAATTGATTAGTTTCAACTTTTGCAACACTAACGTGTGATGATAATTCTGTTAATGTTTGTTGAGCTCGCAAATAAGGGCTAACCAAACCAATTTCAAATTGAAAATTTTGCTGTTTAAGCCATCTGCCAGCTTGATTTGACTGATTAATTCCATAATTTGTTAATGTTCTACTGGAATCTGATGAAGCAGAAAACCCTGCTTCACTATGTCTCATAATACAAACTTTCATCAATATTCAATTAACGTAATTTTAATTGGAAAATCATGCTTTCTGCACCACAACAAAAGGTAAATTTTGCTGATAATTTAAAGCCATCGCTTATTTTATCAATATTGCTATTAATTTCACACGGCTCTGTTGCGACATCATTTGCAGCTTGGGTTAAAGATGCTAACTTAGCTTGAGCTTCTGATTCTGTCGCAAAGATGTGTTCATATTCAGAGCTACAGTCTTCATTATCAATTATTGTACCAACATCCACACAACAACATGCTGGAGTTTCGTTTGCTTTGCATTTGTTTAAAGAATCTGCCATGCCTACCTCTAATTAACTGTTAATATTTGTAATAGTATACTCTTAATCATAACTTAGGGCAAAGCGCTAACTCTGTTTTGTTATCTAGCTGAATATGATGCAGTATGTAGCTACTAAACTATGTTGTTAGTTGAAATAAAAGGGATTAAAGATACCTCTACCATTTGGCAGAGGTCAATACATTAGAATTTAGGCGCTGTTGGGCGACTACGCTTTTTTGCAAACGGTTTATCGGATGTATCTGATTTACTGTTTTTACGAGCTCGTTTAGTATCAGACGCTGCTCCACTGATTAAGCTCATTTTCATTGGTTGATTAAGTACTCTTACTTTTTCAAAATGTTTTAGTATGTCTTTTGGCATACCTTTTGGTAATTCAACTGTCGAATAAGTATCATAAAGCTTGATATTACCAATGTAACGACTGCTAATATCAGCTTCATTAGCAATTGCCCCCACAATATGACGAACTTCAATACCGTTCTCTTTACCAACTTCAATACGATACATATCCATATCACCAACATCGCGTCGTTCTCGACGTTTTGGGGATTCACGATTATCACCACGTAAACGGCGTTCACCGCCACGATTATCCCGATCTCGCATTTCACGCGATGGTTTAAACACTGGATCTGGTGGCAAAATTAAAGGGCGTTCCCCTTGTGCTAATTTTAATAAAGCGGTTGCAATCGTTTCAAGATCGGCTCCACTATCAGCTTGTATTTGTGCTAATAACTTTTGGTACTCATCTAAATCACTACTCTCAAGCTGTTTCTGGACTTGCTCAGTAAATTTAGCTAAACGACGCTGTTCAAGTAGCTCTTTTGATGGCAACCCAACTTCTGGAATTGTTTTTTTGATAGTTTGCTCTATATTCTTAAGTAAACGACGTTCACGGCTATCAACAAATAAAATAGCACGACCAGCACGACCAGCGCGACCCGTTCGTCCAATACGATGAACATAAGATTCAGAATCTAACGTGATATCATAGTTGATAACTAAGCTAATACGCTCAACATCCAAACCACGAGCAGCAACATCGGTTGCGATTAATATATCTAAACGACCATTACGTAAACGATCTAATGTTTGTTCACGCAATTGTTGTGTCATATCACCATTTAATGCAGCACAACTATAACCGTGCTTTTCAAGCACTTCCGCCACATCTAAAGTAGCTGATTTTGTTCGAACAAAAATAATAGCCGCATCAAAATCTTCTGCTTCTAGAAAGCGAACGATAGCTTCGTTTTTACGCATACCTCTAACAAGCCAATAACTTTGGTCAATATCAGGGGCAGTTTGATTGGTACCTTTGATCTGAACTTCTTTAGGATTTTGCATAAATCGTTTAGTAATACGACGAATTGGTGCTGGCATTGTTGCCGAAAATAAAGCTGTTTGATGATCATCTGGAATCGTTGTCATAATGCTTTCAACATCATCAATAAAGCCCATTCTTAACATTTCATCTGCTTCATCAAGTACTAATCCCTTAAGATTAGAGAGATCTAAGGTTTTACGATTTAAGTGATCAAGCAAACGTCCTGGTGTACCAACTACAATTTGAGGACCTTGTTTTAAGGCACGTAATTGAACGTCATAACGCTGTCCACCATATAAAGCGAGTACTTTAACCCCTTTCATATATTTTGAATATTCAGAGCAAGCATCAGCAACTTGTATAGCCAATTCCCGTGTAGGAGCTAATACTAAAAGTTGTGGTGCTTTTAAGTTTGCGTCAATATTCATTAAGAAAGGAATTGAAAATGCAGCAGTTTTGCCACTACCTGTCTGTGCCATACCCAATACATCATTCCCCTCTAATAATAAGGGAATGCATTCAGATTGGATTGGTGATGGTTTGCTAAAACCAAGATCATTTAATGCGTTAAGAATATCCTCGGATAAACCAAGATTAATAAAAGAAACTTCTTTTGTCATGTAAACTCGCTTATAAATTTTGAATATATAAACTTACTTATTTAGCAAAAATCCTGATAATTATTAACTAATATCAAATAAGTTTTATCTTAATTTTTTAAACCAAATAAAGAAAGCAAATATAAATTTATGCCAGCTCACTAAATTGAAAATTTACAACTCACCCCAATAACTAACTGCCTATGTTAACTCAACAAATCGAATCTAAAAAAATAAACTAAGGTTAATTAATATTTATATATCTAAGATAAAGCTAACCACATTATCTAATGTTGAGAACATATTATTTGGCAAATCAGAACTACGCTATAACAATATTTTCACTTTTAAAACTGGCATGACCCTTGTTACTCTTCTTTTTCTTCAAGTAACTTCATTTCATAAAGTGCCTGTTGATGTTCAACATAGTTATAAATATTATTGGCTAAAGCATATTTAAATAACATTTTGGCACGTTCGTTGTCACCTTTACTTTGATAATATTTACCTAAGTAAAAGTAGGCTTCACAAAGGCGTTCGGCTAATTGTCGATTATTCTCTACACCTTGTTGAAGGTTCTGCATTAATTTAGATTCACTAATTTTACCTAAATAAAATGCAATAATATTGCCACTATAACTCGTTTTATCATTAATCAGATCATAACGTTTTTGTAGCTCAATTTTGGCGGCTTTATTATCATTTTCCTTTTCAATCAAATAAAGCCATAGAATTCTAATAGGTTCATTCACATCATATTGATAAAACCTTAATGCATCACGCTCTGCAGCTTGATAATGGCCTGTCCGATACAAAGTAATAGCACGATTTAAATATGCATAAGTATAAGTGGGTTCAAGCTCTAATGTAGTATTAAAGGACATCAAAGCTGTATCAAAATCGCCATCTCTTAATGCATAAGTTCCTAAAAAGTTGTAAATATCAGGAAATTCCGGATTTAAACTCAACAAATAGGAAAAATCGCTTTGAGCAAAGGCTTTAAACCCTAATGAATCATAGGCGATACCTCGCTGAAATATGAGTTGCATTCGCGTTCCAGTATCAAGGCCTTTTTGTGATAGCTGTTGGCTGAGTTGAGCAATTTTTAACTCATCATCATATGAAACTTGCTCAGGAACAGCTAACAAAGGCTGAGAATTAGAACAACCTGACAAAAGAATAACAACTAGCAAAATGCCGCATACAGTTCTCAGGTTGAATAATCCCATTTTTATCCCCTAATGAATAATAATTTTATTCTGCTGTTGAAGCAACTTCTGGTGTAGGTTCGACAGCATCTTTCATACTCAAACGGATTCTGCCTTGGCGGTCAATTTCTAGTACTTTAACATTCACTTCTTGACCAACTTTTAGATAATCAGCCACTTTTTCAACTCGATGTTCAGCAATTTGAGACACATGAACAAGTCCTTCTTTACCACCAATAACCGATACAAAAGCACCAAAATCAACGATTCTTGTTACTTTACCTGTATAAATTTTACCAATTTCGACATCAGCAACTAAGTTAGTAATACGTGCCATGGCATCTTTGGCTTTATTACCATCTGAAGCGGCAATCTTAACGGTACCATCATCAGTGATTTCAATAGTAGTTCCTGTTTCTTCGGTTAAAGCCCGAATTGTTGCGCCACCTTTACCGATAATATCGCGAATTTTGTCAGGATTTACATTCATTGTATAAATACGTGGTGCAAACTCTGAAATTTCTTGGCGAGGCTTATTAATTGCTTGTTCCATTACACCTAAAATATGTAAACGAGCACCTTTAGCTTGATTAAGTGCTACTTGCATAATTTCTTTGGTTATACCTTCAATTTTGATATCCATTTGCAATGCACTTACACCTTCGCGTGTACCTGCTACTTTAAAGTCCATATCACCAAGGTGGTCTTCGTCACCAAGAATATCTGATAATACGACAAACTGATCACCTTCTTTTACTAATCCCATTGCAATACCAGCAACAGATGATTTGATTGGTACTCCTGCATCCATAAGAGCAAGTGAAGCACCACAAACAGAAGCCATTGAAGATGAACCATTTGACTCAGTAATTTCAGACACTACTCGAACAGTATATGGAAATTCTTCACGGCTTGGCATTACAGCCGCAACACCTCGTTTAGCTAGGCGACCATGACCAATTTCTCGGCGTTTTGGTGAGCCAACCATACCTGTTTCGCCAACAGAGTATGGAGGAAAATTGTAATGAAGTAAGAACCGTTCAGTATATTCACCAGTTAACTCATCAATGATTTGTGCGTCACGCTCTGTACCTAATGTTGCAGTAACTAGTGCCTGAGTTTCGCCGCGTGTAAACAATGCACTACCATGAGTTCTTGGTAAGACATTAGTACGGATATCAAGTGCACGAATCATATCTTTTTCACGACCATCAATACGCGGTTCACCAGCAATAACACGCTTACGAACAATTTGACTTTCCAACTCAACAATAATATTAATCACTTCGTTTTCATCGAGTTCTTCATTTTGTTCTTTTAGTACAGCTAAAACTTCTTCTTTAATTAAATCAATTTGAGCATAACGTGCTTGTTTTTCAGTAATACGATAAGCTTCGCCCAAACGATCTTTAGCTAGTTCAACAATGGCGTTATATAGCACTTCATTTTTAGCCGGTGCTACCCAATCCCATTTTTCACAATTGGCTTTTTCTACAAATTCGTTAATATTATCAATAACAACTTGTTGTTGTTCATGACCAAAAACTACCGCTGCTAACATTTGATCTTCAGTAAGTAAATCAGCTTCAGATTCAACCATTAATACTGCACTTTTTGTACCCGCAACAACTAAATCTAGACGACTAGCTGCAAGCTCTTTTACTGATGGATTTAATACAAATTCATCATTAATAAAGCCAACACGTGCAGCACCAATAGGGCCGTGGAATGGAACACCAGATAAGCAAAGTGCAGCAGAAGCACCAATCATTGCGACTAGGTCAGGGCTCACCTCGGGATTAACAGAAACAACTGTTGCAATAATTTGGATTTCATTAACAAATCCTTCAGGAAATAATGGACGAAGCGGGCGGTCGATTAAACGTGCAATTAGAGTTTCACCTTCACTTGGACGACCTTCACGTTTAAAAAATCCACCAGGAATACGCCCCGCAGCATAGGTGCGTTCTTGGTAATTAACTGTTAATGGGAAGAAGTCTTGACCTTCTTTTACTTTTTTATTTGCAACAACCGTGACAAATACAGCAGTATCATCCATATTAACCATAACAGCTGCGGTTGCTTGACGAGCCATAATACCAGTTTCTAAAGTCACGGTATGACGACCATATTGAAATTTTTGACATGTCGGATTAAACAAAATAGTGTCCTCTTGTTATTTGTTATGTTGAAGTTTGATATTTCGACAGGACGCAACATTACGCTACGCTTATTGATACTCTCTTCAACAATGTGGGGATATATACAACAAAAAGATTATTTCACTGTCACGACTAATGACAAATCTATAAATTATAGAGCTCTCATTAGTCGCGCGAAACATGAGATATAACCTTTACTTTGTTGGCTTACATAAAATAATAATTTTTAACGCCCGATATTATATCAGAGCACCGATTTTTCACAACGAAAAAGAGGCCTAAGCCTCTTTTCAAGTAGATTGTCAATTAGCGACGTAAACCTAGTTTTTTAATCAATTGGTTATAACGTTCAATATCTTTACGACGTAAATAATCTAATAATTTACGACGGCTAGACACCATACGTAATAGACCACGACGGCTGTGGTGATCTTTTTTATGCTCAGAAAAATGACCTTGTAAATCATTAATACGTGCAGTTAAAAGAGCAACTTGAACCTCTGTTGAACCAGTGTCGTTAGTGCCACGACCATATTCGGCAACGATTTTCGCTTTAGCTTCTACAGTTAGAGACATAATAAACCTCTTAAAATAAATATAAAAAATGGAATGACCGATCTCTAATTCAGACATTCCTCTGTGTCCATATAGTGAATATATGAGCGATGCAATTATACTGAAATCTATAAAAATAGCAATTTGATTTATTTAGTTAACAGCAGTATTTACTTAAGTTCAAAACCATACTCTTCTTGAATTAGTTTTTTTAGCGCCTCAATATAATTTTGAGCCGATAAGCTTAGTTGAGCCTTTTGTGATGTGATCCAGCCTATTAGGATTTTTTCTTCTACATCTAACGGTATTGATAGAATATCAGATCCGTTTAAGTCAGCACTTAAAACCCCTGTACTAATGGTATAACCATTAAGCCCGTGCAATAGGTTAAATAAGGTTGCTCTATCACTAACGTGTATACTCTTTTTATGATAAACCGTACTTAAAATTTCTTCAGAAAAATAAAATGAGTTATACTCGCCCTGCTCAAATGAGAGATAAGGATAATCCTCTAAATCATCTAAAGATAATAACTTCATGGATGCTAATGGATGATGAGTACTAATAAATACATGAGGATTAGCTTCAAAAAGTGGGTTAAAGGTTAATCTATGTTCTTTCAGTAACCGTAAAATCACTTTTTGATTAAAATCATTCAAATACAAGATACCAACTTCACTACGTAAATTAGCTACATCGGTGATAATATCATATGTTTTTGTTTCCCTAAGCGTAAACTCATACTCATCTGTTTGATTATTTTTAATTAAATTAACAAAAGCATTAACCGCAAAAGCGTAATGCTGAGTGGATATACTACATAACTGCTTAGAGGGTTCTTTTTTTGAGTAGTGCTGTTCCAATAGCTCAGCTTGATCTAGAACTTGTTTGGCATAACCTAAAAACTCAACGCCATCAGGTGAAAGTGAAACTCCTTTAGAACTGCGCACAAAAATCTCAATACCAAATTCAGCTTCTAGATCTTTCACCGCTGTTGATAAGCTTGGCTGAGTAATATATAAATTCTTAGCTGCTTCATTTATTGAGCCAGAACGTGCTATTTCTAAAATATAGCGTAATTGTTGAAGTTTCATAATATTGGGACGAGTTAACACAAACTATCTTATATGACACAAATATATACTAAATAATATTTAAGTGAAGTAAATATTTGTTGCTATTTTATACTCAAACATATAGTTACCGGAAAGTTTTTGACAAAAAATTTAATACAATGAATTATGAAAGGTAAAATGTGAAGCAATAAAATTACTTTAGATATTTTAGATAAAGAAAAATGTAAACTACTAACTTATAAGTAATTAAAAAAAGTTTTCGTAAATTAATTTTATACTCATAAGGGTCGAAACTGTAATTAACATTGGTCGAATTAATTTACGACCTTTGGCGATGACCATTTTAGCACCAAGCCTTGCTCCTATAAATTGACCAACTAACATAACCAATCCAATTGACCATATTACTTCGCCCCCTATAATAAAAAACAACAAGCTGGCCAAATTTGAGGTAAAGTTTAGTACTTTGGTATGTGCAGTCGCTTTAGTTAAATTAAAACCAGCTAACGTGATATAAGCTAACGCATAAAATGAACCAGCTCCAGGGCCAAAAAAGCCATCATAAAAACCAATACCAAAGGCAGGAATTAATGCGAATTGAATAAGTGAAAGGCGACTGTTACGGTCGTTTTCTCCAATAGTTGGAGAAAGTAAAAAATAGAACCCAACGCTAATAGTTAAAATTGGTAATAATAATTTTAAAAAATCAGCTTGGATACGCATCACAGATAATGTTCCAATTGCTGAACCAACAAAAGCAAAAACGATTGCCCATTTTTGTTGTTTTAAATCTACCATATGCTGCCGGATAAAATATAGGCTAGCAGAAAACGAACCACCGCAACTTTGCAATTTATTGGTTGCCAATGCACTAGCTGGTGGCAGTCCAACAGCAAGTAATGCAGGGACAGTTAATAAACCACCCCCGCCAGCAATAGAATCAATAAAACCAGCCAAAGCAGCAATCAGAAAAAGTAAAATAAGCAGATCATAACTCATAATTTATTTACATCACCACATTGAGCTCGATAACGAAGGTAGTGATCCATCAGCACAATAGCAACCATTGCTTCAGCAATTGGTACAGCTCGAATGCCAACACATGGATCATGTCGACCATGTGTAGATACTTCAACGCTTTCACCCAAAATATTAACTGATTTACCTGGAATTTCTATACTAGGCGTGGGTTTAAGAGCTATACTAGCTGATATGGTTTGTCCTGAACTAATACCACCTAAAATCCCACCGGCATGATTAGATAAAAAGCCTTTAGGTGTTATTTCATCACGATTTTCGCTACCACGTTTATTCACAACAGCAAAACCATCGCCAATTTCTACACCTTTCACGGCATTAATACTCATTAGTGCATGCGCAAGATCAGCATCTAGTTTATCAAATACAGGTTCGCCAAGTCCTACTGGAATATTTTCAGCAACAATGCAAACTTTCGCACCTATTGAGTCACCCTCTTTTTTTAATGACCGAAGCAGCTGTTCAAGTGCATCTAATTTACTCTCATCTGCGCAAAAAAATGGATTGAGTTCAACTTGTTGCCAATCTTTCAATTCACATTTTACATCACCCATCTGAGCCAAATAACCACGAATAGTAATGCCAAGCTTTTCTTGTAGATATTTTTTTGCAATAGCGCCGGCAGCAACTCTCATAGCCGTTTCACGAGCAGAGGAGCGACCGCCACCGCGATAATCTCGTATGCCATATTTATTTTGATAACTGTAATCTGCATGGCTTGGTCTGAAGATATCTTTAATTTTACTATAATCTTGAGAACGTTGATCGTTATTTTCAATAAGTAAACCAATACTCGTCCCAGTTGTAACACCTTTAAATACGCCTGACAAAATTTTGACTTGATCTGCTTCTCGGCGTTGAGTTGTATAACGAGATGAGCCAGGTCTACGACGATCAAGATCATTTTGCATGTCTGATTCTGTTAACGCAAGTCCAGGAGGAACACCATCGACAACACACCCTAATGCTACACCGTGCGATTCACCAAATGTGGTTACTTTGAATAATTTTCCGATTGAGTTTCCAGCCATAATAAATTTATTCCAATGATTAAAAATAGCTTATTTAAAACAGTAATGATATTGAATCAGTTCTTCACGTGTGATAGAGAATACACCCAACCCACCACGTTCAAATTCTATCCAATTAAAAGGGACATCGGGATATTGTTGTTGTAAGCTAACCCAACTATTACCAACTTCACAAACTAATACACCTGCTGGTGTTAAATAATTTACCGCATCTCGTAAAATTTTTTTTACCAGATCTAAACCATCAAAGCCCGCTTCTAATGCTAATTTAGGTTCATATAAAAACTCATCTGGCAAATCACTCATATCTTCACTATCAACATAAGGCGGATTAGTGACAATCAGATCGTATTGTTTTTCAGGCACATCATCAAATAGATCTGACAAAATAGGAGTAACTTGAAAATTCATTTCGTGCATCTCAATATTTGTTTGGGCGATATCTAATGCTTCTAATGAAATATCAGTTATATCAACTTGAGCATCAGCAAACTCATAAGCGCAAGCAATCCCTATACAGCCACTACCAGTACATAGATCTAAAATATTTTTAGGTTCAGTTAATATTATTTGCTCAAAATGTTTATCAATTAGTTCACCAATAGGAGAACGAGGAATTAATACACGCTCATCCACATAAAAAGCATGTCCACAAAACCAAGCTTGGTTAGTTAAATAAGGGGTTGGTACACGATCTTTTATTCGCTTTTGAATAATATCAATAATTTGACTTTTTTCATCATTAGTTAGATTTGTGGAATAAAATTCTTCAGGAATAAACAACGATAATCCTAACGTTGCTAAAATTAATTGTTTAGACTCATCAATAGGATTATCTGTACCATGACCTAAAAAGACATCTGATAGACTAAGTTGTGATGCTGTCCAGCGTATAAAGTCTTGAACTGTGCGTAAGTTTTCCATAAAAACTCCAAATGATTTAGGAGAGGAAGGTATTGTTTGTCATTTTAAATAACAACTATAAATTACGAACTATTTAAAATAATCTAGATAGCTAGTTTTATAGCGTTATGAACTAATGGTTCCATATTTTAATGACTAAATATTTATGGCGGTGAGGAAGGGATTCGAACCCTTGATACGTTACCGTATACACACTTTCCAGGCGTGCTCCTTCAACCACTCGGACACCTCACCTCATTATTAGAACCTACTTTTCAAAAGCAGGTTGCATACTATAATAGTCACTAAATAATTAATCAAGCTTTTTAATTCGTACAAACAATAAAACCAAATGTTGCTAAAATAACTAACACAGCAACAGTTGTGATCAAAGAATATTTTAAATTTAAATCCATTACATTATCTCCAATTATTTATTAGTTTTCTCGATTGGTAAATCAAACGAAATAACATTGTTAATAGAACTATTGTCCTCAATTTTGGAATACTTAGATGCAAAATCAAGAAGTATCTCAATGGATTCATCTAAGTAAGGATCAGGTTGTTTATAATCTTTAGGTAAATCATCTAGTTTAGTAATTGATGGTAAACCTACTTTATTTAAACGCTCGTTTGTTCTTTTTAAATCACGCTCCTCATTATTTTTTTGTTCTACTTCTCGTTTTTTCTTATTAAGCGAAACAATATATTGACGATCTTTTTTATCATTAAGTTTTTTGATATCTTCATCAAGATAAATAAATTCAGGATTATGTGAAATTCTGGTCAAATGTTGCGATTCTAAATCAGGCAACCATGGCTTAATATTGGCAATGGTCAAATAATTAGCTGACGGTATTTTATCCCAAGGTAGTGCATTATCTAAAAATTGCTCTCCGGTTTTATCAACATACTTAGTTTTATTCATTTCAATATCTGGCTCAACCCCTTTTAATTGAGTGCTATCACCATTGATACGATAAAATTTTTGAATAGTATATTGAGCTCCCCCAAGTTCAGGCCAATTTGGATGTAGTCTTGCGTCAATTGGATAAGAGATATTACGAGAAGTTTGTACTGTTCCCTTACCATAAGTCGTTTCACCAACTATTAATGCTCGCCCATAATCTTGCATAGCGGCAGAAAATATTTCTGATGCTGATGCACTATAACGATTAATCATAACAACAAGTGGCCCAGTGTATTCGATACCTTTATTCTTATCATTGTAAGTGATGACTTTTTGTAAATTATCACGTACCTGAACAACTGGTCCAGTATCAATAAATAAGCCAGTTAAATTGATAACTTCGGCTAACGAACCACCGCCATTATCACGTAAATCAATAACCAAACCTTGCAAATTTTCTTTATTTGCTTCTGATAAGAGTACTTCAACTTTTTCTGTTAATCCCACATAGAAACTTGGTATTTCTATAACTCCAACTTTACCTCGCGGATTATCAATAATCTTTAATTTTGCTTCCCTATCTTCAAAATGAATTTTATCACGAGTAAGTTCAACTACTTTTGCCTTACTATTATTACCAGCAGGTAAAATTTCTAGTTTTACAATAGTGCCTTTAGGCCCACGAATTTTATCGACAATATCATCCAATCGCCAACCAATGACATCTTCAATCGCTGAATTACTTTGACCCACTCCAATAATTTTATCCCCGATAGTAAGTAACTTGCTTTTTTCAGCTGGTCCGCCTGTTACAAAAGACATAATCACAGTATAGTCATCTTGCTGGCTTAATGTTGCACCAATGCCTTCAAATGATAAACTCATTTCGGAATCAAAATCTCGTTTTTTACGTGGTGCTAAATAGCTAGTATGGGGATCGATTTCTCTTGCAAATGCATTCATAAATACTTGAAAAGCATCTTCATTATTTGATTGCATTATTGTTTTTAAAACGCGATTGTAACGTTTACTTAAAACTTCACGGATCTCTTTTTCTTCTTTTCCTGATAAAGATAAGCTCAACTCATCATATTTAACACGCTTATCCCAATAAGCATTAAGTTCGCTTTCTGAAGTCGGCCAAGCAATTTTCTCACGATTAAAATCAATTTCATCATTGGTAGAAAAATCCATAGGGCGTTTTAAAACTTCAAGAGCATATTGATAACGGTTATAACGTTTTTTCAAAAAATGATTGTAAATATCATAAGCCGTATTTAAATTGCCATCAATTAACTCTTGACCTAAAGATTCTTGCCTATTTCCAAAGCTATCAACATCACTTTGAATAAATATAGCTTTATTACTATCTAATAATTTGAAATAGCGATCAAAAATCTGAGCAGAAAAAGCACTATCCAAAACAAAATTACGATAATGTGATTGAGTAAAAAAATTCGTTACACGTTTGGCAACAACTTGGTGGATATCATCTTGCTTTAGAACTGGTATTTGTTCACTAGCTTGCGGTTTCGCATGAACATTTTGACTAAAAATACCCAAAATAAGGCTAAATGTAATAATACCATTGAGTAATTTATTCATTTAAATTCTCTACTTATTGATAATATGTTCAGGTTTGACTGTTAACTCCATGCCAGCACCAACCTTTACCTTAATATGCTCTTTTTCGATATTAATGACTTGTACTTTTATAGGTTTATTTCCTACTACAACTTTAACAAAATCACCAATTTTTAAAATTTTAGATTTTTTAGGAAGCATACGAGTAGCTTTACGTTTTTCTTTTTCGCGTTCTTTAAAACGCTCTTTAGCTTTTTCTTTGCTCTCTTTCAACTGTTGTTGCGCATGATCCATCTGTTCTTGGTTGATGACTTCAGTAGGATTACCATCTAAATCTACACGATTGACTCCTTTTTTTATACTGTATAAGTAACGCCAACTCATTGTATACGAACGAAGTGCAGCACGGAGTTTTGTTTTACTAAGTTCGTCATTACCTTCCAAACGAGAAATAATATCTTGAAAAATTCCAATCTTTAATGGTTTTGCCTCGCCTTCAAGGGTAAAACAATTTGGGAACTGTTGAGCTAAATAAGCAATAATCTCTTTACTATTTGTTAATTGAAACTGTCTTTCCATCGGTTTATTCCATAGTAACTAAATTTTACAGGCGTTAAAGTATATCTCAGCTTATATAATAACACTAATTATCTTTTTTTTGTTGATTAATAAAAGTAATAAAATCTTTGATACCATTTCGCATTAACCACGAAGTAACAACAGATTTTTCTTCTTCGGATAACTGTTCAAATGCAGTCATCCATAGTTGCAAAGGCTCGACCGGAGAAACAACATAAGTAGCACTTTCTTCTTCAATATATAATGCCTTTTTGACATTATGGGGTAAACTACCTATATGATATTCTAAAGCTTTACCTCGAACACCTACTCTTTTTCGAGCAGTCCAATTTTCAGCCCTTGCTTTGCGATTAACCCCTTGTATCGTTGATGGCATCCCTACAATATTTGATAGCTCCTTTGACGAGAACCACTCTTTCATTTTTACTATCCCACTTCAACACAATAAGAAAAAATTACAGAAATTAAAGAAACTTTGATATAATAAATAAGAAATAAAAATTATTAATAATTTATTAATAACTAAAGTTCAATTATAAACTTACACGTTTTAGTAAAATAAGAGCATAACATAGATATACAAGGTTATAAACTAAGAGGAAATAAAAAATGAAAATAAAGTCTAATGATTGGCATCCTGCAGACATTATTGCTGCCCTAAAAAAGAAAGGAACAACACTTGCAGATCTATCACGCAAATCAGGTTTAAGCTCATCAACGCTTAGCAATGCATTAGTTAGACCATGGACAAAAGGAGAGGTTATTATTGCAAAAGAGCTTAATTTAGAACCTCATGAAATTTGGCCGAGTCGTTATATTAATTCAAGTACAAATCAACCAATAAAACGTGTGCTACGACAGAACAAGAAATAATTTTTGGTTAATATATAATTTACAAAAAGAAATAATGAAGAAAATATAGAAAATTAAAGAAATAAAATAGGCACTTTTTTTCTTTTTAGTATTAAAGACTCTATCCTAATTGAATATTGCTTTATTTTGCCAATAATAAAATACGAGCTAATCTTGAACGTTGCCCTACATGTGTTATTATTGGCAAATATTAATAAAGGCTACTTACATTAGGCAATAATACATGAAAAATCTAAAAAAGTTTGTTTTTGCATGCTTATCTATCATAATGTTATCAAGTTGTTCACAAAAAAATTTCGTAGAGCAGGGAACGCCATTAAATAAGCAAAAAGTAAATAATATAGTCGAAGGTTCAACAACTGAATCACAGATTATTAATCTTTTTGGCGAGCCAACAAGTAGTAAAACAATTAATTCAAATGAAATGCAATGGACATATAATTATATAAAAAAAAGTTCAACTAGTCATATACTAATTGGTGAAACACAATACAATCTTATTGAACGAAAGCTTGATGTTATTATCTCAAAGGGTGTAGTAACTTGGTTTAATTATGACGAAATCCAAAAACAGAAAAAATGGTAATAAATTCTGTTTTATAGCTCATCACTAATAAGATGTGCTATAAATTTGATATTTCAATTCCATTCAGTTACATTACCTTACAAATGTTTAAACTTCACTCATCTATCTTCTATAGATAAGACAGCTCTGGACAAAATTGCGCTTTAGGTTATACTCATCAACGAAATTAACCAGACAATCGCTGCTTTGTTGTTTTTATAAAGAAACAAACAAAGGGGAGGAAAGTCCGGGCTCCATAGGGCAGAGTGCCAGGTAACGCCTGGGGGATTTTGGCGAGAGCGAAAATTCACGACTAGTGCAACAGAGAGTAAACCGCCGATGGCTTATTTTATAAGATCAGGTAAGGGTGAAAGGGTGTGGTAAGAGCACACCGCGCAACTGGTAACAGTTGTGGCACGGTAAACTCCACTCGGAGCAAGGTCAAATAGGGATTCATTGGCGTGGCCCGCGTTGAATCCGGGTAGACTGCTTGAGCTAATGCGTGAGTATTAGTCTAGAGGAATGATTGTCCACGACAGAACCCGGCTTATCGGTTAATTTCACTTTCTACTTCTTGTTATTATTTAATCCAATTTTAGATTGTTTTTTATTGCTTAAAGAGCGCTTAACAGCAAGAAAAATTGAAAAAAGTAACCCTAGCACTAACAATAAAACCGGTATTAGCATTAGCAGAGACATAATTTGCTTTTCATATTCCTTGAAAATTGGTGATAACCCAAATAGGTAACCTAATGTCACAATCAAGAAAATCCATAATGTAGCACTGATTATATTATAAATATGGAATTTTTGACTATGTAGCCCTGATAATCCCGCCATCATTGGCAATAATGTCCGTACGAAAGCAATAAATCGCCCAATAAATAGCGCTTGTAAGCCATACTTATGGAACAATACTTCCGATTTATGATGATATTTTTCAGGTATATGCTCCATCCAACCTTGAACGAGCTTAGTATTACCAAGCCATAGTCCTTGAGCATATCCTAACCAAGTACCTAAAGCTGCACCAGCAATTAAAATAAAATTAATTAAACCAAAATGAAATACATTTTGGCTAATTAATACACCTGTTAGGAATAATAGACTGTCTCCAGGTAAAAAAGCCGCCGGTAAAACGCCATTTTCTAAAAGAATAATAACAAACAACATTCCATATAGTGTCCATAGCACATTAGGATTTGAAAGCGTTACTATATCCATGTTAACAAACGCATGATAAAGTGTAATTATTGTTTCCATCTATTTTTTAAATCCCATTAATGTATTATTAGTGGTTAATGGTACCACCAACAGTTAAATTATCTACTTTTAAAGTGGGTTGCCCAACCCCAACAGGTACGCTCTGCCCTGCTTTACCACAAACACCTACACCAGAATCTAATGCTAGATCATTACCTACCATAGATATTTGCTGCATAGTTTCTATACCTGAACCAATTAACGTTGCACCTTTAACCGGAGTTGTTATTTTTCCCTTTTCAATTAAGTAAGCTTCTGAAGTTGAAAACACAAACTTACCAGAGGTGATATCTACTTGTCCACCAGCAAAATTAGGTGCATAAAGACCATAATCGACGCTACTAATGATATCATCAAAAGAAGAATTTCCTGCCAACATATAGGTATTGGTCATTCTTGGCATAGGTAAGTAAGCATATCCTTCACGACGACCATTACCAGTTGAACATGTATTCATCAATTTTGCGTTAAGCTTATCAAACATATAGCCTTTTAAAATACCATTTTCAATAAGCACTGTTTTTTGACTTGGAGTACCTTCGTCATCAATAGATAGTGAGCCACGGCGATTTTCAATCGTACCATCATCAACAATAGTACAAACTTCTGAAGTAACTTGTTCACCAATTTTTCCAGAAAAAACTGAACTGTTTTTACGATTAAAATCGCCTTCTAAGCCATGGCCTACAGCCTCATGTAACAAAACGCCAGGCCAACCAGCACCTAAAACAACAGGCATTGTTCCTGCTGGTGCAGCTTTAGCTGAAAGAGAAACAAGTGCTTGACGCACGGCTTCTCGGGCATAGCTGTCAGCATAACTTTCTAATGTTTTTGGGTTGATTGTTAAAAAATATTCATACCCAAATCGACCACCGCCCCCACTACTTCCTCGCTCACGTCTACCCTCTTTTTCAACCAAAATTGAAACGGATAAACGCACCAAAGGACGAATGTCAGCTTTTAATATACCATCAGTTGCTGCTATTAAAATATCTTCATAACTTCCAGTCAAACTGGCTGAAACTTCAATAACTCTAGGATCGATTGAGCGTGCTAAGTGGTCAATTTGTTGCAACAATTCAATTTTCTGTTCTTTAGAAAAAGAATTGATCGGATTAATTGACGAGTATATAGATGCTGCTTGAGCAGATTTAAATGGCGTCACTTTGATAGGTGTTTGTATTTTAGTAATTGAATTGGCTGCTAATATACTTTGTTCTAACCTCGCTAATGAAAGCTGATCAGTATAAGCAAACCCTGTTTTTTCACCAACAATGGCCCTAACGCCAACACCCTGGTCACGGTGAAATGAGGCATTTTTTATAATACCATCTTCAAGTAACCAGTTTTCATAATAACCAGATAGAAAATACAAGTCACCAAAATCAATTTTCCTTGAGCTCAGCATATCAAGTAAATGCGAAAGATCTTGTTGGCTTAGATTGTTTGGATTGAGTAGTCGTTCACTCACTTGAGTTACTATCATAAATTCCTTAAATTCTAATTGTTAATAGAAGTTTTTTGATAATCAATTATAACTAGTTGATCATAACAATTATTTAACTTTCATTATTTTTATACTGAAACGTATAGTTACCGGAAACTTTTTTACAAGACATTGCTTCTACATTAATACAACATCATATTGTTCTTGAATATAAAGTGGTTCAACTTTTACTTCAACGCGTTTACCCACAAACACCTCAACTTCAGCTAAAGCATGAGATTCATCATTAGTTAAAGCATTAGCTACAGCAGTCGATGCATAAACTAAAAAGTATTCAGAGTGATGAGCTTTATAAACACGAACAATATCACGTAAAATTTCGTTGCAAACTGTTTCTACCGATTTAACCATGCCACGACCTTTACATGCTGGACATTCTTCACACAGTATATGCCCTATACTTTCACGTGTTCGCTTGCGGGTCATTTCGACCAATCCTAAACTCGAAAATAAATTAACAGTTGTTCTAGCCCTATCTTTAGATAAAGAATCATGCAACGATTGTAACACCCGTTCACGGTGCAGATCTTCTTGCATGTCGATAAAATCGATAATAATAATCCCTCCTAAATTACGCAAACGTAATTGACGGGCAATCGCTATTGTTGCTTCAATATTAGTATTAAAAATCGTCTCTTCTAAATCTCGATGCCCTACAAATGCACCAGTATTGATATCAATAGTAGTCATGGCTTCGGTTTGATCAATAATTAAATATCCGCCAGACTTCAATTTGACTTTACGCTCTAATGCTCTTTGAATCTCATTTTCGGTATCATAAAGATCGAAAATAGGAATATTACCACGATAATGAGATAGTTTATTGGTCACTTCGGGCATAAATTCATGTGTGAATTCAATTAACAAATCATAAGTTAATTTTGAATCCACCAAAATTCGGTCAATAGGATCACCAACAAAATCTCGCAATACACGTTGTGATAATGCCAATTCCCCATAAACAAGATTTTTACTTGCTGGACGAGCCATACGTTCTTGAATTTTAGTCCAAAGTCGCTTTAAAAAATTAGCATCTTGCTCTAACTCATGCGCACTTGCACCTTCTGCAGCTGTTCTAACAATAAAACCAGCCTCTGTTGTCACATATTGCCCAACAATATTTTTTAATCTTTCACGTTCTTGTTCACTTTCTATGCGTTGTGAAGTGGCTACATGCGCAGAATTTGATCCAGGCATTAATACCAAATAACGTGATGGCAAAGTAATATCGGTTGTAAGCCTTGCCCCTTTAGTTCCCAATGGATCTTTAACCACTTGTACCATTAAATCCTGCCCTTGGCGGACAAGTTCAGAGATATCTTTTACTTGAAATTGTTCTTGCTCTGTATCTGATACGCACTCAGTATGAGGCATAATATCAGATGCATGCAAAAAGGCAGCTTTATCAAGACCAATGTCTACAAAAGCGGCTTGCATACCAGGCAAAATACGAATTATTTTACCTTTATAAATATTCCCAACAATACCCCGCTTAGACTCGCGATCGACATGGATTTCTTGCAATACACCATTTTCAATATAAGCAACCCGAGTTTCAGATGGTGTTACATTCATTAATAATTCAACAGACATAAGATTCCCTTTTAATTGATAGCAAAGCTTTGCTTTATTAGTCGCAAAAATGGATAGATGACAATCCATAATAGACCATCAATACAGCTTGATATCAAAATCAATGGTGATATAGTTATAGTATGATAAATACTGACTTGAAGTAAAAATACCAGTAAATTATAGCATACTGATACCCCAAAGATGATAAATGACTGTTGCCATAACGCTAAATTGAGTATCAATTGAAATTTAAAAACAAGCAAGTAAGCAATAAAGGAATAAATCAAAGCATGTGTCCCCAAAATCGAACCAGTACACAGGTCCATTATTGCCCCAAATACAAAAGCAGTACCAATCCCAACCCGATGAGGAAGAGCAATCAACCAATAAGCAAAAATGAGAATTAGTATATGTGGTTTAAATATATTATATGATTCAGACCACGGAATGATTTGTAAACATAAGCCAATTAATAACGTCATCCAAATAATTATTATTCGATTACGAGCCCTCATGTTTTACTCCTTGATTTCCCCACAACAATAATAAATAACGTAAGCGTTTCAAATCAGCTGTAGGTGTAGCTGTAATAACAGGAGTAGCATCTGTAATATCAAGTTTTACTGAACTAACTACGGCTACCGGATATCCTTCAGGAAAACGCCCATCAAGTCCCGAGGTAACTAAAACATCACCGACTTTTATATCAACGTTATTAGGCATAAATTCCAATGTTAAATCATTACTACATCCATTACCTACAGCAACCATGCCAATATCGTTTCTTAGCACTTGTACTGGTATTGCATGTTGATAATCACATACTAAAATTGCACGACTGGTTGATTTAGCTACTTCATAAATTTGACCCACAATTCCCTTTTCATCCACGACAGGTTGCCCAACATAAACACCATCTTGTGTACCTTTATTTACAACAAATTGGTAAACATAAGGATCAGTGTCTGTAAGTAATACTTGAGCAGCCATTTTATGTTCATCATGTCTTAAAGGTGAGCCCAATAATTCGCGAAGTCTAGCATTTTCATGTTTTAAATGCTCAAGTAATAATAGATCGTTTTTTTGTTGTAATAAGTCCGCATGTAAATTTGCATTTTCATTTATTAATGTTTCTCTTGTTTTGGACATCTCATAAAGAGAATCAAACGACGACTTTGGTGCATTTGAAACAAAATATAGTGGCGAAATGATGGTATCTAAATAATAACGAATTTCTTTAAATGGTCGATAATTGACATCAAGTACAATTAGAGCCAAGGCTAATGCCAGAGAAGTAAATAATTGTACACTAAGAGGCGAACGTTTAGAAAAAAGTAATTTCATTGTCCTTTACTTACCTTTTTATGCTCAAATTCTAATTATTCTAATATACGACTCCGCCGACACATTGTCGGCGGAGGAAAATATGAGATACATGCTTACTTTGCTTTATCAACATGAAATTAAATAACAATAAATTATTAATTACTCTTCACTAAATAGATCACCGCCATGCATATCGACCATATCTAACGCTTTACCACCACCCCTAGCAACGCATGTTAGTGGATCTTCAGCCACCACAACATGAATGCCAGTTTCAGCTGATAATAACTTATCAATATTACGTAATAAAGCACCACCACCAGTTAATACCATACCATGTTCTGAAATATCAGAAGCGAGCTCAGGAGGACACTGTTCTAATGCAACTTTAACCGCACTAACAATACCACTTAATGGTTCTTGGAGTGCTTCTAAAATTTCATTAGAGTTTAAAGTAAAGCTACGCGGCACACCTTCAGCAAGATTGCGCCCACGAACTTCGATTTCAAGGACTTCATCACCTGGATAAGCGCTACCAATAAAATGTTTGATTTTTTCAGCAGTAGCCTCGCCAATTAAAGCACCATAGTTGCGGCGAACATAGTTTATTATTGCTTCATCAAATCGATCGCCACCAATACGAGCAGATGCGGAATAAACAACGCCATTTAGTGAAATGACAGCAACTTCGGTAGTTCCACCACCAATATCAACAACCATTGAACCAGTAGGCGCAGATACAGGTAAATCAGCACCAATAGCTGCCGCCATTGGCTCTTCAATTAAATATACTTCACGAGCACCTGCGCCTAGTGCTGACTCTCGAATAGCTCGACGTTCAACTTGTGTAGCACCTACAGGAACACAAACAAGCACTCGTGGGCTCGGTCTTAAAAAGCTATGACTATGAACTTGACGAATAAAGTGTTGCAACATCTTTTCAGTAACAGAAAAATCGGCAATGACACCATCTTTCATTGGTCTAATAGCTGCTATATTACCAGGTGTTCGCCCTAACATTTGTTTCGCAGCATGCCCAACAGCAGCAACACTTTTTGGGGTACCGGTGCGGTGATCTTGGCGAATCGCTACAACTGAAGGTTCGTTCAATACAATTCCTTGCCCTTTTACATAAATAAGTGTGTTTGCTGTACCTAAATCGATCGATAAATCATTTGAAAACAAGCCACGAACTTTTTTTAACATAATAAAAACTCTTCCTAGAATTAATCTTGTTTAAGTATAATTTAGTATTTAAAACCACCATGGAATCAAAAAATAAATAATATTCTATTTATTTAGGATAAATAGAATATTATTTAATCCTTTCAAACCATAGTAAACCTTAATAGTAGTTGACAGTTAATATTGTATCGCATTTATAAAATAATACCTAGAAAATAGTATAACAAGTGTTTGTAAAGGAGATATATAATGACAAAAACCATTTTACAGTGTATTCTTCCGCGTTAATATTGAGTTACAACTTTATTACCGACTAAAGAATACCTTTAGCCGATAATAAGGATGCATTTAAATAATTGTTACTTATATCAAATAAACACGGTGTAATTCATGGATATACGCAAAATTAAAAAATTAATTGAATTAGTTGAAGAGTCAGGTATTTCAGAGCTTGAAATTTCTGAAGGTGAGGAATCAGTTCGTATTAGTCGTGCTGCTCCTACTACAAACTATTCGGCGCCAGTACAAAATATTCAAATTCCTCAACCAACTCCTGTTGTTGTTGCTCCAACCGTTCAAACAGAAGTTGTAACTGATAATGTGGTAACTGATGGTACAACAATTAAATCCCCAATGGTTGGAACTTTTTATCGTACACCGAGCCCAGAATCAAAAGCTTTTGTTGAAATTGGCCAAACAGTAAATGTTGGCGATGTGCTTTGCATCGTTGAAGCGATGAAAATGATGAACCAAATTGAATCAGAAAAAGCTGGTACAATAAAAGCCATATTGGTTGAAAATGGTCAACCAGTTGAATTTGATCAGCCACTATTCATTATTGAATAATCTGAATTTATTATTGACAATACGATTAAGAGATTGAATATGCTTGATAAAATTCTTATTGCGAATCGTGGAGAAATAGCTCTACGTATCTTACGAGCATGTAAAGAACTTGGAATAAAAACTGTCGCCGTTCATTCTACGGCAGATAAAGACTTAAAACATGTATTACTTGCAGACGAAACCGTCTGTATTGGTCCAGCAGCATCAGTAAAAAGTTACCTTAACGTTCCTGCATTAATTTCAGCTGCGGAAGTAACCGGAGCAGCTGCAATTCATCCTGGTTATGGTTTCTTATCTGAAAATGCAGATTTTGCTGAACAAGTTGAGCGATCTGGTTTTATTTTTGTTGGCCCTAAACCGGATACTATTCGCCTTATGGGGGATAAAGTATCAGCAATTCACGCCATGAAAAAAGCAGGTGTTCCTTGTGTACCTGGTTCAGATGGTCCTCTAAGTAGCGATATTGAAATTAATAAACAAATTGCCAAGCAAATTGGCTATCCTGTTATCATTAAAGCTTCTGGCGGCGGTGGCGGTCGTGGTATGCGTATTGTTCGTGAAGAAAAAGATCTTGAACAATCAATTAAAATGACTAAGTTAGAAGCCAAAACTGCTTTCAACAATGATATGGTTTACATGGAAAAATTCCTTGAAAATCCGCGTCATATTGAAATCCAAGTACTTTCTGATGGTCAAGGAAATGCAGTTTATTTAGGTGAACGAGACTGCTCAATGCAAAGACGGCATCAGAAAGTTGTTGAAGAAGCTCCTGCTGTTGGTATTACACCTAAAATGCGTAAATTCATCGGTGAGCGTTGCGTTAATGCATGTATCGAGATTGGCTACCGAGGAGCTGGCACATTCGAATTTTTATTTGAAAATGGCGAATTTTATTTCATTGAAATGAATACCCGTATTCAAGTAGAACATCCTGTTACTGAAATGATAACCGGAGTTGATCTAATTAGGGAACAAATTTTAATTGCAGCCGGCAAACCACTTTCAATTAAACAGAGTGATATTGAAATTAAAGGTCATGCGATTGAATGTAGAATTAATGCTGAAGATCCCAAATCTTTTATGCCATCACCAGGAAAAATCACTCGCTTCCATGCACCAGGTGGCTTCGGCATTCGTTGGGAATCGCATATTTATGCTGGTTATAGTGTCCCACCTTACTATGACTCAATGATTGGTAAATTAATTGCTTATGGTGAAACACGTGAAGTCGCTATAGCACGTATGAAAAATGCGTTAGCCGAACTGGTTATTGATGGGATCAAAACCAATATTGATCTTCATATTGATATTATGAACGATAAGGGTTTCCAAAAAGGCGGCACAAATATTCATTATTTAGAAA
The DNA here is from genome assembly GCF_001690655.1 of Gilliamella sp. Occ3-1. Lineage (GTDB taxonomy): Bacteria > Pseudomonadota > Gammaproteobacteria > Enterobacterales > Orbaceae > Gilliamella > Gilliamella apicola_P. The sequence continues at coordinate 124,110 of NZ_LZHQ01000027.1, forward strand.
AGAAATTAGGTATTTATGAATAACAAAATAATCCCTATTTATTAGGGATTATTTCTTTATTTAAGTACCAATAAGGTATAGGTAGAAACAAATGAAAAAATGGAAACGAAGTGCTGAAGAAATTTTAACCACTGGACCTGTGGTTCCAGTTATCGTTATTGAACGAATTGAGGATGCTGTACCACTAGCTAAAGCTCTGATTGCTGGCGGGGTGAAGGTACTGGAAGTAACGTTAAGAACAGCTTGTGCGATTGAAGCAATTAAGAAAATCATCAAAGAAGTTCCTGAAGCAATTGTAGGAGCAGGAACAGTAACTAGTGTTGAACAACTAAAACAGGTTACTGAAGCTGGTGTAGAGTTTGTTATTACACCAGGAATTACCGATGCTATTTTAGAAGCGGCAGTTGCAGGCCCTATCCCTGTTATTCCTGGTATTGCAACTATTTCTGAATTATTAAAAGCCCAAGAATATGGTTTAACGGCATTAAAATTCTTCCCAGCTGAAATCAATGGCGGAGTTGCAGCATTAAAGGCATTTTCTGGACCTTGCGGATACATGAAGTTTTGCCCTACAGGCGGTGTGAATCCTAAAAACTACCGTGATTATTTGGCACTTAATAATGTACTATGTGTTGGTGGAACTTGGTTTATTCCAACGGATGCCATAGCAAAAGGTGATTTTTCTAAAATCACTGAAATGGCTAAGGAAGCTGTTGCTGGTGCACAGTAGCTAATATTATTCCGCCGATACAATAATCGGCGGTTAATTACTATTTCCTAACTTTAATTAACTTCTCAATCCTAGCCCTCTATCAATCAGTCGCCATGCAATTACATAAAGTACAGTCACAAATAAAATTAGCATTGAAAAAGTGATCCATAACGGCACGTCTGACACGCCCAAAAATCCATAACGAAAACCGTTAATCATATAAACGATGGGATTAATTTTCGATACCGATTGCCAAAAAGTTGGTAACATAGTAATTGAGTAAAAAACACCACCAAGATAAGTTAATGGTGTTAACACAAATGTTGGAATAATACTTATATCATCAAACGTTTTGGCAAATACTGCATTAAGTAGACCTGCTAATGAAAATAAAATCGAGGTCAATAGCAATGTAAAAATAACAAACAACCAAGAATGTACATCAAAGCGAACAAAAAATAGCGATACGATAGTAACCAAAATACCCGTTAAAATACCGCGCATCACACCTCCACCGACATATCCTAGAATAAGAATATTCGTTGGTACTGGTGCCACCAATATTTCTTCAATATTACGTTGAAATTTAGCACTAAAAAATGATGAACAAACATTGGTATAGGAATTAGTAATTACTGACATCATTATTAATCCTGGAACAATAAATTCCATATAGCTAAAACCGCCCATGTCGCCAACACGAGAACCAATTAAATTACCAAAGATAATAAAATAAAGCGACATGGTAATAACAGGTGGAATTAAGGTTTGAATCCAAATTCTTAAAAATCGGGTTACTTCTTTACGCCAAATACTTTTTAAGGCAATCCAATATAAATTATTCATTAATGCCACCTTTTTGTTTAGTATCACTATGCAACAGCTCAACAAATAACTCTTCTAATCGATTCGCTTTATTTCGTACGCTGATAACTTTAATATTTTGTTTATTTAATTGTTCAAATAATTGATTTAATCCATTTTGTTTATCTACTTTCACTTCCAACATCCCAGGCTCAACATCGGAATAATTATAGCCATTTAACTCAATCTGCTTAGGCGTCGCCACATAATCAATAACAATTGTTTCAGATTGGTTTTTCGCCAATAGCTCACGCATTGATGAGTTTGCTATCAATTTCCCACTCTGAATAATACCAATATTTCTACAGAGCATTTCTGCCTCTTCTAAATAATGTGTGGTTAAAATAATTGTGATACCTTGACGATTGATTTCACGTAAAAAATCCCACATAGAACGGCGTAATTCAATATCAACGCCTGCAGTCGGCTCATCAAGAATTAATAATTTAGGTTCATGCACGAGAGCTCTGGCTATCATTAATCGCCTTTTCATTCCACCTGATAGCAGGTTAGCTCGACTATGGCGTTTATCCCACAAATCTAAAACTCGCAAATATTTTTCGGCTCGCTCTAATGCGATTTTTCGGGGCAATCCATAATAACCACCTTGATTAGTGACTATTTGTAACACTTCTTCAAATTGGTTAAAATTGAATTCTTGCGGTACAATCCCTAATTGTCTTTTAGCATTTACAATATCGGTATCTAAGTCGTAACCAAAGATTTTTACTTGCCCACAAGTTTTAGTCACTAATGAACTAATAATACCTATAGTTGTTGATTTACCAGCACCATTTGGTCCTAGCAAAGCATAAAAATCGCCAGCTTGTACAATTAAATCGATACCTTTTAATGCTTCTACACCGTTTTTATAGATTTTTTTGAGTGAGATTAACTCAAGTGCAGGAATTGATGGCATGAATATATCCTAAGTGAATCAATTGTTATTTTAATAATATGCTATCATGTTTAATGAATCAACAATATAATCAATCATTGTAAAGAGCTTTTTAGTTTTATTTATATCAATATAAATAAATTATAATTTCTAAAATAAAACACATATTATTAATTAAATACTAATAACGTATCTTTAATTATCAATCTGCGTCTAAGTTATTGCTTAAGGAATAAGTATCATGTTTAAGATTGGATTAGTTTCAGTGTCAGATAGAGCATCAAGTGGCATTTATCAAGATGAAGGCATACCATCATTAATATCATGGTTGCAAACAGCACTGAAAACACCATTTACAACCGAAAACCATATTATTCCAGATGAACAAGTTGTTATTGAACAAACATTATGTGAACTTGTTGATAGTCTACATTGCCATTTAATTTTAACTACTGGTGGAACAGGTCCTGCGACTAGAGACGTAACCCCAGATGCAACATTAGCTATCGCTGATCGTGTAATGCCAGGTTATGGCGAACAGATGCGTCAGATCAGTTTACATTTTGTACCAACTGCTATTTTATCTAGGCAAGTTGGTGTTATTCGCAAAAAATGTCTAATCATCAACCTACCTGGTAGACCAAAATCAATTAAAGAAACACTTGAGGGTGTTAAAGATGATCAAGGTAATGTTATTGTGAGTGGCATATTTGCTAGTATCCCTTATTGTATACAACTACTAGAAGGACCTTATATTGAAACCTATGACCAAATAGTGAAATCTTATAGACCGAAGGATGCTATTAAATCAACACTTTAATTTTATGCATATTTAACGCATAATTATGTATATAATAATTGCTACTGATACATTAAAATTGGTCGTAGTTATTTTGATTTAATTATCAATTAGACTTTATTATGAGTCTTATAACGACATTTATTAGTAGTAAAGAGTAACAAATTAAAAGCCAAGGAACATTATGAAACAAGCTAATCTCACAAAAACATTTAAAGAGATGCTTCGTCAAGAGAAGTTTAGTTCACAAATAGAAATCGTACAAGCGTTACAAGAACAAGGATTTAATAACATTAATCAATCAAAAGTTTCACGTATGCTAACCAAATTTGGTGCGGTAAGAACCAGAAATGCAAAATCCGAAATGGTCTATTGTTTACCTGCAGAAATAAGCGTACCAACAACTAGTAGCCCATTAAAAAATTTAGTGATTGATATTGATTTCAATAGTTCAATGGTGGTGATACATACTAGCCCAGGCGCAGCTCAACTCATTGCTCGATTACTAGACTCAATTGGTAAATCGGAAGGTATTTTAGGTTCAATTGCTGGTGATGATACAATCTTTAGTACACCAACTAAAGAATGTACAGTAAAAAAATTATATCAAACCATTATTGAATTGTTTGAACGAGAGCTATAGATCTTTCCATTTTTTCTATATTACAACTAAATAATTTTTAACTTTTAACCTATTGACACAATTAATAAAATCGTTAATCCTATATAGTGCTGATTTCGTAACAGAAGTTGCAAAACGAAGAGGTGCATTACTCAGGTAAGTCATTTTAAGGACTGGAACCACTAATAAATGATCGAGGGGACGTAATGCCGAGGTTTGATTACCCATCCAGAAGTAATTAAATCGACTGCAAGGGCTGAATCCCTTGGGTTGTCACCTTAACAGGTGGAGCGCTTCATGGTTTGTACTTTTTTAATTGTAAATAGAACATGCCCGCTCTAACTCTGTTAAAAATAAAAATTTTTAATATGAGGAATCCATGGAAACATCATTTGTAATAGCTAAATTTGGTGGTACTAGTGTTGCCGATTATCCAGCAATGGTTAATAGTGCCAATATTGTAATAGCTAACCCTAACGTAAAGGTTGTTGTATTATCAGCCTCCGCTGGCGTAACAAATTTGTTAGTTGCATTAGCAGAAGGACGTGACGCTGAAGTAAGATCTCAACATATTGCGAAAATTCAATCTATCCAATACAACATTCTAGAACAATTACCTGAAAATCCCAAACTACGTGCTGAAATAGACCAAATCATTGCCAATATAGCCTCATTGTCAGAAGCGGCAAGCTTAGCAACTTCACCCGCATTAACCGATGAGCTTGTTAGTCACGGTGAAATTATGTCTTCAAAACTGTTTGTCGAAATACTAAAAGAAAAACAGAAAAAAGCCATGTGGTTTGACGTACGAAAAGTTATGCGCACCAATAATAACTTCGGTAAAGCAATACCTAAAATTGAAGATATTAAACAGCTTTGTTGTGCCCATTTAAAGTCACTAGACAATAGTTGTGTCATTGTAACACAAGGGTTTATTGGCAGTGAAAGTTCTGGAAAAACCACTACTTTAGGACGAGGCGGAAGTGACTATACAGCAGCTTTACTAGGTGAAGCATTGGGTGCAACTCAAATTGATATTTGGACTGATGTTGCTGGAATTTATACTAACGACCCTCGCATTACTCCAGCAGCTAAACGCATTGATGAAATATCTTTTGCGGAGGCGGCCGAAATGGCAACGTTTGGAGCAAAAGTACTACACCCAGCAACGCTAGTCCCAGCTGTACGTAGCAATATTCCTGTCTTTGTTGGTTCAAGTAAAGCACCGCAAGATGGGGGAACTATTGTTTATAGCACTAATAGTATCACATCTAAATTACCTGTCTTCAGAGCATTGGCGTTACGTCGTAAACAAACCTTACTAACACTAACCAGTTTAAATATGCTACATGCACAAGGCTTTCTTGCAAATGTGTTTACGATATTAGCCAAGTATAACATTTCGGTTGATTTAGTAACTACATCAGAAGTAAGTATTGCACTAACCATCGACACTACAGGTACAAACACCAACGGAAACAGTTTATTAACGAAAGAATTATTTGATGAATTATCAACCGTTTGTCATGTTGATATAGAAGAAGATTTAGCACTCATTGCTATTATTGGTAATAACCTAACCTCAACCAGAGGTATTGCAAAAGAAGTGTTTGGGGTATTAGACGAATTTATTATTAGGCTTTGCTGTTATGGGGCAAGTACACACAATCTTTGCTTATTAGCAAAAAGCAATGATGCCGAATCAATTATCAAAATTCTACATAAAACAATTTTCGAACAATAATATATTAAGGGAGATTAAACCTCCCTTTTAATTATGTTTAGTTATCTTCCTATATTCATCAAGTATATATTCTGAGTTAGAAACACCACAAAATACTTTACCTTTAATTAAAATTTAATAATAAATGCATCAATAATATTTATTTACTATTCGTATTTATTATCATTATCTATTAGTACATTTTGAAATCATTTATTGACTATTAATTAATCGATTAAAGCTATTGCATTGAACACTAACATCTGTTAGATTTTTTAATTTATTTGAGTAAACTATGCATAATTTCAATAAAAAAAGGAAATTATCATGGGTATTATAAGTTGGGTTATTCTAGGATTAATTGCCGGCTGGATTGCTAAGTTTTTTATGCCTCTAGGAAGTGTAGGGGTGATCAAAACTATTTTATTAGGCGTAGCAGGAGCCGTGGTGGGTGGGTATATTAGCACCTTCTTTGGCTGGGGTAGTGTAACTGGATTTAATTTCCCTAGTTTGTTAATTTCAGTACTTGGGTCGATTATACTCATTTATATCTATCGCCATTTAAAACAATAAGTTATTTTAATTTAAATTGGCGGGTAAACCGCCAATTTAAATAAGATTAAGGTTTGTATTTATAGTAAATCATATTTCTCATCATCAACCTTAAAAACATCTATACAAACTCAACAAATTTAATTCAGTTATATTGGTATATGCATTTTCTCAATTTTGCTTACAAAGTTCTTAATAAGTAATTTCGTCATATCCAGAATTTTGTTATATTATCTAACAAAATCCATCAATTTTACCCTGTAGATTATAATGTTAAAAATATTCAATACATTAACACGCGAAAAAGAAATATTTCAACCAATTACCCCTAATAAAGTTGGACTCTATGTTTGTGGAGTGACAATTTACGATCTTTGTCATATTGGTCACGGACGTACTTTCGTTGCTTTCGATGTTGTCGCACGTTATTTACGTTTTTTAGGTTACGATTTAACTTATGTTCGTAATATTACTGATGTTGATGACAAAATAATTAGACGTGCGTTCGAAAATGGTGAAACCTGTGATCAACTTACAGATAGAATGCTACAAGAAATGTATACCGATTTTGATGCACTAAATATTCGTCGGCCTGATATAGAGCCTCGTGCAACTCATCATATGCCACAAATTATCAAATTAGTTGAAGAGCTTCTCGAAAAAAACCATGCATATATTGCCAATAATGGTGATGTCATGTTTTCGGTAGACAGTGATCCGAATTACGGTATTTTATCTCGCCAAAATTTAGAACAATTACAAGCTGGTGCTCGAGTTGAAGTTGTTGATGTTAAACAAAATCCAATGGATTTTGTATTATGGAAAATGTCAAAACCTAACGAACCAAGTTGGGATTCACCATGGGGTAAAGGTCGCCCTGGTTGGCACATTGAATGTTCAGCAATGAACAGCTATCAATTAGGCAATCACTTTGATATTCACGGTGGCGGTTCAGATTTAATGTTTCCACATCATGAAAACGAAATTGCCCAATCAACTTGTGCGCATAACGGCCAATATGTAAATTACTGGATGCACTCTGGTATGGTAATGATCAACCAAGAAAAAATGTCAAAATCACTCAATAATTTTTTCACTATTCGCGATGTATTAAAGCATTATGATGCTGAAACAGTACGTTATTTTTTACTATCTGGTCATTATCGTAGTCAGTTAAATTATAGTGAAGATAATTTAAAACAAGCAAGAATGGCACTTGAGCGACTATATACAGCCTTGCGAGATACTGATGCGAATCATCCACATACGACACCTGATAGTAATTATTATCGCCAGTTTTGTAACGCAATGGATGATGACTTTAATACACCAGAAGCTTATTCAACGCTTTTTGATCTGGCTCGTGAAATAAACAAAGCCAAAGCCGATAATAATATGCAACTCGCTAATGAATTAGCAGCTGAGTTACGTTATTTATCAGCAGCTCTTGGATTATTAGAGCAAGATCCTATTAAATTTTTACAAGGTGATAAGCAAGATGATGTTGATGTGGCATTAGTCGAAGCATTAATAAAACAACGTAACGAAGCAAGAGCAAACAAAAATTGGTCTCAGGCCGATGAAGCTCGTGACAAACTAAATGCAATGAATATTGTTCTTGAAGATAGTGCAAACGGCACAACATGGCGCAAAAAAGCTAAAAACTAACATACTTAGAATTGATATTTTGATTAATAGATAAGATACTACATTAAACAGTATCAACCTTAAAATAGCACCCACAAATCTGTGGGTGTTTCTATTTTAACATCAATGTAAAATTTTATTAATCGAAGTTAAAATGCCACGCAAAATATTTAGTTCCTGTTGTTCAATACGAGCACGTGTAAATAATCGACGCAAACGCCCCATAATTTGTCCTGGATGATTGGCATTAATAAAGCCTGTCTGTAATAAAGTTTGTTCTAAATGCTGGTAAAAGCGCTCTATATCAGCATCTATAGGAAACTCAGTTTCAGCCATATTCTCATTTTCCTTTTCAGATTGCTGATCTTCAAGATTGAGCATTGACATGCGAATTTCATAACACAAAACCTGTACCGACATAGCAAGATTTAAAGAACTATAACTAGGGTTAGCTGGAATTCCAACATGATAATGGCACTTTTGCAATTCTTCATTAGTTAAACCAACACGCTCACGCCCAAATACCAAAGCGACTTGAGTATGGAGATTTGAGGCTTCTTGAATAATCTTATCGCCACACTTTTTGGGAGTTAAATATGGCCACTGTAAACTACGAGAACGCGCACTAGTACCAATCACTAAAGTACAATCGGCAATGGCTTGTTCAAGTGAAAAAAAGATTTGTGCATTTTTTATAATATCACTGGCACCTGCAGCTAACGAAATCGATTGAGAATCAGGCTTGATGACCGGATTAACTAAACAAAGGTTAGTTAATCCCATGGTTTTCATTGCTCTCGCAGCAGAGCCCATATTGCCTGTATGAGATGTTTCAACCAAAACAATCTTCACATTATCTAAATAACTCACATTGTCCTCATTATTGAAAATTACCTATAACATAGGATAAACTAAATAATTATTAATACAGTATATATTAAATTCATGGTAAAATCAGTGTCAGCCCCTCCACCATGTTATGCAATATTCAGTCAATGGAATTTATTTCAAAATTAAATTAATAAAAATTAGACAAAAGCAAAGATCTTATTGACGAGACTAAAATAATTTGCCAATGTAATAACAACATTAAAATTAACTTTGTTGATAAAAAATGAGGAGGTCAATTATGACTTTAAGTATTACCAGTAAACAAATGGATGTTACCCCTGCTATTCGTAGCTATCTAGAAGATAAATTTTCGAAGTTAGATAAATGGAGAGCACTGTTAATCAACCCTCATTTTATTTTATCGAAAGAACCAGATGGATTTATTGTTGATGCAACAATTTCCACCAAAGGAACTTCATTAGTTGCCTCTGCCAAACATATTGATATGTATGCTGCAATAAATAACCTTATTGATAAGCTTGAAAAACAACTTAATAAACTACAACACAAGAATGAATCTCGGCGTGCGGTTAACAGCATAAAAGACGCAGTATTAGAAGAAGAAATTTAATTCGTCAATTTTCTTGATTGAATAAAAAGGCACTTTGATGGTGCCTTTATTTTTTTGCTTGTTATAATACAAGCTATCTTTTTTAAATAACTAATAAAAAATGGCTACAAATCCTTTATTATCTTTGCGAAATAAAATTAATAAATTAGATAAAAAATTGTTAGAGCTTATTGCCCAGAGGCGCCAACTTTCAACACAAGTAATTCATACGAAAATTGAAGCAAACATTCCTGTGCGCGACATTGATCGTGAGCGTTCACTTATCAGAACCTTAATCAATGAAGGCAAAGACTATCATCTCGATGATATTTTCATTAAACGCTTATATCAATTAATTATTGAAGATTCTGTACTATTACAACAAAAAATCTTGCAAGAAAAGCTTAATCTCAGCACAATCACCACAGCCAAAGTTGCCTTTTTAGGCCCCAAAGGATCTTATTCGCATTCTGCTGCTCGCCGCTATGCTAGCACTCACTTAGATGAAATGATTGAATTAAGCTGTTCAACCTTTAAAGAGATTTTTGAACAAGTCGAAAGTGGTGCCGTAGATTATGGAATTTTACCAATAGAAAATTCAAGTTCTGGCTCAATTAATGAAGTTTATGATTTATTGCAAAAAACTAATCTACATATTATTGGTGAGCTCTCTTTACCTATTGATCATTGTGTTCTTGCTATACAAAATTCACAGCTAGAGCAAATCGATACTATTTATAGCCATCCACAACCATTCCAGCAATGTAGTAATTTCTTAGAGAACTATCCTCATTGGAAAATCATATACTGCGATAGTACTTCATCAGCAATGGAAACTGTAGCTAAATTGAATCAACGTAATGTTGCAGCTATGGGTAATAAAGATGGTGGTGAATTATATGGGCTACAAGTCCTTGAACATAATTTTGCTAATCAAAAAGAAAACATTACTCGTTTTATTGTGTTAGCTCGTCAGCCAATAGAAGTATCTGCTCAAATCCCAGCTAAAACCACAATTCTCATGAAAACAGGTCAGCAAGCAGGTGCTTTAGTTGATGCGCTATCGGTATTACGTAACCATAACATTGTTATGACTAAACTTGAATCACGACCAATTCATGGTACGCCTTGGGAAGAAATGTTTTATATCGATTTGCAAGGTAACATTCATTCTTATGAAATGCAAACAGCTCTCAAAGAATTGGCATCAATGACTTTATATACTAAGGTACTAGGGTGCTATCCTAGTGATTCTATTGTTGCTGCAATGTAATGGCTATGACAATACAATACTTTTCGCAAGCTGTCCTGACGTGGTATGAACAATATGGCAGAAAATCGCTACCATGGCAGGTCGAAAAAAGCTCTTATCATGTTTGGTTGTCTGAAGTGATGCTACAGCAAACCCAAGTTGCAACGGTTATTCCTTACTTTAACCGTTTTATTGAGCACTTCCCACAAATAACAGATTTAGCAAAAGCGCCAATTGATGATGTATTACATCTTTGGACAGGACTTGGTTATTATGCAAGAGCACGTAATTTACATAAAGCAGCACAATTAATTGTGGATAAATTTAATGGCATGTTCCCTACAAAGTTCGATGATGTCGTCGCACTTCCAGGCATAGGGCGCTCAACAGCTGGTGCAATTTTATCTCTTGCACAAAATCAACATTATCCAATTTTAGATGGCAACGTAAAACGTGTTTTAACCCGATATTTTGCTGTTGAAGGTTGGCCTGGTATTAAAACTGTCGAAAATAAACTTTGGCAATTAAGTGCACAAGTCACACCGAAACATAAGGTAGCAAAATTTAATCAAGCTATGATGGATATTGGGGCTATGGTTTGCACACACACTAAACCTAAATGCTCCTTATGCCCATTGCAAACCCATTGTCTAGCATATAAAACCGAAAGCTGGCAACTCTATCCCACAAAAAAAACTAAAAATGCCATTCCCAAAAAGACAGCCTATTTTTTAATGCTGGAATATGATCATACAATTTGGCTTGAAAAAAGGCCTCCGTCTGGTATTTGGGGAGGATTGTATTGTTTCCCTCAATTTTCAAGTAAACAAGCAATAACTGACTGGTTAAAAAAACAAGGTATCGAAACAACAGCACCAAAGCAACTTGTTGCATTTCGCCACACATTTAGTCATTTTCACTTAGATATCTTTCCTATTTATTGTGTCATTACTAAGTATACAAAATGTTTTAATGAACATAGTGGCTATTGGTATAAACTAAAATCTAACAACGCAAAAATAGGTCTTGCTACCCCTGTTTATAACTTATTAAAACAAACAATTTAATCACGATTTATTATCAATATTGGTGCACTTTTTAGTGCATCATTATTATTCTTGTTTAACTATAATTTGCTAAGCACATTAGATCATGCGGCTTTAGTTCAGTTTACTTACTTTATGGTTGGATTGTTATTTCTGGAATAGATTCTTAATCTATTAAGTATCATAATTTATTTTTTATACTGAAACACATGCTTACCGGAAAGTTTTTGACAGCCACAATAATAACTAGATATAAGTTTAAATTAAATATGCATAGCATATTTAATCAGTTGCTTTTTTAATAGCTGACTATTATCAATAACATTCATACCAATTGTTCTTAACTTCTTTTTCAACAAATTATCACCATTAAACATATCTTGAATAGTTTGCATGGCCGTGAGCATAACTAACGCATCTTTGCGACGATTAAACTCAAATGATTTTAAATTTTTTACAAGCCCAATATCTTTATTAGTTTCAGTTAATTGTTTAATGGTTGAAACTAATAAAGCAGAATCTTGAAAACCTAAATTTACCCCTTGCCCCGCTAAAGGGTGAATAGTATGAGCTGCATCGCCAATAAGCACTAACCGATGCTTAATAAATTGTTTAGCAAACCGCGCTTTTAATGGGAATACCATTCTAGAGTTAATTAACTGACATTTTCCGACTTTATCACCAGTCAACCGAAATAATTCGTTCGAAAATTCTGATTCAGAAAGTGAAGTTAAAGTAGACGCATTATCTGGTTTTGTCGACCAAACTAAACAACTTTTATTTACATTCCAAAGAGGAAGAAAAGCAATAATTCCATTGGGATAAAACACTTGTCTAGCACTGGATTGATGAGGATATTCAGTTTGAACAGTTGTAATCACAGCATGATGAAGATAATCACGCTCAAGAACAGAAATATTTTCACTCCTACGTACCCAAGAATGAGCACCATCAGCCCCTATTATTAATTTAGCTCGTAAAACAGTTTTATTTGCAAGTGTTAAAAAGGCAAAAGCATCATTAAATGTGCAATCAACTGCTTCATGCCTATAAATCTTAATATTCGAACAGTTTAAGGAAAACTGGTAAAGGTAATGAGAAATGACATTATTTTCAATTATGTATCCAAGATTAGAATAACCGTAATCTTTGGCTTGAGCAGACAAATGGGCTTGGCCATTTTTTTCCCATACACCTATCTCAGTAAATTCCTGTACACGGTTGCTATTGCATAAATCATCCCATATACCAATTTTTGAAAAGTAGCGCTGGCTAGCGCCATTAATAGCAGAAGCTCTAATACTCATTTCAGCATGAGGCAAGAATTCATGCTGACAAATTTTAGTATCTATAATCGCAATGTTTAAATCACATTGGCTAAGTGCACAAGCAGTGGCTAAACCAACTAATCCACCACCAACAATTACTACGTCAAATTGTAAATTCATACTAAATAAATGCAACTATTTATTATCATCTAACTTATTATCACTTTTTGATTCAACTTCGTCATCATTCATCGCTTTTTTAAAGCCTTTCAACGCTAAACCAAGATCCGAACCTAAATTACGTAACTTCTTAGTGCCAAATAATAAAATCACTACGGCAAGAAACACTAAAAGATGCGGAATGCTAAAAGACATAATCAAATCCTCTCAATAAATATAACACTCTGTTAAGATAAGCTTTAAAACAGATTTTACGGATACTGATTATACTCTTTTTGTGAAGGAATTTCATGAATAGTTGAAGGATAAAAAAAGACCTGTATAAAACTATACAGGCCAACATGAAATATAAGGAATATAAGGAAAGAAAACAATGAAAAATCCTTACCCTGCTTATTATCCATTTTTTTTCGCTTTCGTCAACGTTTTTATTTGTTTTTAAGCTTGTTTGATTATTATACAAAAAAAATACAAATTAAATAAAAACATAGAACTAGACAAAATCACACACCTAAAAAACATTTGATAAATATCAAATATTATATAGAAAAGTATTTTTTATCATAAAAAAAAAGATTTTCAAAGAAAAACACGAACAACCAAACAGAAAAACAAAAGCAATAATTTATCAAAAAAGCCTATCATTTATTCATAAAAAAAAGAAAAACAAGATAAAAACAAAAATATGCAATCCAAAAAAAAGAATAAACAAGGAAATAAAAATAATTTAATGAATTTCCACGTCATTAACATATACAAAAACATAAAAAAATGCATTATAATTAATAAACTTATGCAAGAAATAATGGATCAAAAATGAATACAATTAAAAATAATAATATTAAGACTTTTAAAGATAGACTATATAGCTCAATGCAAGGTTTATCTGTATCAGCCTTCGCTAAAAAATGTGATATGTCAGAAACAGTAATCCGAGATTATTTATCAGGTAAAACATATCCATCACTTACACGTTTAGAAGTCATTGCTGAAAAATGTAATGTTTCTTTTAACTGGCTTGCTACTGGACATAAATTAGAAGTATTAGACCCTAAAGACAGCGAAGAAGTGTATAACGAAAATATTTATCGTATCCCCGTATATAAAAAACAGTTACCAACAAAAGAAGAAGCGCAAAAAGAGCGTTTTGTTAGGGAAACGCCTCCGGTAATGAATTATCCTATTATTGAAGGTTGGGTTAAGCATCGAGGTTTGGATGCTAAAAAATTAATTATATACTGGGCTAAAGGTGATTTAATGTCGCCAGAAATCAAAAATAATAATGGATTAATTCTTAATACAGAAATAAATGAGATTATTGATGGCGCAATTTACCTAATTGAATATGAAGATATTACCTTTTTGAGAAAGATTCGTTTAACTCTCAATGGATGGTTGTTAATCTGCAATAATAACCAATATCCTACTATTGAAGTACCTAAAGCAGACTTTCATAAATATCATATTGTTGGACGCGTTGTACTTATTATAAAAGATATATTTTAAGACCATTAGTGGCTATATATTGACGTTCAAGATATAATCATAATATGAGGAAATATAAAACATTATATTTCCTCATCAGCTTTTTAATATTTATAATATTATAGATCGCAGATATATCTAAAATTTCATGTAACAATTTAATGCATATATAATTTACATATATTTGCGCTATCCTCGTTTTTTATATCATTGATTGTATTATCAATGGAAAACTCTATTATTTGTCAGGCCTAATATGTATCGATTTTTTGAAAAATTAGTATCTCCTTATCCAAAAGTTGAATATCAATGTATGCCTAAAAATTTTTTTAATTTCATATGGCAATCAACGAAAGGAATTCGCTTATTTCTACTATTATTAATTATTCTTAGTGCATTCGCTGGCGCTTTTGAAGCCTTTTTATATGCAGCTCTTGGTAGGGTTATTGATTGGCTTGCAGCTGTTGAACCTACCAAATTTTGGCAACAAGAAAAAACAACATTATTAATATTAGCCTTAATCATCATAGCAAGTACAATTATTATTGGATTACAAACTATTATAAAACATCAATGCCTGGCTGGTAATTTTCCAATGAGAATGCGCTGGAACCTTCATCGGTTGGTACTCAATCAAAGCATGCGTTTTTTCCAAGATGAATTTGCCGGTAGAATATCAGCCAAAGTCATGCAAACAGCGCTTGCAGTTCGTGATACTTGCTTTTTAGTGACGGAGATTTTTATCTATGTCTTTATTTCTTTTATTGCTATGGCTACAATCATCGGGCAATTAGATCTTTGGTTGTTAATTCCATTTATAGGCTGGTGTCTAATTTATGGTATTGCTATGTATTATTTTATTCCTCGTCTAAGTAAAGTTGCTAGCATGCAAGCTGATGCTCGTTCTACGATGACAGGAAGAGTAACCGATGCCTATACCAATATCATAACCGTAAAACTTTTTTCACATGCTGGCAATGAAGCAAAATATGCTAAAGAATCAATGGATGAATTTTTAGTCACTGTCAATCAACAAATGCGCTTAGTCAGTAGCTTTGAAATTGTTAATCATTTAATGTCTATTTTGTTGATACTAAGCACAACAGGTATTGCCTTATGGCTATGGAGCAATCAATTAATTGGTGTTGGTGCAATTGCAACAACAACCGCTGTAGCACTTCGATTAAACGGTTTTTCACATTGGATTATGTGGGAATTGGCAGCCCTGTTTGAAAATATTGGTATAGTCAAAGATGGAATTAACACTTTTTCAGCCACTAAAACAGTTATTGATCAACCCAATGCAACATCACTTCGTGTTACCCAAGGTAAAATCGAATTTAAACACATCCATTTTGCTTATGATAAAAAACAACACAATTCAATTATTGAAGATTTAAATTTAACAATCAAATCTGGTGAAAAGATTGGTTTGGTTGGTCGTTCTGGAGCTGGAAAATCAACGCTTATTAATTTATTACTTCGTTTTTACGATTTACAAAGTGGAAAAATTATTATTGATGGTCAAGATATTACTGCCGTTAGTCAAGAAAGCTTACGCTCACAAATCGGTATGGTGACACAAGATACTTCGTTATTGCATCGCTCAGTACGAGAAAACTTACTTTACGGTAACAAAAATGCTTCTGAAGAAGATATGATAAAAGCTGCCCAAAGGGCTCATGCTGATAACTTTATTCAAACACTCGTTGATACAAGAGGTAAAAAAGGATACGACGCTTTTGTTGGTGAACGGGGTATAAAATTATCTGGAGGACAAAGGCAACGTATTGCTATTGCTCGCGTCATTCTAAAAAATGCCCCTATTTTATTATTAGATGAAGCAACAAGTGCATTGGACTCTGAAATTGAACAAGCAATTCAAGAAAGCCTATACACTTTAATGGAAGGCAAAACCGTTATTGCTATTGCCCATCGATTATCAACAATCGCAGCAATGGATAGGCTCGTGGTACTTGATCAAGGTAAAATCATCGAACAAGGGACTCATCAAGAATTACTGAACAAGAATGGTTTATATGCACAGCTTTGGAAACATCAGAGTTGTGGCTTTTTAGCCGATAATATTTAATTTGCAAAAAAATGTCGGGACTCATATAACTAAAAATAAAATATATGTGTCCTGACTACACTTTATTAATTAATAAAATTTTTATAGAATTCCGATTCAAATCGCATGACCGCACTATTTTTAGGCTCACCCTTATTATCAGCTTGGTATCCCGATAATAGCTGCACAAATGCAACGTATCCTCCATCAGACTTTTGGATTAATCCAGCTAAGTTATAGCAACCTTGGATATAACCTGTTTTGGCTCTTATCGTCTCTTTAAAAGGTGCTTGATTAAAACTTTTTCGATTCTGCAAAGTACCGTCAACACCTGCAATTGGTAACATTTCAATCATTTTTAATTTTGTATTATTGGCTGCAATATATTGTAGAATTTCCATTAACTTATCAGCACTAACCAAGTTTAATCTAGATAATCCAGAACCATCAGCAATAACTAAATTTTCTAGATTTATACCTGCTTTTTTGCGTAAAATTTGCTTAACAGCATCACCACCATTACGCCATGTACCTTGAACATTATAATAATGAGCGCCTAAAGTTCTAAATATAGCATCTGCATATAAATTATTTGATTTTTTAAGCATAATTGTTAACAGTTCAGAAAGTGGAGCGGATTGACTAGAGGATAATAATGACAACTGAGCATTAGTCCTTTGGTTACGTTCAATAAATGATCCGGTATACGTTATTTCTTTTTGTTTAAGCTCATTTTTCAAAATTTTTGAAAAATATTCAACACTATCTATTACTGCAAATTTTAATGGCGTTTTATCCGCACTTACAGCAATGCATCCTGATAGATGGTAATGGTTTTTATCTGAATAGCTTACATCTAATTCACAATATTTATCATTTAAATCTTTACTATTAGCTGCAATCGTTCTGACATCACCTGTAAACATAATAGGAATGTTAGAAGAGACCGAAACAGAGGCTTTGGAACCGACCTTACCTGGAGTTATTATTGCATTAAAACAGTTATCTTCAATAATAGCAGCAGATGGCGGAGCACTATAACATGCAGTTAAGTTATTCCAAGACCAGCCAGATGCTTTATCATGACTTGTAAAGATTGAAGTATCTAAAATTATATTCCCTGAAATTTTTTCAATACCTTTTTGCTGCAAGGCTGCAATCATACTTTTTAATCGTTCACGAGTTAAAGTTGGGTCTCCACTTAATTGAATAATAAGATCACCATTTAACTGTTTATTACTTATTGAACCATTAGTTTGTATACGAGTTATAAATCGAAAATCGCTCCCTAGTTCAAGCTGAGCAGCTAACGCAGTTATCACTTTTTGAATACTTGCAGGCTGTTTGAACTGATCACTTTTATATTTTGCTAATGTTTTAGGATTACTCCCAACAGATTGAACCAAAACGGATAAATCACTTCCTTTAGATAAAGAAGATATATAGGGCTCGACTGGTTGTGCATTTAATAATCCTGAAATAAAAGGAAGAAAAAAGAAAATAATTATCCTAAATTTTGTCATAAATATTGGCTCAAAATATTATTAAACTAAAACAGCTAAATAAGATTTGCAAATATAACTTTTTTTGATTTTGCTAGCAATATATACTCTATTACTTTTATAAGTATTAATTACGGTTAAATTTGATAGACCCACTATTCAATTTATCTAATATCAATTAAAACTAGAAGAAATAAATATGATTAAAAGTTCATTAGGGTTTCCAATAGAAACCATGTTGGTATTTGTTGTGCTAGCCATAGCTGCAATTATTATTGATTTATATGCCCATCATAACAATAAGCTTATTAGTTTAAAAAATGCCATTATTTGGTCACTTTTTTGGATAATTATTGCATTGGGGTTTGCACTATTTTTATACATTCATCATGGCGCAGCCATAGCCAGCTTATTTATTGCTGGCTATGTCCTTGAAAAAGCATTATCTGTAGATAATTTGTTTGTTATTATGGCTATTTTTTCGTGGTTTTCAGTACCCAATAATTATCGTCATGGCTTACTTTATTGGGGAGTTATTGGTGCTATTATATTCCGCGCCATATTTGTTGTAATTGGAACAAATTTGTTATATTTAGGTCCTTGGATGGAGTTAATTTTTTCAATATTGATTGCTTGTACTGGAATAATAATGCTAAAAAATCAAGATAATGACCAAGACATAAAGGATTATTCAAATCACTTAACTTTTCGCATCGCCAAACGTATTTTTCCATCTTACCCTAAAATTGTCGGTCATCACATTTTATTGACCAAAAAACAACTTGATATAGAACTAGCAAAACCTGAGAACGGCAATTTAGTTGGTAAAATACCTAAAAGTATTTTTTATGCTACACCGCTGTTTTCATGTATTGTTGTAATTGAACTAAGTGACGTTATGTTTGCTTTTGATTCGGTTCCTGCTGTGATCGCTGTAAGCCAAGAACCGTTAATCGTTTATAGCTCGATGATTTTTGCTATTTTAGGCCTTAGGACTATGTATTTTATTTTACAAGCCATGAAACAGTATTTAGTTCACCTTGATAAAGCGATTATTTGTTTACTCTTTTTTATTGCTGGGAAATTAGCTTTAAATGCAAGTAATCACTTATTTGGATATGGTGTTGATATAAATCCAATCACCAACCTTTATATCGTTTTAGGCATACTGGCTTTGGGCATTCTTACTAGTATCATCTTCCGGAAAAAATAAAGTCTATAGAATAATATTGGCAGGTTTTCCTGCCATTTTTAGCATAAATTTATTGGCGTTTTAAAGATCGAATAAAATAGCTTACACCTAAAATAGCAAACCAAATAGGTGTTGCCACTAATGCCTGACGGGTATCCACCTCAAAAGTAAGTAATACAATCACGAAAGCAAAAAAAGCCAAACAAACGCAGCACATAAAAATACCACCTGGCATTTTAAATTGAGATTGTTCATGTAAGTTTATTTCTTTGCGACGATAAGCAATATAAGAAATAAGAATCATCGACCAAATAAACATAAATAAAATAGCCGAAATTGTAGTTACTATAGTAAAAGCTTCCATGACATTAGGCACTAAATAAATCAAAACAACTCCACCAAATAAACATGTGCACGAAAATAATAATCCATTAGCTGGTACTGAGCGACTTGATAATTTACCAAACGGTTCTGGAGCATCTTGTTTTTTGGCAAGTCCAAATAGCATCCTACTTGTTGAGTAAATACCACTATTAGCTGATGATGCTGCTGAGGTTAATACTACAAAATTAATAATACTTGCAGCAGCGGGTAAGCCAATTAAAGTAAATAATTCTACAAAGGGACTTTTGTTTGGAGAAATAAACATCCATGGCGTTACACTCATAATGATGATTAAAGCAAAAACATAGAAAAAGATGATACGCGCAGGCACTGAATTAATTGCACGAGGCAAATTTTTGCACGGATCAACGGTTTCTGCTGCAGTTGTGCCAACTAACTCAATCCCAACAAAAGCAAAAATAGCAATTTGAAATCCAGCAAAAAAACCCATACTACCATGAGGGAAAACCCCCCCGTATTCCCACAAATTCGAAAATGCAGCTGTGGTACCCGTTTGTTCGGAATGAAAAGCAGTCAAAATGAGTACGAGCCCAATTCCTATCAATGCTAAAATTGCAATAATCTTAATCATTGAAAACCAAAATTCTGTTTCACCAAACATTTTTACCGTTAATAAGTTTAGTGTTAAAAGTAAGGCAACTGTTAATAACATTGGTATCCATGACTGCAGTTGAGGAAACCAATGTTGCGCATATCCAGCAATTGCAATAACGTCAGCAATCCCTGTAATAACCCAACAAAACCAATATGTCCAACCAGTGAAAAATCCAGCCCAAGGGCCTAAAAGATCGTTAGCAAAATCACTAAAAGATTTGTACTTCAAATTAGAAAGAAGTATTTCCCCCATCGCACGCATAACAAAAAAAAGGATAAAACCAATAATCATATAAACAAAAATAATAGAAGGACCAGCAAGACTAATTGTCTTTCCTGAACCCATAAATAAACCAGTCCCAATTGCCCCACTGATTGCAATTAATTGAATATGGCGATTAGAAAGATTCCGCTTTAGATCATTTTTTGAGGATGTAATGCTCATCGCTATTATTTCCTTTTCATTTTCTATATTTCTCGATTTTTTAATACACTAGGACTATAAAGTCTATAAAATAAAATCGCAAGTTGAATCGTTATGAAAACTTTTTATGGATTCATAATAATTATCTGTAGTTTCTTATAATAGAATTGTGTAGCATAACTAGCTATATTACTTAACTTATTATAATTATTTTCCAAGATGAAAGAAAAAGATCGTTATTACCGTTTTTATTTTTTAAGTATTTTACTTGTTTTATCTATTTTCGCTGATAGCCAATACAATTCAAATAAACCAATTAATCAAGGCCAACAATATAAAGATGGAAAATTATCTTTACCGCTTAACATAAATCATCCTCAATTAAGTATCCCTGTCAATGTATCAGACTACATTATCCAAATAGCTAAAATTAAATCGTCATCCCCTTCTTTATATAAAAAAAATGAACATATTTATAAAGCAATAAATGAGTGGATTAGTCGTTCTTTAATGGTTAATGAATTTTACAAGGTTGGACTGAACAGTTACGAAATGGTTGGTCAAGATGGATATGGCAATGTACATCTGACAGGCTACTACACTCCGATAATCAAAGCAAGGCATCAACCAACAGCAGAATTTAAATACCCTATTTATAAAATGCCAGTTATTAGTGACGAAGAACAACTGCCAAATCGTGAACAAATTTACAATGGAGCTCTTTCTGATAGAGGACTTGAAATTGCATACAGTAATTCCTTAATGGATAATTTTATTATGGAAGTACAAGGTAGTGCCTATATTGATTTTGAAGATGGTTCACCTTTAGTTTTCTTCAGCTATGGAGGTAAAAATAATTATGGCTATTCCAGTATAGGAAGATTATTAGTAGAACAAGGCGAAATAGAAAAAGAAAAAATTTCTATACAATCAATCAAAGATTGGGCGAAAAATAAACATGAAAATCAAGTTAAAGCTTTACTAATTCAAAATCGCTCATTTGTTTTTTTCAATCCACAATATGATGCAGAGGTTACAGGTGCTGCTGAAATACCTCTGGTTGCAAATGCATCAGTCGCATCAGATACATCAGTCATTCCTTTAGGATCTGTAGTATTAGTTGATGTACCACTTCTTGAAGACGATGGACAATATCGAGGCAGACGAGAAACTCGACTTATGGTTGCTCTTGATGTTGGTGGTGCTATAAAAGGTCAACATTTTGACCTTTATCTAGGAATTGGAGATAAAGCAGGAAAATTAGCCGGATACTATAACCATTATGGGCGTGCATGGGTACTACAACCTTAAACTACTAACATCGACGGGATTTAAAGAACCTGTTAGAATAAACCATTACAAGCTGAATTAAGGATAACTCATGAGATTATGTGACAGAGATATCGAAGCATATTTAAAAAATGGTAAATTAAAAATAACACCACAACCTGCAACAAGCTGTATTAATGGTGCGACTGTTGATGTTAGATTAGGTAATCAATTTCGTACTTTTCGAGAACATACCACACCTTATATAGATTTAAGTGGTCCAAAAGAAGAAGTATCTGCAGTATTGGAACGAGTGATGAGTGAAGAAATGGTATTACCTGAAGGTGACGCATTTTACCTTCATCCTGGAGAATTAGCATTAGCTGTAACCTTAGAATCAGTCACTATTCCTGATGATTTAGTTGGCTGGTTAGATGGTCGTTCATCACTTGCTAGATTAGGCCTAATGGTTCACGTTACAGCTCATCGTATCGACCCCGGCTGGCAAGGACAAATTGTATTAGAATTTTATAATTCAGGGAAAATTCCATTAGCACTTAGGCCTGGAATGACAATTGGTGCGCTCAGTTTTGAAACGCTAACTGGTCCTGCGGCAAGACCATACAATCGAAGACTAGATGCAAAATATAAAGATCAATATGGTGCCGTTGCTAGTCGTATTGATAAAGACTGAATAATTGATAACCATAACGAAGGAAAATTAATATGATCAAAAAAATATTGGTTATTCTATTTACCTTAATTTTAGTCATAACAATTAGTATTGTTTCACTGATTGTTTTTGTTGATCCCAACAACTTTCGTGGGTTTATTTCCGATACTGTTAAAGATAAAACAGGATATGAATTAACTATTGATGGAAATTTACGTTGGCATGTATGGCCGCAAGTGAGTATTTTAACTGATTCAATTAAGCTAACCGATACAGGCGCTTCAACCCCCCTTTTAACTGCAGATAATATGAGATTAGATGTTGAGTTACTACCT
The DNA here is from genome assembly GCF_001690655.1 of Gilliamella sp. Occ3-1. Lineage (GTDB taxonomy): Bacteria > Pseudomonadota > Gammaproteobacteria > Enterobacterales > Orbaceae > Gilliamella > Gilliamella apicola_P. The sequence continues at coordinate 147,064 of NZ_LZHQ01000027.1, forward strand.
CTTTTCGCAAAAAAATTATCAATTAAAAATGTTTTTATAAAATCAGCAATCATCAGTATTACCAATGAAAGTAAAGGTGATATTGCAAAAAATGGTGCAAAAACACCATATAATACGACTACAAATAAACCGACTGATTCTAAAGATCAAAAAATATCATCTAATTGGAAATTTAGCTTAAATAAATTTGAAGTTACTGATAGTACTATAGTATTACAAAATAAGGATGATTTAATTAATTTTAGAAATATTAATCTAGTGGTAGAACAAAATAGTGATAAAAATATTTCCATCGATTTAAAAGGTAATATAGACAAAAATCAACAAGATCTATCTTATTTTGTACATGCATATGTCGATTTAAATCAATTTCCAGAACAAGCATTAATCGATTTAAAAAAATTAGATTTCATTTATAAAGGTGTCGACAATTCAACAAAAGAGCTAAAAGGTAATATTAGCGGTATATTTAACTACCAACACCCACAAATGTTACTTAAAAGTCAAAATTTATCTTTTTCAATTAATGAAAATTATTTTACTGCCGTAATAAATGCTGATTTAGCAAATAAACCATATATAAATTTGCAGTTAAATTCAGATAAAATCGATCTTACTTCGTTCTTGAAAACAGGTGAAAATTTAAATAAAGAAGCCAGTCCTCAACAAACTTCACCAGTAGTGTCGAATGTCACAAAGACCAATAATGAATTAAACTTTCTAAATAGTTTTAATGCCAAAGCTAAATTAAATATTAAACAGATTAATGCTAACGAAATAACATTAAATAATATTAATATTGATATGACTAATGAGGAAGGTATTACAATATTTAAAAATATTAACTTTGATTTTGCTAACGGACATATAGCTGCAACTGGTATAGCCAATGGTAAACAAAAAAATACACTAATGAAGCTTAATACCAAAATATCCAATGTTGATTTAAAAACATTTTTTAATCAATTAAATATAGCACATGATCTAGAAGGTTTATTTAACGCTACTGGAGATTTAGAAAGCAACAGCTTATCTGGTTCAAAAATCTTAGCCAACTTGCAAGGAAATTTGAATATGGTAGTGACTAATGCAAGGCTAAATAATTTAAATATTCAAAAAATCATTCAAAATGCAGCAACTCAATATTCAAAGGATGTCATGACTCCTGAGAATCAAAAAAAATATACTGAATTTCATAAAATTTTAGCTGTTGCTAACTTGAAGCAAGGTAATTTGCAATTGTCGACATTAAATGCTAATTCTGAAACTCTTGATATCTTTGATGGCTCAGGGCGAATTGGTTTTTTAAAACAAGACTTGGATGTTAATTTAAACTTAAAAATATTAGGTGGCTGGAACGGTAAAAGTGAAACAATTAGTAAACTACAAAAGCTAACAATACCACTACGTATTTATGGTCAATTTGCTAATCTTCATTATCAAATTGATATGAGTAAATTAATTACCGATGCACTAACCGATAAATTACAAGAACGTTTAGACAAACTCCGCGAAAAATTAAAAACTCATGACTCTAAAGATAATTCAAAGTCTAAATCAAAAGCTACAGATATCTTAGGAGATCTACTAAGAAAGTAACAATAAAAAAGGTGAAGTTGAGTAAATTCACCTTTTCATGTTTATACGCTAAACTTTTTATAGAATAAACTTGCTTAGATCTTCATCTGCAACAAGCTTATCTAAATGATCGCTTACATATTTAGCATCAATTGTTACAGTTTCTCCACCGAGTTCACTAGCTTCGAATGAAACATCTTCCATCAAGCGTTCCAAAACAGTATGCAACCTGCGGGCACCAATATTTTCATTTTGCTCATTTACTTGCCATGCTGATTCCGCAATTTTACGAATACCATCCGAGGTAAAATCGATGTTAACTCCTTCAGTTGCCATTAGAGCTTTATACTGAACAGCTAATGAAGCGTTTGGTTCAGTTAAAATACGTTCAAAATCCTCACTTGTTAGAGCTTGTAATTCAACCCTAATTGGTAATCTACCCTGCAATTCAGGAATTAAATCAGATGGATTTGCTGTTTGGAAAGCACCAGACGCAATGAACAAGATATGATCCGTTTTAACAGAACCATGTTTAGTCGACACAGTGCAACCTTCAACTAATGGTAAAAGATCTCGTTGTACTCCCTCACGTGAAACATCTGGTCCCGACGAATTACCACGTTTACAAACTTTATCTATTTCATCAATAAAAACAATACCATTTTGTTCTACAGCTTCAATCGCTTCATGTTTAAGATCATCATGATTAACCAATTTAGCCGCTTCTTCTTCAATGAGTTGTTTTAACGCATCTTTGATCTTCATTTTACGTGGCTTTGTTTTTTGTCCACCTAAATTTTGAAACATTGACTGTAATTGATTTGTCATCTCCTCCATACCTGGAGGAGCCATAATTTCAACACCAATATTAACACCAGCTAATTCGATTTCTATTTCTTTATCATCAAGTGAACCTTCACGTAATTTTTTGCGAAAAGCTTGTCTTGCTGTTGAATTATTATCTTCAACTTGACCCCACCCATCTTTCGCTGGCGGTACAAGTACATCCAAAATACGCTCTTCAGCTAATTCTTCAGCTCGATTACGATTGCGTTCAATCGCTTCTTGACGAATCATTTTTACTGCAGAGTCAGTTAAATCTCGAATAATTGAATCAACTTCTTTACCCACATAACCAACTTCGGTAAACTTAGTTGCTTCTACTTTAATAAACGGTGCATGTGCTAATTTTGCTAAACGCCTTGCAATTTCAGTTTTACCGACACCAGTTGGTCCAATCATAAGTATATTTTTTGGCGTAACTTCATGACGCAATGTTTCATCTAGTTGCATACGGCGCCAGCGATTACGTAGTGCAATTGCAACAGAACGTTTCGCTTTTTCTTGCCCAATAATATGTTGATTCAGTTCGCTTACAATTTCACGAGGAGTCATTTCAGACATAATTAAATTTCTCTTAAATCAGATTAATAATTAAGTTCTTCGATTGTTTGGAAATTATTAGTGTAAACACAAATATCACCAGCAATCGATAATGATTTTTGCACAATATCATGTGCAGAAAGTGAGGTATTATCTAGTAGAGCTCTTGCTGCTGCTTGCGCATAAGGACCTCCAGAACCAATAGCAATTAAATCATCCTCTGGTTGGATAACATCACCAGTACCAGTAATAATCAGTGATGCACTTTCGTCAGCAACAGCAAGTAAAGCTTCTAATTTACGAAGCATTCTATCTGTTCGCCAATCTTTAGCAAGTTCAACAGCGGCTTTGGTTAAATGACCTTGGTGCATCTCTAATTTTCGCTCAAACAGTTCAAATAGTGTAAAAGCATCTGCAGTACCGCCAGCAAAACCTGCAATCACTTTGTTATTATATAAACGACGTACTTTACGGGCATTACCCTTCATAATAATACGTTCGCCTAACGTAACCTGTCCATCACCACCAATAACGACTTGCCCCTCACGACGGACACTGACAATTGTTGTCATATTCTGCTCCTTCTTTCACTTAAATAACTTAATTCGGAATGAATAGGCTATATATTGGGATGTTTAATGTAATTTCAACATTTTAATTTAGAGATATTGACAATTTATTTTGATTAATATTTTTCAGGAAATAAAGTTTTCCTGTATAAAACTATTTTGGTTGAAAATCAATTATCATTGTTTTTACTTGGTTATAAAATGAACTATTCGGCTTTGGAATTACAGCTTGTTTAGTTGCAGAAAGCGCTTCTCGGCATAATGAGCCATCACCACCTTTCGCACTAACATTAAGTAACAAGCCATCGGGTGCAATTTGAATTTCTAATACACAATTTCGACCACTATATAATTTATTAGGATTAATAAATTTATTGCTAATGGCATTTTGAACTAAGGATTTATATTTATCTATTTCCCCATCTGAAACACCTTTACGGCTAACTGTACCTCCTGATGGGCTAGGCGTGCCTGATGTAAGCCCGCCTAGTAACTTATCAATTTCTTTATCTTTTTTTGCCTGCGCTGCTCTTTTTGCTTTTTCAGCTGCTTGTTTTTTTGCTTGCTCTTCTTTTTGTTTAGCTAATTCTGCTTGTTTTTTTTCATTTTCAATTCTTTGCTTTTCTAATAACTCTCGCTCAGCTTTTAATTTAGCTTCTTGCTCGGCCTTTTGTTTAGCTAATTCCGCTTGCTGTTGCTCTAAACGCTTTTTTTCGGCTTGTCTTTGTTGCTCTTCTAACTGTTCTTTAGCTTTACGCTCATCATCTTCTTTCTGTCTTGCAATCCGTGCAGCCTGTGCAGCTTCTGCTTCTTTCTTTTGTAGTTCTTCTACTTTTAAGCGCTCTTTTTCTAACTCTTTGAGTCGTTGCTGTTGAGCTAGTTGTTGTTCCTGTAGCGCCTGAGTCTGCTCATCTATTTGTTGCTGCCTTTGCTGTTCAGCTCGTTTTTGGCTAATCTGTGTTTTAAGTTGTCTTTGATATTGTTCGGCCATTACAGAAGGATCAACCATAATGGCATCAATAGAGTTACCATTAACGCGACCATAATTAATATCATTATTATACATAACTCGGTAACCCAAAATGATAATTAAAATTATATGCAATATAATGGATATCACAATAGCTATACTTAATTTAGAATTTGGCTTATAAGACATTGCTGACATATTGTTATATAATATTGTTTAAATTGGTTGAGTCATTAACCCTACAGACTTAACACCTGCAGATTGTAGTAAATTCAACGCTTTTATAATTTCTTCATATGGAACATCTTTAGCTCCACCAACTAAAAAAATAGCCTTTTCATTAAGCGACATCTGTTGCTTGACTTCTGCAACAATTTTTTCTTGTGGTAAATTGTCTTGACGATCCTGCTCAATGATCAGTGCATATACACCAACTCCAGATACTTCAATAATAATTGGTTTAGTTTCTGAAGACGAAACAGTTTTAGATTCCGATGCTTCAGGTAAATCAACTTCAACACTTTGGCTAATAATTGGTGCTGTTGCCATAAAAATAAGCACTAATACTAATAGTACATCAAGTAAAGGTACTATATTGATCTCAGATTTAGTCGAATAACGAGAACGTCTGCTTCTACTCATAATTATTTCCTAACAGCAACTGCTTGGCGTTGTAAAATTGCAGAAAATTCATCAATAAAGTTAAGATAGCTTTGTTCAATTCGACTCACACTCAATGATAAACGATTATAAGCAAGTACGGCAGGAATAGCAGCAAATAGACCAATTGCGGTTGCAATTAATGCTTCAGCAATCCCTGGCGCAACCATCTGTAACGTTGCCTGTTTAACTGCACCTAAAGAAATGAATGCATGCATAATCCCCCAAACAGTACCAAATAAGCCGATATATGGGCTAATAGAACCCACTGTACCCAAAAAAGGTATATGTAATTCTAGAACATCAAGCTCGCGATTCATAGCTAAACGCATAGAACGTGAAGCTCCATCTAAGGCTGACTCGGCCATATTTGGATTAATTTTGTACAGCCGTGAAAACTCTTTAAAACCTGAATAAAAAATATGTTCTGTACCGCTAATATCTTCTTTATAAAATTTCGCTTTATCAAATAAAACATTCAAATCATCAGCGGCCCAAAAGCTATTATCAAATTGCTCAACTTGCTTTTTAGCCTTACTTAAAATCTTAGTCCGTTGAAATATAATAGCCCATGATATAACAGAAAAAGCAAGTAACAATAACATAACACATTGCACTAACAAGCCCGCTTGCAAAAAAAGATTAATAATATTCAGATTTTCCACTTATATAAACTCCAAAACTAATAACTTAGGAAGCCCACAAGGCTTCATCTTAGTGATATCTACACAGGCAATAAGAACATCTGCCGTGCTAATAACTTGTTCATTTTGATTAAAAATAGTCTGTTTAAAAATAATAGACGCCTTGCGAACTTGAACAATCCTAGAACTAATAGTCAACATATCATCTAAACGAGCCGGAAAATGGTAGTTAATCTCAATCTTTTTGACCACAAAAGCAATATTTTCTTGTAATAACGTTTGTTGGCTAATGCCAACTTGTCTTAGTACTTCAGTCCTAGCTCTTTCAAAAAAGGCTAGATATCTAGCATGATAAACTACTCCGCCAGCATCTGTATCTTCATAATAAACTCTTGCACACCAATTGAATTGTTTCATATCCATATCGCACTAAATAAATTTGGTACTATTATATCTGAATATAAATTTCGCTGCACTATGATATAAAAAAGAAAAAATGAAAACAATTATCATTTTCATTTTTTCTTAACAATTTACTTACTAACATAAAAGACAACTCTTGCCACCTTTCATATTAATTTTTAATTAATATTATTTGTTATAAGATTCTTTTTCGCTGTTTCTTTCAACTAACAAGCCGGTAACAACCGATAACATACATGCAGCAATAATTCCTATAAACCATAAAACGTAATACATAATATTTCCTTAGTAAAGAGAATGTTTATTATTTTCGATATGATTTTTATCCAATCTCCCAAACATTTTTATATAGGACCAAATGGTGTATAAAAGAATAATAGGTAAAAAAATAAGAACCACAATAAACATAATATTAAGTGTTAATTGACTTGAAGATGCATCCCATATAGTTAAACTAGCATCTGGCATAATGCTAGAAGGCATAATAAATGGGAATGTTGCAATACCATATGTAAATAAAACGCAGATAATTGTCAATGCTGATGAAATAAATACTAATGCATTTTTATTTAGACTAGAAAAAAGAATAGTCAATAATGGTAACACTATACCTAAAGTAGGAACTATCCATAAAATAGGATAATCCATGTAGTTGGCTAACCATGAAGAATCTGTAGAAACTTTTTTAGTCAATGGGTTAGATACAGCATTATAATCAATTACACTGGTAATTTCATAACCATGAATACCAAATGCAACCCAAACTCCAGCTAAAATAAATGCAATTAACATAACTAAACTGGCAATTTGTGTAGCCTTTCTGGCTCTTAAATAAAGTTCACCCGATGTTTTCATTTGTAACCATGCGCCACCATGAGCAACAAACAACATTAAGCTCACAACACCTGTTAATAGCGCAAAAGGATTAAGCAAACCAAAGAAGTTACCATCATAAAAAACACGATAAGAGTTATCAAATCTAAAAGGAATACCTTCTAATAAATTACCAAATGCTACACCGAAGACCAATGCAGGTACAAAGCTACCTGCAAAAATGCCGCCATCCCATAAATTACGCCATTTAGAATTTTCCAGTTTACTACGATAATCAAAACCAATTGGTCTAAAAAATAGTGCGCAAAGAACTAAAATCATTGCAATATAAAAACCTGAAAATGACGCAGCGTATACCATTGGCCAAGCTGCAAATATTCCTGCACCAGCAGTGATTAACCAAACTTGGTTACCATCCCAGTGAGGAGCAATTGCATTAATCATAATACGACGTTCTGTATCAGTTTTACCAATAAACGGCAATAAGATACCGACTCCCATATCAAAACCATCTGTTACAACAAAACCAATTAAAACAATACTAATTAGTACCCACCAGATGACGCGTACAATTTCGTAATCAATCATTGTGTATACTCCCTATGTCCTATTCTGTTACCTGTTGCGTTTTTTCATAATGATAGTTGCCTGTACCCAAAGAACTCGGTCCTAAGCGAGCAAACTTAAACATTAAGAATAATTCAGCAATTAAGAACAGTGTATAAAGTCCACAAATAAGTACCATAGTGAATAACACTTCACCTGCTGTTAATGATGAATTTGCTACTCCAGTTGGTAAAATATCTTGAATTGCCCAAGGTTGACGACCATACTCCGCAACAAACCAACCTGATTCACATGCTAACCAAGGGAACGGTAAAAAAAGAATTAATAAGCGGTGCAACCAAAGTTTTTCACCAATTTTATTTTTATAAGTTGTCCATAAAGCCAATCCAGTACCAAGAATCATTAACACGCCAAGACCGACCATAACTCTGAAAGCCCAAAACAGAGGCCACACGGTAGGGATAGAGTCTTCTGTCGCAGCTTTAATATGTTCTTCAGTCGCTTGAGGTATAGTCAAATTATCACGATCAGTAAAACGTTTAACTAAATAACCATAACCTAAATCAGATTTATTATCTTCAAAAGCTTTCAGTACTGTAGGATCTTGATTACCCTGATGGATTTTCTCCAAATTACTATAGGCTAATATTCCATTGCGAATCCTTGTTTCATTATTTGCTAAAATATCTTTTAATCCTGTTACTTGAGTATCAAGTGAACGAGTGGTCATTATTCCCATAGCATACGGGATCTCTATTGCAAACAAGTTTTCTTTATTACTTTGAGATGGGAATGCAATAACATTGAATGATGCTGGAGCAGGTTGAGTTTCCCATTCAGCTTCAATTGCAGCAAGTTTAGCTGGCTGAACATTTGTCATCTCATGACCTGCTTCATCTCCCATAATCGCCACAACAATCGATGTGATAAATCCAAATGTAGCCGCAATAGCGAAAGAGCGTTTAGCGAAAGCAACATCACGTTTTTTTAACAAATAGTAGGAACTAATGCTTAAAATAAATATAGCTCCTGTCAGATAACCAGCTGCAACGGTATGAACAAATTTATATTGAGCAACTGTGTTAGTAATCAATTCATAAAAGTTAGCCATTTCCATGCGTGAATTGATAGGATTAAATTCAGATCCTACTGGAAATTGCATCCAACCATTAGCAACTAAAATCCAAAGAGCTGAAAGGTTAGAACCAAATGCAACACACCAAGTCACCATTAAATGTTTAACCCGACTTAATCTATCCCAACCAAAAAAGAATAAACCCACCATGGTTGATTCTAAGAAGAATGCCATTAAACCTTCCATTGCCAACGGTGCACCAAAAATATCTCCCACATAATGTGAATAATAAGACCAGTTAGTGCCAAATTGAAATTCCATGGTTAAACCTGTTGCGACACCTACTGCAAAGTTGATACCAAACAATTTACCCCAGAATTTTGTCATATCTTTCCAGATTTGCTTACCACTAATAACGTATACAGTTTCCATAATTGCTAACATAAACGCCAATCCTAGCGTTAATGGAACAAAAATGAAATGATACATTGCAGTAAGAGCAAACTGGAGGCGTGAAAGTTCTACTATATCTAGCATAAACGCTCCCTAATTCTTAAATGCTCATAAATTTCTACGTTAATGACGGGTATTATACACCGATAACTACAGAATGAAATTGATATATGTCAAAAAAAATTACATTTTAATATGCTTTTTTACTTCATTGCCGATATTGGTAAGACTTGTTACAACTGTAATACCTGCAGATTGCAAGGCTTTAGATTTTTCTGCGGCTGAACCTTTCTTTCCAGAAACAATTGCACCTGCGTGCCCCATGCGTTTTCCTGATGGTGCTGAAACACCAGCAATATAAGCTATTACAGGTTTGGTTACTTGTTTTTTTATATATTCAGCTGCTTCTTCTTCGGCACTACCGCCAATTTCGCCGATCATAACAATAATTTCAGTTTTAGGATCTTGTTCTAGTAACGCTAAAATAGAAATAAAATCACTACCAGGAATAGGGTCACCACCAATACCAACACACACTGATTGCCCTAAACCAATATCAGTTGTTTGTTTGACTGCTTCATAAGTTAATGTTCCTGAGCGAGAAACGATCCCAACCTTTCCTGCCCGATGAATATATCCTGGCATAATACCTATTTTACACTCATCAGGAACAATAATGCCAGGGCAATTTGGTCCAATCATTACGACATTGTTTTGTTGTAATTTTGCTTTAACAACAAGCATATCTAAAGTTGGAATACCTTCAGTAATACAGACTATTAGTTTAATACCTGCATCAATTGCTTCCAAAATAGAATCCTTTCCAAATGCTGCTGGCACATAAATAACACTTGCAGTTGCGCCAGTCGCAACAACCGCTTCTTTAACAGTGTTAAAAACGGGCAAGCCTAAATGGGTTGTTCCACCTTTACCTGGCGTCACGCCACCAACTAATTTAGTACCATATGCAAGCGCCTGTTGAGAATGAAAAGTTCCTTGACTACCAGTAAATCCTTGGCAAATAACTTTGGTTTCTTTATTAACTAAAATTGACATAATAACTATTCTCCATGCGACCTATTCTCAGGCAACAGCAATAATTTTTTGGGCAGCATCTATTAAACTTTCTGCAGTAATAACATTTAATTTGCTTTCAGCTAAAATTTCTCGAGCAAGTTGTGCATTGTTACCTTCAAGGCGAACAACGACAGGAACAGTAAGACCTATTTCTTTAATTGCACTGATAATTCCATCGGCAATTAAATCGCAACGAACAATACCTCCAAAAATATTAACTAAAATCGCTTTCACGTTTTTGTCAGATAATATTAACTTAAATGCTTCGGCAACCCGCTCTTTCGTTGTGCCACCTCCAACGTCCAAAAAGTTAGCCGGCGAACCACCATGTAGTTTAATAATATCCATAGTTGCCATCGCAAGACCTGCACCATTAACCATACAACCAATATTGCCATTTAAAGATACATAGCTAATACCTTGTTTTGCGGCAATTGACTCACGTTCATCTTCTTGAGTTGTGTCCCTTAAAATATTTAAATTAGGATGTCTAAAAATGGCATTATCATCTAACACAACTTTTGCGTCCAAACAAATTAGTTCATCGGAATCAGTAATCACTAATGGATTAACTTCAGCTAATGAAACATCATTTTCTAAAAATAATTTTGCAAAATTAATAAATAACTTTGTAAATTGATTAATTAATTTACCTGTTAATCCCAATTTGAACGCAAGTTCACGCCCTTGGTAAGCACAAGGGCCAGTTAAAGGATCTAGCGAGGTTTTATGAATTAAATATGGGGATTTTTCGGCAACACTTTCAATATCAACGCCACCTTCTGTCGAGGCCATAATTACAACTCGCTTAGAGCTACGATCGACCACCGCTCCTAAATAAAGCTCTTTCTGAATATTAGATGCTTTTTCAATTAAAATCTTATTAACTGGCTGCCCCTTATCATTGGTTTGATAAGTAACCAGATATTGCCCTAACCATTTTTCAGCAAATTGCATTATTTCGCTATAGTTTTGAGTACAAATAACACCACCTGCTTTACCTCTTCCCCCTGCATGAACTTGACATTTAGCAACCAAAGCATCTGAAGTCTTCCCAGAAGATAATTCAGCTAATGTATCTTGTATTTCACTAATTGAATTACAAACGTACCCTTCTGGTACGGGTAAATTATATTGTTTAAAAAGATATTTAGATTGATACTCATGCAAGTTCATAATGAAATCCTACAACCTAAGTTAATATAAAAAATAGACAATAATTTTAATGCAAGATGAATAAATTGTATAGTACATAATAAGTTATGTTCTGTGTAATTTAGAATTATTGCTGATAGTAAGTGACAATGATATACTCCTAAAATATTTTAATATCGTAAATAACAAGGTACAAATATGAAACAAGTTGGTATTTTTTTTGGGAGTGACACAGGCAATACAGAAAATGTAGCAAAGCAAATTCAACTTATTTTAGGTAGTGACAAAGCTGAGCTTTTCGACATTGCAAAAACCACTAAAGAAGACATTGAACAATACAATTATCTATTTTTCGGTATCCCAACTTGGTACTATGGTGAATCTCAAGCAGACTGGGATGACTTTTTTCCTAATTTAGAAAAAATTGATTTTAGCGGTAAAACAGTGGCTATCTTTGGTTGTGGCGATCAAGAAGATTATGCTGAGTATTTCTGTGATGCCATGGGAACACTTCGCGATATTATTGAGCCCAAAGGCGCGAAAATTGTTGGTCACTGGTCAACCGAAAGTTATAGCTTCGAATCATCTAAAAGTTTAGTTGATGACACCCATTTCGTTGGCTTAGCCATCGACGAGGATCGTCAACCAGAATTAACTGAAGAACGTATTAACAATTGGGTAAATCAAGTCAAAATCGAAATGAAAATTTAATCTATTGGAATGATTTCTTTTATTTACCCTACATAATTCCTATAATGGGTAATTATCAATAAATTAATTGGAAAGTAATATGACAAATCATGATAATGATAATAATGAAGCACTTAAAAGCGCTGGTTTAAAAGTTACATTACCAAGATTAAAGATTTTAGAATTATTGCGAGATCCTTCATGCCAACATATTACCGTAGAAGATCTTTATAAAAAACTACTTAATATGGGGGAAGAAATTGGACTTGCAACCGTTTATCGTGTTTTGAATCAATTTGATGATGCTGGAATTGTTACTCGCCATAACTTCGAGGGTGGCAAAGCAGTTTTCGAACTAGCAACACAACAACATCATAACCATTTAATTTGTTTAGATTGTGGCGAAGTATTCGAGTTTCGCGATGATATTATCAATGCTAGACAAAAAGAGATCGCTGAACAGCATGGTGTTAATTTAACTTTCCACAGTTTGTATTTGTATGGACATTGTCAATCGGGCGATTGCAAAGCTCATCCTGAACTTCATCACAAAAAATAAGCCTATTCAAATAGGCTTTCTACTTATTTAGTAATGTATCAATTCATCTATTGTGCTAGGATAACAATTAAATGAAACAACTTTTAAATTTTATTCCTCTTATATTCTTTTTTGTATTTCTAACCATGTATGATGTCTTTGTTGGCGTTCAAGCATTAATGATTGCTGCTACAGCATGTTTTCTTCTGATTCTTATTTTATATAGAAAACTAGATAAAGTAGAGCTAATTTCTTATCTGATGGTTATGGTTTTTGGTGGATTCACACTCTATATGCGTGATCCCAATATTATTAAATGGAAAGTGACTATTGTTAATTTCTTATTTGCTTTAGCCTTATTAATTAGCCAATTTATTTTCAAAAAAAACCTACTTCAAACAATGCTAGGAAAAGAAATACGATTAGAGATAACCATCTGGAATAAATTAAATTTATTATGGATTTTCTTTTTTATATTATGTGGTGCTTGTAGCTTAGGTGCTACCTATTACACCTCAGATGATTTCTTTTGGATATTTAAAGTATTTATTTTACCTGGTGCATCCTTACTATTATCATTAATATCAGGCATCTATATCTATAAAAATATGAATAAAAATACAAACAATAAATAAATTGTACATACGGAGTATTTTAGTATGACACAAAATATAGCCCCTAAAGGTCAATTAGTACTTAGAACGCTAGCAATGCCTGCTGACACTAATCCGCATGGTCACATTTTTGGTGGATGGATAATGTCTCAAATGGATCTTGCCGGTGGCATTTTATCAAAAGAAATAGCAAGAAATCGAGTTGTAACAGTAAATGCTAGTAGTATTACATTTTATAAACCTGCAATGGTGGGAGATGTTGTTTGTTGTTATGCACATTGCATCAAAACTGGAAAGACTTCTATTACAATTGGTATTGAAGTTTGGGTTAAAAAAGTAATTGATACATCTGATTCAACACAACGCTTTTGCATAACAGATGCCGTATTCACATATGTTTCAGTAGATAAACATAACAACCCAAAGCCATTACCTGAAGTATTTCAAAATTATGATTGTACTAAAGATTCAATAAATAAATTAAACTTAACTGATAGCTAATGAAATATGCAATTTACCTCATTCCATGCATTAATTAGTACCTTAATTTTCCTTGTTTATTGGTTGATCGTCGTATCAACAACATTACGGATTGTCTTTAAGCGAAGACCTACAACTTATGTTATTGCATGGATGCTGGTTATTTATATTTTACCACTTGTCGGTGTGTTTCTTTATTTCTTATTGGGTGAAGTTCACTTAGGTCAGCAACGAGTTAAACGCGCACAAAAAATGCGCCCAGCTATTTCCAAGTTTATTAACCAACTAAGTAACTTTCCCGACATATTCACCAATAAAGTTAGCCAAGTCAGTAGACCGATTTTTCAGCTATGTAAACATCAAACTGGTCTTGATGGAATTTATGGCAATAATATTGAGTTGCTGAGTGAAACAAACATAATTTTTGACCGTTTACTTGATGATATAAATCATGCGACATCAAATATCGAAATGGTATTTTATATATGGAATGAAGGCGGTCGTGCTGATGATGTCGAGCAAGCACTTGTTCAAGCAACTAAACGAGGTGTAACTTGCCGATTAATGGTTGATTCTGCCGGTAGCAGGCATTTTATTAAAAGTAATGCTAGTAAAAGAATGCGTGATGCTGGCATCATCATTGTCGAAGCATTACAAGTAAATTTACTTCGTTTTATGTTTAGGCGGTTAGATTTACGTCAACACCGCAAAGTAGCTATTATCGATAACTATATATCTTATACTGGTAGTATGAATATTGTCGATCCGCGTTTCTTCAAACAAAATAAACATGTTGGCAAATGGGTTGATATCATGGTCAGAATGAAAGGCCCAGTTACAACCCTTATGGGTGCTCTCTATGCCAGTGATTGGGAGCTAGAAACAGGCAAATATTTATCACTACCGAAAATTACTGATTTCGCTGAACCACCTGAAGATAAAAAACATATTATGCAATTAATTGCATCGGGTCCTGGTTACATGGAAAACATGATCCACCAAGTGTTATTAACGGCAATTTATTCAGCACAAGAACAAATAATTTTCACTACACCTTATTTAGTACCAAGTGATGATATTTTGCATGCAGTATGCACAGCCGCACAGCGAGGTGTTGAAGTCATCATCATCATTCCTAAAAATAATGACTCATTAATGGTAAAATGGGCAAGTCGAGCATTCTTTTCTGAATTATTAAACGGCGGAGTAAAACTCTATCAATTCAATGATAATTTACTACATACCAAAAGTGTTTTAATTGACAATCAATTAAGTCTTGTCGGAACTGTTAATTTAGATATGCGCAGTTTGTGGCTTAATTTTGAAATTACAACTGTGATTGACGATGCAGAATTTGCTAAATCGCTATCAGTTCTCTTACAAAAATATTTATCTAATTCAGATAAAATAAACCCCAAGGAGTGGAATCAGCGCCCTATTTGGCAACGCATCGTTGAGCGGCTTTTTTACTTTTTCGCACCTTTGTTGTGATTATTAACCAATTTTAAGCTTATTATGATTACTACTTACTAATAACCGTTTTGAGAAACATCTGGTAAAAAATGATTATTCTTTAATCTATAAACATCACTCTCAATAGAACCATCAATATTAAGTGTGATTTCTCGCCAACCCGGTGCATCATCACTTGACAATTGAAAATCATAACATTCAGGTTTAAATTGAAAACAAGTCGAAGGAGTTGAAAATGCCTTACAATTATGCCAAACATAATCTTGTTTTTGATGAATGTGTCCCCACCCAATCCCTTTTACATTGGAATGTTTTTGAATAATTTCCTCTAATTGGTCACTATTTTTTAAAATATGATGATCTAGCCAATGACAACCAGAATCAACTGGATGATGGTGTAAAAATATTAACGCGCCTCTATAAGGATGTTCAGTTAAAATATTGTGTAGGAACTCAAGTTCGAATTCAGGTAAAAAACCATAAGCCTGACCAACAACTTGGCTATTCAATAAAATAATCAGCCAATTATCTCCCAATAAAGCTACTTTATTATCAGCAAAATGATAATTTGCAAACACATCTTGCATATACTCATAATTATCATGATTGCCAGCCAACCACACACAAGGAGTATCAAGCTTAATTATTTGTTCGGCAAAACGAGCATAAGCTTTTTTAGAGCCATCTTGTACAAAATCACCTGTTGCTACAATTAAATCAAACTTCTTATTACTACGTTCAACTTCATTTATAACAGCTAGAAAGCTTGCATTAGAATTCACACCAAGCAATGTTCCAACGTCATCAGCAAAAAGATGAGTATCAGTTATATGTAATATTTTACCGTAATTTTTATTACGGATTGGAAGTTTTAAAAATGACTCCAAAATTCACCCCAATTATTTATTAATCTATAATTATGGTTAATAATGTCAGTAATAAAATAGACATTGAAACTGGAAACATGATTTTTATTATAAATTCTACTTTTCATAAAATTGTAAAATATAATTCACTTTTATGAAAGAAATAATTAAAATTGCTTACAGAAAAGTTATATCCACTCTTCTTTCAATAATTGATAGTTAAGTTCTAACCATTGAAGAGCAATAATTGATGCAGCATTGTTAATCACTCCATCTTTAACCCATTGATAAGCTTGAGTTCGACTTACTACATGAACTTTAATATCTTCACTTTCTTCGTCAAGACCATGAATGCCTTCAGCGGTTGATGAGTCAACTTCACCCACCAAAATGTGCAATTGTTCAGTTAAACCTCCAGGAGATGCTAAATAACTGATGATGGGTTTACATCGACCAATAACAACTCCCGCCTCCTCCATTGCTTCACGTCTTGCTACTTCTTCAAATGATTCATTTTCATGATCCATCATACCAGCAATAAGTTCTAGTATCCAAGGGCTATCTTGGGTTTCAATAGCAGCAATCCTGATTTGCTCAATTAGCACAACTTCATCACGTTTTGCATCATATGCTAAAAGTACAACCGCATGCCCACGTTCTAAAATTTCACGAGTAACAATCTCACTCATTGAACCATCAAATTTTCGATATTGAAAACGATATTCAAACAAAGAAAAAAAACCTTTATACAAGATTCGTTTCGTTAAATTAAACACATCATTTTTGTCAAAATTTACCAGACTGTTTTTAATTTTCATATAAAATCTCAAATTTAAGCTGAATTTGAATAAAAAGTGCGGATGGCAAACAAACAATGCTTACTATATGCAAATTATCTGTTAAAATTGTACCATTAAAAATACTACAATATTTTAATTTTAATGATTTTTAAAGAGAAGATTGATGAAAAAAACCTTAACCTTTTTAATTGGCTTAGCGTTAAGCCAATCTGTTTTTGCTGAAAATTTGATACAAGTTTATGAACAAGCAAAAGAAACTAACCCAGATCTACGTAGTTCATTAGCTGAAAAAAATAAAGCATACGCAGCAATTTCAGGTTCTCGAGCAAGTTTATTACCACAAGTTGGTTTAAATGCTTCATATGGTGTTACTCATGGTCGACGTGATACAAGTGGTGTAAAATCTAAAAGTGGCAACTTATACCAAGTCGCAGTATCTCAAAGCATTTTTAATTTCTCAAATTGGAAAGCCTTGGATATTACTAAAAAACAAGCAAGTATTGCTGATATTGCCTATCAATACCAAGGTCAAACATTAATCTTAAATACTTCTGTCGCTTATTTTAATGTATTAAAAACACTTGATGCATTAAGCTTTATTGATGCACAGAAAAAAGCAATTGGCCGTCAGTTAGAACAAACTCGTCAACAACATCAAGTTGGTTTAGTAGCAATCACTGATGTACAAAACGCTCAGGCCAATTATGACTTAACTGTTGCACAACAAGTTAATGCATTAAATGATCTAAATAACGCCATTGAAGCATTGCGCCAAGTGAGTGGTCGTTTTTATTCAAGTTTAGCTAGTGTTAACACCAATACATTTAAAACAGAATCCCCAGCACAAATCAGCACATTGTTAAAACAATCTAAAACAGCTAATCTTAATTTATTAACAATGAGGTTAAATCAAGACATAGCGCGTGAACAAATCAAACTCTCACAGGCAGGACATTTACCTACAGCAAGTTTAGATGCATCAACTAATTTGAATAAAACTGACAGATATGGTAACAACATCACACCTGGAGCACATAGAGGCAAATCTTATTCAGGAAACAACTATGTTGGCGTCAGTGTAAACCTACCTATCTTTTCAGGTGGAGCAACAATGTCTAAAGTTGAGCAAGCACAACAAGAGTACGTGAGCTTTAGCGAAAAATTAGAAAGCACCAATCGTGGTGTAATTAATCAAGTACGTTCATCGTACAACAATATTTCATCATCGATTAGCGCAATCAAAGCTTATCAACAAGCAGTTGTTTCGGCACAAAGTTCATTAGAAGCAACCAATTCTGGTTATCAAGTAGGAACAAGAACAATTGTTGACGTATTAAATGCAACAACTCAACTATACAGTTCTAAACGAAATTTATCAGATGCAAAATATAACTATTTAACCAGTTTACTACAATTAAAATATGCAGTAGGAACTTTAACTGCTAATGATTTAGTTTATCTAAACAATATGTTAGATAAAGAAGTAAGCACTTTAGCTACAATAAAATAATTGTAGAATCAATTATGGTAATTATAAAGAAGGCGAGCAAATCGCCTTTTTTATTATGCATAAAAACAAACCTATTACGATATTGCATTCAACACAAATTCAATAAATGCTTTTAGTTTTGGTGGTTGCTGACGATCAGCAGTATAAAGCATATTAAGCGGCTTGGCAGGTGGTAAAAATTTTTGTAATATGGGAAATAATTTTTTCTGCTTAATTGGTTCTTGTAACATAGATTCTGGCAACATGGTGATACCTAGTCCTTCAATCGCAGCTATCGCTAACGCTGAAGTCTGATTACTTTTAAATGTCCCTGATATAGGAATATTGACTATTTCACCATTAATCATAAACGACCAAACATGATCTTTTTTATTCTGATTCACATATTGGTAAATCAAGCATTGATGCTTTTTCAAATCATCAGGTATTAATGGAACACCATATTGCGCTAAATAATCTGGTGAGGCAGCAAAAATAAGTTGATGAGGATTAAGTTTACGAGCAATAAGGCCTGAATCACTCAAATCACCAATCCGAAAAGCGATATCAAAACCGTCCTTAATTAAATCGACATAACGATCACTTAATTGTATATCGACACTAATTTGGGGATAACACTTCATAAAACTACTAATTAATGGCACTAAAGTAAAATTACCAAAAGTAAATGGTGCACTAATTCTAAGCACACCACTAGGTTTATCTAAAAACTGTTGCGCAAGCATAGAGGTGGCTTTAACTTCACCTAAAATACTCACACAGCGCTCATAATACTGCTTACCAAATTCAGTAAGATTTTGTGAACGTGTTGTTCGATTAAGTAACTTTAACCCTAATTGCGTTTCTAAAAAAAGAATATATTTCGCAACCATTTGCGGAGAGGTATTTAATGAAATAGAAGCTGATGCAAATGAACCTGTCTTCACAGTCAATACAAATGCCTTCATACTTCTAAAAAGATCCATATTACCAATCTCCAGTTGTTAATAAAACAATTTTAAAGCCATTTACCATCTTTTATTTTATAAATATTATAACGCAAATCAGGTAAACAAATAAAAACAGAGTAACTATATGGAAAAAATCGGCATTATAGGGGTAGGATTTGTAAGTCAAGCTGTAACTCTCCCCTAAAATAATACAGCAAAAAAGTAGAAAATTCTCTATGATAAAAGTAAAGAGGATTTAAACATGAAAAAAATGACTGAACATCAAATCGTCGCTATTTTAAAAGAAGCTGAAGCGGGTATTCCGGTTAAAGAACTCTGTCGTAAATATGGCATGGGTAATTCAACTTTCTATAAATGGCGGGAAAAATACGGCGGAATGGAAACTTCGGATATCAAACGCTTAAAGGAGCTGGAGGCTGAAAACCGTAAGCTTAAACAGATGTTTGCCGAACTGAGCTTAA